>CAUUKA010000021.1:0-2626 GCA_963545945.1 uncultured Candidatus Saccharibacteria bacterium | reverse complement strand
AGAGTGAAGATGCCCAGCAGGGGGAGGAAGTGGGTAAGAGAGAGAGTTTCTTTTTACCATGTTTAATAATTTTAATCCTCATTTAATCTTCTCTAATTATTTTTCTTTGGATAATTCTTATGATTGTATTTTTTATTATACTATATTTAATGATATAAAAACCAAATAATACTAAAAATGATATACTGAGATTATGTATCTTGCGATTGATATTGGAGGAACAAAAACATTACTGGCACTTTTTTCCAGAAATGGGAGGTTATTACGTAGACGTAAAATAAAAAGCTATCAGGACCCCGAAAAATGGAAAACCGAATTAGGACGACAATTACCTAAAATATTACCGTTGCGACGTAAACTAATTCGGGCAGTTACAATTTCCTATCCTGGAGTGTTAATAAATGATTTACCAAGTAATGCGAAAAATCTTCCCCTGTGGAAAGGCGAGAAAATAGCTAAAGATATCTCTATTGTTTTTGAGAAAAATAGGATTAACTGCCCAATTTATTATAAAAATGATGCGGACCTTGGAGCAATCTATGAATGTCGAAATATACCAAAAAAGACAATTTATCTAACTTTTGGGACTGGGATTGGAGGCGGAATTGTCACAAACGGCAAACTTTTGCTCAAGTCGGCATTTTTTGAACCTGGACATAAAAAATATACTTATAAAGGTTTGAGGCAAGAATGGGAAAAAATTGCATCAAGTAAGGCTATTCGTGAGGTCAATAACGACCTAGATGTAACCAAAATTAAAGAAGAAAAAGCACTCGAAGACATAGCTTGTCGTTTTTCGATCGGACTAACAGACATTATAAAAGAAAATACGCCAAATAATATTGTAATTAGCGGGCCAATTGCAGAGATTCTGCCACTTTTTCGTCCAATTTTAATAAAAATCCTTAGTGCTAATTCGCAAATTCAAGAAATCCCGCGAATTTTAAAAGCAAGACATCCTCAAGAATCGGTTATCTACGGGGCATTCTTGTATGGAAAAAAGCAGGCAGAAAAATGACAACCGATATTAGCGAAAAAACAATCTTATTAAAAACGGAGAAAAAAAGGGTAGAAGAAAAAACAATAAATAATATTGGAGCGAAGATTGTCACTTCCAAGCTCAATAAGCAGATAAAGGAATTTTTATTAGAACTCTCTGCAGAATACCAGGGTTTTTCTTTTATCCTCTCCAACAGATTTAAATATAAGCCAAAAAAATCCATCTATATCGATGAAAATTGTAGTTTGACTATGCCATATTTTGCCCTTTTGACACTACACGAGCTTGGACATGCCCTCTGTAAGCATGGAGATTACAATACTAGCGTTGAACGGCTACGCATAGAATCTGAGGCATGGGAATGCGCTAGAGAGGTAATTTTAACGCACCAAAATTGGAAAAAACAGTATAGAATTACCTATGACGAAGAGTTTGTCGAAAAAATGTTGGACTCTTATAGAGACTGGCTACATCAGAAAACGCTCTGTAAAGATTGTGGATTGACTCGTTATCAGACTAAGGATGGGAATTATCACTGCCCAAATTGCAGGAATTAATCTTAGCGATTATCTCCTGAACCCCTTAATTTGTTTCTATCCATGCGATTCTGTAGCTTGTCTATGTTTTTAGTTGCGACCTCTGAGAGAGGAACGTCCAAATAGCTGGCAATTTGTGCAAGATACCAAAGAATATCGCCGAGTTCTTTAACGATTTCGACTTTCTGCTCCTCGTTGATTTCGCCGTTACTGTCGCGAATAATTTTCTTGAACTTATCAACAGTTTCGCCAGATTCGCCAGCTAAGCCTAAGACTTTTTCAATTAGTCCCGTCTCAAATTTAACCATATACGGTTTTTGAGGTGGCGTTTTAGTATAAAAATCAAATTTACTAGAAACTTTTTGATATTGATCGAACTCTTGCATTTTTTTACTCACTTTTTCAAATTATATTTTCTAGTTTTACTATATCTAAAAGATAAAATCAAGAATGAACAAGGCTTATTACCGAGCGAGACAGCGTACGGAGAAACCCCATGTCTGATTTTTCGCTTGAGCATTATAAATAAAGTTCGTATTGGTATAAAATGCTAAATTGTAAACTTCAGAGCCATCGGAGGTGGTTTTATTAGACCAATAATAACCGTTAGTACTGTAATAATCCAGATAGCCAGTATTATGAGCGTATAATCCGGTGTACGGGAAGTGGAATGGGGATTGAGTTAATCTATGCAGACTAGCAGTGTTATGTGGAATCTGATAAACAGTATCCAATAAATTATAAAAGCTTTTATTACCGTCGTTATCCGGTAATTTCCATCCCCTAGGACAGAGACTATCATTTATAACGGTGTTAGCTAGTCCTTGCAACCCACTACCAGACGTAGCTGTGTACCAAGTATAATAGTTGCCAGCTTTCTCCCATTCGGTAGAACCATCAGACTGAGACGGAGTTGTAGCACGATTTATGCCATTTTGATAGTAAGCTTCTGTACCAGATGGATGATAGGATCTAGCTTTATTTTCAAGCGTCCAAATCACATTACCATCAGCTTTAACTTGAGTTTTTCTCTCTGGTACCCAACTATCCTTAGTATTTAAGTCAGTAGTAGTGGAGGTAAGAGGAGTAG
>CAUUKA010000020.1:0-2773 GCA_963545945.1 uncultured Candidatus Saccharibacteria bacterium | reverse complement strand
CTGGCCAAGACGTCCGCTTCAGCTATGAAAAGATGGATGCTTCTTGGAATTTCATCAACAAGATCTGGAACATTTCCCGCTACATCCTCATGAACAATGAAGGCTTGACGCTGGATGTGGCGCGTGAGAATGTCGCTCAGGTGGTGGCTGGTCAGGCTGGAAATGTCACTGACCGCTGGATTCTCCACAACCTCAATGAAACTATTGGCAAGGTAACTGAGAACTTCGATAAGTTTGAGTTTGGCGTGGCTGGACACATCCTCTACAACTTTATCTGGGATGAATTTGCCGACTGGTACGTTGAGTTGACCAAGGAAGTGCTTTACAGCGACAATGAAGACGAGAAAGTCATCACTCGCTCTGTCCTCCTTTACACGCTGGACCAAATCCTGCGCCTGCTTCACCCAATCATGCCTTTCGTGACCGAGGAAATCTTTGGACAAATCTCAGAAGGCACCATTGTGACAGCGGCTTATCCAGTGGTTCGTCCAGAGTTTGAAAATGCCGAGGCAGCAGCTGGCGTGGAAGCCCTCAAGGATCTGATTCGTTCGGTGCGCAATAGCAGAGCTGAGGTCAATGTGGCGCCAAGCAAGCCGATTACCATCTTGATTAAGACGACAGACAGTGCGCTGGAAACCTTCTTCAAGGATAATGTCAACTACATCAAGCGTTTCACCAATCCTGAGCATCTGGAAATCGCATCAGACCTTGCTGTGCCAGAGCTTGTCATGTCTAGCATCATCACAGGCGCAGAAATCTACCTGCCGCTGGCAGACCTCCTCAATATCGAGGAAGAACTGGCTCGTCTCGAAAAAGAACTAGCCAAGTGGCAAAAAGAACTGGAGCTAGTCGGTAAGAAACTCTCTAACGAGCGCTTCATAGCCAATGCCAAACCAGAAGTCGTCCAAAAAGAACGCGACAAACAAGCCGACTACCAAGCCAAGTACGACGCGACCGTAGCGCGGATTGAGGAGATGAGAAAGTTGGTTAAATAAACACAGAAACACGGTGTAATGCTGTGTTTTTTGGTATAATGAGAATAAATTAATAACGGTGGGCAGATATGTTTAAAAGAACTTTTAATATTTTTTTGTGTTTCTTTATTACTGTAGTAGCAATTCTTTTACCGTATTTTCGAAACAAAGATCCTTTAGTTACAAAGATATATAATTTTATATCTGTAGCAAATAAAGACTATTATGGAGTAGTTCTATCAGCTTTAGCGATTTTTGTAACTTTCTTAATTTTCAATAGTCAAAATGAGAAAGACAAAAAAATACGTTTTGATGATGAGCAAAGAAGGCAAGAACGTGAAAAAAAAGAGTATCTTGAAAATAGAGAAAAGCGTCTTGCTTCAGCACGTCCTTATTTTATAGTTGAAAAATATAATACTGCAGCAAAAGCAAAAATTAAGATTTTTATGGAAGACAATGTTCCGTTAGAAAATATTCTAGTCTGTGAAAGAAAATTGTCTGATGAAGAATCTGAAGTTAAGTCACAAATTATAGGCACAAGCAACTCAGGTGACTATCTTTATGAATGTTCTTTAAATGAATTAGAAATGATAGTAATAAAATGTACAACATATTTTGACGAGGAAATCTATTTTCAATACTACACAGGAGATATAACGATTCATTATCGTATGGTTGAAAATAATGAAGATCTAAATTATAGTAAAAGTTTAGAACGGTCATATCTTTCAGATTATTTAGTTGATAAAAAAGAAAATTACGAGCCCAAAGATGTGAACACTGAGATATACAAACAAAATATTTATAGTGTTGCTTGGGAAAGAGTTGCAAAGAAGCGATTTTCTCAATATAGGTCTCAGATTTTAGAATCGATTATAGCGGATAGAATTTTTACAGAGAATAAAAATTTAGAAATACTTGGTGTAATTGAAAAAGATAATGTTGGAAAAATTTTAGGTAGCTCGATTACTTATTTAAGAGAACATTATAAAGATTTTTCAAATGAAACTATTATTGAGTTGTTAGAAACGATAAAAAGATATATGACCGATTATTGGTATACTACCTGTACAGAGCTTAATAGGAATAGTAAAGATTATTTCAAAGGAAACTTGACTGAGCCTATTTTTAGTAAAAAATATGGTGCTCTTTTTGATAAATCAGTTGATTTAAGTGTTATGACTAATTATATTGATGATTCAATTTCGTTTGTTAAGAAGAATCCTTTTAATGATTTTCTATTTAGAAATTTAGAAGTATATTTAAGAGAAAATGTTACAATAGCCAATGGAAGGATCGGCTTTGACAATGAAGTTAATTTGGTATATAATGAAATTCGTTCAAAAATAAAAAAAATACTTTCTGAGACATTGTAAGATCTTAATAGAGAACAGCAGAGGATTTTCGAATTTTTCTGCTATAATCGGATATAAACTAAATAGAGGAACAAAGAAAATCATTGACAAGAATTTGGTGAATGATCAACTTCCCTAAGGTGCCTGGAAAATATTTGTCAGGTAATCTCTCTGTTTATGTGCGCTTTCGAGTAGGCTACTATCGGATTATTGCAAAGGTTGATGTTGAAGATTTTATGATTATGAATATTCATGTAGTGAAGCACTGAGAACTATATCAGTTTAAAAGGCAGGATTAAATATACGTTAAAAAACAACGATCTAGCTTTAATATAAACTCCCACAACCAAGTCCAGTTACATCTGAGCTTGGTTTTTTATACCTCCACCCTTTCATCCCTCTCCGACTTAATACTTTCTTTTAAGTCTTAAAAATGATAAAATA
>CAUUKA010000019.1:0-2956 GCA_963545945.1 uncultured Candidatus Saccharibacteria bacterium | reverse complement strand
AAACTAAAAAAATAACTAGTTTAGCAAAGTAAAAAAATAATGTAATAAAAAAGTAAAATAGAAAAGTTTTATAAGCTCGAACAAGCAATGACATCTTTATGATCCTTCCAAAAATAGATCACGGTGATTACTGAAAATCTATCGCAAACATTAAACTTCAAGAGTTAGCCTCGATGGGAAGTATCAAAAGCATACCCAGCTTATTAAAAAAGGGTGGGAGGCAGTTTAACAATAATATGCAATTAATTTAGAAAGGAATGTATAATGCCAAGAAAAAGAAATTCCCTCAAGCACGATTTATTTGTTGCAGTATCAAAAAATATCACAAACAATCGAACGAGGACAAGCTATAAAAGAGCAATTACTCGCTTTACAAAGTGGGCTAAAGAACACAATATTAAGAAACAATCAGATATTACTGAAGAAGTGATTCAACTATACCAACTAGATCTAAATGATGATCCAAAACAATACTCTGTTGCTACCATTCATACTTATTTAGCACCTATCTGCAAAGCAGTTGATATCAACATGAATAGAATTAGAAAAGACAAGCGTTCCAGTGACAAAATTATCCGAGGGCGTGTAAAATCAAAAAACTCACAAGGTAAACATCAAGAAACAGACTCTCGCTTCTCTCGGCTGGTTAATTTTCAGAGGGCAGTTGGGATTCGTAGATCCGAATTAAAAAAATTAAAAGGAAAAGATATTCGAAAAGATAATAATGGAAATTACTATGTTTTAGTTCAGCGTGGAAAGGGAGGAAAATTTCAACCTCAACTTATTCTTCCACAAGATGTTCCGGTCGTCCTCGATACCTTTAAAAATAAACAAGAGGATGATTATATCTTTACAGATGTAGAAATGAATAATCTTATCAATCTACATGGGATGCGAGCCCAACATGCAAGAGAATGTTATTACTTCTACTTGAAGAAACTCCAAGATAATCCTAGTTTCAAGGTAAATTTAAAAAAATTTTTAATAGAACGTTGGGAAGTTGGTCACCAAAATTTAAGGAATAAATCATTAAAGAAATTTGAGAAACAAAAGAAAGCCTTCATTAATGAACTAAGAGATGAAGTTTATAAAATTCGTGGATCAAACTATAAAAAAGCCTTAAACTCAGCCATGCCCACAAAATATAATCGCTTAGCCTTGATGGCGGTCTCGGTATTCCATCTTTCCCACTGGCGTCTATCCGTCACAGTGACTAACTATATTCTTTAAAGTATCTCATTTTCGACTGAAATATAGAAAAAATGGGAGAAAAAAAAACGGAAAAAAACAGTTTTTCTGTGTTTTTATGGCATACTCAAAATATAGACTGTTGTATAACTAACAGTTTTAACACATTTTTCTGACATACTATAAATTTAAAAGGAGTAAAAGAATGTCAATTAAAAATAATTTGCAAAGAGAATTCAAAGGTTCAAACTTTGAAATTCGTGAAAAACTAATAACAGATACCTACTTCACTAGTTTTTTAGATTACGTGAGTTTACCTGAATCAATCTCAAAATTAATTGAAGAAGGTTATGCTGATAAAAGAAATCAATTAGATGAATACATCGATTTTGCACTTCAGCATAATTTAATTACTATTCAAAATAATATTATTCAAGCTACTGATCTTGGTTTAGCGTGGGTGTGGTGGGCTTATGCACCAGTTGAAGGCGATGATTGGATTTAGATAAAAAGGCTCTATAAATTCTATTTAGGCTAAAACTAACATAGGAATTCTGGAGCCTATTTTGTTGTAGAAAAAATCCCCGCCAAGATCTAACTTGGCGGGGATTTGGTATAAAATTGAATTCAATCCTCCCCTTTTAATATTTTGTGTAATTTCTTCAGAAACTGGTTTATCTAAAACAATAAACCAATGACTATCGGATACATTTTGCTAAGGTAGGTTATGATCCTATCGTATATCTCTTATTTGCCAATACATTAAGCTTTCTCTTAAGAAAAAGTATTGTGTACAAATTAGAATTTAATGGAAAATGGTCCAACTTGGACCAAAAGATTATTAAAAAAGAGGAGTTCGACCTCCTCTTAAGCGAATCTTACAAAAATCCTTCCTTAGGCGTTACACCAAAGCGATTAGCTAATTCTTTCAACTCTTGGTCGGTGATTTCTTGCTTAATAATGCCTCCTTGGGCTCCTACTTGGCTGTAGATCATGGCTGCTTTTTCAATGACTTCTACTAAGCCATAGGTTTCATCTAGTGAGATACCTGAAGCAAAGAGTCCATGATGGGGCCAGATGACTGCTGAGAAATCTGCCATCTTTTCTGCCGTCGCTTTTCCAATCTCTGTTGTGCCTGGAGTCATATAAGGAATAACTCCGATTCCTTCAGGGAAGACAACTAGTGACTCTGCCTGCATTTTCCATAGCAAACGAGATAGGTGACGTTCATCCAAGTCTTGCGTAAAGGTCAATGCAATCAAGTTGGTCGGGTGGCAATGGAAAACAACACGTTGTTCAGGGGTTACTTTTAGGCGTTCAATGTGACTCATCAAATGACTTGGAAACTCTGAGGTTGGACGCCCACCGTCTTCAAATCCCCAAACAATATCGTAACCTTGACCGTCTTCAGAAATTTTTACCAATCCTAAATCGAGCAGTGGTTGTTTAGTTACATTGCGGAAATAGCGACCAGTACCTGTGACGAGATAATACTGGCCTGCTAAAGGGGAAGCATCAAAATCAAGTTCATGTGTAGATTTGACCTCATGCACATCTTCATAAGGGCTCACTTCTTCAGCAGTTAACCGGCAAGAAACATTCCCACCGTTGCGTTCATCCCAGTATCGCAGGTAAGATTGATAGGTTACTTCTCGCATAGTTTCAACATAGGGTGAATCAATAAATTTAGTCATAATTTCCTCTTTCTAATCACGTTTGCTTAACACTTCTTCTTCATATTGGCGGACATCTGTCAACCAATCAAGTC
>CAUUKA010000018.1:0-3194 GCA_963545945.1 uncultured Candidatus Saccharibacteria bacterium | reverse complement strand
ATGCAATGATTAACAAAATGGAATTTGACGGCGCAGCAAAAGATAAAATTGAAGTCATTTCTGTTGTTAGCCAAGTTTTAGCGAAGCAAAAACAAAAGCCAACGAAAGTGAAGAAAACATCAGGTAAAGGTGAGAAAACCATTGGGAACCGTGACAACAGTTCCTTTAATGGTGAAACTCAGCTTGAAATGGAATTTGAAATTGGCGAAATTGAACGAGCATTAACCGCTAAAATTGTGAAAAAATGCGGCAATCGTACTCATTGGGAAGATTGGGCAAATGATGTGGCAAAAATTGCGAATACGCATATCGAACGCATTAATACTATTTTAGCTAACCCACAAAACACGAAAGAGCGGTCAGTTTTTAATGCGTTTTTAAATGAATTACGCGATGATTTAAATAATGCCATAACTGAAAGCGAAGCGGTGGAAATGTTGGCACAGCATTTAATCACTAAACCGGTATTTGATGCACTATTCGCTAATGATAACTTTACCCAACACAACCCGATGTCGCAGGCAATGCAAAAAGTGGTGGAGGTACTCGAGCAGAAAAATCTAGCAACTGAAACCAAACAACTCAATGATTTCTACGAAAGTATCCAATTTAGAGTGAAAAACATTCAATCGCCAGAAGGTAAGCAAAAAATTATTAAAGAGCTTTATGATAGCTTCTTTAACAAAGCTTTCCCGAAAATGGCAGAGCGTTTAGGTATTGTTTACACGCCAGTGGAAGTAGTAGATTTTATTATCCGCTCAGTAGAAGATGTGTTGAATAAGGAATTTAATGCAAGCCTTGCCGATAAAGGCGTGCAGATTATTGACCCGTTTACAGGTACAGGGACATTCATTACTCGCTTACTGCAAAGCGGCATTATTCCACCTGAAAAATTACCGTTGAAGTATCATGAAATTCACGCCAATGAAATCGTGCTACTCGCCTACTACATTGCGGCAATTAACATTGAATCGGTCTATCACGCCTTGCTTTCAGAACATTCTGCAAACACGCAAGAGAATTCTACTGATTACCAACCTTTTGAAGGCATTTGCTTAACCGACACCTTCCAAATGTATGAAAAAGAAGACCTAGTCGATGAAATTCTGCAAGTCAATAGCGACCGTCGAAAACGCCAAAAAGCATTGGATATTCAAGTGATTATTGGTAATCCGCCTTACTCTGTAGGACAAAAATCAGAAAATGATGATAATAAAAACATCGCCTATCCACAATTAGATCGAGATATATCCAATTCATATGCAAAATATTCTACAGCTACACTACAAAGAAATTTATATGACTCTTATATTCGAGCAATAAAATGGGCTAGCAATCGTATTGAAGATAATGGGGTTATAGGATTTATTACTAATTCCGGTTGGTTAGATGGAAAGAATACTGATGGTTTAAGAAAATGTTTATCTGAAGAATTTAATTCAATATATATCTTTGACTTAAAAGGAGCAATTAGAGGCAAACAAGGAGATGAAGCTAAAAGAGAAGGGCAAAATATATTTGATATTATGACTGGAGTAGCCATTGTAATTCTAGTTAAGAACTCAAAATCAATATCAAAAGGCAATATTAACTACTATTGTATCTATGATTATTTAAGTAAAAAAAAGAAATTAGATATAATTGAGAAATTATCATCAATTTCTGGTATCTCATCTAGAGAAAAATGGATAACTATAACACCAAATAAAGTTAATGATTGGATAAATCAAAGAGAACTTAGCTTTGATAATTATCTATCCTTAGGAGATAAAAAATCATCTGAAAGTATTTTTGATATATTTTCACAAGGATTATTAACAAGTAGAGACTCTTGGTGTTACAACAGTAACAAAACATCTATTCAAAAAAATATATCTAATACAATTAACTTCTATAACAGTGAGTTAAAACGAGTAAATGCTCTATCCACTGAAAAAGAAAAAATAGATAACCTTAATTTAAACCCATCAGATATTAGTTGGTCTAGAGCGTTAAAGAATAGAATCCTACGTTCACATAGATTATCTATACATAATAATAGATTCATAATTGCACAATATAGACCATTCTATAAACAATGGTGTTACTTTAATAAAGATTTTAATGAAATGGTCTATCAAAATCCAAAAATATTTCCAACACCTAATCATAAAAATATAGCTATTGTTATAAAAAATAGATGGGGAAAAGAAGGTTTTCTGTCGTTCATCACTAATACATTAATGGATAATCAAAGTAACGGAGGAATTCAATTATTTCCATTATATGTATATGAAGAAAGCAAACTACAAGAAGGGGAATACGTAGATCTTTTTTCTGATTCAAATAAAAAATCGACCGCATGTGAAG
Organism: uncultured Candidatus Saccharibacteria bacterium; assembly: GCA_963545945.1. Taxonomy (GTDB): domain Bacteria; phylum Patescibacteriota; class Saccharimonadia; order Saccharimonadales; family Saccharimonadaceae; genus Nanosyncoccus. The sequence goes on along the minus strand of CAUUKA010000018.1, from coordinate 845 downwards.
GCTATCAACGCCGCGATGCGATTACAGATGAAGCCCTTGCCCATTTTAAAACGGCTTATCCAAGCGAGGATTTCACCAAAGAAGATATGTTCTACTATATCTACGGCTTACTGCATAGCGAGGAATATCGTGAAAAATATGCTGATAACCTCAGTAAACAATTGCCACGCATTCCTTGCGTAAAAAGTGCGGTAGATTTTTGGGCGTTTTCTAAAGCGGGACGTGAGTTAGCAGAATTACACTTAAATTACGAAACCGTGCCGATGTATCAAAACGTGCTATTCAAAGGTGGATTAAAATTACTGGGGGATCAAATCAGCGGCGCTGTAGGCGAAGATTTCTATGTAGAAAAAATGAAATTCGGCAAAAAAATGGATGAGGAAACGGGTAAAAAAGTGGATGATAAAACTACCGTTATCTACAACAGCCAATTTACGCTTACCAACATTCCCGAAGAAGCCTACGATTATGTAGTCAACGGCAAGCCTGCGTTGGAATGGGTGATGGAACGCCAATCAGTGAAAACGGATAAAGCAAGTGGAATCATTAATGATGCCAACGACTGGGCAATTGAAACAATGAATAACCCTCGCTATCCAATGGAATTATTCTTACGAGTAGTGACGGTAAGTTTAGAAACAATGCGAATTGTAAGAACATTGCCAAAATTAGATATTTAATCTCTGCCATACAAAAAATAAACCGAGCTAATTTGCTCGGTTTATTTTGCTTTCTACAAGCCGGTGGCCATCTTAATGCGATCAGCAAACATACCGATGCTCACGCCGAAGTAATTTGATTTGTTCCAATCTAAAATCGTGCGATAGTTATTGGAAACCAAGAAT
>CAUUKA010000017.1:0-3231 GCA_963545945.1 uncultured Candidatus Saccharibacteria bacterium | reverse complement strand
CCTCTGCCTTGACCTGGCGTGCTTGCTGTACGTACTCTAAAACAGAAGCATCCACGCGTTCTGGATAGGCTGCCGCATAGCGCTCTATCGCTGTCAGCTCCGCTTCAGTCAAATCTATTAGCAACGAAAAGTATTTAGTGATTTTTTATTTTTTACTACTCTTTAAACTCTTCGATAGTAAAATGCGGATAAGAAATATTCGGAGCCTCTATTTCGAAAATCTGCTGCATATTTTTTTCATCTTGATTAATATAACCTTCAAAAAGCACTTTTGAAATATCTTCTTGATTAAAATAATAAGTTCGTTGATTTGTAACACCTGATGGATGTAAACAGGCCGAATAATCAAAATAGCCCACACCCTTATCAGATTCATATAAAGCATAACGGCTGATAATCATTAGGTTGACATCGCCATTATTCAAACGAACAACACTTCCAAGTGGCAATAATTGTGACATTAGTTTAATTCCTTTTTTATTTTTATATTATTTCTCTAACAGAAGAGAAGTATTTTAAATAGTGATAGTATAGTCTCTATAGTACTCTTTTCACTAGTCATAGAAGCAAAAGTGATAATACTGCTTATATAAATACCATATCTAGACAGTTGATTCCATGTTTCTTTACATTTTAGGATTCTTCTTTTAGCTGTTTAATAGCCTGTCCGCGCTTTAAATGATTTAATTCTATTAAGGTGAATATTAAGGAGGTCATCATACAAAAGAAAAACAAAAACAGAAGATCTCCTCCCCAAGAATAAAGTCCTAGACAGACGACAGAAGCAATACAAACAAAAGCAAATCCTTCTATAACGAGTTGATTCGTCCTATAAGCAAAAGAATAAAAATCACTTTTTTGATAATAATATTTATCAACCCGATAAAGTCTCTTGTTTTCAAAAGATTTTTTCCGAAAGAATTTACTTATGATAAACGAAATAATAATTGCTAAAATAACTGATATTATTTTTAAAACACTAGACTGAATAAAGGCAACATTTGTTAATTGTCTCAAAGCAGGGACAACTAAAACAATCCCAACCCATATCCAAATAGATTGGCTATTACTGTTATAACTGTCTATGGCATATAGCTGTGAACTTTTGCAATTGTAAAACAAGAATTGCGGTTTTCTATATTCACCTAGCGGTATTAAGTTTCGTACTAACTCATTTTGATTAGTCATCCAAACACACTCCCTAATCGCTGTTTCTCTTTTTCGTGTAAAAATCATTAACCTTCAGAAAAACATTCCCTGCCATACCATTATAAATGATGATAGTCACAACAAAGGAAGCACAGGCAAAAATCGCTAGCACTCTAACATCCCCCCAGAGATAAAAAGCAATTGCAGACAAGATATAACATATTCCTCCACCTAGGAGCAACCAGAATATCAACTGCCTTGCTTTTGCAAACCACTTTGTAAAAGCATGAGTGTCAAATTTAGTAATATCAACAGCGTAAAAAGTAGCTGCTTTCATTTGTAAGTTTTGAAGTTTGTAAGCGTAATAGCTCATGACGCATTGACAGAGTAACAATAGAAGCAATTTTAAAAAAACATTTTGTAAGGTAAAAAGTCCACTGATAAATGCTAAAATAGCATACCCAATCACGTAACTATTGGCTAGAGTTAATTGGCTCACCGATCGATAAGAGGCCTTTTCATCCATGGCTAACAAGGATTTTGTCTTTTTATTATAAAAGAGTATTTGGCCTTTCTGATACTGTCCTAATTGTACAAGTATATCTTTCTTTTTTAAAATCATCTAACAACACTTTCTATGGGTTCCAAAGAATATAATCTGAGAACATTAAGAATTCAACAATCCGAACAAAAACCTCTAATAATGAAAAATTTCCATATATCGACTTATTCATTTTAGGAAATTACTCCTTATTCTAACCAAAAATTGATAAATGAAAATAAACCTTCAATAATTACTACTAAAATAATTCCTATCAGATAGCGGTTTAATCGACTCATCCACAGCAATCATTTTTTTATATTAATAATCTAATTAGAGCACCTGTTTTGAAAAATTTTGTTCAATTCACAATCATCCAAAGCTAAAGACACTCCCCAACGTTTTACCGAAACCTGATATGGCATCCCCTACTTTACCAACGGTATCTTCAACCGCTTGTGTGGCTCTCTGCCCAATGTCCGCAATGCCAGTCGCTATTTTGTCTTTATTATCATAGATCGCATCAAATAACATGCTACCTGCAACAGATAGACCAAAACCAACTGCTCCACCAATAGCAGTTCCAACAGGGCCACCAATAAATGTTCCAACCACGGCACCAACCTTTGCACCAGCCAATCCAGCTACCACATGGCCCCCTGTTTTAATCAAGGCATCGCCTGTACTCTCACCGCTAGCTTTTTGCATACCAAAATCAACCAAGGCACCAACAATTGGAATGCCATATTTTACTCCATTTTTAACGGCACCTCTAGCTAGCTGCGCCCATATAGGATTAAAATCAGTTGCAATTGTCACCGTACCTCCACCGACTAAAGCTGCTGAACGCCCAATTTGAGTTGCATTTATATTGTGGGTGAACCATTCTATTGCGGATTTAGTGAAGGCTTCAACTGCTTTATCTGTTAGTTTAGTTTGAAGAAGCTCTTTGACATATGACGCCCCGAAATTAATAATTCCTGATTTAATTGATTGGAAAGTCTTATCATCAATCTCACCATTTTTGTAAGCCTTCTCTGCTTTTGAAATGATCTCTTTAGACTCATCATCAATATTTTTTTGCTCTTTTTGCTTCGTATCATTTCGATCTAGCGCATACTTGACATTCCCCAGTAAATTACTATCTGGGTGATTTGACTGATAGTCTTGAAGTGTCTTTGTTTCCTCATCTGTCAAAGACTTCCCTGCATCCACCTTATCAATCAAGCCTCGGATTTTCATCTCCTCTGCCTTGACCTGGCGTGCTTGCTGTACGTACTCTAAAACAGAAGCATCCACTCGTTCTGGATAGGCCGCCGCATATCGCTCTATCGCTGTCAGCTCCGCTTCAGTCAGAGGTTCGCCAGTTTTTACTTTCTCCAGCGCTGATAGATAGTTGTTCTCCATTGCTATCTCTCGATCAGCCCAACCCTGTTCAACAGTACTCACCCAAGATAAGTCTTCTGGCAAAGCAAAGCCACCACCTCCAAAGGAGACCGAAATACCTGACATCGCCTGAGAAACCAAGCCCTGATAACCAT
>CAUUKA010000016.1:0-3753 GCA_963545945.1 uncultured Candidatus Saccharibacteria bacterium | reverse complement strand
TCTATTTCACTCCCCTCCCGGGGTTCTTTTCACCTTTCCATCACTGTACTAGTTCGCTATCGATCAATCAATATATTTAGTCTTGGCAGGTGGTCCTGCCGGATTCAAACAGGGTTTCTCGTGCCCCGTCCTACTTGAAAAAAGATATATAATGCCTAAGACCGTTTCGCATACGAGACTTTCACCCTCTTTGGTGTGCCATTCAAACACTTCCGCTACGATCTAAAGGTTTATATCATTATCCGCTCAGTTAACGCTGTCGGTTTTTATGTATAACTGTCGAATTGTTCAACTGCTATACATAAAAATTATCTAATTTCACAACCCCTTTCATAACTCTGGCCGTTAAACCGTATGGTTATGTTAAGGTTTAGACTGTTCCAATTTCGCTCGCCACTACTTTCGGAATCATTGGTTATTCTCTTTTCCTCAACCTACTAAGATGATTCAGTTCGGCTGGTTCCCGTCTATTTATCCTATGTGTTCAGATAAATGCAACACAACATGACTTGTGCTAGGTTGCCCCATTCGGAGATTCCCGGATCAAAGCTTGTTCTCAGCTCCCCGAGACTTATCGCAGAGTTCTACGTCCTTCATCGGTATTGATTGTCAAGGCATCCACTATCAGTGCCCTTAATTACCTTTTTATGCATTGACTTAACTAGTAATCGTTGTTCGATCACTAATCAAATGCAAGTCTATTTATTTTTTCATCGTTATCCAAATTGTTAAAACATCAAACAGAGTACGCTTCTTATGTATTTCTACAAGCGAGCGTGTTAACCATTTAATAGTTATTCTCGCAGTGTTTCTCTTTTCGCAGAGGTTAGAAAACCTAACTTGCTTAACATGGTTCTTATTCTATCACGTAAATTTGAAAAATGCAAGAACTTTTACAGATTTTCTAATCTCTTTTGGATTTCTTTAGTATCATCTTTAATTAATCGCAATCTGGAAGCGATTTCACCTCGCGCAACGGTAATTGCTCGCGCAATACTTGGTTCATTTATTTTCTGATCGAAAAACTCAAAAAACTGATCAGATTCGTCTCTAGTATATACTTTTGACGCCAAAATCTTCACGTAATAATCAAGCGACTTATCAGAGACAAGATCTTGAAGGTATTGCCAATTATGGTAAATCCACTCCATGGTTTCTTGTTTTGTTTTATAGTTCGATAAAAGGTAGGACACTAGATAAATGTGATCTTGAGGTTTAATAATGTCCGGTTTTTTTAATAATTCTAGGAGCTTTTTAGTATTTTTAGGCTTTTTAGCGCTGGTTATAACTGCTAGTAATTCATCTTTAATGTCTGGATTGGAAATTTCTTGATATTTTTGGAGTAATTGGTCAAAAATTTCTTCTTTAGTTTCTTTAAACTTGGCACCTATAACGGCAGTTCTAACTTCTGGATGTATTTTTTGAAGATCTGGCTTATATTGCTGAGCTAACTTGGAAATAACCTCTTGTTTTTCAGAGAATAAAGCAAGAGATAAAACTATATCACGTAATTTTGTTTCTTCTTCCTTTTCTTCTTTTTTCACTTTAAAACCTAGCTTTTGTAAATTTGGTTCTACAAGATGGTAAATATACTGCTGGAACTTTTTATAATTTTCAGTTTCTGGCGTAATAAAAATTTTAAACCCTATAGCAATCCCCGCCACAATACTAAATAGTGGTTCAGAAGTCTCAGTTTTGAAATACGGAAGAAGATCAAAAAGTGAGCCAGAAGAGACAATCGGAGTACGTGATAGTAACTGTCGATCGATTAATAATCGTAATTTCTGTTCAAGAGATAATTTAGGAAATTGTTCTATTTTTTGACTAAACTCTTCACTAGAAAGATTAATGAGATAATGTCCCGACATATCATCTTTAACTTCTGGAATCTCCCATTTACTATCGTCGGTCCCACCATTTAAAAGAAATCGCTGTTGAACCATATCGGTAATCATCGGATATCCTGGCTGAGACAACCACTGTTCCATGAAGTTTTTTACGTCAAAATTCGCATAAGGGTGCAAAGATCTCCAGAGATCATCACTGGTAGTGTTTTGATACTGATGCTGAGTAAAATAGTCACGAATTCCTGCAAAAAAGTTTTCTTCTCCCATTAGTCGCATAAGCATCAAAATTAATCTTGCGCCCTTAGCATAAACTATTGCACCATCAAATAGTGAAGCTATTTCTTCAGGATCATTGATCTCTTGTCTAACCGACTGAACGTTAGGCAACGCATCTCTATTCAAAGCGGCTACACAATCATTTGTGAAGAAGACTTGCCAAATATGCCAATCTGGATATAGTTTATCTACTGAATAATATTGCATAATATTAGCAAAAGATTCATTCAGCCAAAGATCATCCCACCAACGCATAGTAACAAGATTACCAAACCATTGATGAGACAATTCATGAGTAATTACCGTAGAAATATGGTCCTTGGTTGATTTAGCGGAATGTTCGTCAGCAAGCAAACATGATTCACGATAAGTAACGAGTCCCCAATTTTCCATTGCACCAGCTTCAAAATCTGGAATTGCAACCTGATCAAGTTTTGGCAAAGGATATGGTGTTTTAAAAAGTTCATCATAAAAGTCTAAGGCTTCAGAAGCAATTTTATTTGGAAAATGCAAAGTCGATTTATTTTGATTAAGCGGAGCGTAAGTAGAAATTATTATGCCATGTTGATTTTTTGTACTGATTTTATGAAACCTACCCACAATAAAAGCTACGAGATAAGTCGACATACGAGGAGTTTTCTCAAATTCAACAATTTTGCGTTTGACAACTTTATTTAGAGATACTCCATTTTTGGGATTTTCATCTAGATCAACAGATGTGTATTCAAGGATTCGTTCTGTTTTTACCGGCATATTACTTAAAATCGTGTCTTCGATATCCGTGTCTATAATTTTCAATTCAAAAGTAGCTTTGGCTTCTGGCTCATCAATACAAGGAAAAGCCTGTCTGGCATAATGCGATTCAAACTGTGTTGAAATAATTTTTTCTGTTTTATTTTGGTGCTGATAGGTTGAAAGATAGGCTCCCTCCATATTGTGGTTAATATTAAAAGTATAGATAATCTCAAGTTCAATTTTGCGAGAATCAATGTCATTAATTTCTAAAATATCTTCGGATTGATTAAAAGTTTTAATAGAATTTTTTTGTTTAATGCTGACAATCTTGAGATTTTTGGCATGCAATTTTAATGTATTTTTGGATTTTTCAGTTTTTTCACCAAAAATGACAGCCTTAGCGTAGATTTTTTCGGTTTCCTTATTAATCCTATACTCTAGTTGATAATGATCTGGGCAAAATTGTGAGAATAAACGTTCCATATAAATATTATAGCAAAAACCTATTAAAGAAGATCAGATATATAAGAACTCTAACGTGCGATGCAACGGATGGGATAACCGTTATATTTACTGAAGATAAATGCTGGATCAGCGCGTGGATCGGTAAAACCATAAAGTGGTGGATTTTCGTTAGGGATAGCTAAAAGTAGACTATATACGCCACCAGTGTCATAAACGGTAGAAGAAAAATAATAACCATAAGAGTCTCGATTATCTGGCAATAAATTGACGTATGAATGTCCAGAAAGTTGAAAATTAACTGGAGGAGAAAGCAAAGCAGTTAAGGAATTATAATTATTGTAAAGTATCTGAAAATCGCTACTAGCTGTCCCTCCGGTAGGCAACCTCCAACCCTTAGGACAAAGAGAAGATGGAGCATTCTGTCCCTGAA
>CAUUKA010000015.1:0-4752 GCA_963545945.1 uncultured Candidatus Saccharibacteria bacterium | reverse complement strand
TCTTAACAAAAAACACTTTATAAATTTTGTATAGAAAAGTGTTGCCTTTTCATCTCTACACTTTTTATTTGCTGATCATTAATTGTATAACAATTACGATAGTTCTTTACTTTTTTCATGTTTTTCACTATAAATGAGATTAAATAAATCTCTTTTTAAGCTGTCTAACTGCTAAGGTATAGAAGACAAAAATATAAGCACTATTGACAACTAAGAAAAGGATAAATTCAGATAAGGTAAAAGGGACTAAGGAACGAGCTCGATCACCAACAGCAATCTGAGCATAAGGGAAAATTCTAAAAAGACCTTGTCCAATAAAGAGGGTCATAAGCCCTGCTATAGCCAAAATAGCTGATATAAGAATAGGCACTGCGAAATTTTTTAAGCGAATACTAAGAAAAATTTGAATGGTGACAATAGTAATGGTTGCTATCCAACCTGTGATAGACCAAAGCAAAAAGTCCAGTAGATAATTTGCAAAAGGTACCTTCAAAACCAAAGCGCTGATAATATAAAAGAGAAGAACTATCAGTTGACTAATAGCCATGACTAGTGATAAGCTGGTGATTTTTGATAAAATGATACGATTGGCTTTAACCGGAATACTTAATAAGCGCTGCCAGTTTTTATTACTTTCCTCGAATTGACAACTGATGGAACAGATAATCCCGATCAGAATAGGAGTAAATATCTGCGAGGAATAGAAAACTGTTTGTCCCCAAAGGACGCGAGCTTGTGTACCATCTAGGAGCACCTCTCGATTGAGAGCGTAAATCATTGCTCCCAATAAGGACCCAATAAGGTTAAAGAAGATTAGCGTTATCGGAATAGCACTTTTTTTGATTTTTTTAAATTCAAAAATAATCATAATAGATCCGCCTTTCCAATGAGTTTTTTACTGACAAAGATGCTTAAAAAAATGATAAGCAATAATGTGACTAATTTAAAGGGATAAGAATTATCATATTGAAAAAGATAAGTGTTAGTTCCAGCCACCCGTTTAGCGATTCCCATCATAGAGAAATATTGCCAAGGAATGAAAATACGAATAGGAAATGGTAACGCACCGATACCTACAAATGACAGGAAGGAACCAATTAAGCCTGTTACCACTGTCACACTTGGCTTTGGATAGATAAAAGCTAAGCAAAGATGTAAACAAGACAGAAAGAGACAAACCAAAAAAGTTGTGAACAAAAAGAGACTCAATGAAACAGGTGTCACACTGACCTGCATGCCTTGAATAATAAATTTCAGAAAAATCGTTTGAATCAAACTGACAACAAAGGCAAAAATAGCCATCACAGTCAATTTAGCCTTAAAAAGTTGCCAAGGACTTTCGTTACTAGTTTGCAAGAGTTTAAAAGTTTTGCCTAGATGTTCCAATTCCAGTAGTCTAGACGCTAAAACTGCAATGAAAAGTGGCAAAATACAATCATTCAAGTAAGTCATGGTATAAATGGCATTATAGGCCTCATGCGTTTTAGGTAATTCATATTTGATAACAACGCCACTCCAAATCAAGCCCACTGCTACAATAGCAATCAAAGATAGCAAGAAAGAACGTCTTTTTAATTTGATAAATTCTAATTGTAAATTTAGCATTACAAAACACTTCCTTCCCGTCCTGTCATATCAAGGAAAACATCTTCCAGCGATCGACGAATCATACGAACTTGATAAATATCAACATCATTTTCAACTAAGAGTCGAATAGCAGTGGCTATATTAACTTTATTGTTATCGTTGACAATCAATTTTTTGTCATCATCCAAATTAAAACCATTGAACATTAGTATTCTTTTAGCAGTTACATCATCACTGGTCTCAAACAGATATTTTTCATCTTCTTCAAGGTCAGATAGGTGGCCTTCAAAAAGTAATTGACCATGATTGATAATGCCAACAGTTGTAGCCATCTGTTCAATTTCTGAAAGAATATGGCTAGAAACGATGATAGTCATATCGTATTTTTGTGGCAAGGACTTGATGAGCTCACGAATTTCTTGAATACCGGCAGGGTCTAAACCATTAGTTGGCTCATCCAAAATCAGTAATTTAGGAAATTTAACAATGGCTAGTGCAATTCCTAGACGTTGTTTCATGCCTAGTGAATAGTTTTTAACTAGCTTGTCTTTTTGATCGAAAAGTTTGACAATCTTTAAGACTTCATCAATATTTCTTTTTGGTAATTTAAGTAATTTTTGGATAATTTCAAGATTTTCATAGCCGGTCAAATTAGCATAGTAAGAGGGCTCTTCAATGAGGGAACCTACATTTGAGAGGAGTGATATTTGATTGCTATTAAAGGTTTTTCCAAAGAGCTTAATGGAACCGTGGCTTGGTTGCAACAATCCTAAAAGCATTTTCATAGCAGTACTCTTACCAGCACCATTTGGTCCCAAAAAACCATAAATTTCATTTTTTCTAATATGAATAGAGAGCTGATTAACGGCTACTTCACCTGAAAAATCCTTACTTAATTGGTTGGTTTCAACAATATAATTGTTCATTTGTTTTCTCCTTTAAAAATCTTAGAGTGATGTTATATCCTTTCGCTATTTTCATTATAATGAACCTCCTTTATTTTAACCTGTTCATTACCTTAATTCTTCCTTAATCTTTACTTTAAAGTCCTTGACCAAGGAAGCAATGTGTTATACTAGTCTTGTTGAGGTAATAGTATGAATTATAAAGAAAAGAAAATCTTAATTTTAGACGATAACCCAGAAATTTTAGAAATAGTGCAAGAATCATTGAGCATTGCTGGGTTTAGCAATCTAACAAGTGTACAATCACAAAAAGAAGCTTTGGAGCAATTTGAAGAAAAATCTTTTGATTTAGTTATTTTAGACATTATGCTGCCTGAAGGATCAGGATTTGAAGTTTTAAAAGGCATCCGTAAGACTTCAACGGTTCCTGTTTTGTTTTTGTCGGCAATCTCCGATATAGAAAAACAATATCAGGGCTTTGAGTTAGGGGCAGATGACTATATTATCAAGCCTTTCCGTCCAAGAGATTTGGAGTTGCGTATTCTTTCCATCTTAAAAAGAGCCTATCCCGAAAAGGAAGATACCCTTGTTTTGCCTGCTTGCCAGGTGCATTTTAGCCAAGCCTTGATTACCAAAGGAAAACTAGAGATTCAGCTGACAGCTAAGGAATACAGTATTCTTAAGGTCTTATATGATAATAAGAATCGCATTGTCACTTTTGACCAACTCTTAGAAAAGGTCTGGGGATTACAATACCAAGGCTATGATAATACCCTAATGGCTCATATTCGTAAGATTCGACAAAAGATTGAAGCCAATCCTTCTAAACCAGAAAGCTTAATAACGGTTAAAGGTTTGGGTTACAAACTAAAGGTGAATTAAATGGATACCGTTAAATTTTTTACTAAGTTATTAACCAGGTATGTTCTATTAATCTTGGCTTTAATCATAGGACTTGTTTTTGTTTATGGTTTGGTTTTCTCAGCCTATTTTAGTTTATATGGAAAGGAAAAACCGGAACTACTTTACACTAAAATCGCTCAATCGAGTCAAGAGAATAATTTCAATTTTGATAAAAGCAGCAAAATTGAAATGGATAAACAAAATACTTGGGCTATGGTACTGAATCAAGATGGCAATATTGTCCAATCTTATCGTTTACCTCAACAGCTCAAAAGACATTATACCAATGCTGATATAGTGAAATTTTCGCGCTGGTATTTAGATGATTACCCTGTTTTCTCCTATGTACGAGGTCAGCAAATTTTAGTTTTGGGCTATCCTAAAAAGCATTCCTTAGCAAAATTTAATTTCTATGCTAATACGCAATTTATTAGGAATTTTCTCAGTTTGGGACTTGTTTTCTTGGGTATTATTCTTTTACTTATTTTTATTCTTTTGAGCCGATCAAAGTTGCGTATTAAAAAGGAGATGGAGCCGATTATTACTGCTGTCACTTCTTTATCTCAAGGTCAAAATATCGTTCTTAAAGAAAAGGGAAATTTCTCTGAAATTAAGACGGCTCTCAATGAAACATCTCATATTTTGGAAGAAAGCAACACAATGAAAGAGCAATGGATTAGAGGGGTCAGTCATGATTTACGCAATCCTCTTATGCTCATATCAGGTTATAACAGTCAGTTAGAGCAGCAATATGGCAAAGGAAAGCAGACAGAGGAAATTGAAAATCAGATTCAAACTATGAAAGAAATGATTTCTAATCTCAATATGAGCTACTTATTGGATAACCAAAAGCGTCACTCCGAATTTTCCAATCTTGATTTGGTTGCTGTCCTACGAACAGTAATTGCCGATATATTGAATAATTATGAAACAATTACACTTCATTTTGATTTGCCTGCCGAGACAGTGTTGGTAAAAGGAGAGGTAACTTTATTAGCAAGAGCTTTTAGAAATCTCTTGCTTAATAGTATTATGCACAGCGGCTCTAACCAGATTGATCTGACTTATCAATTATCTGATAATAAAGTGCTCATCGTCATTGCGGATCAAGGAGATATTACAGCTCAAAAAATTACTGAGCTAAATCAAAAATCAACTAATTATGAATCACATGGTATGGGAACAGTTATCACCAAACAAATTATTAAATTACATCAAGGTGAAATTGTTTTTTTAGACAATCATCCAGGCTTAAAAGTCACCATTTCTTTACCTTTAGTAAAGGAATAATGACCTGCCTAAGAACAAGCTTACACTTAGAAAACTAACCATTTGGAGCATTGCGACACATTATTAC
>CAUUKA010000014.1:0-4760 GCA_963545945.1 uncultured Candidatus Saccharibacteria bacterium | reverse complement strand
TTAAGCTGCGCCCTATACGTCGAATTAGCTTCATCAACTACAATTAAAACTGGTACATCGTATTGAGTATAAAACACATCAAGAGAAAGCGGATCATTAACAAGACTAACAGCCATATTGCTAAATATCAAACCATTAGGATATTTACGCTTAAAGTTAATCATCTCATTTAAAGCTGAAAAGGACTTGCCAGAGCCAGTTTTACCAGCAACTATATCAACCCTAGCGTATTTGTTAAAAGAGGTCTTATAGTCCTTTTTAGCTTTAATTTTATCAATTATAGACAAGAAAAATGCTGCAACGAATAAATGGATTGGTATCATGAGCCACCCCCTCTAAAAAACGTAACAACAAACTTAATAACCCTATACGTTAAATATCCTAATTCCGTTACAGTCACTATAGACATCAAAGAAAGCAAATAAGGCACTTGAAATTCATCGTTAAGAAGAAATCCAATAGAAACAGAGTCAAAATCAAAATCAAGATTTGGAAGAAATCCAAAAAGTACCTCAACAAGAAAAAGAACCATTTTCAAAATCCAAGCAACAATCATTTAGATACTATCCTTTCCTTGATTTTCATGACATATACAGCAAAAGCAAAAGATCCAATCAATCTGATAGTATATTTCAAAATGTTTCTCCAATTCTCCCTACCAACTCCAAGACTCGTAGCGCCTACCAAATGGTTTTCATCAAAATTAGCACCGTCTAAACTTTCCATAGTATTAGCCCAAATACCATAGCTAGCATTATTGGCAGGGTTAAAAGTAGAACCATTAAACTTCTCAGTACCGCCTTTCATAGAATTAATTTTAGAAGTAGTGGAAACAATAGCTTTCTTGACTTCTTCTTCATCATAGACAAAATATTCAAGCCAATCAACAAGACTATTAGGTTTATGATTTTTATGATTTTCCTCTAATTCTTTCCCTTTCTTCCCGAAATTATCTTGATTAATACTATTATTCTTATCTTTCTGATCGTCTCCCTCCACTTCTTGCAAATGTTTCTTTGCTTCTTCTTCGGAGATAATTTTATCAACCTCAACATCAAAAAGAGCTTTCTCATTTGTCAGCTCTTTACCGTTGAGACCATCAACAAACTTAGCATTATACTGATAATCAACCTCGTACTTATAACCTCTGCTCTCAACAAAAGGCCTATCATTATGATAATAATCATTGCCATTAACAGGCGTAGGTTTATAAGTTCTTAAATAACGTGCGTTAGGTTCTAATCTCTCGAAATTATCTAAAATAAACGCTTTATCCCAAAAAGAGTCTTCTTTAAAAAGAGTTGAAACAGAAGTTGCGAAAGGATAAATTCCATCAGGTGTATTTTCATCTATTTCATTTCTTACAACTCCTCTTTTAAAATCAAGAGGGTTATTATTTCCATCAAAAATAAAAGGGGACTCACCTTTCGCAGACTTATCAAATTTAATACCAGACCGAGACACTACAAGATAGGAAATTCTTACTTTCCATTCTTCTCTATCTGTCTGATTAGTCTTATCGTTATAAACATACCTACCAACTTTATGCGTAACAGAAATTATAGCGATAGCTGTATTTTGTGGATAATTAACAGTCTTATCAAATCCTGAATTAAGTATCACTTTTCCATCAATGTTAAAAGTCCCTTTTTCTAAAAAAGCCGAAAATTTCTGAGAAAAAACATGATTACTAACCCTTTGCCTATCTTGTTGCTCGTCAGCAAACACACGACTAACAGACAAAATCAACAACAAAACGACAAAATAAATTACTATAGATTTATCAAGAAACCGCATTTTATCATCTACACTAATGTTATCTTGCTGATAAATATACCCACAAAACAAACTAAAAAAAACTAAAGATAACACCATCAAAATATTACTAACCATTAAAAAAACCCCCGAATAGTGCCTTAAGAGCATATCCCAAAACAATCACAAATACAGCAACCATTGTTCCAATCGATGCTAGCTGAGGTAGTGTACTCTTGGTATCAAGTTTCACCTCTTGTTTCTGCTCCTTTATCTCTGTTAATAATTTAACAACTTTCTCATCATTGTATTGAGTATATTCTTGCTTTTTAAAATTATCTCCCCTGAGCTCGTTTAAAATCTCTGATGTATCTTTTGCGTCATCATCTTGTTTCTCGGCTATTTTTGACAAATAATAAAGGGTTAATTGATTAGTGGCGTAAGCGTGCCTTTGCATTTTAACAGCTTCCTCAGCCGTCATTTTCTCCCCTCTAGCCGTCTTAGCCTGCAACTGGATATAATCGTTAATATCCATTCTTTCATCTTCTAAACCTTTAATATCTTCTTTTGATAAGTCCATTGTACAACTCCTTTTCTCTCAAAATCAATCTCTCGAAAATTTCAGTCTTATTCTCCCCGCTATACTGCTGAACAGCAAGCAGGGCGAAAAAAGCTTCGTCAGAAACACAAAAATGTAAATGTTTATCTTTCATGATATACCCATTCCTTTTCATCAGCAAAAAAATCATAAGGAACAGAGTCTACCTGCAACCAACACCTTAAAATTCTGATCAGACCCATAAAGTCATCAGAGTAAGAGAGAAGATCATTGATCCAAAAATCAGGATCAAACTTATAATATCTTTCGATCTCAAGTTTATAAGTACAAACAGAATCATCAGAAAGCGAAACAATTCTATATCTAATTTTCTTCTCAAAGGGATTTTTACAAACAAATTTATTTTCCATACTTTATACCTATATATTTTATTGTACATAATCCGGGAAAGATAAAAGGCTTTCGCCTTAAATCTAATTAAGCAGCACGACGAATAAAACTAATTACAGCTCCCAAACCTGCAAGAGTAGCAACTACACCAAGCACTGACGGAAAATAAGCTGAAACAGTTGTACCAATCGCTTTGATCGCTTCTGCACTTCCTTCGACCATGTCAATCTCCTTTCACTTCTTTCTTTTTTTGCCGACCGCCCACCCCTTAATTTTACAAAGGTTTAACTTCTGTTACTGCAAACTTACCCTTCGATGTCAGATAACCAGATAATTCAACATCACAAGGATATTTCAAATCTTGTTCGAGAATTTTGTTTGCAACAGCAACATCGACAGAAAGAGTAACAACCGGCAATGGCATATTCTTAGGTGCAATGTTGTCATAACATATAATTTTACCACCTGACACACGCTCTTTGGCGTCGTTCTCAAAGTCGTAAGTTGAAACGGATAAGAGCTTATAACTCATTTTTTCTATACCTCTCTTATTTTTTGTCTTATAAGAGGCCTTTCTATTTTATATTTATCAAGCTCTTAACTTGATAAAGTCATAATATCAAAAATCAATAAATATGTAAAGTCATTTTAAGTTTATTTTAAGTCAATTGTAGTAAAAGTGTCTAAATCAGATAAAATTTGTTCAATAAATTTAGGGTTGCGCTGCAACTCTTTTTTTATCCACGGCCTTACTTGTTTTTCATAATAGCAAGACTGCTCCTCAAAATCTTTTCGTTTTAAAGTATCAACAACGCTGCCAAGCTGGCCAAAATCTAGATCCAAATACTTACTAGCTAAAGTAGTAAAAATATCAACAGGATCTTGAGAGGATAAAATATATTCTCTTGCTAACCTACCTTTAAGTTGGAACTCAAACCTTACCCAATCTCTAAGGTAGTCATCATCTGACTTATTAAGCTGACCGCCTTTTTCGTAAATTCTCAAAATCAAATCATTAGAGCCGAAATAATAAGTACGACCACCACCAGAACCAAAAGATTGAAGCGTTTTTTTATGTTTTAATCTTTTCACCAAAGATACAAAATCTGAAATATCTTCCCATGCTGCAAGCCTAACATCTAAACAAACATCTATACGAGACACATTGTTGAGATTGCACAAACTCAACAATTTATCGTAAATACCATTATCATCAAAACCAGATTTCTCAACCCAATTCTTAACTCCATTCCCTTTATCAAGCACTTTAGACCTAATGTTTGCTTGATCATTTGAAAAATCCCAGAGCATTTCATCGTCTGAAAAAGTCAACCAGTCGAAAGCTGGTTTGCGTAAAATCTCCATATCAACCTCAAAAAATTCGAATTTTCTCGTATTTTTTTCTCTTGAACCCCGTGTTACAGGTACGGGGGTTTTTCGCCGCCACTCAGGACACCGCGCGCGCAAGCGCGCTGCGTTTGATCCTGAGTAGTCGGACACCTCACTAGCCCAGTACATTTAATGCTCGAAGCTCCTTGACAACAAGTAACCCTAGCATTATTTAGCCTTTTAGGCTGTCAGCAGGGGCTAAATTAGCCCCTGACTGACTTAGCTAGTCTAAATAGCTAGGCTTATTGTCAAGGGCTTTCTGCGCCTTAAAAAGGCTTAACGTGCCAATCCGTCTCTACGACTGCTTTGAAATCATACATAGCTCGCACTTTAGCAGTCTGTAGCAGCCAAAATGAGTGACGACGTAGTTTTTTAGCTGACTTGTCAAAATCAATACCACCAGAAGAATATTGAGCCTCATAGGTTTGTTGCTCAAAACGTCTATAGCTTGTTAATCGCCCGAAGTATGTTTTAGTTTCATAAACATAATGGGCAAGCTTGCGAAAAGACGTATCAAGTAGCGTATAGTCTTGAGTGAGTAATATTACACGTTTTCCGATACCTTTTCTTATTTGCATAAGTGTATCCCTCAACTCTTTTGGAATATCAGATTTAAGCTGCGCCCTATACGTCGAATTAGCTTCATCAACTACAATTAAAACTGGTA
>CAUUKA010000013.1:0-5370 GCA_963545945.1 uncultured Candidatus Saccharibacteria bacterium | reverse complement strand
CCTACTATATAGATTATTCCTTTTTCTTGCCATCCTCATAGAGACTAGGCGCAAACGCTTTTGTCACCATGGCCGTCAAGAAGCGAAATCCTCCCGCCGCCAGACCAAAAATCAGCGCCAAAGCACGGAAGAAAAAATCCCCTCGCATAAAATAACAAAGCAGACCAGTAATCACAAAGATAACCAAGCCCTGCACCAGAACCACCAATAGTATTTTTTTCATCATTCCCTCGACTTTCTATAGACTATTATAGCATAAGAGAGGAATGAGAAGCTGAGTAGTAAGTTTATTAACTCCATAATCATTCTTTTGATATTCCGACTCAGATTTCTGTGTAAACTTCCTAGCCAAATATTGAAATGGTTGTGCATTCACAATATATCCATGATAATAAATTATCCGCTAAAAATTCACTTCCCATTGAGTCGATCACATCATCAGTGCATAAAATTAAATTATAGGTCGTGGTTAAAATTTAAAAAATGCTATTTTGGAGCAGTATATTTCTGTCATTTTTTTAGTAATTTATTTATCTCATCAACCTCCCCTTTAGAAACTTCTGGATGGGTCTCTACCCATTCCGCTAGACCACGTTTGATCTGAGATTCATACTCACTTTTATAACCCTCAAATACTATTCTATCAATATTATTTTGATTAAAATAGGTGATTTTTTCCGGCTCTAAACCGATTATGTGGTTAACACCTGCATAATCAAAATAGTAAGATTCATCTTCTATTTTCAATATAGGATGTCTTAAAACAATCATAATGGGAACTTGCCCTTCTTCTAAATAAACCACACTTCCCAATGGTAATAAATTATCTATTTTCATGTCTCTACTCCTCATAAATTAATCAAATCCATAGCTTAATCTTTTTTATAATAGAATTCTATCTCTTTTATATCGTTAAACTCCAAACCTCTATAAAAAAGAATAATTGCCAAAAAGACTATTAGGAATAAGAAAAGTCTCAGTTGAACAAAAAATGCAATGATGAATAGTATCCCTATAAGCAAAGAAGTAACTACACCTTGGCGAACACTAATATGTTTCATTACCACACCTCAATCCCATTCGAAAATTTTTGCATATATGTTTTTGGTTTTATTTTCCCAATCATAACAAGCTTATGGCCTCGCTTATTCAAAAATATTTCTAGATTTTTTTTTCTATACAAGTTTACAAAAAACATTGCAAGTCCAACAGTAAAAATTAGTAATGCTATGTTAGTCAATCCGACCCCTACATTCATTGGTCGATTCACTGGCCCAAAGAATAAATCTAGAGGAATTATTTTCCTAAAAATTCTTACTAAAGCCAAACCTGAAATCAGCCCTATCGTTGATGATAAATTGTTTGTATTTTTAGCACTAGCGATATTATTCTTAAAAGAATAGTTGGCTTGATAAACTTTTCGATAGTTGTGGTAAGATAACTTGGTATTTCGTTGAACTAAATACTCTTGTCCGTCATCAGAAATAATTAAGAACCATCCCATCAAAGGTTTTTTCCCATTTAATGAAAAATTATAACATCTACCTTTTATACTATCATTTACCATGAAAAGACCTCTTTAACTCCATTTACCATATTATCCCAGCCAGAAACAGCTGCTTTCCCAATATTATCTTCAAATTTCTTAAAATCAGGAAAAGCATCTCTAGCCATTTCATTTAACATACCTACGCCAACCCCAATAGCTATAGTTGCTGCTAACGGCAGAGCTGATACACCTAATATAGATGCAATACCTACTTCAGCAATCGTGGATACAGCAGTTGTAACAATCCCACTTCCCACAGCCTCGTCAACTGGTGTACCTGACAAGACATCTATACCAATGCCAAACAGCATTCCAACTCCTAGACTAAGCCCTTTTCCCATATTCTTAGCAGTTGAGTTGATGGATTCCTCTGCAGCTTCCCGTGCAGCTCGTGTAGCCCCAGGCGTCATACCCATTATTTTACCATTAGGCAATACTATCGAGTAACGATTGGCAAATATTTCTGCACTTTTTTCAACCGCTTTCTGAGCCCCTTTTTTCTTAATTGTTTCTTCAATAGAATCGCTTAACAAGCCATTGGCCGCTTCCTTCGACAAATCTTCCGGAAGAGTTCCAGCTTTTTCATATAGAAATTCTTCAAGATTAAAACCTTTCCCATACTGGAGTGGTTTAATACCTAAATTATTGTTGATTATATACTCTTCAACTTGTTTAACAACATTCTCTGGCAAGTCTTTAGCTGGATAGCGACTCTGATAGGCTTGGATTGCTTTGATATCTTTCTCATCAAGCTTCTTCCCATCGTCCAGCTTCTTCAGTACTTTCTGATAGTTCTTATCTATCTCGGCTTTCTTAGTCCACTCACCTTCAATATTTTTAGCCCACTTCATATCGTTGGAGTGACTCGGAAAAGTACCCCCAAAATTCGCGAACTCTGTTTGTACCTGATTAATCCCAGTAACAATGTTCCCCAATAGACCATCTATAGACTTAATCCCTGCTTCTCCGCCAAAAACATCATTTGAGCTACCTGCAAAGAGATTAAGTTTTCTGAGTTTCTCCATTTTCTCATTCTTCTGAGAGGTGAGGTCGTCCATGCGCGCAGAAATACTTTGCAGACTAGATGGACTCACATCGTCATTTTTCTCCATGGCACGATAGACTCCTCGCAAGCCCGCCAGACTGCTCTCTAGCCCACTAATCTCACTTTCCAGTACTGCAGAGTCCAGATCTTCGCCTCCGACTTCTGCTTGATATTTGCTTGGCAGCTTAGGTACAGCTTCTCCTAAACTTTCAGCATACATCAGCGCTCCCTTAATTAAAGGGATAATTGTGCTCATTCCATAGTTTTTCCCTGAATCATAGGCTGCACCTGTAAGTTCGCCCGCACCATTGAAATTAGTCAGGGCACTGATTGCTTGATTGTAGGCTGCCACTCGTGCTTGAGCGACAGATGACATTGTGGAGCCTTGAGTACTTGAACTCCCTAAAACCATTTTAACCATGTTCTTTCCTTTCTGATGTTTCTTATCAATTAGTTAATATACATTTTTGACAGTTGCTTTTCTCAACTCTTCTTTTGCTTGTTGAACAATAAATAACTGTTCATTTTCTTTAGCCAATTCCTCAAAGCATGTCAGCGCCTTTTCTTCATCATGATTGAGCTGTGCATTTAAGCCTTTGTAGTAAAGACTATATAGATGAGATAATTTGTTTTTAGCTGAATAGGTGTCAAAATAAGGATTGGATTGTTTATTTATAATTAAATCGTGAATTGCAGATATCTCCTTAATAACCTTCTCTTTTAATTTTGAAACACTTGTGCTCTTACATTGGATCATTTGTAATCTTGTCATGTAATGATTATATCTTTCTATATCCAATTCATAAAGACTGATTAAAAGAAATTGCCTCAAAATAATGATTTGGTATTTTTGTGATAAGTTAGATAAAGCTTTCTGCTTCACATTGTTTATCAAAATATCTTTAGCTTCTGGAAAGTGTCCTTCAGCTATTTCTAATTGACTTCTAAAAGCAGCATTTATGATCCCCCTTTTCACTCCTTTAACAAATCTTAAATCTTCCAAATAGTACCTGTAGAGTTCTAAATCAATATCTTGCAAAAACAGTTTGTTAATTACCAATCTAAATTTTATATTGCATAAAAGAATACAAGCTATCAGCAAAAAATATAAAAATATAGCTAAAATAAGTGAATTGTCTAAAAAAGCAATATAAAATTGCAAAACAAACCAAATAACTATAGCAAAAATTATTGACCAAGTGTATTTTTGCTTTAATTTTTTATATCGTAATTCAACATTTCCCATTATATCCTCCAAGTAATAATTTAATTATCACTCCCCAGTAAATTTATTGAGACACTGTTTTATACCTAAGCACTTTAATCAAGGAATTTTTTTCCTAAAAAAAAGATTTTCATCAGAATCATTTGCTGTGTCTTTTATTAAATATAGTGTTAGATCACTAAAGCTATGAATGTACTGGTACTCTTTATTTCCAACCTTAATCGTATTTTTTTCTTTTGAAATGGACCCAACTTCTTTTTGACCATTTTCATGATAATATACATGATTTCCTTTTATTTCAATAAATTCTGCTTCGTCCATTTTATCGAAACTTTCATCCCCACTCTCAACTAAACTATAATATGTCCCATCAAGAGTCAGATTATTATAGAAAGTAACAGAAAGTACTACACCAACTCCTAGCACAATGATAGATAGTATAGGTATCAAAATTCTTTTATTTTTCATTTACTTCCTCTTCACTCTGAATAGATAATTTCTTATAAGAAATCTTTTCAACTAATTGATCATAGTTAGTTAAAAAATTCTGAAATTCTGCGTCAATATAACCAACAAATACCAATTTTGAAATGTCTTCTTTATTAAAATAAAATAATTTCGTATCTGTTAAACCATATGGAAGACATACCGCGCCAAAATCAAAATAGCCCTCTTCGCCATCACTAACAGTTAGAGGAAACTGACTAACAATCATAAAATTTTGATCACTTTGCTTTACATTAACAACTGTTCCAATGGGAAGATGTTGTCTCATATTTACTCTCCTTTTTATCTTAGACTGCTGTACCAACAAGAACTTGCCACAGAACTGCCGCCGGAGCAGAAACTGGAGCTGTCAAAGCTGCTAATGCAATACCGCCAATCGCAAGAACTTGTAAACCATTTAAAGTTTGAGCACCTAGCTCATGCGTTCTTGTAGATACAGATTTATCTTCATTTACCACAGATACTGAACTCTTAGTATAGCCACCAAGTATACCATTTACAAAATCTGAAGAAACTTTTAGTCCTGCTTCATTGAACCATTTATCAGTTTCTCCTACACCAAGAGATAAATTAATCTCAGGCATAGGTAACCAACCAGTATGGGGATTAAAGCCAACATTGGCATTTAATCCAACTTCATAACCAAATATTTTGAGTTTAGGATTAAGATTTAATTTCCAATCTTCCACTTCTAAATCTATAGAAGCTATTTTAGCATCTATAGCTACTCCGTTGAAATTACCATTTGAAAACTTCGCCTTCAAAATACCAGAATTATCATTAGTAACAGATCCAGTATGTCTACTATAAATACTTCCTAACCAATAATTAGTTTTCCTCTCCATTTTAAGCTCAGAATCTAGTGACTCCGTATAACCAAAAAGCTCATCCCAAAATACTGATAAATCTATCCCCTCAGCCTTTGCTATTTTAGCTTTCAAGGGTTTCTTACCTAATTTCAAATTACGAATACTTTTAAGCTCTTTCTGAACATTCTCTGGCAAGTCTCTAGCTGGATAGCGACTCTGATAGGCTTGGATAGCT
>CAUUKA010000012.1:0-6471 GCA_963545945.1 uncultured Candidatus Saccharibacteria bacterium | reverse complement strand
CAGCGATAATTAAATTAGAATATTCATCGGTGATGATTGCCTGGCGCTGCTGATCGTCCAGCGACTTGCCTTCAATATCGCGAAAGAATTCGCGGTTGAGTTGTTTCTGAGCGGCGACATATTTCTGGTTATAATTTTTAATAAACTCGGCAAAGTTTTCATAAAGACCGTTAAATTGGCGAACACGCGGCTCCTTTTTATAATACTTAGATTTTCCCTGAAAGAAGTTATGAGTTTTTTCGTATTTTTTCAGGATTTCGTCGCGATTTTTCCAAGTTATGTAATCATCAAAGCTGTCGGTTTGCGCTAAAAACTCATCAATATTTTGCAAGTGTTTGAGGAATTTTGGATTATGATATTTTTCGGCTTCTCGTAATTTATGAACGCGGAAAATTTTAACAGTAATAAAAATAGCAGTAATAAATAAGAGCGCCATTACCCCGGCCATCAACCACTCGCTCGCTTGTTTTTTATTATAATCTGTTGCTGCCTAGGCGTAAATCGCCGCGATTCGCGCATTTTTTGGTAAGCTTTGTTGCGCGTCCAAGTGTCGATATGCTCGTTTTCTAATTCCGCCAGCGTTAGCTCAAAAAAGTGTACCGCCGCCGTCGCATACAGCCAGGCCAATGCCATTTTGACGTAATAACCGTCGTGTTTAACGTTTCGCAGCACTGCGAAAACCTGATCGATGTGTGCTTCGTCTAGGAAATTAGTCATCAGCGAAATCACGCCGTAGCGCACCGTGAACTCGTCTTCATTCTGTAAGCATTCTAGTGCAAAATCCCACCACACTTCGCCAGCAAAGCGTCGCTTTTTCTCGACAAACACATCAATGTGCGCCCACGAATCAACGTGCGGCAGATATTGCTTGGCTAGATCAATCATCGTCTGGTCATCGAGCCGAGCATGCATAATCAGCAGCCCGCATAGCAGCACGTAGTCAAATGATTTATTCTGTGTCGTTAATAATTCGCTAATGTCCGCTGCGCTCATATTAGGCGCTAATTCCCTCGCCAGCCGCCGCAAATCCGGCACGCGCACGCCGATGACCGGCATTTTGGTGTTGACAATGCGCTGATTAAAGGCGGCGTAGGATTCATTGCCTTGAGCGAGCTCCGTCAGTTGAGTTTTAATACGATCGTGCATATTTACAATTCCTCTCCGCATAATTCTGCGGCTGCCCGAACCGTCTCATCTAGCGTTGTGTAAATTACAGCGCGAGGTAATTCCAAATGAACCTGCGTTTCAATATCGAAACGGCGATTATAGTCTGGATCTACACCGACAACTATATTAGACTTACGCGCCAGCTCTTTGCCAAGCTCTAAAAAAGTAATAATCGTCTCGGCGTTAGGAAACCAAAACAATACAACTTTGGCAGACTTCAGGTTTTCAAATTCCCAAACAATTTGCTGGCGCGCCGTCTCGCCAATAGCGGAAATAATCTCATCGCGGCGCGGATTAGCAACAACCAAGTCAGTATCAGCCAGCATTTCAAGCGCTTCCTTTTGCCAATTCGGACTATACGTCACCCCGCCCGCTAGAAAAATATCCGGGATCAGGTCTTGATTAGATGAAACTGGAGTTTTTATAATCATTGCAAAGTTAAATCAGATATTGTAATAGAGCAATTCTTTCAAATCCTCTACAGTCTATTCTAGCAAACCTCCAGGCATAAAACTAATCGAAAAATAATCCTCTGAGCAAGACTACCGCCGCGCAGATCATACGGCGACTTCGCGAATATAAAATGATATAATACGAACATAAATGGAAATATTACTAATTATACTAGCACTACTCGCCCTGCTCGTAATCGCCGGCAGACATAAACCGGCGAAATCTGCGCGCATTATCAACGACCAGGACGAACAGAAAAAACAAGAAGAAACCGACGAGCTAATCACGGTAATTTTACCGACGATAAACAATGACAAGTAAACAAAATGAAGCAAGATCGTCAAATTTTGAAAATCTAAAGTATAAACCTATCCATCAAAATTATATTTTATAAGCTTCAAAGCGCTTTTACTCTAATACTATTATTAACTATTTCTACTCTACCCTTATCAATAAAATTTCTCCTGAATCCATCATTATAAATTCTTTTTGCTTTAGATGTGTACCGTGTTTTTTCAAAAACTTTCTCATTTATTTCGCGAAAAATATCTTCTGGGCTGAAGCCATTTTTATATTTTAGTATTTGATCAATGATTTTTTCAATTATATCATAATGCTCCATAACATATAGACTATTCCAACCATCACGATTGCTCCAATTGTTATATTCATTAAACGTACCATCACCAAACCGCTTTTTTAGCGCCACCTTCCAAGTGTTATATATTATACTCAACTCTTGTTCGGTACTGTCTGATGACGCTTCAATAATCTTATTACCTTCATTAACTAACTTCGGCGTACTAAAATTACTACTAGCACTATTTGGCTCATCATATAGACTTTGCGCAATTTTGACAGCTTTGAGTAGACGATTTTTCTCATTTTCGTTATCATGAAACCAATCAGTTGACCAAATACGATAAAACCTCCATCCAAGATTCTCCAATATTTCTTGCCGTAAAATATCCCGATCTCGGGCTGTCCGACTGCTATGATAGGTAGCACCATCACATTCAATAGCCAAGATATATCGACCTTCAATTTTCGGATGCTTCACAACAATATCAATCTTATATCCAGAAGACCCAACCTGAGTGCAAAGCTTATAACCCTTATTCTTCAAGAAATTATAAACATCTTCTTCAAATCCAGAATCAAATTCTAGATGATCATCACCTACAGCATCATCACCAAGGAGAGTAACCGTTCCTCTCTCAGCGTAGTCAATAAAATCACGAATCAATCTTCTTTGTGAATTATTTTCAACTCCACGAATCTCGTTCGCTCTAAATGATGATACTACCGTCATAGATCTTTTTGCACGCGAAATCGCTACATTAAGACGGCGCTCTCCACCGGTCGTAGCTAGCGGTCCAAAACGCATAGCAAAAGTTCCGCTAGTATCCTTTCCATAACCACACGAAAGTATAATTCTATCTCGCTCATCTCCTTGAACATTTTCTAGATTTTTTATAAAGAACGGTTCTCGATTTAGGTCACTAAAAAAGTCCTCTTTCTCTGGATAAAGATCCCGCAACTTGTTAATTGCTTCATCTATAGCGTACTCTTGAGACTTGCCAAATGCTACTACACCGAGTGATTGTTCTGGATGTTTTTCTATATGATCAAACACCAAAAGTGCTACCTTTTCTGCTTCTGGTCTATTGCCGTTTCTACTTTCCCATAAGCCATTCTCACAGTAAATAAAGTTCACACCAACCTGTTCACTATCAACAACCGGTGACGGAAAAGTCGCAAGACGACTATTATAAAATTTATGATTAGAAAAGGCAATTAGCGATTCATCCTTGCTGCGATAATGCCAGTTTAGGTAAACATCAGGAAAGAAGGAGGACATTTCATCCAATACAGATTCAAGATTATCCAACTGAGTATTTTCGTCATCATACTCATCGTCTCCCCCAACAGTGTCAAAGAAGTTTGTTGGCGGCATCTGCTTAGAGTCACCAGCCACAATAACCTGCTTACCGCGAATAATTGACGTGATAGCATATTCTGGTTTAACTTGCGACGCTTCGTCAAAAATGACAATATCAAATTTCCAATTTGGATTCATTCCAAAATACGATGAAACAGTCAGAGGCGACATCATCATACAGGGCTTTAACTGGGGCAACAAAATAGGTAAATTCTCAATCAACTTCCGCGTTGGCATTAAGCGAGATTTCTTTTTTAGCTCTCTACTTAGAAGCTGGACTTCACCTCCGCGTGTTTTATTCGTAAAACTAGATAAGACAGGTAAACCATTAATCAGCTTACATCTAATTCTTGCAGCCGATACCTTTAGATTCTCCTTGTCATATTCTCGGAATATATCTACATCCCTATTATGGCTCTGACGGCTGTAATTAGAATATTCTTTATCAAAATCAGTCATTTCTAACGAGATAGTAATAAAACGCTTCTTAAATATACCTTTGATATCATCTGATTTGAATGTGTATTTTTTGTCTTCAATCTTTTCTACAAAACTAGCTAAGTTATACTCATCAAGAAGGATTTTTCTTGAAGCTAGATAATTTTGATATTCCTGCATTAGATTAAAATCTAACTTATCAAGAAGTTGTTTCACTGAATTGTTTTTAGATTCTAATATATTTACTAATTCTGAATATTTATTATTCAGACAAGTACTATTTGAATTAATCTTACCCTTAACAGCTCTTATTGTGTCTGCATTTTTATTAATTGTTTGTAAAATATCAAGATATTTCACAAAGTCATTATATTTAAGCTTCTTAAGAGTGTATTTGTCTAGTTTTTTAATCAACATTCTATAGTCACTAGATAATCTACTAAAAAACGAATTAAACTTGTTTGTCAGCTTCTTGTAAAATTCATCAGATTTCTTAAAATTTAAGAAATCTTCAGAGAAAGTATTGAGTAGTTCAGCTTTTTTGTTGTTTATATCTTTCGCCAATTTTTTGATAATCTTCTGATTTTCAACATTATCCGCCTCCAGATCTTCGATCTGTTTAATATTTTTATCAATTTCATCATGCTTAGCCTGCTTAAATGGTATTTTATCTATATTGGCAAGATATTCTTTACACTTTTTAAGTATTTCTCTCTTGTTTCCTTCCTTAGCCAGATCTTTTATAAACTTGATTCGCGCATTAAGAATATCTTTATTTATATCTCCAATTTTCTCTTGGACTTCTCGTCTTGTAGAGTTGCTAAACTGACCAATGTAATACTGCCAATAATTGGTGTCAAAATGTCGAGAATCATCAATAAAACTCATCCCATAAGACTCTACCTTACTAAATAGCTCTGCAATCTCTATATTATAATTTGCATCCCAATCGAAATCATCTGGCATGTCAAAATTCAGATCTTTAACCTCTCGCAGTTTGCTTAACTCGCCAATTAGGAAATACGGAGTAGTTCCGTCATCAAACTGTTCATGAAGCTTTTCGGTGTATAGGTTTAGCTTTTTGCGCTCTTTATCAAAATTCTCATAAGTCAACATTGCTGATTCTGTTATAGACAAGTGTTTCTGTGATAAATTCAATGATGACGCAATCTGTTTGCGTACATCCGACTTGCGCTGTTTCGAGTTGTGAAGAATCAAACAGAAATCAGCTAGATTCTTCTCTTCTAACTTATGATAGACAACGTCAAGTGCAGCTTGTTTTTCAGAGACAAACAACACTTTCTTACCCAGATAGAGTGATTCAGCGATAATGTTTGTAATTGTCTGACTTTTTCCAGTACCCGGAGGCCCTTGAATGACAAAACTTTCACCATTTCGAGCACGATAAATTGCTTCCTGTTGAGATGAGTCAACTTCAAAGATATTTATATTATTTCTAGCTTTAGTTTTATCCAAATCTGGCTCTTTTTCAAAAACAAAACCTTCATCACCAAGTTCAGATCCTGCTAGTACTCTACTAAACGAATTATCGATAACAAGCTTGGCATTTTTATCTAGATCATGCCAAATTGCTAGGTTTTGAAAATTAAAAGTATCAATTACAGCCTCGTTCAGTACTCTCCAATTTAATTGGTTCTTAGTTATCTTTTTGATTTGTTCTAATATTTTTTGAATAGAAGGAGTCTCGTAATTCTGAGGATCTATGTCAAAAATTAAATTAAAATCGGATTCCAACTTTTTCTTAATTACTGGATTAAAAGTAATTTCTTCATTTGTATTCAGTGATATTCTTAACGGATCACGACGACCATCTTGCTCAGTTTTGATTGGTATCAAAACTAGAGGAGATTTTACTTTACTATTTGCGTCATCGCTTTCATACCACTCTAAAAAACCAACTGCTATATAACCGATATTTAGCCCTTTTTCTTCATTTTCGAGCTTAATTCGCTTATTTATAGCATAAAGTGTTTTTGTACGATTTTTAACTATTTCATTCCGATCCTTTTTCTTCTTTTCATCATATTCAAGTAGCGGCAGTTCTTGTTCATTAGCAATTTCAATCTCAGTACTAAATTCAATGGTATGCCCGCCAAAAGCAAGCTTATTCAATTCATCTAAGATGTCTTTTACCTCACTATCAAAGATGTCTTTCTCAAGTTTTAGTGAACCAGTTTTATAAGGCTTATACCATAGCAGACGATTTCGTTTCGTCATATCCAGCAGCGACTTCTTCCAGTCATTTATCCGCTTTTCAATATTTTTCGAAACATCTACATTACTCATTTTGCCTCCCCTTTTATCCAAAGCCTAACCAGCCACATCATTTCCTTACACCTACATTCAGAAATCTCATTTTGGAGCCACGATCGGGGCTTGAACCCGAGACCTCATCCTTACCATGGATGCGCTCTACCAACTGAGCTATCGCGGCATAATCATCAGATAAT
>CAUUKA010000011.1:0-24412 GCA_963545945.1 uncultured Candidatus Saccharibacteria bacterium | reverse complement strand
AGAGTGAAGATGCCCAGCAGGGGGAGGAAGTGGGTAAGAGAGAGAGTTTCTTTTTTGCATAATAGAATAATAAAAAATTATTTGAAACTACATTACATAGAATTAGTAGTGATATTTTAAAAAAATTATAACATAATCATAATTCATAAGCAAAAAACAAAAAGACCTCCAAAGAGGAGGTCTTTTTAATAGTATTCTTAATTATATTATTTAGTAATAGCAGTAACAACACCTGAACCAACGGTTCGTCCACCTTCACGAATAGCGAAGCGGTCATTGTTGTTCATAGCGATTGGAGCAAGAAGCTTTACTTTGAAAGTTAAAGTATCACCTGGCATAACGATTTCTTTATCAGCAGGAAGTTCAACTTCACCAGTAACATCGGTGGTTCGGAAGTAGAACTGTGGTTTATATCCTTTTGAAAATGGAGTATGGCGTCCACCTTCTTCTTTCTTAAGGATATAAACTTGTCCTTCAAACTCAGTATGTGGAGTAATGGAGCCTGGAGCAGCAATAACTTGTCCACGCTCGATTTGCTCACGTTCAATACCACGAAGGAGAAGACCAGCGTTATCACCTGCTTGTCCTTGATCGAGAGTTTTATGGAACGCTTCAATACCAGTAACAACTGATTTCTGAGTTTCTTTAAGACCAACGATTTCTACTTCATCATTAATTTTGATAGTTCCCTGTTCGATACGACCAGTAGCAACAGTACCACGGCCTTTGATTGAGAAGACATCTTCGATTGGCATCAAGAATGGCTTATCGAGATCATGTTCAGGAACTTCAAAGTAATCATCCATAGCTTTGACAAGCTCCATAATAGCGTCTTCATTAGCAGTATCTCCTTCAAGAGCTTTAGCAGCAGAGCCTTTAATAATAGGAGCATTATCACCATCGAAGCCGTATTTATTGAGAAGTTCACGAACATCCATCTCAACTAATTCAACTAGTTCTGGGTCAGCAAGATCCATTTTATTCAAGAAAACTATGATTTTTGGAACGTTAACCTGATGAGCAAGAAGAACGTGTTCACGAGTTTGTGGAAGAGGTCCATCATTTGCAGCAACTACAAGGATAGCACCGTCGATTTGCGCAGCACCAGTAATCATGTTTTTAATATAGTCGGCGTGTCCCGGCATATCTACGTGTGCATAGTGACGTTTTTCAGATTCATACTCCTGATGAGAAGTAGCGATGGTAATACCACGTGCTTTCTCTTCTGGTGCATTATCGATTTGGTCATAAGCAACAGCTTTGTTTACTTCGGTTGGAAGTCTACGCGCAAGAACATTAGTAATTGCAGCAGTAAGAGTAGTTTTACCATGGTCGACGTGGCCCATGGTGCCAACGTTAATATGTGGCTTGGAACGGTCGAAATTTGCCATTCTTAATTTTCTCCTTTTGATTGTTATTTGTTTATAGACACTAATAATAAACCAGCCTATAAAACATTATTTATATCTTACCCTATTTCAGTAACCTTGTAAAGTGGTGAAAAACTTTTCACTACTTTATTTTTTATTTTGAAGAACGTTTTTCAATAATTTCTTGAGCAACGTTTGGTGGTACTTCTTCATAGGCATAAAGCTCCATCGTGGAAGCTGCACGTCCTTGGGTCATACCACGAAGATCACTAGTGTAACCAAAAAGATTAGCGAGCGGACAGAAACTCTTAATGAGTTTTGCTCCACCACTTAAGTCTTCCATCTCATCAATACGTCCACGTCGAGAATTTACATCACCAATCACATCACCCATAAATTCTTCAGGGGTAGTAATTTCGAGTTTCATTACAGGTTCAAGAAGAACTGGCTTAGCTTTTTTGATTCCCTCACGAGTAGCAAGTGCACCAGCAAGTTTGAAAGCGAGTTCAGAGGAGTCAACATCATGATAAGAACCATCATAAAGGGTAGCTTTTACGTCTACTACTGGATATCCAGCGATAACACCACCACTGAGAGTTTCTTCGACACCTTGTTGTACTGGCTTACGATACTCCTGAGGAACTACACCACCTTTAATTTGATCAATGAATTCAAATCCCTTGCCCGCCTCGTTTGGCTCAAATTTAATCCAGACATCGCCATATTGACCGCGACCACCAGATTGTTTGATGTGTTTACCTTGTGCTTCGGCTACACCTCGAATAGTCTCACGATAAGCAACTTGTGGAGCACCTGTGTTTGCCTCGACATTATGTTCGCGCTTCAAGCGATCAATAATAATCTCGAGATGGAGTTCTCCCATACCAGAAATGATAGTCTGTCCAGTTTCTTCATCGGTATGAACACGGAAAGTAGGATCTTCTTCCGCCATTTTAGAAAGTCCAATACCCATTTTTTCCTGATCAGCTTTGGTCTTTGGCTCAACAGCAATTGATACTGGAGGATCTGGAAACTCAATTGATTCTAGAAGAATTGGGTGAGTTGGATCGCAGAGAGTCGTACCAGTTACAGTGTTTTTTAAGCCTACTACAGCAGCGATATCACCAGCAGAGACTTCTGTAATCTCTTCACGTTTGTCAGCAAACATACGAACAATACGTCCGACACGCTCTTTATCACCAGTTGTAGCATTATAAATATATGAACCTGACGTCAACTTACCAGCGTAAACGCGAATAAAAATTAATTTTCCAACAAATGGATCGGTGGCAATCTTGAAAGCAAGAGCAGTTAATGGCTCGCTATTTGCAGCTTTTCTAATTACTTGGTCGCCAGTTTTTGGATCAGTACCGACAGTTTGCCCCTGATCACGATCAAGTGGACTTGGAAGATAGTCGGTCATTAAGTCAAGAACTTTTTCGACGATCACACCTCGGCCATCACCACCTGTAACTAAGAAGAAATCCCCATCAAGAACGCGTTTTCGAAGAGCAGATTTTAATTCTGTTTCAGTAATTGAATTTTCGCCTTCATTAAAGTATTTATCCATGAGGGTTTCATCGGCTTGGACTGCTTCTTCAATTAACATAGAACGCGCATTTTTAGCTTTTTCAAGCATATCTGCTGGAATGTCGCCAATAATTAGTTCGTGGTCAGAGTATTCCTTATAAGTGTAAGCTTTCATGTCAATAAGATCGACAACACCGCAGATATCCTTCTCGAAACCAATTGGCAAGTGGATAGCAACAGCATTTTTCGATAGACGACGATGAATTGAGTCTAATGATTTATAAAAATCACCCCCGATTTGGTTGATTTTATTAATAAAGCAAATGCGAGGCACGCCATATTTTGTGGCTTGACGCCAAACAGTTTCAGATTGTGCTTCTACGCCCATTTTGCCATCAAATACAACAACTGCCCCATCGAGTACTCGAAGTGAACGCTCTACTTCAGCGGTAAAATCGATGTGCCCTGGGGTATCAATCACGTTGATTTGATGACCCTTCCAGTAAGCAGTGATGGCGGCAGACGTAATAGTAATGCCACGCTCTTTTTCCTGCTCCATCCAGTCAGTAGTAGCACCACCTGTACCACCTTTAACTAGGTCGATTTTATGTTTAAGACCGGTACGATAAAGAATCGCCTCGGATGTAGTAGTTTTACCAGCATCAATATGCGCGATAATACCGATATTGCGGAACTTTGAGAGATCCTTAACTTCAGACATATTTTTCCTTTATTATTTATTATTTTCGTCTCAAATATTCCTGAGCTTCTAGACTGCCCATGAATATCCTTTTTATATTACAAACAATTAACACAAAAAGTTAAGACCTTATTTTTATATTAGCATATTTTAGAGAACCTCACAAGGGACGGTTGGATAAAATTATTGTAATTTTTGCCGGAGGATCTCTTGAACGGCTGAAGGGTTTGCTTTGCCTTTAGATTCTTTCATAACTTGTCCAACTAGAAATCCGAGAACTTTTTCTTGCCCTGACTTAAAATCAGCTTGAGCTTTTTGAGTTGCTGGATCATCTAATACTTTATTTACGATTTCTTCTAATGCGCCAAGGTCATTCTCTTGGAGAAGATTCATTTCCTTAGCTATCTCTCTAACAGATTGCTCTTGGTTCTTCATATTAAATAACGCAAGAAAAACTTCTTTTGTTGCCGTAGAAGATAACTCATTATTTAGCGACATCCTTGCAAGATCAGAAAGTTTTTCAGATGATGGTAATGTTTTTTCTAGTAATTCTAGGTTTTCTGAAGCAAGCAAAACTGATGAAAAGAGGTTTGCAATTTTTGCAATAATCTTATCAGAATCATCATTATCCTCATCCTCTATCTTGCTTAATATCTCAATAAGTTCTTTGTAATCAATTAACACTTCGAGTGTATCATGAGATATAATATCAGCTAATTTTTGACGATAATCTTGTGGAAGAAGAGGAAGATTTTTTTTCTGGTCTAGGATAAATTCATCGGATAATTCTATCGGTGGAATATCTGGCTCTGGCATATAGCGATAGTCTTGCGCCTCTTCTTTACTGCGTTGGCTAGTCGTTTTGCCTGTTGCATCAGACCAACCCCTTGTCTCCTGAATTACCTTTTCACCCTTATCTAATATCTTTGACTGTCTCTCATATTCATATTCAACGGCTCGCTCAACACTACGAAAACTATTTAGATTTTTGATTTCGGCACGAGTGCCGTATTTTTCCGCATTCGGTAAAGCTAATGAAATATTAACATCAAAACGCATATTGCCATTATAGAGGTCACCAATAGTAACACCAGCATAGGTCATAATGCGCCATAGCTCTTTACAGTAATCATGTGCCTGTTTGGCGGAATGGATATCAGGCATGGAAACGATTTCGATAAGCGGAGTGCCTGCTCGATTCAAATCTACCAAAGAATAATGATCGTAATGAGATAGTTTCCCAGCGTCTTCTTCAAGATGTGCATGCTCAATGCGAACTTTATAGCCATCTGGTAACTGGACATACCCCGCACCAATAATCGGATGATAAAGTTGAGAGATCTGATAACCTTTTGGTAAATCTGGGTAATAATAATGCTTACGGTCAAAACAAGAATAATGATTAATTTCAGCGTTCATGGCAAGTCCAGCCAAAACAGAGAGTCGTATCGCCTCTTTATTTAATCTAGGTAACATTCCTGGAAGAGCAAAATCAACTGGAGAGATACAAGTATTTGGATCTTTATCTCTAGCATCGTTATCCACTTCAGAAAAAAGCTTAGTTTTAGTAGCAAGCTGAACATGACATTCAATACCGATCGTAATCTCGTATTTTTTATTCGTCTCTATTTGTTGATCGTGAAATATTTCTGGCATTAGATAGCTCCTAGATCTTTTAAGGCTTGTCGATAAGTTTTCAAAGCATGTAAGGATTTATTGTAATCAAGTGAAAAATTACGTTCATGTGCAATTTGATTACGTAATTTATGTGCATACCAAACAGAATTAAGTTGCGAGAACATATTACCAGCAGATTTTAATCTTTCGCCCATTGTTTTTCCTGGAAGACCCATTTCCATTAAAGCCTTGTCAAGAAGTTTATCTGCTTCAATTACCGTAGCGTTATAACTTAACTCGTTATCTCTTGTTAGTCCATTCTCGATTTTAAGAAAATCAACCTGATACTCTTCTTTATCAAAATTATGTGTTCGATTTCCAGTAATAGAAATAGCAATAAAAATTAGAATACCAATAATGATAATTGCAATTAATAATAGAATAATCTGTGGCATTATTTTTGCTCCATTTTCTTAGCAAAGTCAAGGATGGTCTTATCTGAGCGACGAGGACCAACTAATTGCAGACCTAGTGGCAAGCCCTGCGAATTAGTGGAAACTGGGAATGCGAGAGATGGTAGCCCAGCAAGGTTAATTGGAACACTCATTAAATCTTCAAGATACATTGATATTGGATCATTAACTTTTTCACCAATTTTAAAAGCTGGATTTGGCGAAACGGGCGTTAAAATCAGATCGACTTGGCGGAAAGCTTCTTCGTATTCCTGAATAATTTTTGTACGAACTTTTGCTGCTTTGAGATAATAAGCGTCGTAAAATCCTGAACTTAGTACATAATTTCCAATCATAATTCTACGTTTGTTTTCAGGCATAAAACCTTCATTACGAGATTTGGCATAAACCTCAGCGAGATTATCTGCCTCTTTTGAACGATTGCCATAACGTATTCCATCATATCTTGAAAGATTTGAGGCGACCTCGGCTGGAACAACTATATAATATACCGCGAGAGCATATTTTAACGTAGGTAAAGACAGCTCAATAATTTCATATCCTAATTGTTCTAGTTTTTTAACTTGATCTTTCAAGATTACTCTAATTTCTGGAACTACGATATCCGAATCAAAATCTTTAATAATACCAATTTTTTTCACTATCTTTGCTTCAGATGTTTGATAAAAATCAGGTAAAGAGGTCAGATCTTTTGGGTCCTGTTTTGATGTAATCTCCATTAATAATTCCATATCTTTGGGGTTTTTAGTAAAAAACCCTATACTATCCGTGCTAGAGGCCATCGCTACTACGCCGTAGCGAGAAACCGCCCCATAAGTAGGCTTGAAGCCATACACGCCGTTAAAAGAGGCTGGTTGGCGTATAGAGCCACCTGTATCTGACCCTGTAGCAAATTCAGCAATATCTAGCGCTATAGCAACAGCAGAACCACCAGAAGAACCTCCAGCGACTCTGGTTTGATCATAAGCGTTCTTAGTTACGCCAAAATATGAATTTTCCGTTGAAGAACCGTGGGCAAAAGCATCAAGATTAGCTCGACCAATCATAATCGCACCCTCGTTCTCTAATTGTTCCACAACAGTGGCATTAAGTGGAGAATTAAAAGATTCTAAAATCTTAGCACTAGCTGTAGTTGGGCCATCTTTGCTCAAAAAATTATCTTTTAAAACATATGGAACACCAGCTAATCTGCCAACTTTTTCACCATTTTTAATTTTTCGATCAATTTCTTCAGCTTTTTCTAGGGCTTTTTCTTCATTAACAAACGTGAAGATATTATAATCTTCGTATTGCTTGGCTTTTTTAAGTGCGTCAGATATAAGCTCTCTTGCCGACTGTTTTTCATTAGCAATTTTCATTACAACACCTTTGGAACTTTGATTTGGTGATAAGAGGAATCTGGGGATAATTTCAACAGTTCTTCGCAAGAAGCATCTTGGTTAATTATTTGATCTTCGCGCCAAACGTTTTTCATTTCAAAAACTTGATAAGTAGGCTCTATGTTTTCCGTATCAACCTCATCTAACTGCGAAATATATTCAATAATATTTTCAAGTTCCTCCTCAAATCCCTCAACTTCTTTTTCTGACAAAGAGAGATTTGATAACTTTGCTAAATGTATTATTTCCTCGCGTTTAATTTTCATATTACTTATTTTTATTGCTTTTTACTGTTATTAAGATCTATTTTATAATTTCGGTATTTTATTATGGAATATGGCTACTTTATGACGTTATTAGAGTTTATTTTAACATAAAAAACTAATAAATAAAAGGAGGCTTTTGATGGCTATGTTCTTAGCAATATCTGATGTATTTTGTTATGATAAAAATAATATTCGTGATATACAAGTATTTCGTAGATTTAGCGATGGAAAAGATATTGTATAGTTGAACTTGAAATTCAAATACATGAAAAATGGGATTGGATAAAGGAGTAAAAATGAAATCAACAGATGTAACTATTATTGTCGCGCCGTTTGACTTTGGTCCAACTGGAAAATCACTTGTTATTGCGCGAGAATTGATGAAACGAGGTTATAGTGTAAAAATCTTGGGCGACAAAAATACGCTAAAACTAACAAATGATGCTGGTGTATTGGCGTATGAATATAAGTATAGAACCGAAATAAACCTTGCTGATTTAAGATCTAAAGTTGTAGTTTCATATTTAGATATAAGCACGAAAATAATCAATCTATCAAACACTCCGTTGGTTTTCGCAGATTCCTTATTTTGGCTCCGAGGATGGTTCGAAAGAGAATATAATTATCTAGCCATATTAACTTTATCGCAAAAATTTTTTAAAGATCCTTTACCAGAAGAAATTAATAGGACAAAAGAGTTTCATGAGGTGAGCGCAATATTATCTCCTGGTTTTTTGGCGGATTTGCCTAAAAAGCATAAAAAGTTAGTATTCTATCCTGGTGGATTAAGATCTCCATACTTAGGAGATATCTACGGAAGGGCGTACTACGATTGGTGTTTTGCGGTTATCCTTGAATCTGCTAAACGAGCTGGATGGAAATATAATGATTTTGTCTTTATTCTACCACCGCAATTAAACAAAGAGGATATACTTACCGAATTGAATTCATTAGGGATCAAGTATCTAATTAATTGTACTAATACTGCCGAATATTTTCTTTCGGCTACTCATACCTTCATTTCACCAGGGGTAGAAACGACTTTGGAATCGTTAGCTTCAGGTATTAATCCTTTGTTCACGCCTGCATTTAATGGCAGCCATATACCGCAATTAATCGCAGATAGAATGTCTAATATTGGCATTGAGCTTAGCGAGACATTTAACCGTGGAGCTGAACAATTTGAAGTGGGAACGGACCATCTAAGCGGATTGAGTATGAAGGTCGAAGAATACACTATGGAAGCATTAAAAAATGCACAAATTTTTAATGAAGCAGTTAACACGATGTCAAAGTATCTTATTGACGACCATGAGGTGAAAAATAGATTTCCGCTCGGTAAAGATGGAGCGAGTGAAATCGCTAATTATCTAGAAAAATTTCTAGATAAAGAACAAATTAAAAATGCATACTATAGAGTATCAGTCAAGGCAAAAATAAAGCAGAATAATAAAATTTTGCTAGTAAAAGAAGATGGCAAAAAATGGGATCTTCCAGGTGGCGGATTGGAACACGATGAAACTATTGAAGAAGCATTAAAAAGAGAGCTAAAAGAAGAGATTGGGCTTATTGATTTTCGAGTTGAAACTTCCCCAAAAGTATTTAAAATGATAGACAAATCGGCTAATCGACCACTGATATTTATTGTTTTTGAATTTATTATAGAAGACAATGTGGTATTAAACTCTTCAGGAGGAGCTGAGATGAAATGGTTTGAATTTAGCGATGTTTCTGATATAGTTGATTATTCTGATCTATATAAGAATTACATGAGAACGAATTTTTAATAGGATAACGGGCGAACAAAAAAACGAAAAAATATCTTGATCTTGGTGCCCGAAATGGGACTTGAACCCATATGAGTTTCCTCATTCGATTTTAAGTCGAACGCGTATACCAATTCCGCCATTCGGGCATATTTTACTAACTTTCAAAAATATAATTATTCTTTATATCTTGAAAGAAATGTTGGAGGTGCCGACCGGAATTGAACCGGTGTACGCGGTTTTGCAGACCGCTACGTAACCACTCCGCCACAGCACCATATAAATATCTTATCACAAAAACAAAAATACATTACAAAAATCATAATGTATTTTTAGTTTTCTACTCTTTTGTATCGAATTCATTCTTTCTAGGTAGAACAATTTACTTTGGAAAAATATCCAAAATAGCTTCACACTCCACCCTCTTTTTAGATTTAGGCGTCTCTCAACTTCGTCTAAATCTAATTCTATTTTAGCATGAGCTGTTAGCATGTCAACCTTGTTTTTAGATAATTTTTATGTTTTAAATTATAAAGTTGATGAGAGTTTTTTATTTGCTTTTTCTTATTTTTATTTTATAATTTTTCTTAATGTCGTTCGGTTTCTGGCTTTGGTGTTCGGTTTTTAGGATAGCTTTATATTGTTATGCTATTATATATAATATATGGTTAAAAAGATTGCTTTTTCTAAGAAAATACGTCGTATTTTCTTGCGAGAACTTGATCGAATTAAACTGTCCGCGTATGGAATTGTCCTTGCAACAAAAAAGCGTTCTTTTATTTTTGGTTTTATAATTAGTTTTATATTTTTTGGCACTTTATTGAACTTATTATCTAGTGGACTGGGCACACTGGATCTTTTTGCGAGAATAGATTTTTGGAACAAATGTGCAATACTTTGGTCGTCATTTTCTGGGATTTTTGGTGTAAATCGACAATTTACAGATTGGATTCTGTTTTTCCTAACAACTTTTCTGCAATCTATTCTGATAGGTCTAGTATACTTGTTATGCAAATATCGTAAAGATACTACAAATCTACAGAATACTGGAATTATTACTGGATTGGTAATTTTAAGTTCTGGCTGTCCAACGTGTGGAACAACAGTTTTGACGCCACTGATTGTCTCAATAATTGGGGTGTCTGGAATGGCGTTGGCTGGAAAAATAAGTATAATTCTTACATTTTTATCTATTATAATTATTTTAATCATGTTAAGAAAAATAGGTTTTGAAATTTACGCAATCTTAATAACCGAAAAAATAAACCAAAAAAAAGGAAAAAATCAATGAAAGAAGAAAATAATTTATCTCGTAGTTTTAATTTAGGTGCAATCGTCCGAGGAATAATTCTAGTTGTTTTTGTTGGAGTTTTTATTACAATGCTTGTCAAAAATTCTCCAAAGAATGAAGACTTGAATACGATTTGGGATGGAAGAACCACTGTTGGTAAGAAAGATGCAAAAAATCATTTTACAATGATGACGGATATTATGTGTCCTTATTGTGACTATTTTTCGCGAGCTGTTATGAAAAATCAAGTAGAATTCGAGAAATATTTGGCGGAAAAAGATATTGTTTTTGAGGTGAGAATAACTGATTTTCTCTATGAATTTGGAAGTGGAGATAAAAATTCCGAACTTTCAGCAGAAGCTGCTCAGTGCGCAACGGAAGAAGGTAAATTCTGGGAATTTTACCATGTAGCACTATCTGCGTTGGATGAAGACTATCATTCTAAAGGCATCGGTAATTCAAAAACCTCGCCAAAAATTGACAATATGAGTGCAGATTACTGGGAAAAAGTAGCAGAAAAAGCCGGTCTAAGTGATGCCTTTAAATCTTGCTATCGCGAGCATAAAACCCTTGATAAGGTGAAAGCTAATACTATGAAAGTTGCAAAATTAGCACAAAAGTCTAAATCTGCTGCGGGGATGCCATATTTCAAATTTAATGATTTTGAAACAAGCGGATTTGATACGGGATGGGGCTGGGAGCAAGTCAAAATGTACTTTGAGGCGGGACTAAAGAAGAAATAGTTTTATTTTGATATTGTCATTTGAGTTTTTTCGCCAGTTTGGAGATTTTTCAATTCAAAAGTACCGGTTTTTAGTTCTTGGTCGCCAATGACAGCGCAATAGTTAGCAATTTTAGAAGCATACTCAATTTTGTCGCCAAGACGACGCTTGGTAAGATTAACGTCGACGCTTTTACCATCACGCCTCATATTGTCGGCAAGCTCAAAAACTTCTTGATATTCATTTTCAGAAAATGGAATCAATACAATATCGATCGGTTTACGATTTTCTTTTTCAAGTAATGCTTTTTCGTTCAGTATATAGAATAATCTTGTTAGACCGATAGAAATCCCTACTCCTGGAAACTTTTTATCAGTGTAATTGCTAGCCAAATTATCATATCTACCGCCGGAGCAGATAGAGCCAATTTCACGATATTTTGGCAAGATGGTTTCAAAAACAGCACCGGTATAATAGTCAAGTCCACGAATAATCATCATATCAGCAATAGCGATATTCTCTAAACCTTGTGATTCTAATAGTCCGAGAATAGTTTTAAGCTCGTCAATACCCTCATTAAACGTTTCGTTTTCTACACCCAACGCTTTAAGAGCTTGGATAGCTTGTTTGGCTGTGCCATTGATCTGAATAAAAGATACTAGTTTATCTATCTCAAGTTTTTCTAAACCGATCTCCGAAAAATTGGCAAGAGTTTTTTCCATCGGAACTTTTTCAATATGATCGATAATGCCAAAGATATCCTGAGATTTCTCAGAAATATTCAAAAAAGCCAATAACCCAGAGAGTAATTTTCGATTTGAGATTCGGATTTTTAATTCAGTATTAATAAAAGTTTTTAGTGCATCATAGGCAGTCTTAACGACTTCTGCATCATAAGCGATTGGCAATTCTTCCCTGCCCAGAACATCGACGTCTAACTGGTAAAACTCACGAAAACGACCGCGTTGCGCACGTTCTCCTCTAAAATTACGTCCAATTTGACTGACTTTAAATGGAAAGATTAACTCATTTTCATGCTCTACGACATATCTTGCTAACGGAACAGTATGGTCAAATCGAAGAGCTTGGTCAGCCGAATCACTATCTTCTTTAGTCTTAATAACTTTATAAATTTGTTTTTCAGTATCACCTCCAGCCTTAGCAAGTAAAATCTCGGAGCGATCAATGATTGGAGTCTCAATATTCAAAAAACCATGTCGATGATACACTCTCGCAATATTTTCTTTAAGATCGTTAAAAAGTGCTTGGTCACTGGGAATGAGCTCCTGAGTGCCAGAAATTGGAGAGGTATTTATCTTTTTCATGAATCAATTATAACATACTAAAAAACCTCTCGAGAAGAGAGGCTTTTTAAGAGCTAGTCTGATTAGTTAGCATTAACAGAGTAGACGATTTTGTCGGTGTAAACACCTGACTTTTGATTTGCACGAGTGGCAAAGTTGTAAGTCATAGAAACATCTTTCTCTTCAGCTGTAGTACCAACGTAAACGTTCTGAGCTGAATTAGTGATGGCTTTTTTACTGAGTAAACCACCAGAAATATTCCATTTACCATCACCAGCAGCGATATCTCCGTTAGCGGCGACTATTTTATCGTTAGCAGCCGTATTGGTAAGATCAGTATTAGCATCCTTATCAGCAACGGTAAGAGTCATACCGTTCGCACTGTTTGTCCCGATTGAAATGATTTGTTGACAACTAGCGGTAGTGTTTGGAAGAGTGCTGGCTGAACACTTCTTCTCAGCATTAGTTGCGATACCAACTGCATTACCGATAGTTAATTCAATTTCGGTGTCAACAGTTTTTGGAGATGCACCGTATGGTGTCACTACATAAGTGGTAGCAAAAGTTCCTAGCGGAAGCGAAGCTACGCCCAACCCCGCAATAACGCCAAGAACTGCAACTATTTTTGTAGATTTTGTCATAGTTTTTCCTTTTTGTTTATATTTTATTTTTTATTTCTGCTTCGTATATGACCTAAGCTATTTCTTATTATAATTATGTTTATTTTTAATGTCAAGAGTTTTTTGCTTGGATTCAGTACAATAAGACGCTTTAGTTGTCTAAATTTGCACCATAAGCGAGAAGCTTTTCACGATTTTTTACTATATTGTTGGGTGACATTTTGCTAACGACAGCATTGATGTCTGCGCCATGATTAATGAGGGTGTCTAGGTTCTCGACAATATCATAAGAATCCATTCTTTTAGATAATTCATTTACGTCTATATCCGCACCATGATTAATGAGGGCGTCTAAGTTTTTGGCAATACCAGAAGGATTCATTCTTTTAGATAATTCATTTACGTCTATATCAGCACCATGATTAATGAGGGCGTCTAAGTTTTTGGCAATATCAGAAGGGTCCATATTTCTAATTAGAATATTAATATCTGCGCCATGGTTAATGAGGGTGTCTAAGTTATTGGCAATATCATAAGAATCCATTCTTTTAATTAAAATATTGACATCTGCACCATGGTTTAGGAGGGTGTCTAGATTTTCGATAATATCATCATAGTCCATACCACTCACTAGCTCGTCTATGCTTACATTATGGTTTATTAATGCATCTAAGTTATCAATAATATCATCGGTATCTATTTTCTCGACTAACTTATTTAAGTCTATCTCAATATCATGATCTAAAATATATTGGACATTATATTTATCTTTTAATTCCTCAAGTCTTGGATCATTGTGATTGTAAGTGTCTAGAGTAGCAATATTGCGATTTAGCTCATAAATAAATTCAAGCTCTTCTTTAGTGAGATCTTGGCTGTTTTGCATTTTTTTGTCTAGACGAATGAGTTCTTGTTTGTCTGCGAATCTCTGATTATATTTTTCGCCACCTGGAAGATTAAGAACTTTTTCTTGGACAATAGGAACTAAAGCGTCTTCAAGAGCTTGTCCATCTTTTAATCCTGAGACTTCAGCTACATTGCCATCTGGACCTAGTCTTATTGAAGCAGAACCATTATCGGCATAGCCATCTTTAGATTGATCGGCCTTGAGGCGGAAGATGAAGAATCGAGCTTTGCTATCATTATGGCTATTACCTTTGTAATTGTCATATTCGTCGGAATCGTCGTAATTATCATCGTAGTCTTCAATACCATTGCCATTGTAAGTACCCCAGCTAAGGTAGTTATTGGCAGTATGAGGATCAGCAATACACCAACGAGTACCTTCAGCAAGCCTAGAGATTTGTTCTTCATCACCTAGCTTATACTCGAACCAATCACCATGGACATCTTCAGTACGTTCTGGTGTCTTCATGATTACTCTAGCGTCTAAGAGTTCTTTGGAATAGAGTTTATTGAAGTTACCAGATTTTACAAGAACACTTAGTTTTTCATCTTCAGGATGTTTCTCAAACCAAGCAGAAGAATCTTGATTGAAGAAATCATTGATATGGCTATAGACTTTAGCTAAGACTTCAGGGTTAAGGTTTGGGAATCTACCGACAGTATGTTTGTCACGTTTCTCAAATTCTTTAGTTTTGTCGTTATAGAGTCCCATTCTAGAGAGGCCATCGAAGGCATAGACTTTGAACCAAGTAGGATAAGGACAATCTTTATTGCTGAGATAGTTTACCCAAGGAGTGATGGTTCTTTCTTGTTCTGCGATAATTATTTCTTTAGTGAGATAGTCCTTTTCATAATTGCTTAAGATTCTACCTTGACCTTCATTGCGTAAGATTTGTTCTTGTTGTTTCCAGTATTTATCGGTGATGTCTTCTGGTTTAATAATGACCTTAGAAGCGGAAGCTTGCCAGAGTCTTTGCTCTAGATTATCACCATGTTTCTCAATGAGAGAGTTGAGACGAGAAAGATAAGCATAGTTTCTACGTTCATTATTTTTACCTGGAAGTTTATCATGATTATTTCTAGCTTTGTTAAAAGAAGATTCAACAATATCTTTATGTTTAGATTCAAAATTAACAAGTGAGAGGACTTTTGAGCCTAATTCATTTTGGATTCTAGTTTTATCTGGTATTAGTTCTTTATTATTAGACTGTTCTGGAATGTTTGAATGTGGTTCTGAGCTTTCTACGGAATGTTCTTGATTGTCTATTGGTTGTTCTATGGAGTCTAGAGGGTGAGGATTGACATTAGGGTTAAGTTGGTTAGGGTTTGGCATTGGTGAGGCATCTCCTTAATGATTAAGTTAATATAATATACCATTTTTTTGAAAATAGCGATTTCATGAAGCTTGATTACTTAGCGCTCATGGTGTACGATTTTTAATTTTAATATTAATCCCCCATTTCTCCACGTCGATCAGCCGGTCACTAGCAGTAACTAATCTATTCTCTTGAGAGTATGTTTTCGCCTTTTTATTAACATAATAATTATAGTTCGTTTGATATAGACCAATAGCGGGAGTATCAGCGACA
The DNA here is from genome assembly GCA_963545945.1 of uncultured Candidatus Saccharibacteria bacterium. GTDB lineage: Bacteria > Patescibacteriota > Saccharimonadia > Saccharimonadales > Saccharimonadaceae > Nanosyncoccus. Next base: position 8,879 of record CAUUKA010000011.1, on the reverse strand, counting down.
AAATAATTAAGAAAGTTCTGATATTTTTTTGCACGTAAAATTGGATCGGTAGTAGCTCGAGCCGATAAAATTAAGTCCGATGCAATAGGATTATTGTAATTACTAAGATTATGTCCATTAGTAGTAGCACCACTCTTATGATAGTAAGCAGAAACATCCGGGTCAGAGCCCAGGCCTATCTCGTAAACTAACACATCATAATCTCGCATTGCCAAAATATTAGAAGCAAAATCTTGCCCCGGTTCATAAACCGTAACATTATTTTTCAAGCCTAACTCTTGTAGTTGTTCCGAAAGAGTTGCCGTTATTTTAGAAAGTTGACCAGATTTGATAGTAACAATATTAATACCTTCGCCAAAAGCACCCGCAGAGAGATAATTAGCTATTACCTTTTTCGCTTCTTCTGGATTATATTTAATGTCTTCTGGATATTTTTCTAACTCAATTTGATTAGTGGTAAACGGATATTCCAATAATTGTTCACCGTCTAGTTTTTCACGAAATTGTTGAAAATTTAATCCTTGCTTGATTGCTCGACGAAAATCACGATCTTGCACTCTGGAGGTATTAAAAAAGATATAAACACCATAATTTAAAACTGTTTGACGCTTATTGAGGCTAGTGGCAGTGATTTTTTTACCTTCTTCAACGGATAAATCGCCAGAAGCAGTAACTGTACCATTATTTAACGCAGTAATAATATCTTCAGATTTAGTAAAAGCATGTACCACAAAGCTATCCAATAGTGGTCGGCCTTTGTAATAATAGTTATTGGCAACTAAATATACTATTTTCTCTCCAGAAGAACTAATAGTCTGCGTGGCATTATAGGAAAAAGCACCAGATGATATTGGCTTTGAGCTAAAACTATGCTCCAAAAGAGACTCAATAGAAACGTCTTGGAGAATATGTTTTGGCAAAATAGGAAAATCTAAGGAAGTATCAAAAAAAGCATTAGCAGAGGGCAAATCAAAAACTATCTTACCATCTTGTTCGGAGATTTTAATATTAGACAGATTAGAAGAGTAGTTGTTAGTTAGTTTCGAGTTAGTAATGATATTTGTGGTAAATAAAACGTCTTCATTGGTTAAAGGCGTACCGTCTGACCATTTTAGATCTTTACGTAAAGTAACAGACCAAGTTTTGCCCGTTTTATCAGAAGTGATACTGTCGGCAAGACCATAACCAGTATGTCCAGAACTATCAGAAGAGCTTAATGAAGAAAACAGCAATTTAGCGATTGTACGTTCAGAGCTAGTTGAAGCGAATAGAGGGTTCAAAGAGTTTACTTCGCCTAATGTTGCCTCAGTATAAGTGCCTCCCTGCTTATAATCTTCCGTAGCATAGGAATCGGTGTACCAATAAGACTGTGCGATACTTAAACAAATAACAGCGATAACTAACAAAGACCACTCTAAAATTAATAATCTAATTTGACGGATATGAGAAATCCGCTCAACGATGTTCTCTTGAGTGTGTTCAATAACACTTTTACTAGTCTTGCGCGAAAGCTTCTCAAGCCTTTTGCGAATTCTATGACCATTCTTTCCAAAAGCCGTCATACTACTCCGGAATTAACAGCAATCCTAGAATTGAAGCAACAAAAACTACGACAAAAAAGATAGTTGTCGTAAATAATGACTTTTCTAGCCCCCGTCTAGTAGTGTATAGTTCTCCGCTCGCACCAAAACCAGCACCGAGAGAAGCTCCTCTCTGTTGCAAAAGAATTAACAAAATACTAAAAATTGCAGAAATTAAAGTTGTAGTTTCTAATAAATTTCCCAAATTCATATTATAAGTATAAAGTTTTTTTCAAATGGTGTCTAGTGTAGAATAAGGACGTTCATGATGCTGTTGATTAACGAGATCACTAAAGTGCCTAATAACGTGCCGATGAAGTCTATTTTTACGCCTGGGAGTAACCAAATCGTCAACGCCATCATAGCAGTATTGATAATTAAAGTAAAAACACCCATAGATAAAATGATGAGCGGTAAACTGAAAATTGTGGCGATTGGACGTACTATGCTATTTACTAAAGAGAAGATTAGACCAGCGACAGCATAGAACCAAAAACCATCTACTATGGTCGGATCAATCTGACCAAAAAGATTAATTACTAGCCACATACCGGAAGAAGAGATGAGCCATCTAACAAGAAAAACAATTATCTGGTGCTTAAACATAATCTTATTTTAGCATATTTTTGGTTTTTAATAATCGATGATATGTAACGGCAAAACGATGAGACTCTTCATCAATACGAGCAATCAATTTTGCAAGATGGCTATTTGGAGAAAGTTTAATCTGGTGATATTGGATGTTTTCTTCATTTTTTACTGGAATTATTATCTTAGTATTAGCGTTTTTAGCGTGGTCTCCTGACTTATCTCTTGCAATAACTGGAATATTGTGGTATAATAGTATGTTAGTAGTGACGGATAGCTGGGGTATCGATCCGTCCAGAATAATTACGTCAGGATATTCCCATTCTTGATGCTTTAATCTTCTCTCTATTACCTCTTTCATGCTTGCAGGATCGTTATTTTGTTGTTTGCGTAATTTGAACTTGCGATATTTTGAACGATCTGCCACGCCGTTAATAAAAACTACCATACTGGCTACAACATCAATGCCAGATTGATGCGAAATATCATATCCCTCAATTTTTCTTGGTGTTTTTGGTAATCCTAATAATTCCTTTAACTCTCTTAATGCCCCATCTGAAGAAAGACTAATAAACTCTTTATCTGAGAAAATTATTTTTTTCCTAATTCCTTGTAATCCGTAGATTTGATTCCTAAATAAAGCCGCCGATTCAAACTCTTGGTTTTTTGCTGATTCTCGCATCTGACGGTCTAGCTCTTTAAGTAAAGTTTTTCTTTCGCCATTCAAGTAACGAATAAGCTTGCGTAAATCTTTTTTATATTCCTGTGGCGTTCTGCGATTCACCTCAATTCCTGGAGTGAGCCCTAAATCCGTTTCAAGAGTTTTTTTGCCACTGTATGGCTTGGTGTAATATGGGAAAACTTTTCTTAATACACGAAGGGCTTTATTAATTGTATTTCTGGAATAAAAAGGTCCAATATATTCAGCTTTATCGTCTTCAGGAATACTGGTTAAGGAGACGTAAGGAATATCTGATTTCAAATTTATTCTAACATAACAGACTGTTTTATCATCACGTAACAGAATATTCCATTTTGGACGATAGCGTTTAATCATTTCAGACTCCAAAAACAGTGCGTCCATTTCAGTATCGACTACCAACCAATCCGTCATTACAATCTCTGATACTAATGCTTCGGTTTTTGGATCTTTTTCAGTGTTTTGAAAGTATTGGCGAACTCGATTTTTTAAGACGGCAGCCTTGCCAACATAAATAATTTCACCATCAGCGTTTTTGTGAAAATAAACTCCTGGAGCTGACGGTAAAGTTTTTAATTTTTCCGCTAATAATTTATTCATTTTTGGAATGGATTACTTAGCCCTAAAGTTGGATTAGCTTCAGCGATGCGAATTAATTCATTATATTTTGCAATGCGCTCACTGCGCGACAATGAGCCAGTTTTAATTTGTCCAGTAGCAAGTCCAACAGCTAAGTGAGCGATGGAATTATCCTCTGATTCTCCAGAGCGATGAGAAATAATGGTACGATAATTATGCTGTTTAGCAAGCTTTACGGTCTCAATAGTTTCGGACAGTGTGCCGATTTGATTTGGTTTGATTAAAATTGCATTGCCGATTTTTTCATCAATCCCCTTCTGGAGAATTCGACTATTGGTGACAAATAAATCATCGCCGACTAATTGGATTTTATCACCTAAACGCTCTGTCATTTTTTTCCAACCGTCCCAATCATTCTCTGCTAAACCGTCCTCGATTGAAACAATGGGATAATTTTCATAAATCCAAGTATACCAATTAATTAAATCATCGCTAGTTTTCCAATCACCGTTAGTTTTCAGAATATAATGTTCATTTTCATAAAACTCAGAAGACGCAATATCCATAGCGATATTGATTTCGTCGCCAAGTCGATAGCCTGATTCTAAAATAGCCTGCCTAATACATTCAAGTGGTTCGTTATTGCCATCACGCACATTTGGAGCATATCCACCCTCATCTCCGACTGTAGTAGGATATCCACGATTTTTCAAAACCTTTTTAAGTTGATGAAAGATTTCTGCCCCCATACGAATTGCATCGTTAATATTTTGAGCACCAGTCGGAATAATCATATATTCCTGGAAATCAGTTGACCAGTCAGTATGTGCCCCACCATTCATTACATTCATCATCGGCATAGGAAGTTTTAGCTCATTTTCAGTGCCAGCCAATTCAGCAATATATTCATAAAAATGAAGATTTTTGGCTTTAGCGACAGCTTTAGCATTCGCCATTGAGACTGCGAGGATAGCATTAGCGCCAAGATTGGATTTATTCTCAGTACCGTCGAGCTCGCACATAATATTATCTACAATTTGTTGCTCTGCAGTATTTTCCAAAAGCACGTCACGGATTTTGCTATTAACATTCCAAACAGCCCTAAGGACACTCTTACCGTTATAGTAATTCGGATCGTTGTCGCGTAATTCTAGCGCTTCGTTAGATCCGGTCGAAGCGCCACTCGGAACAATGGCTCGTCCGACATGTCCACTAGATAAGAATATATCAGCCTCAACAGTAGGATTTCCGCGGCTATCAAGAATTTGTCGAGCTTTTACCCCCTTGATAACTAATTTTTCTTCCATATTTATTTAATTATAACATAAGTATTTTTAGCAGTTCAGACTCTGAAATAGTCGATATGCCCATTTTTTTTGCTTTTTCAATTTTACTTTTACCAGCATTTTTTCCAACAATGAGAGATGTTGTATTTTTAACAACACTACTAGTTACGGTTGCACCCCTTTGCCTGAGCCTTGATTCGGCTTCCTCTCTGGACATAGAATCAAGCGTGCCGGTTATAACATAGCTTTTATCAATAAGAGGCAACGTGTTTTTCTCCTCAAAAAATGGTTGAACACCTAGCATTTTTAGCTCTTCTAGTTGTTTAAGATTTTCCTGATCTGAAAAATAAGCTAAAATTGATTCAGCAACAATTTTACCAATATCAGGAATAGCTAATAATTCGTCCTCGGTAGCATTGCTTAGATTTTCGATTGATTTAAAATTTTTTGCGAGATTAATAGCGGTTTGAGCACCAATATAACGAATACCGATAGCAACAATAAACCTTTCGAGGCTAGGATGTTTGGATTTTGATATTGAACCAATCAAATTTTGAGCCGATTTTTCAGCAAATCGCTCCAACTTAATTAGTTGGCTTTTTTCAAGACGATATAAATCAGAAAGTGATTTAACTAATCCAGAATCCACTAATGCTTCAACATTTTTTTCACCTAACCCCTCAATATTAAGTGCTGTTTTACTAGCATAATATTCGATAGCGCGTTTGAGAATTAAATCTGTCGTCATGCCTTTGACTCGATAGGCGACTTCACCGGTTTTTCGCTCAAAATCAAGTTCTGGATATTGTGTTTTTAACGCTTGCTCATAATCAAATTTTTTTGCGTTTTCTGGACGGAGCTTGGTGAGAACTGTCTTGACTTGGGGAATGATGTCACCTGCCTTATAGATAATGACAGTATCACCAATTCGCAAATCTAATCTCATAATTTCATCTGCATTATGCAGAGTTGCATGCTTGACGGTACTACCAGCTACGACTACGGGATCGAGAATAGCAACTGGAGTAGTTGCACCTGTTCTACCAATTTGGATAACAATGTCTCGAATTTTTGTGGTTGATTCTTCGGCTGGATATTTATAAGCTACTGCAGCGCGAGGAGTTTTACCAATAATCCCGAGCTGATCATATATTTTTCGATCATTGATTTTTATTACCATACCGTCGGTACCGAAAGGTAAACTTTCCCGTTTTGATTCGAGACGTACTATTTCGGATAACACTGCTTCAATATTTTTGGCTACTTTGTCTTGATTGCTAGTTTGAAAACCAAAAATACGCAATTGTTCATAAGCTTCATAGTGAGTAGGTAAATTAGGTGTTACTAAATCATAAGCCATAAATTTCAAAGGTCTTTGATCGGCTATTTTTGGATCTAATTGACGGATACTACCAGCGGCTAGATTACGCGGGTTCGCAAAAAGAGGCTCGTTTTTTTGACGTTGTTTAGCATTAAGTTCTTCAAAATCTTTCTTAAAAATTACCACTTCACCACGTACTTCAACTTTTTCAGGAATATTTTCACCTCTAAGTTTTAGAGGGATATTTTTAATAGTACGAATGTTCATAGTTACATCTTCGCCAATTAAGCCATCACCTCTGGTTACAGCACGTTCCAAAATGCCATTGGTGTAATGCAGGGACATTGCGAGACCGTCCATTTTGATATCCGTAAAATATTCAAACTTTATTTTAGGATCAACGAGTTTATAATTTTTTGCTACCCATTCATGAATTTCGGCTTCAGAAAAAACATCCGCTAAAGAAATCATCCGTTTTTCATGCGTAACTTTTTGGAATCTATCAAGTGGCTTTCCGGCAACACGTTGAGTTGGAGAATCAGGAGTAATCAATTCGGGAAATTGTTCTTCCAATTTTGTAAGTTCATGTTTTAGAGAATCTGCGGCAGATTCAGACATAATAGATTCGTCTAAAACATGGTAATGATAACGATAATCGTTAATTAAATTGCGTAATTTTTCGATCCGTTTTACAGCATCAGTCTTATTCATATATATTATTATACACTAGACTAACTGGTGAGAGATTTAGTCCATTTAAGGATTAATCTCGATTGACGCCTTCTGCTTCGGTTGTACGTAAATGTCGGACAACATCTTTGAAAGAAGCTTCGAGTTTTGTGCCTGGGTTAAGAATACCTCGAGGATCAAAAATTTGTTTGATTTGACAATATATCTCTCGTTCTTCTGGAGGTAATTCCGGAGTTGAGACGAGTCCCTTGACTCTTCCCTCTGAACTACCGCCAGCAAAAGTGCCACCACATTCTTTAACTAATTTACCGAAGAAACGCAAAAATTGCATTGAATTTTTTCGCCCATTTAAAGTGGATAAATTAAAATCTGGGCGAACGGTGTAAACATTGGTAGCGAATGAACCAAAAATTGGCAAATCTTGTTTTAAGGCGCGTTCAATCATACCAACTTTTTCGATAAACTTCACAATATTTTCCGGTTTGATAGAAAAATCATCAACCAGCGATGGACGCTCGGTCGAATTTTCATCATTAAGATAACATTCAACAAGTGTACTAATCTTTTTGAAATCATCGGTATTTAGATTATTTTCTGCTGTAATTGAATTAGCCCGAGTTCCAATTCCGAGGCACATTTTTATTCGGTTATTAATCTGAAACCAACTGTCGTTAAAAGCCACTAAGACATAGTAACCGTGTTCTAGGATTGGCTCGAGAAGTCCTAAGGTTTTTCCATGATTAGCGGCAACTTGGAAGATTCTGCTATCATAAATATCCAAAATTGCTGGTTGCAACTTCAAAACTCTATTCATATAATCAGTAGCTTCAGCAATGGTTCTAAAAGTAGCAAGGATATGTTTTGATGGTCGAGGGATTGGCTCAGTGCGAAGAATTACTTCAGTAATCACACCAAGTGTTCCTTCTGCGCCAAAAAATAATGGCATAAGATCAAAATTCTTAGTTTCTGCGTTTTTAACTTGAGAAATCATGCTGTATCCAGCGTGCCCTGATTTTTCCCTATTAATATTTTTGATTGTCTGGATGTTTTCATCGACGATCTTTTCGATATTTTCATAGATACTGTTGATGACGTTATCTTTTTGGGCGAGATTTTTCATGCCATTTTGAGTATAACTAACAGTCTGCACTATTTCTCCAGTATTCAAAACGACCTCAAGTCGATCGACAAAATAGTAGATACTACCATATTTTTTTGCCATGGGATCAGTAGGAAAAGAAGAAATAAGTCCACCAATAGTTTCTTTTGGATTAGCTTTGATTGGAATGCATAAATTATAAGCAGCAAGGACGGCGTTAAGTTTTTCTAAGGTAACACCAGCTTGGACGCGAACAAAACGTGAATGCTCATCAATTTCTTCGATTTTATTCATTTTTTCGGTAGAGATAATCATTCCTTCACCTAAGCAAGAACCAGTTTTGCTATTACCTGCTCCACGTACGGTTATTGGTAGTTTAAAGCCTTTTTTAGCAATATCGTCAGAAAATCTTAATAAATATTGCACATCAGAAACTGAAGTAGGAATGGCGACCAGTCTTGGTATTACCGTCATAACGCTTTTATCTTGAGAATAAGCTCGCAAAATAGCCTCACGATCAAATACATGTCCGGTAATATGCTGATTTAGATGTTTGGTAATTTTATTCAATTTCCCACCTTTTTAACTAATCTCTATCATACTATATTTTTTATGGTTTTTAAAGGCTTTAGCGAGCGACACAGCGAACAGAAAGACCGTAACCACGTTCAAGATTTTGTTGGATAACTATATTAGAGCCACCAACCCAAAGAATTTGAATATAAGTAGTGCCAGCAGTATTGGTCCACAGCATATTACTTAATGAACCATATAAGATATAGGAAGCAGAAGGTCCATACGGATAATATCCTACTCGAGGGATATTGAATGGAAGACCAATAAGTTTTTCCCTACTGGGAGCGTCATTACTAAGTCCATAAGTAGCGGAAAGAAGATTGATAAAAGATTTACTACCGGTATTGTCTGGTATTTTCCAATTCCTAGGGCAAATTGAATCATTAACTACGGTGTTATAGGTAGTAGCATTTCCGCTCCCCGCCGTAGTAGCAATCCAGTTGTAGTAATTGCCAGTTCT
>CAUUKA010000010.1:0-25866 GCA_963545945.1 uncultured Candidatus Saccharibacteria bacterium | reverse complement strand
CTTCTTATGTAATGTGATTGATTGCATTAAGGGTATTATAGCATAAGAGGGTTACTTTAATACGACAGATTCGTCATCAAGCAATAGCTTTAACTCATCTAAAAATGCCTCGCTGGCAGAAACACGAAACGGCATCTTAAGAGGAGTTTTATTATCTTTTTCTTTTAAGACTAAAATCACATCAGTCAACCCGACGTTTCGATCGCAAAGTTTTTTTAGCTCTGTTAAGGTATTATTATCTTCTGGCTTTTTGATTAATAAATACAGCTTTTGAGACCGCGGATCGATAGGCTTTTGAATTTGTCGATATGATTCTTCTTCAGACTGATGTTGATTTGGGAGTGTTTTTTTATCTTGATTTTCTTTTTCTTCATTTACAGGTTTTTTATGGAAATTTTTGCGTGGTGGAGCAGGATCTGGTTCTTTCAGTATTTCGCCAGTGGATTGATACTGTTCAAGTACTGAATCAGATACTAAAAAGATATCGTCAGCAATAATCTTAATATCATTTTCTGTAAGATTGCCGTTACGGTCACGAGCATTAATACGACCTGGCACCTTAATAATATTATCAATAACTAAATCTTCGGCATGTTCGGCAAAAGTTTTTGGAAATACTAAAATTTCAGCACTATCGGTTTTGTTTTCGATTGTAACAAATGCCATTTTAGTATTTGATTTAGTTAAAATAGTACGAATATTCGTGATAATTCCACCAACAATTATTTTCTTTCCGTCATGTTCGGATGATAAATAAGACATCGGATGCGTCTGCTCCTCAAAATAAACTTCATATTTATCTAGCGGATGTGCTGAGAGATAAAGCCCCATTAAATCTCGTTCCCATAATAATTGTTCCTTATCGGTAAGAGTTGTCGGAGACGTTTTGATTTCTGGCTCCGGTATCATACCAACTGACCCCATTAAACCAAATAAATCAGTTTGACCATTAGCTTTATCTTTTTGGACTTTGGCACCATAAGCTTGGATTTCTTCAAGGCTAAATAATAAATCTGCGCGTGTTGCGAAACGGTCGAAAGCACCTGTTTTGATGGCAGCTTCCCAAGATTTCTTGTTAAACTTAGTATTATCCACTCGCTTTGCAAAATCACATACTGAGGTGAATTCACCATTTTTCTCACGCTCAGGAATAACAATTTCTTCAATTAAAGCCTTACCCATATTTTTAATCGCTGAAAGACCAAAACGAATGGTATTTTCGCCTCTAACAATAGCAAAATCCGAGTAAGATTGATTAATGTCTGGACCTAAAACCTTAAGACCCATGCGTTTACATTCAGACATTTCGATTGCTAAACGATCAGTCCAACGCATATCAGAAGTCATTAAAGCCGCCATAAAGGCGTCAGGATAATGCGCTTTGAGATATGCCGTCCAATAAGCAATCAAAGCATAACAAGCGGCGTGAGATTTATTAAAACAGTAGTTCGCAAAATCAAGAAGTTGCGACCAAAAAGTTTCAGCAATTTCTTCCGTAGCGCCACCAATTTCAACTGCGCCTTTAATAAAATCTGGTTTCACTTTATTCATAAGATCAACTTTTTTCTTACCGACAGCTTTACGCAGAGTGTCCGCCTGCCCGCCAGTAAAACCGCACCACTCTTTAGAAATCTGCATGAACTGCTCTTGATAAATCATGATTCCATAAGTTGATTTTAGGGCGTTTTCTAATCCTGGATGGAGATAAGTGATTGGCTCTTTGCCATGTTTTCTGCGAATAAAAGAATCAATAAATTGCATTGGTCCTGGACGATAAAGTGCAACCATAGCGATAATATCCTCAAAACTTGAAGCCTTCAAATCTTTTAAATATCGTTTCATGCCGGCAGACTCAAGTTGAAAAACACCTGTGGTTTCAGCCGCTTGTAAAAGCTCGTAGGCTTTTTGGTCATCCAAAGGAATGGCGTAAAGATCTATATCGTTCTCATAAACTTTGCGTACCATGCGAAGAGTACTGTTAATGACAGATAAATTAGAAAGGCCGAGGAAGTCCATTTTAAGAAGTCCAAGATCTTCTACTTCAGTTGAAGGAAACTGTGTGGCAAGAGGACCTTTAGCGGAGACTTCAAGTGGAAGAAATTTTACGAGATCATCTGGTGCAATCACTACGCCACAGGCATGCACACCATGCGAGCGAATTGTACCCTCAAGATTTTTTGCAAAATCTAAAACTTCTTTAGCGACTGGATTATGTTCATATTCATTACGAAGATCAGGCACTTCTTTAATAGCGTCAGCAAGATGAACATGATGTCCCATAACTGGATCTGGTACCATTTTTGCCAAGCGATCAGCCTCGGCGTAAGGGACTTCCAATACTCTAGCAACGTCTCGGACGGCGTTTTTTGCCATCATTTTACCAAAAGTACAGATATTAGAGACTCTTTCTTTGCCATATTTTTCGGTACAATACTCGATCACTTCGTCACGACGAGTATCCTGAATATCCGTATCAATATCAGGCATGGAAATACGGTCAGGATTTAAGAATCGCTCAAAGAGTAAATTATATTTTAATGGATCAAGCTCAGTGATACGAAGGGCATATGCCAAAATTGAACCAGCAGCGGAACCACGACCTGGTCCATAGACTATACGTTGAGACTTACCCCAGTTAATAAAATCTTGAACGATTAAGAAATAGCCATTATAACCCATTTTATCTACAACGGAAAGTTCATAATCAATCCGCTCAAGTACATTTTCTGGCAGAAGCTTACGACATTCTTCAATTGATAATTTTTCGGTTTGTTCTTGGCTGTGATTAGTGTAACGAAAAACTAACCCTCTAAAAACAAGTTTATCGAGATAAGATTTTTCATTTTCACCTTCTGGAACAGGAAATCTTGGAATCAGAATACGTCCAAGTTGAAGTTCTGCAGTACAACGATCAGCAATTATTTTAGCGTTTTTCAAAGCTTCTGGACATTCATCTTTCCAACGATCAATTAGTTCTTTTGGAGGAATAACATGAAGTTGAAAATCTTTTAAGGTCATACGATTCTGGTCAGAGAGATTGGCAGCAGTGCCAATGCAGAGCAGAACCTCATGCGCATCCTGATCGCTATGTTTTAAGTAGTGTCCATCACATGTTATAACTAGTGGAAGTCCCGTTTCTTTAGCAATTTGCTTTAGACTTTCATTAATACGATTTTGCACATCCCAGTGAGTAGGAGAATTAGGATGTCCATGATCCTGCATCTCTAAATAGAAGCGGTCGCCATAAACTTTATGATACCAATCCACAAGTTTTCTTGCACCGTCTATATCGCCATTTTTTAGACGGACGGAAATTTCGGAACTAGCACAGCCGGATAAACAGATAATACCCTCGTTGTATTTTTCCATAATTTCATGGTCGATTCTTGGCTTATAATACTTACCGTTAATTTCTGCCTCAGTCGCAAGTCTACAGAGATTTTCGAAACCTTTATCGTTCATTGCAAGCAAGGTGATATGAAAACGTTCTTTATCATAAGCTGGATCTTTGTCGGTGCGTTTTCTAGCTGCCACATAAGCCTCGCATCCTAAAATTGGCTTAATATCATTACTTTTCGCAGTCTTATAAAGTTCAACTAGCCCAGACATTGTACCGTGATCAGTGACAGCGACGGCTTTCATTCCTTGATCTTTAACGTACTGAATAAGATCTGGAACTTTAGTCAAGCCGTCGAGAAGAGAATAGTGAGTGTGATTATGAAGATGTACGAAATCAGCTGGAGTGAGACTATCTGGGTCCACATCCTCTTTTCGTAAAAATATCACCTCCTTTGACATATATTATATTATAGCATGAAGACTTTATTAAAAAAGTGGCGTTGTTGCCACTTTTTTAGTTATAAAAATCTATTATTTTTTACGAGTTTTTGAAGTTTTTGAAGGAATCTTCTTGGCAGTTTTTTGAGCTACTTTGGCACGAGAAGCTGTTTTCTTTTTAGTTACTTTTGACAATTGCTTAGTGGTTTTAACTGTATTGCCAAGCTTTTTAGCACTTCTCTCGGCTTTTAGATCACCAGATTGATCATAGTTATGAATACCATAAATAAGGTTGCAAATTCCATAAATTGATAGGTACACGCCAAAGTATTTAATAAAATCAGGTGCATGAGAAATTACGATGGACTGTCCTGAATTTAAAATGACAAATCCAATAATCACGCCACAAGCCCCAGCAAGTACCCAAATAAAACGATCAGTTTTGTCGTCAATGGATTTTAACCCAATCAGAACTTCCAAGGCACCTCGTACGACAGTATAGCCAGCAATTAAGGCTAAGTGCCATACAACTCCTTGGCTAAGAGTTAACAAAAGAGTAAAAGATGTACCTATTTCCATGATTGCCGAAATAAGAGAGAAACCCCATGTTTCTTTAAGACGTGAGCGAGATAAGAGATTAATTAGTTCAAAAATACCAAGACATAATAACATTCCCCCAACAATCCAAATTAATTCATACGTATATTGTCGATTAGTAAATAATGCAAACCACCCAAATAGCAAAGCGATCACACCTTGAAAGGCAAAAATCAGCCAATGGCTATCGACATATTTTCTTTTTATTGACATGTAACTCCTTAAAGTTTTAATGCTTATGTTTAAATGATAACATATTCCAACAAATTTAAAATATAAAAAGAAATCGAAAGCTCAACCCTTTTATCTTTTGTAATCATAACGAATAATTCTTAACTTTAGCGTTAGTGACATTTGATATTACTATGAATAGTTGTTTTCTTCTAGTCTGTGATATAATTAGGTCTCAAGGAGTACTTATGAATTATAAAAAACCGACAAAGGCTATTATTACTGATGCTGGTTCTGCTAGCCGTTACCTGCCAATTACTAAAACTATTCCAAAGGCAATGTTACCGCTTGGAAATAGACCAATTATGCAATTTGTGGTTGAAGAGTGTGTGGAAGCGGGAATATCCCAAATCATTATTGTTGCTACGCCGGAAGGAAAAGCAATTTATGAAGATTATTTTAATAACTCTGCAACAAAGATAAAGAAACAACTACATATACAAGGAAAAGATGATAGATATAAACCAATTGAGCAGATATTAAATTTTCCAAAAATTGATATTATTGTACAAGATCCGTCCTATCCATACGGGAACGGTTCACCTATCGCATCTGCTCGTGATTATATTCGAGACGATGAAGCTTTTATCGTAGCTTATTCAGATGATGTAGTATTCGGAAAAAGTGCAATTGCAGATTTAATCGAATCATACGAAAAACACCCTGACGCAGCTGCGATTATTTCTGGGCAAGAGGTTCCACACGCAGAGATTAAAAAATATGCCTCAATTTCACTTGATGGTGAAAAAGTTAAAGGGTTAGTCGAGAAACCAGCACCTGAAGATGCACCATCAGATCTAGCTTCTTACGGTCGCTATTTATTAACGCCAGAAATTTTCGAACATCTTGATCCTAAAAATACTGGGCTTGATGGAGAGTTATGGACGGCTGACGCAATCGCCGCCCTAATCCCAACACAACGAGTCTACGCAAAGAAAACAAATGGCACTTGGATGACTACTGGCGATCCAAAAAATTATATTTTCGCTCATCTTCATTACATTTTAGAAAATGAAGATTACGCAGATGATATACGTAAATATATCAATAATAATTAGTGGAAATTGAGGTTAATATGAATAATTTAAACTTAGCGGAATGGATCATTGTCGGGATTTTAAGTTTTATGCTTTTCTTATTTTTGTTACTTAGCTCGATATTATTGATTCGTTTGATTAAGATTGCTGGTAAGGCAAGAAAAATTATTGAAACTGGACAAATAATCGCGAATAAGACCGAAGATATTGCAGATAATATCAAAGAAATGACCTCGGTCGGAGGAATTGCAAAAAACTATGTCAAAGATTTTATTGGACGAAAATTTTTTGGCTATGAAGATAAAAAGAAACGAAAATAAGTTACCTATTATTAAAAAACTCAGTTTTAAGCTGAGATTTTTTAAACCCTCTGAATTGGCATTGGATGAAGTTTTTCGGTACCGTCCAAAATACCTTTTTTGGCTCCTAGAGACCCTACTACCGAGGTGGCATTTGCGGAAGCAAAAATAAGTGAATCTTTAAAACTGTTACCATCCGCAAAATGAGCTAAAAAGCCCGATCCGAAAGCGTCCCCAGCGCCAGTAGTGTCCTTCACCTTTATATCTTCGTAAAGTCCAAAACGATAAGTTTCTTCAGAATTAGTAGCAATTGCACCCATAGCACCAGTAGTGATAATAACGGTTTTGACATATGATTTTAGATGAGAAATTAGCTCTTCAAGAACTTTCCCAGGAACAATTTCATGAGCCTCTAATTTATTAGTTAATAATATATCAACATCTTCAAGTAAGCCCAATAGTTTCTTTTTATTTCTTAATTCAAGTCCGCCTGGGTTGAACATGATTTTAGTACCTAGCTCTTTTGCTTGCTCAAAAAACCCTAATAAAGTATCCATATCCCCTCGTAAAGAAGAGACATAAAGCCAATCTGGTTTAATTTGCTCAAGGACATGAGCGTCAAGATTGCTAAATTTTGCACTGGCCCCACGGTGAGTTAGAATTGTCCGCTCTCCACTTTTAACGTCGAGTAAAACTACGGAAATCCCTGTCTTATCGTCAGTTTTTACAATATATTTAGTATTGACTCCTTCTTCGTCAAGCACTTTTCTAATAGCTTGACCAGACAAATCGCTACCTATATTACCTAAGAAAAATGACTGATGTCCATGCCTAGCAAAAGAAACTGCTGAATTAGTTCCCCCGCCACCAGTTTCAAAAAAAACATTATCAATATCTACTTTAGTGCCGATATTTAATTGAGCAAATTTTAGTTCATCTCCAACTTTTTTACCATTAAAATCATCTCGATCAACCAAATAAATATCTTGCAGAGCCGATCCCAAACTAACAATTTTTGCCATTAAATTGCAACTCCCCGCTGAACAGCTTCTTCGACTAATTCTTCATAAGCAACTTTAGAATCTGTCGCTTTGAGAATATATGAACCAACATTTAAAATATTGATATCAGAATGTGCGAGAGTACGAACATTATCCTTACCGATTCCACCATCCCAAGAGATTTCTACATCTGGTTTAATTTGACGAACTATTTTAATCTTTTCAACTTGCAAAAGGTCGGCAGTTCCACCATTTTTGCCTAATGCTCCAGCAAAAACCAAGACATGATCGGCAGCTTCAATATAATGTTTGACATTTCCTGGATAAGTTCGTTGCAATAAAGCAACACCAGTTTTAATCCCAGCCTGTTTAAGTCGATCAAAAATGGGAAGTAAATCTTCGGAGGCTTCAGCGTGAAAAATACAAAGATTTGGCTTCAGACGAATTATATTTGATAAATGTTCGGAAGGACGAACAACCATCATATGAAAATCAATTAAAGTACTTTGAGGTAAAGTTGTAATTGCCGATAGCGGAATCGTAGTGGTAGAAACAAAACCACCGTCAACAACATCTATATGTATCCTATTAACAAAAGTAGGATAGAGCTTCATAGTTCTATTGAATTCGTCTGGATCGCTGGTTAGTAACGTCGGGACGATTTTAACATCTGATGGATCAACTACCGTTCTCATATTTCCCTTTTTTAATAAATATTATCCTCATCTAGCCGAAGATTACGTTTTATATAACGTTCCTCTGGTAAAAAAGCAGTAGAAAGAAAAGCAATTACCGATCCATCTATTGAAGATGCATCCATTAAGTCGGATGAAAGACAAATAATATTAGCATCATTATGCATCCGACCTAATTTAGCCAATTCAGACGTATAGCCACAAATTGCACGAATACCTTTGAAACGATTCGCTTGGATAGCAACTCCATGCGCCGAGCCACAAAGCAGAATACCACGAGATTTTGGATTTTCCCTAACATTCCTAGCAACAATAATTGCAGAATCATTAAAATCATCTTCTGGATTTAAGGTCGTTGGACCCAAATCAATGATTTCAAAAAAATCTTTAACATTTGAATTATTAAGAAGTCCAAGAAGCCGTTGTTTTTCGGTAAAACCTCGATGATCTGATGCGATGAAAAGTTTTGGCATTTATTTTTTCTTTCCAAAATCAGCAGTTAATTCGACAAGTCGGTTTGAATAACCCCATTCATTATCATACCAAGCAACAATTTTAATAAGATTGCCGCCAACAACATCAGTGAGAAGTAAATCCACAATACAAGAATGTGAATTTCCTCGAAAATCGCTTGAAACTAATTCTTCATGAGTGATGCCAAGAATGCCTTCGTAATAAGGTTCTTTTGAGGCTTTTTCGAAAACTTTATTTAATTCTTCTTTAGTAACGTTCTTTTTCAAAACAGCAGTAATATCAGACAAAGAAACAACTGGAGTTGGCACTCTCACGGATAAACCATTAAACTTTCCAGTGAGACTAGGGATAGTTAAAGCTGCAGCCTTTGATGCGCCAGTAGTAGTCGGAACAATATTTTCAGCAGCAGCGCGAGACTCCCGCATGTCCTTAGCTGGAGCATCTTGCAATTTTTGAGAAGTAGTATAGGAATGTACCGTAGTCATCATAGCTTTTTCAATACCGAAATTATTTTCCAAAATTTGCATAATAGGAGCGATACAGTTGGTAGTACAAGAGGCATTACTCAGTATTTCATCATTTTTTTCTACAATATCCTCATTTACGCCAAGCACGATAGTTTTAGCACCTTCACCTTTTGCTGGAGCAGAAATAACTACCTTTCTAGAACCAGCATTAATATGCGCTCTAGCTTTAGCTGGATCAGTAAAAAATCCTGTGGATTCGATAACTGCATCAATTTTTAATTTTTTCCACGGAAGATTATTAGGATCTTTTTCGGCAAAAACTCGAATCTTTGTCTGATCAATAATGATATTTTCGTCATCAAAGGAAACTTTACGATCGTATGTCCCATAAGATGAATCATGTTTGAGAAGATGCGCTAAAGTTTTAGTGTCTGTAAGATCATTAATTGCTACAATCTCAACATCTCTTCTTTCGTATGCAATTTTAAAGGCATTTCGTCCAATTCGTCCGAAACCGTTAATTGCTATTCTTACCATTTTACCTCCTATAACTATACCTAATATACCATAAGAGGTATCATGTTACAACAAAAAGACACCTTTTAGGAGGTGTCTTTGAAAATATAATCTATTTATATTAGCGTGCAAAATGCGCGAACGCACGGTTTGCTTCAGCCATACGATGACAATCTTCTTTTTTCTTGAAGGCTGCACCAGCTTCGTTATAAGCATCTACAATTTCTGCCTTCAAACGACCAGCATACGGCATACCTTTACGAGCGCGAGCAGATTGTACAAGCCAAGAAAATGCAAAATGCATTTGACGATGACCAGTGATCGGGAATGGGATTTGATAGTTTGCACCACCAACACGACGAGATTTAACTTCAAAATCTGGCGAAACATTCGCAATTGCTTTTTCGAGAACTTCAACTGGGTTCTCAGATTTCAATTCTTTTGCGGCATTTTCGATAGCGCTATAAACAGCACGCTCAGCAACTTGTTTTTTACCATCAAGCATTGATTTATTGATCAAACGTTGAACCATGACGGATTGATATTTGCGATCTGGGCTGACTTTTCGCTCAAGCGAAGTAGTAGTTTTACGTGGCATTATTTACCCTCCTTTTTTGCGCCATATTTTGAACGGCCTTGTTTGCGTCCTTGGACTCCTTGAAGATCGAGTGTACCACGAACAATGTGATAACGAACACCTGGAAGATCAGGTACGCGTCCACCACGAACTAGCACGACTGCGTGTTCTTGAAGATTATGCCCTTCCCCCCCAATATATGCCCAAACTTCCTGTCCATTTGTTAAACGGATACGAGCAACTTTACGAAGCGCAGAGTTTGGTTTTTTAGGGGTTTTCGTTGTTACTTTAATACAAACACCTCGTTTGAGAGGAGCAGGACGATCATAATATTTAGTTTTTAGAGTATTGACGATCGAGCCAAGAGCAGGAGCGCCAGATTTTTTCGCAGCTTTTTTACGAGGCTTGCGAATCAATTGATTGATAGTTGGCATTCTAATTCCTATTATTATTAGTATTTCTCAGGTCGTGATTAAACCTTTGATGTTTCGCAGTTGGTAAGACCGCTTTGTTAGCTTTTTACAGCAATAAAAACTAACTTGAAACTCTTAAGTACTATTATACCTCAATTGGCGTAAAAAATCAAGAGTCTACCCTGTTATTTTATATTACTGATTAAAAGTTTTGGCTATTTTAATGATCTCTGGAAGATATTTTTCGAGATCTTTAATTAATAAAACTGTTTTGATTGGTGCATTGAGAAAAATACGCAATAATTTTATATGTTCTGCAGTAATTAGGCCATTAAGATTTTTAACAAGAGTTTTTTCATGTGGCGACCAATTATATCTATTTTCTGGACAAAGTTTTTCGCCATCAAGGTCACGATATAAATTAATCTCTTCTCCTGAAATACGTGTAATATTTAGAGTAAAATACGCATCAATTAAAGATAAATTGTAGCAATTAGTTAGTGCTTCATACATGGATTCAACGAGAGTGAAAAGCTCTGGCGACTCGGTATGTTCGGCTATTTTATTTGCAACTTTAATAACTTTTGATCCTAACTCGTAATATTCGAGCTTTTCAATGATACCAATGTAAGATTTAACCATTCTGGCAGAAGTCAGGATACCTAAGCCATTATTCTTAGATTCATGAATAGTAATATCCGAAATAGTGAAAATCTCGATACCGCCAGCAAGTTTAGATTTTTCCTTTCTTACGCCTTTTGCGATAACTGATTTTTTACCGATCGGAGTCAATAGACTTAAAATACGGTCAGTTTCTTGATATTTAGTGCGTCGAAGAACGATGGCTTTGGTTCTAATTTCTTGATTCTTACTGGACATTTGTTTCGGCTAAAATCTTTTTAGTAATTTCGCGTAGTTGTTCTGGATACATAGTTTCTTTATTAAAAACTTTGACAATACCATAGTGAGTGAGATCCGCTTCATGAAGATCTAAGGAAGTAATAACTACAACTGGGATTGATGAGGTGTCTCTATATGAAACCAATTCATTGAGAAATGTAAAGCCATTAGGCCCAGTCAATAAAATATCAAGAAAAATAATTTTTGGAATAACGTTAGAAATTTCAGAAATTGCGGTAACGGCGTTGTTAAAAATTTTAACGTCCACAAGCCCCTTGAGGCTGTCAGAAATTAACTCAGACATAATCTCGTTGTCTTCTATTACAAAAACAAGTGGCTTTTTTGATTTATCCATTGCTAATCTCCGAATATTGAAAGTTGACAAGAAACAGGCAGAATTAGTTTGAAACTTGTACCATCACGATGTCTCGTGGCGGAAATTTTAGCATTCATATATTTTGAAAATCGTGAAGAAATATAGAGACCTAACCCAGATGATCCTGGACGCATGGCAATGGCGGTCGGTTCGTTAATCCAGCCTTTTTTGAGTTCTCGCCAGGTTTTAAGTGGCAATGCAGGACCAAAGTCCCTCACTTCAATCTCAATATGTTCTTTCAAATCTCGAACTGACAATATAGCCTGTGTATCATCTTCTGAATAATGCATAGCGTTTGAACAGAAATTATAAATAATTGAATATAGCATTTCGCGATTAGCGATAACGAGTTTAGATTTATTGGTGTATTTTTTGGCTAATTGCCGATGATTTTGACGATATAAAAAACGCAGTTCGGTTACTATCTCATCACAAATTGCTCTTACCGAAATTGGCTCTAAGTCGAACAATCCATTTTCAAGACTTAAAATCTTTGTTAAATCGTTAACTTGCCTGATTGCACGCTCGGATACGGAAATCATCTTTGACTTAGCGTCTTTAAGTTGTTTTTCATCTGCAAAATCTAAAGATAAAGCTAACTGACGCATTAAAGAAAGAGGCTCTTTTATCTCATGAGCTATGACAAAAATATTATTAACCTCACTTGCCATATAGACATTATATCAGTTTCAATTTTTGAAATAAAATGGTTAAGCTCGATATTTTAAGTAATTTTAGGCATTAAACTTAACGGTTTTGAGGATTCGATAAAAATCATCTTTAAAAATCATAGCATCAGTCTGAAGAATAGCTGTTTTATCGCGAATCTTAAGAATACAAACAATCCCTTTCATATCAGAATCAAGCGTTCCAGTATAGATATCAACATTCGCACCATTTACTACCGTAGTCGATACGGTCATTTTTCCATCTTTTACTTTGTCGTTATAATCACTTTTAACTTGGTCAGTTAGACTATTAATAATACTCACTCTAAGAGACATCACAGTTTTATCGGCTACTACGTTGACTTGTCCTGGATTTAAGTACGCATGATAATTTTCAGCTTTTGAGGCGTCATCGGAAATATAAATATTCCAGGTTTTTGGATATTCAAAATTCAAAGAACCAAAATCTGTAGGTCCAGAAAACGTACGAAATGGATACTTTTCCTTTTCGGCAAATTCCCCCTCAAGTTTAGTTTTTAACGCATTCTCAGCTTTAGCAACTGCCAAATTAATTCTTCCCTCAATATCAACATTAGTATTATTCCATTGAATATACATATAAATAAAAAGTCCAATAAACGAAACAGCAACGAGTGAAGTAAAAATTAAACAAATAGTTTTAATTAATCCAGAATGATCTTTGAGATTATTTTTCATTAATACGGGCGAAGATGAAGTTGGCTGCGATACGTTCAATGACGGTGGATTAGGTGAAGAAATCGACGTTTGAGGATTAAAATATGGTTGATCATTCATGCTTCTATTCTACTTATGTTGATCTTTTTTTTCAAGTTATCTAGACAACATAAATATTCAACTAAAATCATGAGTTGCTCTGCGAGAAATCCTGATCAATAATATTGATTTCATTCTTTAGATTTTCAAGATCACTCTCAATCATCTTAGCGAGTTCACGTGCTTCACGATATTTTGTAGATGCCTCTTCGAGTTTGAAATTATCTCCATAAAACCATTCAATAGCAGTATTTAGTTTTTCTATTTTCTCATTTAAATTATTTTTCATCTTTTTCCTTTCGCTTAATACTAGTAATAATTGCTTCGATATTTTTGTCTAGTGTTTCTAGTTTAATTTTACTTTCAAGTTCAACTTTTCCCGATAAAATTACATAGCCATTTTTTAGTATACGCTCGGGGTTTGATTTTTCAACCATCTTGATCAGATTTAAGACTGTTGCTTCAAGATTTTTGAGATTTTTTCTAATTTGTTCTGATAAATTACTAATTTTGGTGGCTGTCTCGACATTCTTCTGTTCAAGTTCTCGGTAAATTTTTGTCTTAATATCTCTAAACGCTTCCTCAAAAGCTTTTTGATTAGCAATATTTCGGAAAATTAGGTCTCGAGTTTTTTCTATCATTAAACGATGATTATGCAACACGGTATTTTTATCTCTAGTAATAAGTTGGGCGACGTTACTTGGAGTGCTAGCGATGACGTCAGCGGCAAAATCAGATAAAGATTGATCTATTTCATGCCCAATTCCTGTAATAACTGGGATTTTACTGCCAGCAATGGCACGGACAAGTTTTTCATCATTAAAAGTTGACAAATCATCTGCTGATCCGCCACCACGGAGGATAGCAATAATTTCAACTTCAGACCGCTCGTTAAGATAATTTGTAGCTCTGATGATTTGATCTGGAGCAGAAAATCCTTGCACTTGTGTATGACAAACCTGTAACTCTAATCCACTCCAACGTTCACCCAAAATCTTAATGAAGTCAGCGTATCCTGCCGACTCAATGCTAGAAATAACGCCAATCTTAGAGATATTTTCAGGAAGTGGTCGTTTTTTGACTATATCAAAAAGACCCTCTTTTTCAAGCTTCTTTTTTAATAACTCAAAACTCTTTTTTAAAGCACCTTCACCAACTGGACGAATATTTTTAACCGTTAAGCTAAACTTGCCGAAATTAGTAATTTTAGGAGTGCCTTTTATTTGAACTCTCATGCCGTCTTCTAATTCGGTTCTTAGATTCCAAATAGGTATAAAACAACTAATACTGGCTTCACTATCTTTTAAATCAAAAAAGACCCATTTTCCCTGCGAAGTTTTAATATTAAGTATTTCCCCCTCAATGACGCAATCTGCATATGCATAATCAAGAGTTTGATTGCAATAAACAATAAACTCTGATACGGAAAAACTATTTTCATTCATTTGATTTTATAATTTCATCGCGTTCTTTTTTGCCAATTTTTGAAATGGCGTTTTGATAAAATCCATAACCTGAAACAATTGTATTTAGCAAGACAATTACACGAGTAACAATAACAACAGTGGAAGCGATAGGAGGAGCTACGCCAAGGGTAACCATCACGATAATCATCGAGCCTTCATATCCACCGACACCGCCTGGGGTTGGAAGGATGGCACCCACAACACTTGCCAATGCTTCGGCGACCATAATTTGTGGAAAAATCTCACCATGTCCAAGAGCAAGTGCGACGATTTCATAGGTAGCTATTTCGAGGAAGTTGTAAAGAATCCCCCAAAGTACTGGTCGAAAAATAATTTTTTTATCTTTTCTGGCGACTAATAAATCTTCGTGCAAATCAAGGAAAAACTTATGCACGGTTTGGTATTTAAAGACATTGGCTTTTCTACCTAAGGTGATGCTTTTAATAATAAAGTTACAAAATCCCGTTAAACGAGAAGAGACCCAATCAATAAGTTTTCGATTAGATGCAATTACGATACCGATTGCAATTGCGCCAACGATACCAAAAGACATTAAGGCAACTAAGCCTACCATCCACATGGCATTGCTCGGTACGGCACGACAAAGAATTAAAAAGATAATAGCAAAAATTGTCTGAGTTTGGTTGGCAATAATAGTAATGACGTATCTTAAGAGGTACATAAAAGAAACTTGTCCAGCAGTTGCACCAAATTCTCGTAAGCGCCAGGCAATGTAACCGAGTCCGGAAACTCCTCCAGATGGAATAGCATGGTTGACGAAGTTGAGTTCGAACGAAATTCTAGCGAGATTTAATGCAGAAATCTCTTTCATGTTTTTTTTAGCTTTCATGTACGAGAAAAAGATTTCTCCAGCAGAAAAATACATAAATAGTTGCTCAGGAATAAGCAATAAAACAACTAAAATATTCATGCTGAAATGTCCGCCCTCAGGACAAATTCCAGTAAAGACGCATCCAATAGTTTCAGAGATTTGGCCCCATGAGGTGTATATAACAAAACTGATAAGTGCAAAGGTGATAATGGAGAGTATTTTTCTAAACATAGACATATTATAGCACCTCTTTCTATGCTATAATAAACAAAATGAAATACTTGGCTCAGCTTGGGAGACTACCCGATATATCAATAGCGGAATTATCTTCTCTTTTCCCTGATAGTAAGATAGAAAAAATTACTCCTCAAGTTGCAGTTTTTGAAACAGCTAAAAAACCAAATATTAATAGATTAGGTGGGACGTTAAAACTTGGACGTTTATTGAAAAATACACCTGTGGATTTTCTAGTTAATTTGCCTTTTGAAGGAAAAATAACTCTAGGAGTATCAGATTTTTCGCGTGATAACAGTCGCAAAAAAAGTACGAATGAAGCGATGAAAATTAAAAAAATCCTAACTAGATATGGTAAAAGCGTTAGAATCTTAGCTAACAATGCGGCAATTCTATCTACTGCCACCGCACATCATAACCAATTGGGAGAAAAAAACGGACATCATGAATTCTTAAAGTTAGGAAGAGAATGGTATGTGTCAATAGGCGTGCAAAATATCTCGGCATATTCGGAGCGTGATCAGGCCAGACCAGCGAGAGATGCAAAAATAGGCATGTTACCTCCAAAATTAGCACAGATATTGATTAATTTATGCGGAGAGTTACCTAAAGGAGCTAGGATTTTAGATCCATTTTGTGGAACGGGTGTAGTTTTGCAAGAAGCTAGCTTAATGGGGTATTCAACTTATGGTACCGATCTATCTGAGCGAATGGTTAAATATTCTAAAAAAAATCTACTTTGGTTAGAGCAAAACTACTCAAAAAAGAGACTAAATAACGCAGAAATCAAAATTAACGCTAGAATTGAAGTTGGCGATGCGACAAGTTATGTCTGGCAAGAAAAAATAGACGCAGTAGCATGCGAAGTCTATTTAGGATTACCAATGTCTAAACCACCAGTAGAAATAAAATTAAAAGAGCAAAAACAGGAATGCAAGAGAATAATTTTGGGATTTTTGAAGAACTTTTTGGAGCAAGCAGAAAAAAATACGAGATTAGCGTTAGCAATTCCGGCGTGGCTTAGACCAGATGGTCGTTACGAAAAATTAGGGATTCTTGACGAAATAGAAGAATTGGGATATAATAGATTAAATAGTGTAAGTCGAGGAAACATGCTCTATTACAGAGAAGGGCAGATAGTTGCTCGAGAAATAATAGTATTAAGGAAAAGATAAAATATGTCACATGTTAAGGCAGGCGGTACCGCTAAAAATATTCACAATAACGCTGGTCAACGTCTTGGCGTTAAGCGTTTCGGGGGTCAAAAAGTTCGAAATGGCGAAGTAATTGTTCGACAGACTGGAAGCACTAAAATTGCTGGTCCTGGAACTTATATTTCACGAAATTTCACAATTCATGCAGCTAAAGATGGGGTTGTAACTTTTGTCAAAACTAAGAAAACACATTTTTCTGGAAGGTCTTTGCCTCGAGTAAGAGTTGAAGTTAGATAATTAGAGCCTATATAAAAATATCGTCCTTGAGGCGATATTTTTTATTAAAAATCATACTATATATTTGTTGGAAGATCAAAATTATTTCTTGGGAGAGGAAATATTAGCCGAACGACCATATTCCGGAAGAATAATTGGATGTTTTTTCCCATGGTGATCGTAAAGTGGAACTCCTAATTCAGACGACAGAGCATTAACAATGGTTGCCCCTATTCGCAAGCCAGTAAAAGAACCCGGTCCGGACATAAAATGAATTTCTGAAATGTCCTGCCATGAAGCGTGGTTTTCGGATAATTTGTCAAAAATAAACTTATGTAATTTTTCAGCGAGTTCACGTCCAGCATCAAAAGTGTATTCATGATCATTTAGTCTAAGAATAGTGGTTGGAGTTGAAGTGTCTAAATAGAGTTTCATTAACTATAATCCTTGATTATTCTTTCACCTTTTTCATTTAATGAAATAAAAAATTTGTAATGTTTTTCTGGAAGAAGATTAGCTACTGAATCCGCCCACTCGATAATAACTATTGTTTTTTCGTCATTGATATTTTCCATAAGATTTTCTGCCATGATTCCTGGATCTGGTAGACGATAAAAATCGCAATGAACAAGATATCCATTTGGAAAATTATATCTTTTAGAGAGAGTGAAACTTGGACTGGTAATTTCATCTAAGACGCCGAGGCCTTTGGCAAGACCTTTAGTCATAGTAGTTTTGCCTACGCCAACATCCCCAATTAACTCAATGACTGCTGGAGCAGTTATTTTTTGACCGATTTTTTCCCCAAACTCGATAAGTTCTTCTTCAGTTTTGATAACTTCTAACATATTACTTGATTACTTTGTCTACGATGCCATATTCTTTTGCTTCATCAGCAGACATCCAATTATCTCGATCCATGTCTTTCTCTACTTCTTCAAGCGTCTTGCCAGTATTTTTTGCAAACATTTCAGAAAGTCGCTTTTTTAAGAGAACTCCCTCTTTTAAGGCAATTTCCTGATCAGTGATTTTACCTTCTGTGCCAGAAGACGGTTGATGAATCATGACGCGAGAATTAGGTAGAATGAAACGTTTTCCTTTTTTGCCAGAGCTAAGCAACATTGCACCCATGGAAGCCTGCAATCCAATGCCAATAGTCTGAACATCAGGTTCGATAAAATTCATCGTATCAATAATAGCGAGTCCATCATAAACCGAGCCACCTGGAGAATTAATGTAAAGTTTAATATCTTTTTTAGGGTCTTCGTGTGCAAGAAAAAGTAATTGCGCGACGATTAAATTAGCAGTATGAGGGTTGACATCTTCACCCAAAAAGATAATTCGATCTTTTAAAAGACGTGAATAAATATCATAAGCACGTTCACCACGATTATTTTCTTCGACAACAGTTGGAACTAAATAATTTTTCATAATTTTCCTTTCTATTTAATTTTATTACTATTTATTGAGTTTAAAATATTATTCGTACGAATCGCACTGTTATTGTATTTTTCAACTAAAAAGTTATGCTCCTTAATTATGACATTGATTGCCTCGTATTCCGCTTTTTGAGCATCAACTGCATGATCTAATTTCTCAACTTCAACTCTTTGCTGTTCTTCGCTAAGATGATCTTTTTGGTTTTTATATTCCTCTACTCTCTTATTTAGACTTTCAGATTCTTGTTCTAATTTTGAAGATTTGTCATCAATAGCTTTCTTCAAATCCTTGATCTTCGCATTAATCTGTTCAAGTTCTTCACGCATATCAACTAAACGTTTTGAATATTTTTCATATTTTTTTACAATATTTTTACGATTTCTAAAAATCCTTGAGTAATGTTTTTCTAATTCTGGCGAGAGTTCCATGATTTCGGTGCCAATTTTGGAATGCAGTTCATCATTAAAATTCTTTTCATCATACACTGACATACTTTTGCGAAAAACATCATTTTCTGGAAGATTATTGTAAAATTTTTTCAATTTTTCATTAACATCATTTCTCTCCCAAAATGGTAGCCTATGATAAAAAGCATGCAAGAGTTCGTGCGCTGCCGTAACATTTTTGATTTCACTAACTTCTTCGGATTCAATATCGAATAAATGAATCTTGTCATCATAAACTATATAACAGCCAAAAATATAAATGTCTGGATCATTGGAATTACATTTTTGATTAAAAAGTTCACGGTTATGCAACAGTGGAGTTGTGGCAAAAAAGACTTTTTTACCATTATCGGTTAATTCAAGATTTTCAGTGATTTCAGAAATACCCTTTGTTGGCTGAAAGATTTTAGAACGGATAAAATCTAGTCCACCAACAAAACTAAATAGCTCTGCAAAACATAAAATTGCAATGAGGATTAAAGCGTATTTCTGGCGTTTTATCATTTTTCTCTTTTCTCGATCTGAATTTCGATTGTTTTATCTTTTTTAAGTTTAGCTAACATAATTTCGCCCTTTTTTACCTTATCGTTCAAGATTGTCTCTGAAATCACTGATTCAAGATGATCTTCGATAGCTCGGCGTAATGGACGCGCACCATTTTTTGGATCATATCCAACTTCAATCAAGAAATTTTTAACATCCTCAGAAAGCTTTAAGCCAAAAGCTTGTTCAGCTAAGATTTTTTTCAATTCACTAATCATGTTGTCAAAAATCTTTTCAACTTGCTTTCTAGTCAATGCATAAAATACTTCAATGGCGTCAAGACGATTAATTAATTCTGGACGCATTGCGCGTTTCAAGGCACGCATAGCAGCATTTTTACTTGCTTCATACTCTTCCTCGAGACGTTTTTGGTCAGCTTTAGTTTTAACTGCAAAACCTAATTCTTGATCATCATACATTTCGGAAGCACCAAGGTTGGAAGTCAAAATAATCACGGTATTATTAAATTTAATTTTATTACCTTGTCCATCAGTCAAGATTCCATCCTCGAGAATCTGAAGCAACATATTAAAGACGTCTGGATGTGCTTTCTCGATTTCATCAAAAAGGACGACCGAATAAGGGTGTCTCCTTACGGCTTCAGTCAATTTCCCACCATCATCATAGCCAACATAACCAGCAGGTGCCCCGACTAATCTTGAGACATTGTGTTTCTCGCCAAATTCAGACATATCAATTTTGATTAATGAATTGTCACCACCAAAAACTTCGCGCGCAATAACTCTTGCAAGTTCAGTTTTTCCAACACCCGTTGGACCCATAAACAAGAATGAACCGATCGGACGATTTGGATTACTGATTCCTGAACGTCCGCGACGAATTGCTTTACTTACAGATTTAATCGCTTCATTTTGACCGATAACCTTGTTGCCAAGCCTCTCTTCAAGATTCAATAATAATTTTTTCTCCGACCCAACAACTTTAGAAACCGGAATGCCAGTTTTTAGAGAAATAGCATAAGCTAAGTCTGCTTCTTTTAGTTTGGGATTTTCAAGATTTTTCGCTCCTGCTTTTTCAAGTGCTTTTACTTCCTTCTCTAATTGGGAAATGCGAGTTTTACACATTGCCGCACGTTCAAAATCCCCATCTTCAGCAGATTTTTCCTGTTTTTCTTCAAGATTATTAATTTCAATTTTTAATTTCTTATATTTACTGCCACCTTTTTTATCGGCAGCAACCTTAGCAATAGCACAAGCTTCATCTACTATGTCAATAACTTTATCTGGCATAAAACGATCATTGATATAACGATTAGACATTGAAATAGCCGTTTCAAAAAGTGCATCAGGGATAATTACGCCATGGTGTTTTTCATAATGTTCTTTAATTCCTTTAAGAATCCTGAGGGTCACGAGTGTGCTAGGTTCATCTACTTGGACAACTTGAAAACGACGAGCAAGCGCTTTGTCTTTCTCGATACTTTTACGAAACTCATCCATAGTGGTTGCACCGATTAATTTAATTTGTCCACGAGCAAGAGCAGGCTTTAAAATATTAGCCGCATCCATTGAGCCTTCAGCAGAGCCGGCGCCAGAAAGTAGATGGATTTCATCGATGAAAAGAAGAATATTCTCATCAGAAATAGCTTCATCAATGATACCTTTGATTCTCTCTTCAAAATCTCCACGAAATTTGGTTCCAGCAATAACTGAACTCAAATCAACTTGATACAATCTTTTACCGACCAAATTACCTGGAACTTCATTTTTGACAATTCTGGCAGCTAGACCTTCAACGATTGCCGTCTTACCAACACCCGCCTCGCCGATAAGAATTGGATTAGACTTTGTCCTACGAGATAAAATTGTGATGGTACGTTCGATTTCTTTTTCACGACCAATTACGGTGTCAAGTTTTTTGTTATTAACCATTTGGGTTAATTCTTGACCGTATTTTTTTAGCCATCGTAATGGTCTCTCGCGACGAAACTCCGCCTTTCGCTCCTCAAGTTTTGTACCCTCAACCTGCTGATCGATAAGCTTTTCAATATCATGAACAATACTATCAACGTTCACATTAAGCTCTTTGAGAATCAGTCCTGCACGTGAATTTGGCTGAGTTAGCAATGTATATAAAATATGTTCTGTACCAATTGTACTAAGCCCCTGTTCAGTTACGACGCGGTGCGCAACTCTTAAAGTTAGAATTAAAGATTCAGACAGAGACATCATTGCCATTGGTGAACCTTTTACCTCCTTTGCCGGAGTTTTCATTTGTTTTTCAACTTTTGCAAGATCGATGCCCTCGTCCTGAAGAATACGGGATGCAACACAATCATGGTCAAGAATACCGAGAAGCATGTGTTCAGTTCCCATATTGCTATTGTTATATTTTTTTGCAAAATAATCAGCCTTCTGTAAAACAAAACGGGCATTTTCAGATAAACTGCTTAAAATTTCTCCAAAATCATCATTCATATAAACTATATTACTATAGTTAATTAGCACTGTCAATGTATGAGTGCTAGTTTTACCATAATAAATCCACTCCCTAAAGGAGTGGATTTATTTAGCGTCGGGGTGACTCGAGTCGAAAATATTATTCTTCGACAGGAGTCTCGACTGTTTGTTCTTCGACTACTGGAGCCTCTTCTTTTGGTTGATTTTTACGAAGTTTGTCTGCGTGTTTTGCTTTAGTGTTTTTTATAGTAAGCTCTTTAACCCAAGCTGGCAAAGTAATACTGTTTAGCTTAAGAATACGGGCAACACGAGTACTTGGTCTTGCACCGTTTTTAAGGTAGAAATTCACCTTTTCAGTGTCTAAGACGGTTTTTTTAGTGTGGGGGTTGTAATTTCCGACCTCAGCCACAACGCGACCAGACAATGGGTGACGCTGGGATTCTTGGACGACTATTCGGTACATTGGAAGATGTGCCCGACCATTACGCTGCATTCGAATCGCTAGCATAGTTCTCCTTTATATTAACCTTTTAAGTATACTACATTTTCTACTTTTTTTCAAGTTTTTCTCTATAAAATCTGATTGCTTCGGTAGCAGCCTTAGATTGTGCTTCTTGCTTGCTGTGTCCAACCCCATGTCCACGAATAATATTACCAACTTTTACGGCAATATCAAAAGTACGATTATGATCTGGGCCGTCTTCATTAATAATCTGATAATTAGGAATGACTCCTTCAAATTTTTGAGTTAACTCCTGCAAATATGATTTAGGATCACGCCAAGCTTCTTCGTCAATCATTTTTTCCATCTTTGAAAGGATATATTTATAAATATGCTTTTTTGCGGCCTCATAACCCTTATCCATATAAATCGCTCCCGTAACAGCCTCAAAACAATCAGCGACGATTGAGAGATGACTTCTTCCGTCACTTTTTCGCTCGCCTTTTGAAAGTCTAATTAAATCGACGTAGCCAATCTCTTCAGAGGCAGCAGCAATAGATTCTGTACGAACAAGAGCTGAACGCCATGCCGTCATAATTCCCTCGGGCTCATCAAAGTTACGATAAAGAAAATCGGAAGTAACGAGTTCCAGAATGGCATCGCCAAGAAACTCTAATCGCTCGTTGTGTTCAATATAAATACTGCGATGTTCGTTAACGTAACTACGATGAGTCAAAGCCGTGATAAAAAGTCCAATATTGTCAAACTCATAACCTAATCGTTCCCTGGCAAAATCTTGATATTTTTCGATAATTTCTTTAGAAAATTTTTCTTTCGGAGCGGAAGATTTTTCAGACGCAATAATTTTGTCCTTAATTTCTGAGATTTTAATACCAAAATCTATAGGCTCTAGACCTTCGTTCATTTAATCCTTTCTATTGAATTCGCCTGCGCGAATGCGTTTTTTTGCTATCAACATCAATTTTTCAATATCTTCATATTCGACTGCTTCAAGGGCATCGTTAAATCTAAACCATTTAATACCATTCATCCATTTTTCTTTGACTAACTTCTCATCTTCTTCGACTGCGCGAACAAGATAAACTTGAGTAGTCATTAGGACTAGTCGATTAAGACGACGATATTTGAAATGAATTTTCCCAAGCCAAGTTAAAACTTCAATATGCTTTAGGCCTGATTCTTCGCCAATTTCACGAACTGCAGTTTGTTTGGCAGTTTCGCCACGTTCAATATGTCCTTTTGGAATAGTCCAACGGTTTTTACTATCTTGTATCAGTAAAATCTCTATATCTTTCCCATCATGACTTAAGCGAAAAATGATGCCACCAGATGTAGGTTCGCGCACAATTTCCTGAATTGCAGGTTTTTTTCGAAATATTTTCTTATTATTGGAAAAATCTGTATTTTTTAGGCTACGCTCGAGGATTGATGAAGTTTTACGCGTTCGCTCCAGCTTCTTTTGGGAGAGATTCGGAACTATCCGTCGTTTCCGACTGATTTGTTTCTTCATTAGTTTTTCCTTCTTTCGCCCCTAATCCTAATTCCTTAAAAGCAGTTCCAAGAACACCGTTAATAAACTTTGATGAGTTATCCGAGCCAAAGGCTTTAGCAAGCTCGACTGCTTCGTTGATTGCTACCTTTGGCGGAACCATCTGAGACTCAAGCTCATATAAACCAATTCTAAGGACATTCCGATCAATAGAGGCAAGAGTTTCTATTGGCCATTCTGGAGCAAGTGGTTTTAATTCTTCATCAAGTTTTTTAATATGTTCAATAACACCCAAAGTCAAGGCATAGACAAATTCAGTGTCGCCGAGATTTTTAGAATAGGGCTCTATATTTTTAGCGATTATTGAGTTAATATCGGCCGTCGCATCACCTGCTTTTTCACGAAATTCAAATTCATACAGGCTTTGTAACGTGATTATTCTACCAAGATGCCGATTACTCGCCATTATTTCTCGCTTTTCTTACTGACTTTTTTCTTTCCCCCATCACTTTTATGTTTTTTGCAATTACAATCTTTGCATTTGCAGGTTTTTACTTTTAGATTTGGGGTTTTCTTTGCAGTTTCGAAAACTTTAACTGGCGATTTTTTGTTTACTAGACGAGCTAGCTTTAGACGCAAATGGCTTCGACGAAGACCAGTTTTACGTGGGCTACTCTGTTTTTTAGGTTCAGGCACTTTATGCTCCTTTGATTAGTACATTTATCCTATCTTACCACGATTTTAACTTTTTTTCAAGTTCAAACGTAATAAGAAACTGATGTTTTTTGAAGTATTTTTAGTGATTGAAAAATATCAGTTGATGAAATCAGCCTTAATTAGTAGAAGATCTTACCGTGCGAGACAACGGACTGGGAGTCCATGTTTTTTCTCCACATAATTTACTGGGTTAACGGTATTTGGATTAATCATAAATAAAGTATATGCATAAAGATTAGCGTACGTAGCAGAAGACCAATAACGGGCATAGTAACCTTGGTTATTTATTGAATTATTACCAATCACAAGGCCAGAAAGTAAGAAATTCGCTGGAGCTGTAGTGAGTGCCAAAAATGAGTTGTAACTATTATATAATGTAACGAACTCACTATTAGGTCCTCCAGTAGGTAATCTCCAACCTTTCGGACAGATTGAAACTATAGTGTTTTGTCCGTGGGTAGTCAATGAGGTTGTACCAGTACCTGCCGTAGCAGTGTACCAGTTATAGTAGCCACCATAAGTAGAATCTAAATAGGCATTGGAAACATCATAAGAATTGAAGCCAGATAATGCTGATTTAGGGATAGTGTAATTACTAGTTACATCAGAATTTGCTGGAGTGATGGTTTTGTTAACGACCCTTAGATTCTGCGTCATCCAGCATTTGCCATCTGCTAGTTTGGAGATGGTGTATGTATTATTGTCTCTAATATCAGTGAGAGTTTTGGTAGGGGCATAGTTAGAATCACCATGATGCATTCCATCTGTATCGAGTTGGGTAGCAGTCTTTAGAGGAGTAGTAGTATTTTCACAGACTGTTGATTTCATGTCTTGCATGTATTTTAGACTATGAATAGTACGGTCTTCGGCGATACAACGGACGGAGAAGCCTAAAGATCTATGACCACTCGTAAGAAGATAGTCCTTTGAGGGATCTATGTCTAAATTATGTACATGACTTCCGCCATTCGTAGTAGAAGACCAATAATAGCCAATTGAACCTTGAAAGCGAAGTGAATTTCCTCTCACTTCACCAGATAGCACAAAGTTCGCCGGAGTAGATAATATAGCAGAAGCGGAATTATTATATTGATTAGAAAGAGCTCGGAGATCACCATTATGTCCAGTTGGCAATCTCCATCCCTTCGGGCAGATTGAAGCGGTGACATTTTGTCCATTAGTTATTACTGCGGTTGTACCAGTACCTGCCGTAGCAGTGTACCAGTTATAGTAGCCACCATAATTAGAGTCTAAGTAAGCCTTGGAAGCATTAGTGCCAGAATCGAAACCAGACAATGCTGATGCAGGAATAGTAAAGTTATCCGTCACATCAGAATCCTCTGGAGTAATGGTTTTATTAATGATTCTTAGATTCTGTGTCATCCAGCATTTACCGTCTTTTAGTTTAGCTACAGTGTAAATATTATCATCTCTAGCGTCTCTTAGAGCTTTAGTCTGTTCTAGACTTAGAGTAGAACAATTAAAGTCTTGCATAGTTTCAGTAACAGTCCACTTAGCCTTCAATGTTACTTCCATGTCGTTATTGGGGTTAGGATTGATGTT
>CAUUKA010000009.1:0-27198 GCA_963545945.1 uncultured Candidatus Saccharibacteria bacterium | reverse complement strand
AAGATTCCCTACTGCTGCCTCCCGTAGGAGTCTGGGCCGTGTCTCAGTCCCAGTCTGGATGATCATCCTCTCAAACCATCTAACGATCGTCGACTTGGTGAGCCTTTACCTCACCAACTATCTAATCGTACGCAGGCCAGTCCCAAACCGCCGAAGCTTTAATCCAAAGATCACATGCGGTATTAGCCACTCTTTCGAGTAGTTATCCCTCAGTTTGGGGTCTGTTCCCACGCGTTACTCAGCCGTCCGCCGCTCGTCAGCAGCTTCACTGTTCCCTTGTATAACCAAATATTCAAAGACTACGTTCTTGTCATAAGACCAAGTGTGTCAGAATAATTGATACAAGAAAACGGTGAAACCCTGTTACCGCTCGACTTGCATGTATTAGGCACGCCGCCAGCATTCATCCTGAGCCAGGATCAAACTCTCCATTAATGGTTGGTATTTACCAACACTATAAAAATTTGATTACTCAAATAAAAAAACTGACGATGAAAAAGAAAAATTGAAAAACAATTTTCATAAATTGCACAACTAAATTGTTAAACATCTAAAGACAACACTAAAATATCTCTCGCAGTTGTCTGATATTCCCTATCTTATACTATCTGATAACTTTCGTCAATACTTTTTTATCTTTTTATGAAAATTTTATTTTCAGTTGTATAACTCTCTTTCAAAAAATTATACATTTAGTAAAAGCTTCATACCAAAAGCCACCGCAATACCCATCAATCCACCTATTAATACTTGAAAAACCGTATGCCCTTCAACAACTTTAATCTTTTTTTCTATTATTTTATTTAATGCTTTGCCTTGTTCTCCTACCGCATATCGCACATTCATTGCATCATATATAATAATCACTAAAGTACAAATTGCTAAGGCAAAAAGGGTTGAGTTAAAACCTTCAATAAAACCAATCATTAATGACATTGCAAGATAGCAAGCCGTATGTGAAGAAGGCATTCCGCCAGTTTTAACAATACAATCAATAATATCCTTTGTAGTTATTTTTTTCTTCTCTATCAGCAATAGAATAACTTTTATCATTTGCGCAGCAAACCATCCCGCTACAAATGTTAATATCACATAAACACTATTCATATTCATACATTATACCATTCAAGATGCCCGTCGCAATATATCATATCTAAAGCAGAAATTATAACATTAATAGGTTTACGACGGGCTGTAAAGGTTCGGGACTCCAAACTTTAGTATCCCGAATCGGTATTGAATATTTTAAGGTACATTCTTACTTATAACGATATTAAGGGTTATAAATATCGAATCAAGCAGGTTGAGATTTATTCTGTTTGATTTTCTCTGCGTTCGGCAACTTTACGCTTTATTAAAAGTAAGAACCAAATCAAAATCCCACCACTTATCAATCCAATCGGCAGATAAATCCACCATTTCGTAAATACACTCTCCCGTTTTTGAGCTTCACCTAACTTCGGTACTTCCAGCTCAGTCTCAGTCTCGACCTCATTTTCAGATTCATTGTCAGTCTCATTATTTTCCGCATCGTCATTATCTTGTTTGTTGTCCGAATTTGGATTAGTCGATTCTTTTTCTTCGCCAGTTTCAAATATCGTTCCAGCAATTTTATTGTCTATTTTCTTTTCAGTATCAGCCTTAATGATTTTCGTCTCTAGATTTTGTTTGATATTTTCATTCTTAGTATTATTTCCCTCTTGTTTCTCGTCTTTTGATTTTTCATCATT
This sequence comes from uncultured Candidatus Saccharibacteria bacterium, assembly GCA_963545945.1. Classification (GTDB taxonomy): domain Bacteria; phylum Patescibacteriota; class Saccharimonadia; order Saccharimonadales; family Saccharimonadaceae; genus Nanosyncoccus. The sequence goes on along the minus strand of CAUUKA010000009.1, from coordinate 25,468 downwards.
TTGTTTATTACCATTTTGTTTTTCATCATTTTTTTCATCTTGATTATTGCTTTTATTATCTTTTTGATCCTTCTCTTTGTTTTGACCATCCCCACTTTCATTTCCATTTTCATTCTTATTTTTACTTTCTTCTTGATTTCCGGTTATTTTCCCATTGTTTTTCGGTCCTTTCCACACAATAGAGCCACTAGTCGAGCTTATTGCAAAATTCACAAAATTTACTGGCCTTAGCGACAGAGGTACACCTTCACATCCCTGGACAGATCCACTTTCTGTACGTTCATAATGACGGCCATATTTTATAAATAAATCAACACAAAACCTAAAATCAGCCACATCCATCCATGTACTGCCGTCATCAAATTTCACTATATAGAATATTTCTCCACCAGTGTTCTCCATAGTATTCGATATTGGAAATGCATAATGTTTAAAACCATCTCTTTCTACCGTCTCTACCAAATATTCTTCAATATCTATTTGATTCCAGAATAATTTTTTCAGTGTTTTGTTAGTTTCTTTATCGTACAACAAAGTATCTTTCTCTTTTAGTACTCCATCTACTACCTGTCCAGCACCAAAATTCACCATTTTTTTATTTAGACCTTTTCCAGAATATCTAAATACAATTTGATTATCCGTAAAGTTCAAAAAATAAATAAAAGATCTTGCACCAGAAATAGGGCTATATTCAATAGGATTTGTAATATTTGTAAAAGCCATCGATGTAGATTGCAGAAAAATATTCATTATTGTGGCTATTCCTAAAATAGCACCGATCGATAGTCCTTTAACTTTATTAAATTTTTTCCCTTTTCTCATGCTTATCTCCTCTTTTTTAATTTGCCGAGACTATATCAAATTATTTTTTTATTACAAGCATAAGCGTTAAGTTTTTTATAAAATTCAATTTTTAACAGAGGTAATATTATTTATGCTTATTTATCAAAAAATCGTCAAAATTACAAAAACAACAAAAATGTACGTCAAAAGCGTACATTTTTTATTTTTAACAGAGGTAGATGTGTACAAATTACCTTATTTTATTAAGTCTATTTCATTTCCTCTTGCTCTTCTGGCAATACAATTCCCAATGAAGCAACTGTATCTTCATCTGCCATCTTCATAATTCTTACACCTTGAGTAGCTCGCCCTAATGTCGGAATATCTTTGACCCCCACTCTTATTGCTTGTCCCTTCGTTGAAATCATAATAATTTCCGTAGCTTCTGGATCCAAAGTATGTACCGCTACTATTGAGCCAGTCTTACTAGTTACTACTGCAACTTTTATTCCTACTCCACCCCTCTTATGTATTGGAAAATTCGACACCAACGTTGCTTTACCATACCCATTAGCCGAAACCGCAATTAGTTTCTGTTTCGGATCCGTTACAATATCCATACCTACCACTTCATCTTTCGGACGTAATCTCATACCTATTACACCTCTAGCAGAACGTCCCATTGCTCGTACATCCCCCTCATTAAATCGAATTGCCTGTCCTGCAGAAGTCGAAATAATAATGTCATTTTTCCCTGTTGTCAGTTTTACCCATTTCAATTCATCGCCATCATCAAGTTTTATCGATATTAAACCATTTGTTCTAATATTTGTGTATTGTTTTAATTCTGTCTTTTTGATTACGGCCTTTTTTGTACACATAAAGATGTAGCCTTCATCCGAGGAAATTTCTTCATCTCTCTTTATTACTTCTGTTACTTTTTCATCAGGATGCATATTCAATAAATTGACCGCCGCCGTCCCTTTAGACTGTAATGATGCTTGTGGGATTTCATATGCCTTCATTCTAAACATCCTACCCTTGGAAGTAAAGAATAATAGATAGTCATGCGACGACGCGGTAATTATTTGAGCAATTCCGTCTTCTTCCTTGGTCGTCATACCACGTTTGCCTTTTCCACCCCTATTTTGTCGCTTGAAATCATCTTGCGAGACACGTTTGACGTAATTTTCCGAAGTCAAAAGGATCACACTTTCCTCTTCTGGAATCAATTCTTCCTCCGAAAACTTTCCAAGTTCATGATTAAATATTTTTGAACGTCTTTCGTCTCCATATTTTTCTTTCATTTGGAGCAACTCTTCTTTTACTACCGCCAAAACCTTTTTCTCGTCCGCTAGAATTTCTTCGTATTTTTTAATTAACTCGTGCAGTTGTCGCAATTCGTCTTCAATCTTGTCGCGTTCCAATCCTTGCAGTCTTCTTAACTGCATTGCCAAAATTGCCATTGCTTGGATTTCCGACAATCCAAATTTCGACATCAACTGTTTATCTGCATCGTCATAAGCATTACGAATAGTTTTAATCACTTCATCAATATGATCAAGCGCAATTTTCAACCCCTCTAAAATATGCGCTCTTTCTTTCGCCTTTCTTAAATCATATTCCGTCCTTCGACGAATAACAGATTGACGATGCTTGATGAACTCTGACAAGATCTCCTTAAGACCCATTACTCTTGGCTTGATCCCATCTACTAGTGCCAGTACGTTATAATGAAAATTCGTCTGCAAATCGGTTAGTTTATATAGCTGATTTAGGATCTTTTTTGGATAAGCATCTTTTTTTAGCTCTACTACTACTCTAACTTTTCCTCTCGCCGATTCATCTCTTGCGTCTGCAATGTGAGTAATTTTTTTATCCAATACTAATTGTCGAACTTTTTCAATAAAAGATTCCTTACTCATCCCATAAGGAACCTCAGTAATAACAATATTATATCTACCATTCTTTCGCTCTTCGATATTTGTTATTGCTCTAATTGTTACTGAACCACGTCCAGTTGCATAAGCTTGCCTCATTGGTTCTCCGCCATAAACTTCTGCTCCAGTTGGAAAATCAGGTCCTTTAACATGTTTCATTAATCCTTCAAGCGAAATCTCTGGATCTTCTATTTGTGCTACTGTTGCATCTATTATTTCTGACAAGTTATGCGGTGGAATATTTGTCGCCATACCCACCGCAATGCCCATTTGCCCATTCAATAAGATGTTTGGCACTGCTGCTGGAAGCACCGATGGCTCTTTTTCCGTTCCATCAAAATTATCTCTAAAATCAACTGTCTCTTTCTCTATATCTGCCAACAACTCTGCGCCAATTTTATCCATTCGCGCCTCAGTATATCTCGAAGCTGCCGCCTCATCTCCATCCATTGACCCAAAGTTACCTTGCCCCTCAACCAACGTATATCTCATCTTCCATGGCTGTGCTAAATTAACCATCGCATCATAAATCGAAGAATCTCCATGAGGATGATACTTACCCATTACTTCACCTACAATACGTGCAGACTTCACTGTCGCATGAGGTGCCTTCCAACCATTTCTCTGCATCGCATACAATATACGTCGATTCACTGGTTTTAACCCATCTCTCACATCTGGCAAAGCACGATCAATAATAACTGACATTGAATAACGGATGAAAGAGTCTTCCATTACATCTTCAACTGTCAGTTTCTCAATACCATTTTCAACGGTATTATCTTTTTCTTCTCTTATACCACCCTTAATAAATGTTTCATCCACACCTTTTTCATCTGCCTTATCCGGGACTCCACCAGCTTTACTGGTATTTTTTTCTTCTTCAAAGTCTTTCTTAGCCATCATTTTTCATCCTTTCCCTAAAAGTCCAAATCATCCAGATTAACTGTCGCTGCTCTAGATTGTATGAAATTTTTACGAAGCACCACTTCCTGTCCCATCAATTTAGTAAAAATAGTGTCCGCTTTTTCCGCATCTTCAATATTCACCCTAATTATCGTTCGATTTTCTGGATTCATAGTCGTTTCCCAAAGTTGCGTAGCATCCATTTCGCCTAGACCTTTAAATCGTTGTTGCGCTGTAAAGCCAGCTTGTTTAAATCTTTCATCATCCTCGTTTATTTTAGTTCCAACAGCTTTTCTTTCTTCTATCCGTTTCGTTAAAGCCATTTCAAGCGCTTCTTCGTTATAAATATAATCAATTTTCCTTCCCGAACCAGTACCCTTAATCAATCCAAACAGAGGTGGTTTAGCCAAATACACATGACCTTCCTTAATTAGCTCCGGCATATATCTGAAGAAAAAAGTTAAAAGTAAGGTCGAAATATGAGCACCGTCAACATCCGCATCCGTCATAAACACAATCTTATCGTATCTTAAACCATCGATATCAAACTGATCACCAATTCCTGTCCCCAAAGCCTTAATTAACGAAACAATTTCAGCATTAGCGTACATTTTATCTAATCTGGCTCTTTCGGTATTCAATACTTTACCTCTTAATGGCAAAATTGCCTGAATACGAGAATCTCTACCTTCTTTGGCTGAACCAGCAGCAGAATTACCCTCTACAATGAACAGTTCACAATCTTCTCTAGCTCTAGAGGAACAATCTGCCAACTTCGATGGTAGATTTAGTCCATCAAACGCCCCTTTTCGAATTACATTATCTCTAGCGGCACGAGCTGCTTTTCTTGCTCTTGCTGCAAGAGTAGCTTTTTGTACAATTTTCTTCGCAACTGTTGGATTTTCCTCAAGATAATAACCGAAATATTCATTCATTACCTTGTCTACATATCCTCGCACCTCTGGGTTACCTAATTTATTTTTAGTTTGTCCTTCAAATTCCGGATTAGGTAATTTTACAGATATAACTGCCACTAATCCTTCTTTAATATCGTCACCAGTAAGGTTATCTTCCTTCTCTTTCAATAGGTTATTTCGTCTTGCATAGTCATTAATCGTACGATTTAACGCCGTTCTAAAACCTACTACGTGCGTACCTCCGTCTGGAGTCAGAACATTATTCGCAAATGGCTTCATTGTCTCCGTAAAAGTATCATTATATTGTACTGCAATTTCTACACCCGTATCTTCAATCTGTTTATCAACGTAAAAAATATCGTCCGCAAGTAGCTCTTTTCCGTTATTCAGCCTCTTGATATAACTTGCAATTCCTCCCTCAAAATAGAATGATTCACGTTTACCGCTTCTCTCATCAGATGAAGATATTAAAATACCTTTAGTTAAATAGGCTTGATGTCTCGCATAATGCGATACCCAATCATAGTCAAAAGTTGTCGTCTCTTTGAAGATAGTCGGATCAGGATAAAAAGTAATGCACGTTCCTCTTTTCTCTGTTTTTCCTATAATTTGTAAATCCGAGGTCGGCTTACCAGCTTCAAACTCAATATGATGAATTTTTCCATCCCTATAAACCTCTGCAATCATTCTTGTCGACAAAGCATTCACCACCGAAGAACCTACTCCATGCAAGCCAGAAGACACCTTATATCCACCTCCACCGAACTTTCCTCCTGCATGTAATACTGTTAAAACTGTTTCAAGCGTAGATTTTTTCGTTTTTGGATGTAAATCTACCGGAATACCACGTCCGTTATCTTCAATCCTCACTCCCCCATCACTCAAAAGTTCAATTGTTACCTTTGTAGCATATCCAGCAATTGCTTCATCTATCGCGTTATCAGCAATCTCTTTAATCAAATGGTGTAAACCATCATATCCAGTCGAACCAATATACATTCCAGGACGAACCCGAACTGGCTCCAATCCCTCTAAAACTTGTATTTCAGAACTATCATATTCCTCAGTTTTGGTCATTTATTTACCTCTGTTATTTTTATCCCAGATACCGGGTCCCCCACCGTATTTACCTCACTTGATATCTTATTCTAGAATATACTTCATTACCTAAAATGTCAAGCTTATGTATGTTTTTGACGCATTCAGAGCCTCTACAAGACCACTCTCACAAAAAATAGGTTCTTTTTAGCCTTTTTAACCTTTATTTATTATGTTTCCCCTGTTAAAGCTTATGCCATCATCTTAAACTTATCACATCTCCGTCCTGAATCTCCCCCTGCTCCTTCTCTGTTTTTACATTTTTATTTTGTGAACCCGAATCCACGCCCACTCTAGAAGTCTCTTTTTCTGCCAAAAACTCTTTTTCATTCTGTTTATCATCAATCTCTTGATCCACTTCTTTATCTTTCAACCAATCATCTAAAAACGACAAATCATCTGTTTTTAATTGATCATTACCATTAGAATCGCCTACTAACGATTCACCCCTCCTATTATGAGATCCCCCATTTTTCTTCTCTTCTTTCTCTTTAGAAGTCATCATTCTCTCATTTATTTCTCGATCCACCTCTGCTCTAGGTCGCCCATATTTAGTTGCCGAATACTTTTTTAACGCAGACAGCACCTCTAGGTTTTCTTCACCCATAGGTGGCAATAAATTCATCGTAAACGGCGCCGTTGGCATACCATACATCATCACCGTCGTGATTGCATGATAATTTGGCTGTTTATGCAAATCATCTGCCTTAAATGTTGGCGCAAAAACTTTTTCTAGCATTTCTGCATCCGTAACACCTATACGCCCCGCAATAACCGTTCCAACATTACCCAGCACTCCCTCTCTAATTTTATCCGTTAACTGTGTCATAAACTGGTTAGCCACAAATAAGTTTAATCTAAATTTTCTCGCCTCTGACAAAATACTCTCAAAACTCTCTGTTGAAAAGTTTTGGAACTCATCCACAAATAGACAAAAATCTTTTCGTTCATCTTCAGGTATATCCACTCTGCTCATTGCTGCATTTTGGAACTTCATCACAAAAATCATACCCAACAGTTTCGAATTTAACTCACCTAACTTACCCTTAGATAGATTTACCAGTAAAATCTTCTGCTGATCCATTATTTCTCTAATATTGAACCCAGATTTTGTTTGACCAAGTACGTTTCTCATCATCGTATTTGAGATAAACGGACTCCATTTTGATGCAAACCAAGTTACAACTTCACCAGAATCATTTGATTTTTGACTTGCCGGAAACTCCTTCGTCCAGTAATCATATACATTTTTATCAGTTACATATTGTAGTTTTTCTCTTACCAACTCTGGATCTATAAAACATTTCGGAATATCAATAAAAGTTGTCCCCTTCGGATCAGACATCAACAAAATTGCTGCATTTCTAAACATTTGTTCACCTCTAGGACCAAAGATTCCCGTATGACCAGGGTCATATAGAGAATACAACATATTTATTCCCTCTTGGATGATAAAATCTTTCTGTTCTTCACTGGTAAATTCAAACATATTCATTCCTATTGGATTATCTAAATCCGAAGGATCAAAATAAATTACATCGTCAATCCTCTCTGGTGGAACCATTGATAATATCTCTTCAGTGACGTCACCATGTGGATCGATAAAGGCAAATCCTCTTCCATCCATCATATCCTGATAGGCTATATTTTTTAGAAGTACAGATTTACCCATACCAGTCGCACCAATTACATAAACATGCCTTCTTCGGTCATTCTGAGATAAACGTATTTCTTTCTTCTCACCTCTATATTCATTTACACCCAAAATAACTCCCTCTTTCACTAGTTTAGCCGGACCATCAACTTGTTTAGTACGTTGTCTCTCCACCCCAGAAGATGGAATTGAAGATTGGCTTGGTAGATGAAAAATCGTTGCCATTTCAATCGTGTTCAGGATACATTTATTATTCAATCTCGGAAAATTATGGAAAATATAATCTGATGCAAGTTGTTCACTTTTTTTAAGCATATTATATTTAAAGCCATTAAAACTCGACGAATCAAATTGTGAAAATGCCGCTACTACCCCACTAACTAATGCTTCTGACCTCTGCTTATTATTTGATGAAGCTACCACTCTAATCAAGACTTCAAAACCAGGATATTTATTTTTATTATTTATGGCGTCAATTTCTTCCTGTTTATTTTGTGATATTTCCACTTTTTTATCTTCGTCATATTTGTGTTCTTCTGGTACTTCAAAAGGTGCCTTAATAACATCAAGTATTAAATTTAGTACTCTTTTTAAAAAATTAGAATCATTTCGCCCACTCTTCCCTTCTTTTATTTCGGAAATTTTTTGTTCTCCATTTTTGATCCAGTCATTCTCTGCTGGCCTAAACAATATCTGCAATCCCATCCCCTCATTTTTCTTAACTTTTGAAAAAGCGTTCAAGATAGCCGTCTGTGCATCCCATTTAGCATTCTCAAACGTCAATATCGGATAACTATATTCCTTTTTTAGCTCAAATTCACCTCCGGCGATTTCTTTTGCCGTAATATTATCTTCAAAAATCACCTCTTGATCAGCTTCTTCCACTCTTGCAGTCGGATAAGAAGATACTATTGCCTGCTTCACAGTTTCTTCCAACACCGCCGGCACTACTGCATAGTATTTCACTAGTCCATCTACAGAGATAATATCAAATGAAAAATATCTTTGTCCGTAAATTTTTGTTTCCACACTTTTCTTTTTAATGGTTGAAGCGATAATCGAATACATTACCGTCGCAGAAGAAATAGCTTCGTTATTTACGTCACGTTCATCCCTTCCATTCGTCTGGATATCATCAACCTCTGGTGGCAGATGAATCAATAATGGCACTAGCTTTAATTGTCTTTCGTAGTCTTTCGATAATCGCTTTTGATTAAGGAAATTAACCGTATATAAAACTCCGCCAGCAATAATAATTATAAGTATTGAAACCCACGCCACTGTCATTTTTTTATCTTCTCATTATTTACAAAATACTCTCTGTCGGCAAAACTTTCCCCTAAGCTCTTTTTTGACTCCATCATAAAGTCTATACTCTGTTGTCTCAAATTTTTAATCTGTTTTATCTCGTCTAATCTCTGTTTTAACAACTTAGAAACACCATTCTTTTGTAATTTCGAAAAATTATTCCGTTTCTCGTCTTTAGGCACTTCAACTGTCGTCGTTACGTCTTTCCCAATATCCACTATTTCGCCTAATCCAGGCTTTTTCTCTCCTTCTGTTACCTCTGATGCAAAAACTGCACTACCACCCAATAAACGCGGATCAACATAAATATCTTTTACGTTTTCACTTGAAGTTTCCGCTAATTCACCAACAGATTCCCACTTCTCATGAGATATTATCTCTCGTTCTCTTTCGTTACTGTCACTATTCCTCTCTTCTTCATGTCCATGGGAAAAATCTCTATTCTCTTTCACCCCATACGGGCTATTTTCACCATTCCCCGAAGAATATCCATAATTCATATGCTTATATTACCATAATTTTTTCACCAGAAATAGACCAGAGAATACAAAAACCGTCGCACCAATCATCGAAATTAGAACATTAGTAGTTCCAATTGAGGACATAATCAAGATCATTAATGGCCAAAAAGACATAATAGCAGATCTAACATATCCCTTTATTTCAATTTTCTTTCTTTCTACCATCCATAAAAACATTCGCATTAAAAAAGTCACAACACCTAAGATTGTGACATATACCAGAATAAAAAAGAGGAAAATTCCGAATGGCCCTACCGTCGTTGGGTTAGTAAAAAACAACATTGCAGCTAGCAATACCCCAGACAACAGTGAAAGAACTGTTATAATTCGTCCCAACATATCAAAATTATAACATAAGTATTTTATTTCTTATTTAGATCTCATACCCCTTTTCAAAGTGGTCCACAATAACTGCGAGAAAATTGTGATTCTCCTCCCTTTAAGATCTAATTAGCCCAAAACAGTTCAATCTGTTTCTGGGCTAAAGATGGGGGGTTATCCAGCCTTAAAAACATAACTATTAGCCGCAACCCTCACCATCTAAAGCTTTGACCGCTCCTCGTATAGAGGGGCACCTGTCCTTATTATTCCCTAATCCAATCTTTATTACTTAATGTGCTAATGGGATAGTTCATAATGTGCTCAACGCCCAACTTAATCGTCTCGATTAAGCGCTTTAGCGGAGCCTTAGGTAACTCCTATTGTAATTTATGGCTAGAAATTACCTATCGGCTCGCCAAATAGTTCTTCAACTACTCGCGTAGTATTTCAGAAGTTCTTATTGTTAATTTTGCGTTTTTATTTTTGTCTATCTGACATTCTCATACTATCATTTCTTCAAGAATAAATCAAGACTTTTTTCAAATTTTTATCATGTATTTTTTACAACATTAATACATTTATCCTCTTTTTTTCTCTGTTATACATTTGTTATACAAACATTATATTTTTTACAACGTTTTCTACTATTATTTGTCGTATTTTCTCTTTTTAATGCCCCTCTTAACTAAGAACAATTATTTTTCGCTTTTTATTAAAACTATACTTTATCGTTATTTTTTCATATTATATTTTTCCATAAATCATAATATCTTCATTTTTTCATATCACATCATACTTTATCACAATAAAAGAAACGCCTCATTACGGCGTTTCCTTTATTTATCTTTTTTATTAACAATTATTTATATTTATCTATGTTTTTATTTTTCTTAGTTGGATTAAGTCAGTTAAACTGCGAGGAAAACCGACTTAATCCGTAGAGTGTGGAGTTATTTTGGCTATTTTTGTTTTTGGCTTCTGTATAACATTTTTATTCAGAAGCTACCTCTATAGTATCGTACCAAGACGCTTACGTCAATAGTATTTTTATACTTTTTTTATACAATTTTTTCATAGTTTTCCACAAAAAAGACGCCATCCAATGCGTCTCCTCAACTAGTCTGGTGGAGCTGCCGGATACTGCCTCCGGGTCCGAAAAATCTTCATAATATCAATCTACACGCATAGTCTTTAGCTTCATCTCGACTTTTTCCTAGAGCAACCAAAAGACAAAACTCTAGAACGTCATGACTTTTTTTAGAGAATGATCTCGTCAAAATTCATCCCTTTCCCTATAAAATATGATAACCGAATATTCCTATAGGGGTCAGAAAAACGGCCAGCCTATCAATAATTAGGCGAAAACAGGTGCGTAAAGCACGTGCTTTGAAGTTTTTTCTTCACTTATTGAATACTTACGGTATTTAATCGTCGTGCATGATATCTGTTAATAATTCGTCTAAGCTTTGTCAGCCCCAACAGATACAGTATATCACAAATAACCCCTAAAATAAACCTCTTCCCTGTCTATATTATTCTTTCCATTATCTATTTCCATTTTTTCTTATTATCATTCCTAACTAAATCTGTACCAACCCACCCCTATATTTTTCCAAAAATCTCTCGTATTACTTCTTATTTTTTATTTTATTCTTTCTTATTGTTAATATAAAATTACTTTCATATCTGTTATTTTATTTTTTACAACGTTTATGCTTGTTCTTTTTTAAAAATTTGCTATAGTCCTCAGCGCAATGATAGCTAAAATTTTTACATCCATGCCACAAGGATATTCTGGAGAAATTGTTGAAGTTGAGGGCTCATCTACTCGTGGTTTGCCTCAGTTCGATATCGTAGGTATGGCCAATAAGACAATCGTCGAAGCCAAACAACGCGTTAGAAGCGCTATTAAAAGTTCCAATCTTCAATGGCCAGTTACCCATCTAACTATCAATTTAGCACCTGCAGAATTAACAAAAAGTGGTAATTTCTTCGATTTACCCATAGCCATCTGCATTTTGCTTCTTTCAGGTCAGATTCTTCCATCAGATGTAAAAGACACTATTATTGTAGGTGAGCTTTCTCTAGATGGTGAAGTACGTCCAGTCAGAGGAATTATCAATATCATTGAAACTGGCAAAAATGCCGGTTATCATAAATTTTATATTCCCTCAGCAAATCTAGAGGAAGCTTCTCTTATTAAAGGTATCAAGATTATTCCGATATCCAATTTATTAGAATTAATCCAATCTTTAACTACTCAAAAAACACCTCCTATTACAAATGTTGTAAAAAATACAGAAACAGACACCACATCCACTTATTTAGCCGATATCTACGGACAAAGTTTTGCCAAACGAGCTTTAACTATTGCCATCGCAGGTAGACATAATATACTTATTTCTGGCCCTCCGGGCTCTGGCAAAACCATGCTAGCCAAAGCAGCCGTTGACCTTATGCCGAAATTAAATCCATCAGAGATAATTGAAGTAACTAAACTGCATAATCTTTCATCTCCTACCTCAGGAATCATTCGTCAGCGTCCATTTCGCGCACCACATCATGCCTGTTCTTTAACTTCGTTGATTGGTGGAGGCAATGGACTGATATCGCCAGGAGAAGTCTCTTTGGCTCATTTAGGTATTCTTTTTCTTGATGAATTACCAGAATATCCTCGACATTTATTAGAATCTCTTCGTCAACCGCTAGAAGATCAGCAAATTTCCATCTCTAGAGCAAAGACACGTTGTATCTTTCCATCAGATTTTATGTTATTAGCCACCATGAATCCCTGTCCATGTGGCTATTTAGGTGATCCCACACACAACTGTTCTTGCACTAAGTCCGAAATTGATCGATATAAATCCAAAATATCTGGTCCACTACTCGATAGGATAGACATGATCATAAACGTTAGTCGAGTTGAGAACAAAGATTTAATTAAAATTATTGATCTCTCATATTCTACCTCTGTAAAATCTTTGAATAAAGATATTGCTATCTCGAACACCAAACTTAAAAAATCCACTAATCATCCTCAATCTTTAATTTCAACTCAAAACAAATTTCAAATGCAAAATGTTGTAAAAAATAAAATAACAGAGGCTATTAATCGGCAACACAAAAGATATGGTTCCAAAACAGCTTATAACGCTTCAGTCCCCACCTATAATCTTAAAAAATTCATTCGTCTCAGTGCTAAAGCTCAAAATCTTCTCAATTCAGCCTCTGAAAAACTCAATTTAAGCGCTAGATCCTATTTAAAAGTCGTAAAAGTCGCCCAGACTATATCAGATTTTGAAAAATCAGACATCATAGAAGAAGAACACCTTGCTGAAGCGTTATCTTATCGACTCCAATTATAGCCTATCTTTCACAAAAAATCTAAATAGATACACTCCATCATAACCATTCACCTCTTGCATCTATCTATAAAAATTGCTATAATAAAACAGTTAAGTTATAGAGAAAGGACCAATAATCATTAGTAACAAAAATTCGCACACTCGCATTAATGGCGATATTCGATATTCCGAAGTTCGTGTAATTGGTACTAATGGAGAGCAACTCGGCATCATGTCGAGCAAAGAAGCTCAGTCCCTAGCTCACCAACATGGAGTAGACCTCGTAGAGATCGCTCCCAATGCGAATCCTCCTGTCGTAAAAATCATTGATTGGGGTAAATATCAATACCAAAAGATGAAAGAGGAGGCAAAAAATCGCAAAAAAGCCCGAGAAAAACAATCTGAGTTAAAACAAATGAAGATTGGATTAAAAATCTCAGCTAACGACCTTAACATTAAAATCCGTAAAATTAAAGGTTTTCTAGAAGATGGAGATCACGTTAGAATTATTATCGTCTTTCGTGGTCGAGAGATGGCGCATAAAGAAATCGGTAACGAACTTCTTGATCGCGTATTAGCTGAACTCGCAGAAATCTGCATCGTAGAAGGCAAACCACAATTTTCCGGCAGAAACCTATCGGTTGGAATTCGGAAGAAGTAATTTCCTACTTCCACGGTTCTCCGTTCGCACCTCATTATTAACTAATTAAAAAGGAAACTTATGCCAAAACTCAAAACGCATAAAGGCACCGCAAAACGCATTAAAATTTCCGGAACTGGAAAATTAATCCGTGAACGTGCATTCGGCAATCATATTCTTGCCAAAAAATCTAAATCCCGTAAACGCAACATGAAAACTGCTAGCGCTATTAACGGAAAAATTGCAAAAAATGTTAAGACAGCACTAGGAGTATAATATGAGAATTAAACGAGGCGTCCCAGCACGCGCAAAGCACAAAAAAATCTTAAAAGCCGCAAAAGGCATGCAACATTATCGAACTAGAAGTTTTCGTCTAGCAAAACAAGGCGTTATTAAAGCTCTTCGATATGCATACCGAGATCGTAGAAACAAAAAACGCGATCTTAGAGCAATTTGGATTACTCGCATCAATAATGCTTCTCGCGAAGCAGGTATTAGTTATTCACAGCTAATTAATGGCCTTAAAAAGCAAAATATCGCTCTTGATCGCAAAATCTTATCAGAATTAGCAGTCAGAGAACCTGTCGCTTTCAAATCCATCGTTGAACAAATCAAAAAGGAGATGAAATAATATGGCAATCTGTGAACTTACCGGAAAAGGTAAAATGTATGGTCATAATGTATCCTTTTCCCAACATAAAACCCGCAAAGTCTTTAAGCCAAATATCCAAAAGAAGACTCTTGAAGTAAATGGTAAAAAAATCAAAGTCAATATCAGTACCTCCGCCCTTCGTACCCTCAAGAAAAAAGGATTTATTAAGAAATAATTTTACCACACATAAAAATAACCCCAAACGGGGTTATTTTTATAGCTCTCAATAAGCCGGGTTCTGTAACTCTTAAAAAGAGTCGACAACCATCTATCTAGCTCTAATGTTGCCATTAGATTCCAGCGGTAAGCGTGCATCTTCGGATCAAAGTTTCTAGCACTCCTTGCAGCGGATAGGGTTTGCCCCTGTAGCATGTCACCATACTACACTGCGAGCTCTTACCTCGCTCTTTTCACCCTTACCCGAAGGCGGTATAAGTTTCTGTGGTACTTTCCCTATTCTTTCGAACGGTCGCCGTTAACGACTATCCCATCCTGTGCTGCCCGGACTTTCCTCTTTATTAAAAGCGGTTGTCTTTCGAGCTTATACTATTATAGCATAAATGTCATCTATTCTATTTACGACTTTTATTTATGCTCTTCAAAGTGTCGATCAATTGCAATATTAGCTTGTTCATCTGCGATAGTATTAGACTCTCGTTTCGTGTGTACAAAAGCTACTGCCTCAAAGTTTTGCAACATCTTCTGTATATCGTTATATATCGGGATTAAATCTTGGTTTTTAACTCTAAAAATCCCATTAAATTGGTTGACCATCATTAAATTATCCGCCACAAAGCGTATTGATTTAAGGCCTAATTCCACCGCTTGCTCACAACCTTCTTTCAAAGCATAATATTCAGCTACTCTAGAAGTTGCAAATCCGATAAATTCTCCTCCTCGCTTTATTTCATTGCCATTTTCATCAACAATGTAATATCCAATACCAGAAGGACCAGGATTCCCCCTCGAAGCACCATCTGTATATATCGTAGCTCCATTCGCAGCAAATGCTTTTTTATTGTTTATTTCTCCGAATTCGATACCAAGAACAGAGCGTGTAGCTTCTTCTAGTCTAAGGCTATTCATTGTATCTGATCCATATTTCACAAATTTATATTGTATATATGGTTCAGACAACTTAATTTCAACTTCGTCAGGTATAATTATCTCATATATGATATATAAATTATATAATCTCGTTGCATTACTCAATGCAACAAATGTAATTACATCTTTCAAATTAATATTTAAGACTAAAATACCTAATTCCTGCTCCATTACTCTCGTAATGGTTTCTTCTGGTTGTTCTCCAAAATTAATTTTGCCAGTTGGCAACTCCCAAATCGGAGCTTCTTCTACTCTGCCAACATCTCTTTTTAACAACAAAAAATTATCCCCTTTGCGGACAATCCCTACTACTCTAACTCTCTGCTTCACAATCCACCCATTTCAATCTTCTCTAAACGCCTAGTGACTCTGCTTTCCCTTGTAGTTATTTACAAAGGTGGGTAAATTCTTATGCATACTCCCACGAGAGCAATGCCACGAATTCCCTAAAACATGACTATTCAGGAAAATCATGTCGCCACTAGGCTACTTATATTATAGCACGTTTTAACTTCCAACTATCCAGAAAAAACATTGGAGTATACCAGAGATTACTCCAATCATGAATCTTGATAATAGATCGTTAAATAAAAATACGAGGCTGAACACTAAAATTATACCTGTCCTCTGTTCTAACCACATTAACCCCTCTCTCACTTTGTCTGGAGATATGGCATATAATATCCTCGACCCATCTAATGGCGGTATTGGAATTAAATTGAATACAAAAAATCCCAAATTTATCGTTACGCCTAATCGCCATATATCTTGAATAAAATTATTACTATAAATAATACCAGTGACATAACCGAACACAAAAATTAATAAAGCTAATATTAAGTCTGTTATTGGTCCAGCCACCGCCACTAGCGCCATACCATATTCTTTGCCTTTTAAATTTCTAGAATCAACCGGGACTGGCTTTGCTCCACCAAAAATTGGAGCACGCATTAATAATAAGCTAATTGGTAAGATTATTGATGCCCATAAATCAATATGTACTATCGGATTTAAAGACAGTCTCCCCTCATCTTTAGCAGTAGTATCGCCCAGTAAATATGCGACATAGCCATGAGCTAGCTCATGTAAGACAGTAGAAATTACTACAATGATAATTGTAATCAACCCTTGGCTAAGTATATTAGAAACATCCATACAAGCTCTTCTATTCTATCAAGTAAGAGCTACCACTTCCATGGCTGAAGGCAGATCATCAATCTTTTTTATTTTAATTTTCTTTTCAGTTTTTGCAGATAATTTCAATTCCATTACCATTCCATCTATATTACCTGTTGCAATAACAAGTTTCGGCGAAATCTCACGCACAGCCCGCACCGATGAAGTACAAAGTATATCCGCCACGCCAAGTTCGTCCAAACCTTCTTCGATTCCGCCTATCACACCGATATGAACCCCGCCTATTTCAATATCATAAATCACTCTATTAGCAGAGACTTCAATTCCTCTAATTGCAGCTTCCCCAATTTCAAATTCACCAGGGCCCAAAATCTCCCCCACGTTCAAACCTGCACTAATTTTTGATTCAACAATATTCACAACTATATTTTTTGTTGCCGTCTTAATCGTTATTTCTTCAGGTTGCTTGCTCTCAATCTCAAACATACTATTCCTTAGCTTTCGTTAATATTTCATCCGGATCATATTTATCTGTTATATCCATAGATAGAACCTCTTCAATAAATCTATCTCTGACCGACAATCGATAAATAAAATCATCCTTTGTCAAAATCACATAATTCAAAGGTTTTCCTTGTTTTTTTTCTACAACTTCCGCCCAATGTGTCAATTTTTTCGTCTTATCATCCCCTACAATTAATAAATCCACTCCTTCTTGTCCAGGTAATCTATTAGTTACAATCAATACCTTCAAATAATTTTTTATTGGTCTAACGTAATCACTCCATCCGCTTGGTCTTACCTCTATGTCTTCGACTGGAACATTTTTCGCTGTAAAAAGCTCAGATAATCCATGCGAATATGGATGTTTCATATTTGCCGAATAATATATTTTATTGTCGTATGTTTCATTTTTTACAATTCCAATCCCATCCAAATTCATTAATTCTCTTCTAACCGAATGGATTTGTTCATCAATTACCCTCGTCATTTCTCGTACGTAATACGATTTCTCAGGATTACTAAACAATAACGCTAATAATTTACATCTAGTCCTTGAGCCAAATATTTTTTCAAGTGAAGTAGCATTTTCTTTCGCCATTTTATTTTTTATCTCTTTCTATTTTTAGTTTATCATGAATGAGTAAATATTTTAAGTATCCTTACAATAATTTCGTTTTCATTGCACCAAATTATTTTAGGATTACGCTTAAACCAAGTTAATTGTCTTTTTGCCAAATGGTAGTCCCTATAAAAAGCCTGCTCTATCGCCTCATCATATGATAATATCCCTCGCAGATATTTCCACGAAACATCATAAATATTCCCTGCAATTTCAAAAATTTGCGCGCCATATTTCTTCTCTAAACCTTTCATCTCATCAAAAAGTTGTTCAGACATCATTTTTTCTATTCTTTTCCGCAATCGTATTCGCAATTCATTGTTATTTCTATCAATTCCAAAGATCATAAAATTTTTGCTCATTTCTTCCCTATCTGTATCCAACTTTTCCTGCCTCACAAACTCTTTTCCACCACTTTTAAGATTGCCATTTCCTAACATTGTACCGTGCTTAAAATCTTTATTTTTATCATCAAAATTATAGTCATATATCACTGCATCAATATACAAGCCTGTTCCACCGACAATAATAGGAACATTTCCCCTTTTCTTTATTTCGTAATTTTTTTGCTCAGTATATTTTTTGTATTCATAGACAGAAAATCTCTCATTGGGGTAAATAAGGTCTATCCCGTGATGGATAATTCCGTTCATTTCTTCAATTGTAGGCTTCGCAATGCCTATAGTAATCTCCTTAAAAACCGCCTTTGAATCAGCAGAAATAATTTCGCATTTAACCCCATCCATCTCAATTTTTTTTGCTAATTTTATCGACAAACCTGTTTTACCAGATGCAGTTGCCCCCACAATCACTATTGTTGGTCCTATATATTCACCATTTAGAAAAAGATTTTCCCCCATTTTTATCTAAAGCGTCTCAAGATACTCTGCGAGCTTATCTAATTTAATTTTTTCTTCCGCATCCCTTAATCGGACACTCACTTCTCTAGCTTTCGCATCTTTTTCCCCTATTATCAGAATTACCGGTATTTTCATTTCTGTCGCTCTTCTGATTTTCTTCCCTAAGGAATCATCAGATGAATCACAACTAAATCTTAACTCGTTATATTGTAATGGTTTATTAAGAACTACGTTTTTTAACACATCTTCCAACTCAGCTGTATATTTCGCCATTTTATCATTAACCGTCACAATTCTCACTTGCTCAGGCGCACACCAAAATGGGAACCATCCTCCCGTATGCTCAATAAATACCGATAAAAATCTCTCAATCGAACCTAAAGTTGCATGATGAATCATTACCGGACGTTCCTTCTCTCCTTTTTCATTCACAAATTCAAGCTCAAATCTTTCTGGCTGAACAAAATCTAATTGAATCGTTGCAACTTGATGCTCTCGCCCAATCGCATCTTCCGCCATAAAATCAATTTTTGGACCATAAAATGCTGCCTCGCCCTCTGCTTCAAAATACTCAAGCTCATTTTCAATAGCCGCTTGCTTAATTTGCTTCTGTGCCATATCCCATAATTTTTTATCTCCAAGATATTTATCTTCATCAGAGCGATAGGATAACCTTGCTTTTAATTTTGACATTCCAACCACTGCATATAATTCACGCACAATCCCTACCAAACGTTGAATCTCACTCTTAATTTGCTCTTGTCGACAGAAAACATGAGAATCATCTTGTGTGAGAGAACGGACTCTTGACAATCCACCAAGTTCACCAGTTTTTTCATCCCTATAATCTGTTGTTGGTTCCATATATCTAATCGGCATTTCGCGATAAGTTCTCGGTCTTGAAGCAAAAATTTGTGCATGATGCGGACAATTCATCGGCTTTAGAGCAAATTCATCCCCATTCACCTGTGACTTTACTATAAATAATTCATCACCGAATTTCGCATAATGTCCAGAAACCTTATATAAATTCATTTTAGTAATATGTGGCGTCCAAACTCTCTCGAATCCTGCTTTTTTTCGTAGCGACAAAGAGTAATTTGCCATTAAATCTCTTAAAATCGTCCCTCTCGGAGAAAACAATGGCAAACCGGCCCCTACTAAATTAGAAAAGCTAAACAAATCTAATGAATTACCCAATTTCCTATGGTCTCTTGCTTTAGCTTCTTCTTGTTGCCGTAAATATTCTTTCAATTCTTCTTCAGTTGCAAATGCTACACCATAAACTCTTGTTAACATTTCTCGCTTTTCATCACCTCTCCAGTAAGCACCTGCAACTCTTGTCAATTTAAACGCTCCACATTCAGAAGTATTCTCTACATGAGGACCTTTACATAAGTCATCAAAAGCGTCCCCTAAAGCGTAAAATGAAATCGTTTCACTCTCTGGCAAGTCTTCAATCAGTTCAATTTTATAATCTTGCTTATTTTCTCTCGCCCAAATTAGTGCCTCTTCCCTACTTTTTTCTGAGCGTGTGATTTCTAATTTTCTTGCGACAATACCTCGCATTTTCTTTTCAATTTTTGGCAAATCCGCATCAGACAGTTTAATATTATTGCCTTCCCCATCTTTCACTTCCGAAAAGTCCATATCATAATAAAAGCCGTTATCAATTGCTGGACCAACACCAAATTTTACTCCAGGATAAAGTATCTGAACCGCACATGCCATTACATGAGAAAGTGTATGTCGCATTCTCATCACGAAATCTTCTTCAAATTGTTTTTGACATCCTTGGCACATATGCTACCCCAAATTATACTTTTATATTTTATACTATCTTTTATTCTACCATATTTTGTGTTAAAATAAAGTAACATAACAGATACGGGTGATTAGCTCAGTTGGCTAGAGTGTCTCGTTTACACCGAGAAGGTCGGGGGTTCGAGCCCCTCATCACCCACCATTTCGGAACAAAATTGGAAACGGTCGCCCGAACGGGCGGCTTTTTCTAGACTTTGGCGGAGCCAAAGCCAGATATTTTCTTGAGGGGAATGAAGAAATTGGTCGTCGCCTGCGACGACATTTTTGTTTTGTATTTTTAGGTTCGACCCGAATATTTCGAGGCACAGCGACTTTTTCGCGATCTGGTTGTCGCTTTTGGCTATCTTATAGATAGAAACGCTCGTTTCTATCCACTTTTTCATCGGTTCGACCCACGTCAAAACGCCAAGTGAAGATTGCTCGATTTGCTCTTGCAAACGCTTCTTTTTGCTCAGAATATCCGCACGCTTGGTTTGGTATAATTCACGCTCTACGTCGCCATCAAGGTAGCCATCAAGCAAGCGTTGCAACTTGCTAGACAACTGTACGATTTGTTCTTGCGCCTTGCTAATATTGGCACTAAACGACAGTTTGTCTTGCTGTTCATCTTGTCGAATTAGCTCGTACAGTTTGTTTGCCCATTTTGTGGGCATAGCAAAATCGAGCAGTAAATTAGACAACTGTTTGTCTAATTCCTCTGCTCTGATGTGCGGCTCTTTGCAGGCGACGGTTTTGTTTTTGCGGCGTGCAACGACAGTAATCATAAACATACACGTTGCCGTTTTTCTGCCGTTCATTGGTAAACATCATGCCGCACGAGCAGTGAATCAAACCACAAAACGGTCACGGTTCTTTGACAGTCTTTTGTGACTTACCTTGCCGCTCCAGCACATTTTGCACATCGTCAAAAAGCCGTTTCGAAATGATGGGCGTATGTTTGCCCTCGTATACCTCACCCAAGTAACGAAAATAACCGTAATAAAACGGATTCGTCAGCATCCGTTTTATACGATTTTTATGAAATGACTTTTTGCCAGTCGTCTATTTGCCGAGTAGCTTTCACGCCTTGGTACGTATGCTATTCTGGTACAAAAAATCTGCTATTTCATCGAGACGTTTATCGCCACGAGCGTATAGCTCAAAGGCAACCTATGGCGACCGAATAATACAAAAGTGTCCGCAGTCAATGATGATTGGGATAAATATGACAGTCGCAGTTTATGACGATTTTACAACCAAGTGGCTGACGGAGTGTCAGCGTGTGCTCAAAGACAATGGCACGATTTGGGTTATTGGTAGTTACCACAATATTTTCCGTGTTGGAAAAACTGTACAAGACCTTAACTATTGGATTTTAAACGACATTCTTTGGGTCAAAACAAACCCTATACCCAATTTCAAAGGCACACGCTTTAATAACTCACACGAAACGCTTATCTGGGCTGGCAAATCTGAAAAATCGAAACCAACTTTTAACTACAAAACCATGAAAGCACACAACGAGGATAAGCAAATGCGCAGCGACTGGCTCATTCCTATTTGTAGCGGACAAGAGCGAGTAAAAATCAATGGCGAAAAAGCACACTCGACACAAAAACCGCTGGCGTTACTCCGTCGGATTATCAACACAACATCAAAGCCTGGCGATATTGTGCTTGACCCATTCCTCGGCAGCGGCACAACCGCAGTTGCCGCAAAGGAACTAGGACGCGAATATATTGGTATTGAGCGCGATGATACCTATGTGAAAGTTGCGAAGCAAAGACTCGATAAAACAACATCGCTTGATGAAACGCTGGTGTCGGGTAAGCTTGAAGTCAAGGCTCCGCGTGTCACTTTCGGCTTACTGGTTGATATCAGACTTATCAGGGCTGGCGCAACACTGACTAGCAAAGATGGTAAGTACTCAGCGACAATTATTGCAAATGGCTCGCTAAAAAGTGGCGATATTGAGGGTTCTATCCATAAAGTCGGCGCAGTTTTACAAGACCAACCCTCATGTAACGGCTGGACGTTCTGGCACACTGACGGCGCGCTAATCGATGACATTCGTCAAAAGTATCTGGAACAAAATTATGCTTGAGTACGAAGTATTCAAAAATATCTTTGATGAAAAGATATTTGCAAAGTCAAAGCCCGATCTGCTAAAGAAAGTCGCCGAGTACCCCGATAGGTACGTCGGACTATTCCGCCCGACCAAGCCAGAGGCAAAATTGCTGCAAAACCTGTTGCAATCAAATGAAATCTGTTTTGGCGATGCGTTCGAGATAGCAATCAAGCAATACTTTATCAACGAGGGCTGGCAGCCGTTACCGCAAAAGATTACATCAAAAGAAGGCGACGCACTTGATATTGACCAGCTACTTATCAAAGATGGCAAGGTACTGTTCATTGAGCAAAAGGTACGCGACGACCATGATTCAATCAAAAAACGTGATCAGATTAACAACTTTGAAAAGAAGCTTGAGGCACTTGTTGATATTTATGGCGACAAGGTAACGTGGGGATTTTTCTATTTCATCGACCCAAGCTTCATTAAAAACAGAAATTTTTATCAACCAGAGCTACAAAAGCTGCAAGAATCGCGGGGTGTGCACTTGTCAGTGTCATATGGACAAGACATGTTCAATCAGCTTGGACTATCTCACATCTGGCCTGATATCATGAATAATCTACAAAAATGGCGTCAGGACATACCAGACCTACCAAACGTCAATTTTGGCAGCAACCTCGAAGAATCTGCCCAAGAAATAAAAGACCTGCCACTCCGCATATTCCGCAAGCTCTTTGATGATGAGCGAATTGTGAGCCAGATATTGCCTGTGTTGCTTCCAAGTGGTGCGACGCTAGCGATACTTGAGCCATATCTACGAGCACAGAACATAATAGTAGCAAATAAAATAGCCAACTCAATACGCACTTATTTACAGTCATCACCTCACTCGCTATAGCCTGCGCGGTCTGGCTTACTGTAAATATCTCTGTTCTTGTAGTAGAATAATAGATATGGGTGTTAATAAAATTGATAAGATAAACGACTATTCTTGTAAATCGTTCAACCAATATACCGGACCGGCTTCACTTTTCGATAAATCCAACATATTTTTCGCGTCAAATGGACAAGGAAAGTCGTCTTTTGCGCTGGGCGTAGAGGCTGAATATCTAAAGAGTTACGACAGCTCAAATTATAGGATTTACAATAAGAACTACATCGAAAATCATCTACTACTTGAGGATAAATCGGGCATTAGAGGAGTGGTCGCTAATTTTGGTGGACAGAATGTCGATATTGAGAAAAAGATAAAACCGCTCGAGCAGGAGCGTGATACTTTCAAGTCAGAAATAGACAAACTCGCTATCGACAATTCAAAGCTAGTAACCGCCACAGAAACAGCTATCGAAGATATATTCAAGCGACGCAAGGGTAAGGCCAATATTCAAAAGAAGACGCATAGGGACGGAGTGCACGAGAAGGTAGTTTCGCTCTGGGTTGCCGACTATGATGCCGCATTGAAACGCTTTCCTGGCGAAAAATACAATGAGATTGATGGCGAAAAAGATTTTAGTGAAAATCTTGATATTATCAATGCTATCACTGTGCCGTCAATTACTACTCCCCTTGACCATGAAATAGATCAATCTAAGCTCATCATTGGTAAAACATACGATAAGGTAAGTATACCAAGTAGTAATGTCGTAAGTTGGCTTGAAGCAGGCTTAGATATACATCAAGATAAGGATACTTGTGAGTTTTGTCTCGGCACTCTTGACGCAACTGAAATACAGGAGCGTGTAAACTCCTACCTCAAGAATAAGCAAAGCGTTGATCGCCGAAAACTTGAAACGCTTTCCAACCAGATTGCTCAACTCATAGGACATGTGCAAGCAGCGATTGATAATCGTGAGGTGCTGATTGCGACATTCGACGGCAACGAGAATATCGTTAGTGCGCTCGATGAGCTCTCTAGACAGACTGACACACTCGAAACATATCTGTCTATTATCAAAAGCAAGATAGACGATATGTCTAGTGCATTCACAATAGATGCACTTGTGATTCAAAAGGCTGCGGCAGCGTGTAAAACGTCATTTGAGGCTATTCAAAAAGTAAAAGACAGACAAAAGCAACTATTTGAAGAAAAGATAAATAGGCTTGAAATACTTGTTAAAGGCTCGATAGGCTATGAAATCAAAAACAGCACCCTTATAGCTAATAATTGCAATCAATACAAAAACAATAACGATACAATTCGAGAATTAGAGTCGAAAGTTAAAGCGAAGAACGCTGAGATACAAAGACTAAGAGATAGTAAGTCTGATCTTGCTGACTTTGCTGATTACATCAATGGGGTACTCGATGATGTTGGTGCTGGTTTCAAACTAACACTTAATAGCAAATCTTATCTACTTAAACACTCAATCAACGGCAGCGAGCTATCACTCGAGGACATAAGTGAGGGCGAAAGAAACCTGTTGTCGCTTGTTTACTTTTACTACGAAATGTTGAGCGACGATAAGAGTAATCTGAAGAATAATATAGAGCTTGTCATTGTCGATGACCCAACGTCCAGTATGGACGATGAAAATCGTTTTTACATTCTTGAGCTTGTAAAAAGTATTATAAGTAGCCCTAATATACAGTCATTTGTGTTTACGCATTCGTGGCGCGACTATTGCGATCTTTGCTATGGCAAAGACACAAATCAAGGCGTAAAGAAATTTGAAATACGAAAAGTTAATGGTATAAGCACGGTCGAGATATCTAATAGTGTTATAACACCCTATCGTAAGCTATTCAAGGAAGTCTATGATTTTTCACAAAAGCAACTTGCCGACGTGAGCTTCGAAGAATCGCTACACATGCCCAACACCATGCGGCGTGTACTTGAGGAGTATCTACGCTTTAATATCGACATCGAGTTTGCTACGCAGGCGAAGTACAACGAGATTGCTAGAGTTCTACTTGGACAAGAAATAGTGAATATCAGTGTTAACAATGAGGCAAAGATCAAAACACTACTATCTGTTTGTAATATTCTCTCGCATGGAACACCTCGCAGCAGGAGCGTAAGCGAGATACATGCTAGTGCGCGCTTTTTGATGAATAGACTAAAGGATATTAACAAATACCACTTTGACGAAATGAAAAGCTAGGGATCAAGAGTGTGTAGCGCGACGATTTTGCCGCCTGGGCGAAGTCCCAACGCCTCTACCGAAATTGCAGTAGTCGTCCCCACCCAGAAAACACCCTTTTCAACTAAAAAATAAAAGATCGGCGGGGGAAATTTCAAAAAGATAATTCAAAGGGTTTTTCTGGTGGGGCGAGCGGGCGC
>CAUUKA010000008.1:0-29503 GCA_963545945.1 uncultured Candidatus Saccharibacteria bacterium | reverse complement strand
CATGATGAGATAATGATGGTTTGTTTGAGAGTATTATAGCATAAAAGTTATGGTTCGGTCATAGCTTTTATGGCAAATTGATCGTAATATTTTTGAATGTTTTTCGGATCACTGTTGTACGAATTATTGTCGTAAAAATAATTACAAAATTCATCCCTAGCAGCCATAATTTCTAAAGCTTGTCCTTGATTTTGTCTTTGATTAGCAATTTCAATTGAGACATCAAATAATTCCAATGCTCTATCAAATGCTCCTTGGAACCTAAAATTATTAACATTTTTAAATGCTCGCGAAACTTCGCTACCAATATTTCCCATTTGATAAGCAATGCTACGATTCATCCAGTCCTGTTTAATGTTTTGATGTTGCATTAGACTATTTTTTCATTTATGATTTTGATAATTTTTTCTTTTATTTCACCATTCTCTACGTCACGGCTACGATTATTTTGCCTTGGTCGAATATTTATCATAGAATCAAATTCGATAAAATCTACTCCATCTTGTTCTGGATAGAGGTTGATTCCCCATAAATCATCTTGTTTGGAATTATTTTTGAGTAATTCTTGCTCTAGCTCATAATGCATATTGGAATCTATTGCAATTATATTATTTTTAACATCTACGACAGCCTTAATCATTGGGCCGTCAAAAATCACTTCAGAATTAAATAAATCTTTTTTAGAAATTACACTATTAATTATTTTCATATATTTTTATAATATATTATCCTTAAAATCTGGTCAAAAAATAAAAACTACTAAAAATCATGTAATATTTTGTAATTTGGATTTTATTAGATCATAAGAAAACCCTTGCCGAAATAAATAACTGGCTAATTTTTGATCATTATAGCCGAGCCGACGTTTCTTCTCGATGATTTTATTAATCTCACACTCATCATCTCTAATTTTCTTACCAGATTCATCGATCATAAAAAGCTCTTCAATAACATTTTCAGATATACCTTTGCTGCGTAATTCCATTTTTAACTTTTTTTCAGAAGAACCTTTGATCCGACGACGATTTTCGACAAAATATCGTGCAAATATGCCATCATCTATATATTTACGCTGTTTTAGTTTGCGAATTATCTCCTCAACATCTTGATCGGAAAACAAGAAAGTTGTTTTTTTGAGATTTTTAATTTTGAAATTTTTCTGATAATTATCTTCCTTTTTTTCGATAATTTCATTTTTAATCTTTTTGCGTCTTAGATAATCACGAATTTCTTTTTCAGAATGTGGACGGGATAAAGCATATTCAAGAGTACGTTGATAAAGTTTTCCAAAATTAGAAGTATGTTTTAGTTGCTCTAGTTCCTCGTCGGAATACTGATTGCCAACTTTAATCTTTAGGTCAACGACTTCTGTTATAGATAACGAAAAACAAAATTGACCATCAATAAAAATATTAACTCTGGATGGATTCTTCACCCCCCCAGAAATCTTTGTTACTAAACTATTCTTCATTAGTGGCTTTTTCGCGGACAAGTCCTTCTATTTCTGCCATAAGTTCTGGTTTTTCCTTAAATAATTTTTTGACAGCTTCACGTCCTTGACCGATTGTTTCGCCATTATATTTTAAGAAAGCTCCTGCTTTATCTAAAATACCATATTGCACTGCTAAATCTAGGATATCTCCGATTTTTGAAATGCCCTCGTTATACATAATATCAAACTCAGCAGTTCTAAATGGAGCAGCAATTTTATTTTTGACAACTTTAATTTTAGTACGATTACCCGCAATATCTTCACCATTTTTGATCTGTCCAACTCGACGAATGTCTATTCGAACTGATGCATAGAACTTTAATGCGTTACCACCAGTAGTAGTTTCTGGATTACCAAACATGACACCAATTTTCATACGAATCTGATTAATGAAGATGACAGTGGCTTTCGACTTTGAGATAATCCCTGTTAACTTGCGCATAGCCTGAGACATGAGACGTGCTTGAAGACCCATTTGGGCATCACCCATATCGCCATCAATTTCAGCCTGTGGAACAAGAGCTGCAACGGAATCGACAATGATAAGATCTACTGCTCCGGAACGAACTAGGGTCTCACAAATCTCCAATGCCTGTTCACCGTTATCTGGCTGAGAAATTAAAAGATTCTCGGTATTGACGCCAATTTTTCTAGCATAAGCTGGATCTAACGCATGCTCAGCATCAATAAAAGCTGCTTGTCCACCAGTTTTTTGGATTTCAGCAATAGCATGAAGAGCAAGAGTAGTTTTACCAGACGATTCAGGTCCGTAGATTTCGATAATACGTCCTTTTGGATATCCACCACCGAGAGCTAGATCAAGAGAAAGCGCACCAGAATGAATTAACTCAACATCAATTTTACTGCTACTATCTAATTTCATGATCGCCCCCTCACCAAATTGTTTAGTGATTTGAGCGACGGCAAGCTTTAATGCTTCAGTTTTACCATCATTAATTTCTGCCTTAGCTATCTTATCAGACGAAGCGGACTTTGTCATTTTATACCTCCTTAGAATTATATATATTATAACATCTCAATACTAAAGATGCTAAAAAAGTAATTCTGATTTCGGTTACGGCTTAATTGCGCGTTGGTTTTAGAACTTTAAGGCAGAATACCTAACACCAATATATCCAACTTATAAAATTAAGCAAGCATGAGAAGATTAGGCAGCGTTAGTAAAAACGTTAACAACATCATCTAAATCATCAATGGCGTCTAAAAGTTTGTTGGCTTTTTCTTCAGTATCCCCCGTTAGTACAACTGTGCTATTTGGAAGATATTTTAATTCTGCGGATTCAACTTCCATGCCGGATTTAATTAATTCTTCGCGCACTTTCATTAAGTCAGCTTGTGCTGTAATAACGACAATACCATCTTCCTCTTCTATTGCGTCTTCCGCTCCCGCTTCTAGGGCCACCATTAAAGCTTCTTCACCCTTATTCGTGATAAAAATTTCGCCTTTTCTAGAAAATTGAAACATGACCGATCCTGGCTCAGCCATTCTTCCGCCGTTTTTATCGAGAATGTGCCTAACTTCTGGCATGGTGCGATTTTTATTGTCAGTAGCCACTTCGATGATTATACCAATACCGCCTGGGCCATAACCCTCATAAACTTCTTCAATCATTGCAGAGCTGTTCTTATCGGAAGCACGAGCAATGGCGCGTTCAATATTCGCCTTAGGCATATTCGCATGGCGAGCTTTTTCCAGAACCATCGCCAAAGAAGCATTCATTGATGGATCAGTGCCAGAACGAGCAGCAATCGCAATTTGATTTCCGATTTTAGTAAATAAAGCACCGCGTTTAGCATCAACAACGGCTTTTTGTCGCTTAGTAGTTGCCCATTTACTATGTCCTGACATAAGACTCCTTTTAGATTAATTTTTCGATATTATAACAGTTTTTATAAATGATCGCAACGACGGGTCTAGATCCCGAGATGTTTTCTAGCTTTTCGAGTTACTACACGCCCTCTAGGAGTTTTTTCAATAAAACCGAGTTGAATAAGATATGGTTCATAATAATCTTCAATAGTCGTCACTTCATCACCGGTTAAAGCAGAAATAGTAGTTAGACCAACTGGCCTTTCATTGTAATGCTCGACCATGAGTCTTAACATATTTCTATCTGCAGGATCAAGCCCCAATTCGTCAATTTCCATCATCTGAAAAGCTTTTTCAGCAATTTGAACGTCAATAATTCCGTCGCCATTGACATCGGCATAGTCACGAACGCGTTTAGTCAGACGATTAGCAATGCGTGGCGTTAATCTAGCCCTAGTAGCAAGTAATTTAGTGGCATTAGGATTTATTGGAGTATTTAATAATTTCGCGGTACGTTCAATGATTTTTTCAATCTCATTAGTACTGTAATATTCAAGACGATGAGTAATTCCAAACCGATCACGAAGAGGTCCGGCTAAAGCACCAGTACGCGTGGTTGCACCAATAACAGTAAAATGTGGTAAATCTAATCGCACAGATCGAGCCGCCGGTCCTTTACCAATCACAATATCAAGCTTATAATCTTCCATTGCGGAATATAAAATCTCTTCAACGGCTCTTCTCAGTCGATGAATTTCATCAATAAATAACACGTCGCCTTTTTCAAGATTAGTTAGAATTGAGGCTAAATCACCAGCACGTTCAATTGCGGGTCCAGAAGTAACTCTTAAATTTGCTCCAATTTCATGCGCAATAACATTTGCCATAGTAGTTTTGCCGAGACCTGGAGGTCCATAAAGCAAGACATGATCAAGAGACATCCCATCATCCCGTTTCTTGACTGCATCAATAGCTAATTTGAGATTTTTCTTCAGTCTTTCCTGTCCGATATATTCATTAAAAGACGTGGGGCGTAAGCTCTGCTCAATAAGCTGTTCCTCAATATCTTCTTCATGTGAGACTGTATCTATAACTCGTTCAATTCCCATACTTTATTTATTATAGCACAAGAAAAATACTCTATTTGACAAAAATAATTATATATTTTATGGTTTGTTTTTCTTTAACTGGACAGATCATAATATTTTGTTATAATACGTTATGGAAGGGTGGCCGAGTGGTTGATGGCACTGGTCTTGAAAACCAGCAAGTTAACGCTTCGCAGGTTCGAATCCTGTCCCTTCCGCCATATAGGTGGCAACGTAGCTCAGTTGGTTAGAGCGTGGGACTCATAAGCCCAAGGTCACTGGTTCGATCCCAGTCGTTGCTACCATTTTTTATGCTATAATTTTAGTATGAAAAGCTTAAGAAGATTAGTAATTTTTGCCGTACCAATATTTCTGATTGGTTTTTTAGTCAGTGAATTATATAAATGGAATTATATCCCGCACGAGCAAAAACTACCAGATAGCTTTAATATTCCAAAATTTGGCACTATGTCTGATGCTGATAAAGATCGGATCGAAGATGGAGAAGACATATTAGAGAATGCAAAAACTTATATCAGCAGACGTCCAGATTATGAAGAAAAAAATTATATTAACGGATGGTCAGATAGCAATAAAGGTAAGGCTACAGACTTAGTAGCTTTTTCGTTACGAGAAGCAGGATATAATTTACAAGAATTAATAAGAAAAGATTACGAAAAAAATCCCAAGGCTTATGGCGAAAAAATAGATGATATCCAATCGGCTTTTAGAGAAGTAAAATATCAGAAAATTTTTATGTCGCGTTATTTTGATGAATATGCAACAGACCTGTCAAAAATGAGTGATTGGCAAGCAGGAGATATTATCTTTTTTGAAAAAAATCATGTAGGAATTGTGGCAGACAGAGTAAACAAAAATGGTAATCGCTTTATTATTCATCATTTTTGGCAATTTCAAGCAGGATATTTTCAAGATGTTATAGAATTAGATCATTGGGGTAAAATAACTGGGCATTATCGAGCTAATAAAAGAGCTCTAAGCCCAAAAACTGATTAGGATTTACCTTCTTTAATAACGTGAACTAGGTGAGTAATAGTTTCTAGTTCATCAATTGGCGTATCAACAAATTTAAAAGTATATGTTGTCTCATCTCCGACAGTTGACATTTTTAAAGTGCCTATCTGTAACAGATGCTCAAAAATTCCTTCTTGTTTAAAGGATACGTCTTCAATCGAAACTAAATCGATGACATTAGTTGAGCTTGAAAAAAGTGAGGATTGAACTTGCTGAACGATACGCTTATCAGTAACCAATAATCGATTGTTACTATAAACATGAACTGAAATTAATGCAGCAATTAATACTACGCCAAAAACCACAGAGATAATAATACCCAAGAATCCCCTTGAAGTACTGTCGAGATTCATAAATGCTGAATTTGGACCCGTAAGAATAACCATATTCAAGGTGGTAAATAAAATTGTTGCAATAATCATGCCCGTCCAAATTGCTATAGGTATAACTCTTGAACGTCTAACTTTTAATTTAACGTGTTCGTTTTTCTCAAGGGTGATACCTGGAAAATCTTTTTTGGTATAAAAACGCTTAAAATCTACTAATCTTTTTTTCATGCTTAGTTCCTCTTTGAGATTATTTTACCATATTTTGGCTATTTCTTAAGGGCTAGACGTATTCGCTCCTCAGTGCTTAGATTTTTATCAATCTTTTCAAGCGCCAAAGTGGCTTCTTTTAGAGAAAATCCGAGGGCGATCAAAGCGTCCAAGGCTTCATCCGTTTCCAGAGTTTTAGTTTTTTCAAATATTTCAGTAGCACCGATATGAGAAGGAACACCAACTTTATTTCTTAAATCTACAATTATTCTTTCCGCTGTTTTTTTACCAATGCCACTAGCTTTCGCAATAAAAGCAACATCTGCATTAGCAATTGCGTTTCGGACGTCTTCTGAACCAGCTAGCGATAAGATCGCCATAGCAGCTTTTGGACCGACACCATTAACCGTAATCAATAGCTCAAACATTTTTTTAGCTGAAAGAGAGGTGAATCCATATAAACTTTCAGCATTTTCTCTAACTGCGTGAAAAGTATAGAACTTTTGTTCTGCTCCTAGCAAAGCATTTTCATAATCGATATCGGTTAGAAGAACCTCATATCCTACACAATGGACATCTACAATGACTGAATTGAGAAATTTCTCAGCAATTATTCCTTTTATATGTGCTATCATTATCGATTCTTTTTAATATATTCTGCTTCTTTTTCTAACTTAGCGCGCAAAGTATATTCTTTACATTTGTCGTTTTCACAATTTGACGGCTCATAAGAATATATACTACCAGTAGTACCGAGATTAATGCCATTTGGATCAGTAAAAAGTTTTGGATCCATAACGGTTAGATTTTCCTCGGAAATCTTTGCTGGATAGTAACCATGCTCAGCAAAAAAACCTTCTTCAAGAGCGTAATACATAGCATTAATAGCTTCTTTACTTTTTTCATCTCGATGCATAGCGTCAGTATTTTGTTTTTGTACAAAAAATAAAATTAAAAGTAGCGTAGAAAACAAAATAACTACAGTAAGCTCAATAATTGTAAAACCAGATTTTTTCTTCATAAAGATATTATAGCTTATTTTTTAGAATCAGTCATATTCGACATTAACGAATGAGTAATCGCGGCTGCTAAAGCATCTGCGGCGTCATCAGGTTTAGGTACTTCTTTGAGACTTAAATGAAGTTTTACCATCTCCTGCATTTGTTTTTTATCTGCTGAGCCATAACCAGTTAAAGTTTTCTTGATTTCGTTAGGCGTATATTCAAAAATAGGCAGGTTTTTCTGTTTACAAACTAACATGATCACGCCTCTGGCTTCTGCAACTGAAATGCCCGTAGTAATATTTTTACTAAAAAATAATTTCTCAATACTAACTACATCTGGGCGATTTATTTCAATAATCTCATGTAATGAATGATAAATATCTTCTAATCTATCTGGAAGAGGTGTATGCGGAGGAGTAGAAATAACTCCGTTATCAATCATTTTAACCCGTCCTCGATATGAGTTTTGACCAGTGCCAGATAATTCAATAACGCCGAACCCACAAATTCCTGTTCCTGGGTCAATGCCTAAAATTCTTTTATTCATTTCTCATTGACATATTTAATTAAAGTTTCACGCAAGTCTTTAACTGGTATCACGAATTTGTCTTTAATAGTTGAAGGTGCGATAGCATACTTAAAGCCAAGCTTTTTAGCCTCAGCAATTCTTTGATCTGGACGAAAGACTGAACGAATTTCTCCACCTAAACCAACTTCACCAAACACAACATACTCCTCACCTAATTTCCTACCGGCAGTTGCACTAGCAATAGCCATACAAACTGCAAGATCGGAAGCCGAATCATTAAGCTTCATTCCACCAACGACATTGATAAAAATATCTTTATCGTCTAATTTTAGTTTAGTCCGTCGTTCTATAACGGCAATTAGTAATTGTAATCGATTAAGATCAAAGCCCGAAGCAGTGCGTTTGGGATAACCAAAACTACTAGACGTCACTAAAGCTTGTATTTCAACTAAAATTGGTCTCGTTCCTTCTAATGTAGCGAGGATAATTGAACCGTCAGTATTTCGACGCTCCGCCAGTAATGACGCGGAAGGATTTTCTACCTCCTTTAAGCCTTTCTCATTCATTTCAAAGATAGCAACTTCGTTAGTCGAACCAAAACGGTTTTTAATGGCACGAATTGTTTTAAATCCGCCATACCGATCCCCCTCAAAATTAAGGACAACATCGACGAGATGTTCCAAAACTTTTGGACCAGCAAGTGTTCCCTCTTTAGTAACATGTCCTACGATTATTACTGCGGTATCTGTTGATTTTGCCGCGCGAATAATTAAATTTCCACAATTTGTTACCTGAGAAACCGTTCCTGGAGCAGAAGATATTTCATTAACCATAAGAGTTTGAATTGAATCAATAATTACCAAATTGAATTTGGCAGTTTCAATGGTTTTTGCGATATCGTTAGCGCTTGTACTTGATGCGAAGCTTAAATTATCAGATTCAGCGCCTAACCTTCTTGCTCGCATTTTAACCTGTCCAGCTGATTCTTCACCCGAAACATACAAAACCTGTTTAGTCTTTGAAACCTCAGCGCAAATTTGCATTAAAATTGTCGATTTCCCAATCCCTGGTTGACCCGCTAATAAATTAACTGATCCGGTCAAAATACCACCACCAAGAACCATATTGAGGTCTTTAAACTCAGTTTTTAAGCGTTCTTTTTCGTCTGACGGTGCAATAGTTTTAATATTTTCATAAGCAAGTTCCTTACCAGATTTAGTAGCTTTACTGAGAGCAGATTTAATCGTCTTGTCATCTTCTACTACCTGTTCAACTAGACTATTCCAATTTCCGCAATTTTCACATTTTCCTGACCATTTAGCATAAGATGCACCACAATTTTGACAAACAAACTTAATTTTTTGCTTCATCTAAAGCTCTTCAATTTTTATACGAGTTTGCTCGGTCGTATCTCGATCGCGAACAGTCACGGTACCATCTTCAAGAGTCTGAAAATCAATAACTACACATTTTGGAGTACCTATCTCATCTTGCTTCAAATAGCGCTTACCGATATTACCAGAGTCGTCCCAGGTGACGTTCTTATATTTTTTATGTAACAAATCATAAACTTCACGAGCTTCACTAACCAGCTCAGGTTTATTTTTAAGTAATGGTGAGACACAGAATCGATACGGAGCAAGATGTTCCGGTAATTTAAGAATGGTGCGTTTCTTACCATCTTTTTCCTCTTCAACATATGACGTAACTAATACTGCCATCAATAACCGTTCAACTCCGAAAGAAGGTTCAATAACGTGCGGAATGAAGCATTCTCCGGTATTTTTATCTCGGTATTCTATATTCTTACCAGATTCTCGAACAATATTTGAGAGATCAAAATCAGTGCGATAGGCAATTCCCATTAATTCCTCTCTACCAATGGGATAATCAAACTCAATATCAATAGTGCGTTTGGAATAATGTGCTCTATCTTCAGCTGGGACTTCTAATTCGTGTATTTTATTTGCTGGAATACCAATGACATTTTCAAGAAAATCATGAACATTTTCCAGTAATTTTTGGAAATGTTCTTCCCATGTATCTGGATGAACAAAATATTCAATTTCCATTTGCTCAAACTCACGCGAACGAAAGACAAAATCGCGAGGCGAAATCTCATTTCTAAAGGCTTTACCTTGCTGAGCAATACCAAACGGGATCGAAGGATAAAGAGAATCTATGACATTTTTGTAATTAACGAAAATCCCTTGTGCGGTTTCAGGTCTGAGATAGGCGATAGAGCTATCATCAGTCACTGGACCAACGTGCGTCTGAAACATCATATTAAACTTACGAATTGGACCCCAATGACTCTTTTTACAGACTGGACATTGAAGATTGAGCGATTGAAACTCTTCGGTAGTAACTGATTCTTTTACCTGACTGGATAGTTTATCGGCGCGAAATCTATTTTTACATTCCAAACATTCAACTAACGGATCAGCAAAAGTGGCGGCATGCCCAGAAGCAATCCATGTTCTCGGATTCATAATTATGGCAGCATCAACGCCAAACATATCGGTTCGGCTATCAACCCAATAATTCCACCACTCGTTCATGATTTTCTTTTTGAGCGCTATACCTAATGGTCCGTAATCCCAGGTACCAGACATACCGCCATAAATATCTGAACCTTGAAAAATAAAGCCACGACGTTTACAAAGACTAACAATATCCTCTAATTTGACAGGCATAACAACTCTCCTTATCTATTTTTCAAAATTATATCATAAAAACTAAAAGTTGACTGATTGCATATATTCTGCTAGACTTGACATAGATCCGAGAGGATTATTTTTTATAGGGAATGTTTATAGCGAAGGGAGCGTATGGCAAAAGTAACCAGAATCAAGGCTGGAGATAATAAGGCCAAAGAATCAGAAGGAACAAAAGCGATAAAAAAAATGGCGATCAAAAATCCAAAAAAATCGGAGAAAACGTCTGTTGATAAAAAACCTAAGAAAATTTTTGCGCCAATTCGTTTTATTTTTAAGCCTTTTATTGCGTTTGGACGCTATATTGGAGATTCCTGGAGCGAAATTCGTCAGGTTCGTTGGCCTAATCGTAAAACAACCTGGAAGATGGTGGGGGCAATATTTATTTATTCGGCATTTTTTATTATTTTTGTAATGATTTTAGATGCATTATTTAATCTGATATTTAGTAAGCTGTTGAGATAGAAAGGAGAATATATGGCAGTAAACAGATATGATGATAGTCGAGCATGGTATGCGATCAGTACATATAGCGGATACGAAGATAAGGTGGCTGAGTCCGTTAACCAAAGGCTTGATAAGGCAGAGTTCCAAGGAAAAATCTTTGGAGCGATTGTTCCAAAAGAAAAACAAATTGAAATTAAAAATGGTAAACGCAAGGTTGTGGATCGAAAGATATTTCAAGGTTATGTTTTAGTTGAAATGTGTTTATCGGATGATACTTGGTACATCATTCGCAATACTCCTGGAGTAACTGGATTTATTGGTACCGGGACTCAGCCAACGCCCGTTTCAGAAAAAGAGATTGCAAAAATTAAACATCGTATGGGAGTTGAAGATCCTAAATTCACAATTAGCTATGAAGAAAACGAGGTCGTTGCGATTACTGATGGTCCATTTAAGGGCTTTGAAGGAACAATTTCCGAGATTGATTCAGCTAAAGGCAAGCTTAAAGTAATGGTCTCGATGTTTGGTCGCGAAACGCCAGTTGAATTAGATGCATTACAGGTTAAAAAAATTGACTAATCTATAAAAATTTGATATAATTGGGGATGTTACGCACTGATTAATAATCAGTCGGGAGCTTCACCCGAAAAAAGGAAAAAATTATGGCACAAGCTAAAAAAGTAACGGGAAATCTAAAACTAAGGATTCCTGGTGGAAAAGCTACGGCTGGACCTCCAGTAGGCTCGACTCTTGGTCAATGGGGTCTTAATATGATGGATTTTATTAATCCATTCAATGAGGCAACTAAAGAATATAATGGCAAAAATGTAATTGTTCATATCAAGGTTTATGAAGATAGGACTTTTACTTGGACTTGCCTTGGACAG
This sequence comes from uncultured Candidatus Saccharibacteria bacterium, assembly GCA_963545945.1. Classification (GTDB taxonomy): domain Bacteria; phylum Patescibacteriota; class Saccharimonadia; order Saccharimonadales; family Saccharimonadaceae; genus Nanosyncoccus. The sequence continues at coordinate 17,937 of CAUUKA010000008.1, read as the reverse complement.
CCAGTGGACGATTTAATCCGCGAAGAAATTAAAATTGCTAAAGGTTCAGGAAAACCGAATACCGAGAAAGTAGGTAAGATTTCGCGCGCAAGCTTAGAAAAGATTGCCGAAATCAAAAAAGATCAACTAAATGCGATTGATCTTGATGGTGCAATTAAAGTGATTGCTGGTACCGCTCGCTCAATGGGCGTCGAAGTTGAAGATTAAATATTAAATTTGTGGGAGAGATGATCGTTTGCACCACGGAAAGGATTTTATGACAGAAGATGTCAAAAAAGATTTACCAGTAGTAGAAAATACTGATGAAGTAAAAGATGAACAGTTTGCAAAAGCTGGTAAAAAATCAAAGAAACATATTGGAGAAGTAAAGGCGGAAGAAGAGCGTCAGGCTCGCAAAGCTGAAAGAAAAGAAGAAGTTAAAAAGCAAAAAGGAGAAACACCAAAAGTTCGCTCGATTTTTGAGCGACGTGGCAAAAAATATCAAGAAGCTTCAAAGAAAATTGAAAAGAATAAAGTATATTCACTTGAGGAGGCATTAAAGCTTGCAGTCGAGACAAATCCAACAAAATTTGACGCTACGGTTGAAGCACATGTTCGACTGAATGTTGATCCTCGACAGGCTGATCAAAATATTCGATCAACTGTAGTCTTGCCAAACGGCAATGGTAAAACAGTACGAGTCGCAGTCTTTGCACCATTAGATGAATGTAAAAAGGCAAAGGTGGCAGGAGCAGATATTGCTGAGGATGAAGAATTTTTGAAGCAACTCGAAAAAGGAGTACTCAATTTTGATGTATTGATTTCTACTCCACAGTACATGCCAAAATTAGGTAAGTTTGCGAGATTACTTGGGCCAAAAGGATTAATGCCAAATCCAAAAGCTGGAACTGTTACAACTGGCATTGAAAAAGCTGTGAAAGAAGCAAAAGCTGGTAAGGTTGAATACCGCGTCGATAAACAAGCAATTGTTCATATTGGATTAGGCAAAACTAACTTTAGTAAAGAGGCTTTGCTAGAGAATGCGACTGTTTTCTTTGAATCTTTAAAAACTCAAAAGCCTGCCTCAATCAAGGGCGCTTATGTTAAAAATATTTTTATAACCACCTCGATGGGACCATCGATTATGGTTGAAAATATCTATAACTAATAGGCATTTGAAGTAACTTGTAAAAACTGGTGATTTTTGTTATAATATAAGTAGTTACCAAAGACAACGACGAGGTTCGCCTTTAATTATGTCGTCGAGGAAATATTCTTATAATTTGATTGGTAACGATATTTAACAATTCACCAGTTTTTTATTAACGTAAAACCAAAGGACTTTTTATGGCAATTTCAAAAGATAAAAAGAATATATTGGTTGCTGATTTAACTGAGCTTCTAACAAACAGCAAGCTTACCGCTTACGCTAAGTATCAAGGATTAACTGTACAGGAACTCCAAGAACTACGTAAAGCTGCTCGTGAAAATGGCGTAAAGATTAAAATTGTCAAAAACAGATTAGTACGTGTAGCGATGGATAGTATTGCGGTCTATAAGGATACCGATACTACTGGTCTTGCTGGACAGTTACTCTATGCTATTTCAGACACGGACGAAGTTGCACCTGCTAAGGTGTTGGCTGATTTTGCAAAGAACCACAATTTGCTTGAGCTTATTGGTGGTTTTAATGACTCTGGTGCTAGTTTATCGACTGAAGAGATCAAGGCCCTTGCTTCTCTTCCTTCAAAAAACGAACTCATTGCACAGGTTGTGGCAAATCTTCTTTCGCCAGTCAACGAGTCTATCTCTGGACTTGCTGGAGGAGTTTCCGAGATTATCTCTGGACTTGAGAATAAATAAAATTAGCAATTAATCTTATAAATTAATTAATAACGAAAGGTAAATTATGGCTGATATCAAAAAATTAGCTGAGGAATTGGTAAATCTTACCGTTCTCGAAGTAAACGAATTAAAAAACACTCTAAAAGACGAATACGGCATCGAGCCAGCTGCTGCCGCCGTTGCTGTCGCTACTGCTCCTGCTGATGGAGTTGCTGCTGCCGATGAAGGCAAATCTGAGTTCAACGTCGTACTAAAAGACGCTGGCGCACAAAAGATTGCTGTCATCAAAGCTGTTAAAGAAGCTACTGGACTTGGTCTTGGCGAAGCTAAAGCTATTGTCGATGGAGCTCCTGCAACTGTCAAAGAAAATGTTAAGAAAGACGAAGCTGAAGCTCTCAAGAAAGCTCTTGAAGACGCTGGTGCTACCGTTGAGCTCGCCTAAATTAGCTATACTGGTGAATTTTAAAAAAGGCTACGATATTCGTCGTAGCCTTTTTTGTTATTTTTTACAACATTTCAACTTTAACACCGTGAAAGTTGTGGAAAAGTCTTTTTTCTAAAAAATGTTTCTACATTGACATTTATTATTTTTAGAGATATCATGGTATTAATAATATATAAAAACAGACAGGATGCGAGGTATGTCTGAACTACCAGATAAACAAATCAAAAGACTAAGAACTCTTATTCAGGATGCTGAAACCAATTTGGCGGCTGCTAAGGAGCTTTTGTTTTCAATTGTTGGCGACGGAGAATCGATTTCTGCTCCTCGCGACAGTGTGATTTCCGGACCAGAAGGCAAAGTTATTGAGGGTGTCTTTGATGGTCAGATCATGATTGACCAAGAAGGAAAAAATTATTCCGTCCCTGCAAATTATGCTAGTAAATCTAAGCTTGTTGAGGGGGATATTATGAAACTGACGATCACGCCGGAAGGTAAGTTTTTATACAAACAAATTGGACCGATAGAAAGAAAAACTGTAATCGGAACATTAATCCGCCATGATGACAAATATTTTGTGGAAGTGAATGGTAGAGAATATGAAATTTTATACGCATCTGTTACCTATTTTCATCTAAAAGAAGGCGATCAAGTTTCCGTGGTAATACCAGCTAATAACGAAGATGCGACTTGGGCAGCAGTTGTAGCTGCATTATAATTTATATGAAGAGCGGAAAGTAGCCATAAGCGTGTTAGTGTGTGTCTAGTTTAATTGTTAAGCCGAGAATAAAAAAGTAAATCCCACGATCCTAAAATGTATCGTGGGATTTTTTATTAGAAAATATTACACATATTTTTTTCGGTGTCTCTATTAGGGGTTGGACTATAGAGCGAGACCGTAATCACAGTGATCGTATGGCCATCAAGAATTCGTTCGATGTCGTTATGCGAGTTTAGCGAGCGACACAACGCACGGAGTAACCGTAGCCCTTCCTATCAAGATACTGTATTGTAAGATTATCATGATCAGTATATAAAAAATATGCTTTCTCATTTTTAGCTGTGTTAGTCCATATAGCAGTACTATACGTTTGAAGCTTTGGAGTGCCGCTATCATACTCGTAATATCCAGCTCCAGGCATATGAAATGGAGATTTAGCTAATCCCCAACCACCATATGGTCCTCCTATTCCATAAACAGTACTGATAAGATTAAAAATTGATTGTGTACCATCATTGTCTGGCAACTTCCATGATTTAGGACAAATAGAGTCGTTAATAATGCTTTCATGTGTATTGGAAATAATAGTACCAGCAGTGGCGGCAGACCAATTATATAGGATACCAGTTCTTTCCCATTCGTAATTAGGATTCCCTGGGTAAGAAGATTGTGAAGCTAGTGTACGATTAGACTCTCCTATTTGAACATAATCTTCGTTGGTTGGTGGATCATAAGATCTTGCTCCTTCAGTGCCACCTATACTCCACGTTATACCTGTAGTATTTTGCGTTTTGTTCTCTGGCGTCCAAGTAGTTTTAGTATTCAAATCAGTAGTATCTGAACTAAGTGGTTTAGCGGGATCCAAATCAAGTTCCAGATTTTGAGACATCCAACAATTACCGTCGGCTAATTTAGAAACAAGATAATTTTTACCGTCTCTAACATCTTTGAGAGTGGTACGTGGCACTTTATTCGTATCTTCGGTATGAGAATTAGTGATTTCTGTGGCTTCTTTGGTAGGGGTGGTCTCAGCTCTACAAATCTCTGGAGTCATCTCCTGCATAGTGGTAATACCGTCGAAGACTAATTCTGGTGGCAAATGTGCAAAAGCGGAGAAAACCATAGTATTCCTATAGTTCCCTGGTTGCAAATTATTACTAGCTTTAATACCAAAAGTTACCTTGGTGGTTTTATTAGAATTAGAGACTGGAGTATTAATTTCTTTTAAGGTAGTCGGTGTAGATAGCTTAGGAATGGGATGATAATTAGTATTATCCTTGGAATATCCCCAACTATTAATCGGAAAAGCATCTTCGGCAGTATCGCTGGAAAGAGAGGAGATAGTCGTAATAGCCGCTGGATCGGAAGAGACGATATGACTGTCTAACTTATCTTCTTCAGAAGATGAAGACATAGTAAGAGTATAGCCATTACTACTATTAGTATCAACAACTACGTCTAATGAACCAGTTTGAAAAGTACCCTCTGGAGTAGGGGTAATATCTAAATTAAGCTTAGGAGGAGCGGTAATGGAAATATTGGGAACGATACTAAAAACTACTTCGGTAGAAGATTTTTCAGAATATCCCATTTCTTCAGCATTAGTCTTAATGACGGGAGAGTAAAAATATACGGTAATTAGAGTAACGGTAAAAATAAGAGTAAAAATACCCAACAAAGAGATGTAGCGAGAAGAAAACTTCCTAGATGGAGAAAGAGGTGATATTTCAGACATATTGCATTTAGTATAGCATAAGTGGAATTAAAATGTCTAATAATTTTTATGCGATAAGCCCGTTCCTAAACATTTTCTGGCTTGCGTTTTGGCTACGCTCGCGCTGTTTATTTAAAGCTTCTTGGAACTCTTCATGATATTTTTCAGATAATCTAATTCCTTGGCGATAAGCTTCCTCTACGGAAACTTCCAAAGGAAAACCATAAGTATCTTGCAATTTGAATAAATCTTCGCCAGTTAAAATCTCATCTTGGTCTTTTTTGACCATTTTAGACATTTCTTTTAATCCTTTTTGCAATGTTTGGCGGAAAACTTTTTCTTCTTTTTCTAAAACGTCAATCGCTTCGTTACGATTAGTCAGAATATCATCCGGTAAATCGCTGTAATTTTTAGCAATAATTGGGATAATTTCGGAAATAAAACTTTGGGCAATGCCTAAATCTAAGGCTTTAAGAATCGTTCGACGAATTAAACGTCTAAGAGCATAGCCCTGTTGTTTATTGCTTGGCTTTAAACCTTGTGCGGAAAGAAGATAGGCGCCACGTAAATGATCAGCGATGATCCGCATCTCATCGGTGTTATTTTCATAGCTCTTGCCAGATATTTTTTCAAGATGGTCAATGATTGGTTTTAGCAAACTAATCTTAAAAACATCAAAACTATCGATCGAAGCAGCGGCGATTCGCTCTAATCCACCGCCAAAATCAACATTTTTATGTTCAAGTTCAAAAAAAGTACCATCTTCATTCCGTTTATACTGCATAAAGACTTGGTTACCAATCTCCATAAAGCGTGCACCATCAGAAGCTGGGTGTGATTGTCCAAATTTTTTAATATCCTGCTTATCTTCACCAAAATCATAAAAAACCTCACTATCTGGTCCGCAAGGGTCGCCAATAGGGGTAGTTTCGATGCCTCCTCCACGACTCCACCAGTTTTCATGATCATCATAGAAGAAAATCCGCTCACCTGGTTTGATCCCTCTAATATCCCCATTTTTACTACTGCCTATCTCAGCAATTTTAGCGTCAATGCCAGCCTCCTTAAAAACTTCCTGCCAGATTTTAGCAGATTCCTCGTCTTTTGGAATATGATATTTTTCATCGCCGATAAAACAAGTAACATAGATTTTTGTAGGATCAAGCCCTACAATTTTGGTTAAAAACTCAAAAAAACTAGTAATTTGTTCTCGCTTAAAATAATCACCGAGCGACCAATTTCCCAACATCTCAAAAACAGTGGTGTGCCTAGGATCGCCAACATCCTCAATATCCTGTAATCTCAAAGAAGGTTGCGCATCCGACAAGCGCGTCCCTTTTGGATGTTTTTTACCGAGAAGGTATGGCAAAAGAGGTTGCATGCCAGAACCAGTAAAAAGAGTCGTAGGATCATCTTTAAGCACAAGCGGAGCAGGCGTAATAATTTCATGTCCACGAGATTTTTGAAAATCTAGATATTTTTGACGAATTTCGGATGCGTTCATGAGAAATATTATAACATAAAATCAGCGAGAGATATTTGCTGACAATATTCCCCCACCGAGACAAATATCTCCTTGATAGACAACAGCCGATTGCCCAGTGGCAATATTTTTTGCCTCTGACACTAATTTAATTTTAGCGGTTGCATTTCCATTAGTATAATCGCCTTCGAGATCGACAAGAATAGCATCTTCAAGATTGGCACGATGACGAAGACGTACCTTAATAGGCATTGAACCTGTTGCTTGGTAATCTACTATTTGCGATTCTAAAAGTCGCAAAAGAACATTTTTTAGAAATAGCTCCTTCGTCCAAAGTTGACGATGATTAAGATTTTGTGAAACATAAACAATATTTTTCTGCATGTCTTTAGCTACGACATAATACGGTAGCCCCCCTCCGATATCAATACCATGTCGCTGACCAATCGTAAAGAAAATTGCGCCGTCATGATAACCAAGTCTGTTATCTGTTTCTTGCTCTATGATTTCACCAATTCTTAAATATTTTTCACGATCTTTCGTATTTTTGAGATACTCTCGCAGAAAATCTTGCATACCAACTTCGCCGACAAAACAAACCCCCATCGACTCTTTCTTATAAGCATTCTCTAACCCATTTTTAGCAGCAAGCGCTTTAACTTCTGGTTTTAGTAGATCGCCAAGCGGAAAAATTGTATGCATAATAGCATTTTTCGTAATGCGATAAAGAAAATATGTCTGGTCTTTATTTGAATCTTTTGCAAGCATAAGGGTAGAGGAGATATGATCTGTTGGACGCTCGCTATTATTTTTAGCATAGTGTCCTGTTGCGATATAATCAGCGCCTTGTTCTCTTGCAATATCATAAAAAAGTCTGAATTTTATTTCTTGATTACACATAATATCTGGATTTGGAGTATTACCTTTTTTAAATTCATCTAACATATAATCAACAACTTTTTGACGATATTCCGTTTCAAAATCGAAGACTTTGAATTCAATGTCTAACTTGGTGGCAACTCGTTTAGCATCTGCCAAATCTTCAGCCCATGGGCATTTCATCCCTGGAAGATCTCTTGACCAGTTTTTCATATAAACGCCAACAACATGATAATCTTGCTGTTTTAATAATAGCGCTGATACGCTTGAGTCGACGCCGCCAGACATACCAACATAAACGGTTTTTTGTTTTTTAGGTATTGTTTGGTTAATTCTCTGCCATTCACTTTTAACGATTTCTGCAATTTTTTGAGTAGCATATCTTAGATCCGCCTCGGTATTTTGCTCACCTAAAGAGATTCGTAGCGAACCATTAATTTCAGATTCAGTTAAGCCAATAGCAGATAAAACGTGAGATTTTTTACCTTTTGAAGCAGCGCAAGCCGCACCGGTAGCAAGATAGATTTGATCATCTTCAAGTTTATAAATTAACCTTTCAGCATCTAAACCATCAAAACAAATTGGAATAAAATTCATCAGTTGTTTTTTGGTGTTCCCGAGAAATTTCAGAGTTATTTTTTGGGTTTTTGATGTGCCAAATTCTATATTTTCGCCTAATTGAGTTTTTAGATTGCTGGCAAGAGATTCTCTAAAAATCTTGGAAAGTTCAAGGTATTTCTTACGAGCGGTATTTAGATGTTCTTTTGCAAGTTTTGCAGCCGTAGAAAAACCAACTAGATTTGCAACATTCTCAGTACCAGAACGTAAGCCAGACTCTTGTCCTCCACCAAAAATAATCGGACTAAGCTCAATTCCTCTACCAACATACAAAGCACCAATTCCTTTTGGACCGTAGATTTTCGCTGAGTTAAGAGTCATAAGATCAACTCCAAGTCGTGAAATAGATAAATCAATTAAGTTCATTGCCTGAGAGGCATCTGAATGAAGGTAGATTGACATTTGATTGCCGTTTTTCAAGCGTTCAAGACGAATTGCTTTAATAATTTCTGCGATTTCGGACAAAGGTTGGATTGTACCAATTTCATTATTGGCGAGAGCTATGGAAATTAAAACTGTTTTATCGTCTATTTTTCGTCTTAGATCATCAAGTTTAATTAGTCCAGTTGAATCAACTTTAATTAATTCGGTATTTTTAGCATAATGTTTAGCGGATTCCAATACGGCAGAGTGTTCAGTCTCGAGAATCAAGCATTTTGCATCCGGATATTTTTTAAGGACGGTAAAAGCAAGATTAATACTTTCGGTAGCACCAGCAGTGATAACTAAATCATTACCTTTTGCACCAATAGTGTGTGCAAGTTGGTCTTTATAGTCTTCATAAATTTTACGAAGATGTTTTGAAGGTAAATAGGCGGCAGATGGATTAAAAAAGTTTTCAGAAAAAAATGGAAGCATTGCTTCCCTCACTTTTTCAGATACTGGAGTAGCTGAAGCATAATCTAAAAAAACTTGTTTTTGCATAATAATATTTTAATCTGGTGACCTAGGCGGGAGTCGAACCCGCAACCTTCTCCTTAGGACGGAGTTGCTCTATCCAATTGAGCTACCGGGCCGAAATCATTTTTTTGGTAGAGCCGGCTGGAATCGAACCAGCATTGTATCCTTAGAGGGGATGCGTCCTATCCGTTGAACGACGGCTCCATATTAAAAATGCCCTTTCGGGCTAATAGTAAATGGTGATCTCGGCGGGAGTCGAACCCGCGTTGTCGGGATGAAAACCCGATGTACTAACCGTTATACTACGAGACCTTAGTACTATTATACCAAAAACCCGAGGTTTCTTCAAGTTTTGTCCTATATTTATAAGATATTTTGCCAAAATATCTATACTTATTATAACATACTCAAAGTCTGTCCAAACTTTCCCAAGGAAGTTTTGCACATTTTGCTCTGGCAGGCATGCGAGAAACGATAGATAGAGCATTAGCCACTCCGAGATGTTCGTAATTTTTATGAGAATTATCTAAAATCATTGCAGAAAAATCTTTTTTCATTTGTTTTGCTTCGGCTACGGTTTTACCTATAATTATGGCGATAAATAAATCGGCGGAAGCTTGAGAAATAGCACAACCTTTACCTGAAAACTTGCCATCAATGATGATATTGTTTTGAATTTCTAAATAAATCTCCAACTCGTCACCACAATTGGTATTTTGAAGTTTAATCGGCGTAATGTGGGGTATTTCACCTCTGTTTTCTGGATATAAATTACGCTCAATAAGAGTTTCGTTATACATCTAAGATAATCCCATTTTTTGACTAACAGAAGACACGGATTTTACCAACCTGTCAACATCGTCAAAATTATTAAAAAGCGAAAAAGAAGCCCGAACGACTGGCCCCCAATCCTTATATTCTAAAAGCGGTTGAGCACACATAAAACCAGCACGTACCGAAATACGATCATCTGCTAAAATCTGAGCAACATCATGAGGATGAATGTCGTCGATATTAAAACATAAAATAACACCGTTAGCGGCTAAAATTCGTACTCGTGGATATTTGGAAAGTTCCAATTGTGATTTTTGAACTAATTGTGCGATAGTTTGATTTACGATATTTAGATCCATACTCATTAATTTGTTTAGCGCAACTTTTAACCCGATAATTCCGCCAACTGGCAATGTTCCACCCTCGAGGCGTTCTGGAATTTTAGAAAAATATGGAACTATTTCTCGCTCTAATCCAGTAATTTTAACAGCGTCGACCATTTCACCGCCAAAATGTAAAGGTCTAAGTTTTTGCGCAAGTTCAGTTTTGATTATAAGGCAACCAACTCCCATGGGAGCGCCAATTTTATGACCCGAAAAAGCCAAAAAATCAAGGTTTAATTCGTTCATGCTAATATTGGCATGCGCTACTAACTGTGCGCCATCAACACCTAAAATTACGTCTGGATATTTTTTGCGGATAGTCTTGATATGCTGAATTAGATTTTCACCAGTAACGTTAGAAACTCCTGTAAGAGAAAAGACTTTTGGATTATTAATTTTTACATCATCTTCGTATGTTAGAAGTTCAATGTTTTGATAATTCTGTCGCCAAGGAAGAATATTGGAATGGTGAGAATAAATATCCACGCATACAGTGTCATTTTGGCTGATTACGCCAAATCCGTCATCACGAAGAGCTAGACCATTCGCTACTAAATTAATTGCTTCCGTAGTCCCTCTAGTAAAAATAACCTCATAATTAGAAGCATCAAAAAACTTTCGGACAATTCTACGGCAATCTTCAATCTCTTGTTCAGCAAGAATACTGTTTTGATAAAGCCCCCTGAGTGGATTGGCATTTATTTTAAGATAAAAATCTTTTTCAGCTTCAATCGCTTCCTTAAATTTAGTCATAGTGGCGGCATTATCTAAATAAATCTCTGGGGAAAAGGTGTCGCGTTTAACCATTTTTCATTTCAAGATTAATTAAATTATTCATTTCCATGGCGTATTCAACTGGTAATTCCTTAGAAATTTCATCAGTGAAACCACGTACAACCATTGCAGTAGCCTGATCTTCTGAAATACCTCTGGTTTGGAGGTAGTAGATCACTTCTTCTGAGATTTTGCCAACTGAAGCTTCATGTGATACTTCCGCTTCCTTACAGCCAACATTGACTTCCGGAACTGCACGAGCAACTGCAAATTCTGACAAGATAAGAGATTTACAGTTCATAAAAGATTTGGAATTTGTGGCAGTTGGGAAGATTTTTGCCAACATACGGTTATTCGAAACGCCATCATCTTTGGAAAGAGACTTAGTATTCAACATTGAGTAGGTATCCGGAGCAACGTGTAATACTTTAGCTCCGGTATCAAGCACTTGCCCTTTTCCAGCAAAACTTACACCGTTATATTCGACTTTAGAATTGCGTCCGTTTAAAATCGTCATGGGATAAACCATTGAGACTTTGGAGCCAAAATTACCAGTTACCCATTCAATTTCACCGCCTTCTTCGACAATTGCACGCTTAGTATTAAGATTAAACATATTTTTTGACCAATTCTCTACCGAAGAAAAACGTAATTTAGCATTTTTGCGAATATAAAGTTCTACACAGCCGGCATGAAGATTAGCTACAGCGTATTTTGGAGCGGAACATCCTTCAATAAAATGCAAACTAGCCCCTTCATCAACAATAATTAGAGTGTGCTCAAATTGTCCAGCCCCTGGAGCGTTTAGGCGATAGTAGGATTGCAAAGGTATTTCCACGCTAACTGCTGGCGGGACATAAATAAAAGAACCGCCACTCCAAACGGCAGCGTGCAACGCCATAAACTTATGATCGTCAGCTGGAATGAGTTGCATTAAATGCTTTTTAACCATTTTACCATATTGTGGGTCTTTAACTGCTTCCTCTATTGGTAAATAAATTACACCTTGTTTCTTAACTTGCTCCTTGAGATTATGATAAATTACCTCTGAATCATATTGTGCGCCGACCCCAGCTAATTTCTCTTTTTCAGCTTCTGGGATACCTAGCTCATCAAAGGTTTTGCGAATTTCAGCCGGCACTTCGTCCCAACTTGAAACCATTTCTTTCTCTGGATTAACATATAATTCGATTTCTTCGAGGTTAAGCCACTCTTTTTCGGTTTTTTTACCAAAAACTCTTGGCGCCCATTTCGGCATTTCGAGTTTTTCCCAGAGTTTTACTCCTTCAAGTCGCAACTCCGTCACCCATTTTGGCTCTTTTTTACGTTTAGCGATATCTAGAACGACTTTTTTGGTTAGTCCAGTCATTTTTTATCTCCAAAAATAGCTTTAAATCCGCCTTTTTCGACCTTTTCCACTAATTCCTTACCACCGGTAGTATATACTGAACCATCACGCATTACGACGACCCTATCCGGCTGTAAATGCGAAAAAACCCGCATATTATGCGATATTATCAAGTAAGCGACACCTGTTTCTTGTTGGAAGTTAGCCAAAACTTGAGAAATATTATCAGCTGCATCAACATCTAACCCTGAATCAATCTCATCTAGTATTGCCAATTTTGGTTTTAAACAGAGTAATTGTAGAATCTCATTTTTTTTGCGTTCTCCCCCGGAAAACCCGACATTTGCTTCTCGCTCAGCAAACCAAATGTTTTGTCCAATTTTTTTAGCCTCATCAGTAATTTTTTCTCGGGTTTTATCTAGTGAAATGGTTTTATTTTGTTGCGATATTAATGCGTTTCTAATAATTTCAGTAGTTGAAATGCCAGCGATCTCGGCGGGAGTTTGAAAGCTCAAATATATACCTAATCTAGCACGCTCATCCGGCTCCAAATCGGCTAGACTTTTACCGTTAAAATTAATTTTTCCAGAGGTGACAAATTTAGGATTCCCCATAATGCCAGCGGCAATGGTAGATTTTCCAGCCCCGTTTGGGCCTAAAATAACGACGGTTTCACCTTTTGAAACGGCAAAATCTACCTGATGTAAAATCTCTTTGCCATTTTTTACAGAAACTTTTAGTCCAGAAACCTCTAATAATTTTTTCAAACTCTTCTCCTTAATATTATTTTAGCACTTTTCCACAATATACAGCCAATAACGTTGAAAAAAAACTTATTCTCCCCTATAATATAGCTAATGAAAGCTTTTTATATTACTACTGCAATTCCATATCTAAATGCACCGCCACATCTTGGTCATGCTGAAGATTATATTTTATCTGATGTTTGCGCAAGATATCAACGACTTTTAGGCAAACAAGTTCGTTTTCAAGTTGGAACGGATGAACATGGTGGTAAAATTCAGAAAAAAGCAAAAGAACAGAATGTAGACGTAAAACTCTTTGTTGATAAGAATGCAGATTTTTTCCGAGACTTTATTAAAAAATTAGGCGTCGAATATACTGATTTTATTCGCACGACAGATGAGATACATACCGAATCAGTAAAAAAAATCTGGAAAAAACTGAAAGATCATATTTATAAACACACTTATGAGGGGTGGTATTGCGAGGGATGCGAACGTTTTGTTACAGATAAAGAATATGAAGAAAATAACGGGGTCTGCCCTGACCACAAAGCGCCATATCAGAGATTATCAGAAGAAAATTATTATTTTAAACTTTCTGATTTTAAAGAACAAATTAGAAAGGCTATCGAGACAGACAGAATCAAAATCTTGCCAGATTTTAGAAAAAAAGAGACTTTGAAATTATTAGAAGATTCGCGGGATGTTTCTATTTCTCGACCAATAGAACACTTACAATGGGGGATTCCTGTGCCTGATGATGAAAAACAGGTAATGTATGTATGGATTGATGCTTTAAGCAACTATATAACCGTTTTAGGCTATCCAGATAAAGATGTTTCTGATTTTTGGCCAGCAGACGTGCAAGTGGTTGGAAAAGATATTCTGAGATTTCATGCAATTTTATGGCCGGCAATCTTATTAGGATTAGGGTTGGAATTGCCAAAAACTATTCTGAGCCATGGTTTTATTTTGGCGAATGGACAAAAAATGAGTAAGTCAATCGGAAATGTTGTTGATCCGATAGAAGTTCTGAATAAATACGGTCTTGATGCGTTTAGATATTATTTTACTCGCTATATTGATACCTTCGCCGATTCAGATTTTACTTGGGAAAAATATGAAAATGCTTATAAAAATGAACTAGCAAACGATTTTGGTAATCTTGTTCAACGTCTATCTTCCCTTTGCCAGAAAAATGCAGTGACAAGTGAAATATTAGCAAAAAATTATGCTAAATTAACATTCGATAGCTCAACTAAAGAAATCTCTGGGCTAACTTTTGATAAAACTTTTACTGATTACATGGATAATTATGAATTCACTAACGCAATAGAATATGCTTGGGAAAAAATTCAAGACGTTAATAAACGAATAGAAGAAACGAAGCCTTGGGTCGTTGCAAAAGAAAATCCAGAGGAGGCAAAAAAGTTATTAACTTCTTTAGTTGAAGATTTATTGATAGCTAATCATCATCTAAAGCCATTCCTTCCGATTACAGAAGTTGTTGAAAATATCTTTATGAAAGAGATTGTCGAACCGCCAGTAACCCCTCTTTTCCCAAAAGATTAATATTTTAACGATAAAAGTTTTAGTGATAAAAAACTTAACCTGAAACAAACATTATAATTAAATGTGTTTGCTTCAGGTTTTAGGTAATTAATTTTTGAATTAACGATATTTTTTCCAACTAAGACGAGGCTTAAAACTAATCTTAGTGAGTGAAAAAGTAATAGCGTTTTTCTGGAAGTATTTAGCAGAAAGATAGACTACTAAGCCAGCAAAAAGACCAATTTCGACTATGCCGATCAAGAACTCATACCACGGCAAGAAGCCGAATGCATTCCTGAGCATTAAAGCGATAGGAGCAGAAAGTGGAAAATAGGACAGTATATAAGTCATAAAATTAGGTTCCGCAGTAATAACGCTACTAATAAAGAAGAATGGTATCATAACTCCCATAATAACTATGCCGATATATTGAGAAGCTTCGCGAGCGGTTGGAACTAGCGCACCAACTAGAGTAGAAGCACCAGTATACATAAAATAAGAAAATAGCAATAATACAATATTCATAATAAGCGGAATTGGCTCAAATTCAATCATTCCGATTACATTAGAAATCATTGGATTTTCACGGTTAAGGTAGAGCAATAACACAGACGGAATAAGAAAGACGGACATCTGAAGAAAGCCGAGCAAGATGAGTGCGATTATTTTTCCGATAATTAAATCTCTAGCGGATACTGCAGTGAGAATCATTTCTGAAATTCGATTCTCTTTTTCCTCTACAACCGCCATGAGCATCTTATTACCAAAAACACAAACCAAAAGATAAAAAATCGCTAGAACGATAATTGGAACGACTGCTCGCCCCATTGGATTAGCTTTATTTCCCTTTTTGTCGAACTTAGTCGTATTAATTTTGTACGAATTTGTAAGAATCGTAATATCGCTTGGAGAAACTCTAGACCCAACGGAAGCGCCGAGGAGGTTTTTAATATTTCCTGAGCCACTACCAGCTACTAACGATTCGTTTTCTCTTTCTTTAGTGTATTCTTCAATTACTTTCTCTTGAAGAAAATTGTCTGCAATATAAAAATATTCGTCTATTTCACCATTTTTAACCGCAGAAATCCCTGTCTCTTTATCGGCAATCTTTTTAATTTTTTCATTGTATAGGCTGTCTGATATGAGGTTAGCCTTATCAGTAATACCGAGCTTGACGTCCTCAACTTTATCTTTCTGGCTGGCAATATTATTAGAAAGAGAATTTGAGGATAAAATAGATAATCCACTCATTCCGACCATTAAAATTGGGAGAGCTAAAAGAGCGATCCAAAAAGATGGTTTTTTTAGCTGCCTAACAACTTCAAATTTTGTTACTTTCCAAATATTTTCCATAATTAATTATCCTCTCCGTATACTTCTACAAAAATATCTTCAAAGCTTTTACCGTTAAACTTCTTTTTAATGTCTTTAACCCCACCATAGGCGTAAGCTTTACCATTCTTTAGTAGTAATGCCGAGTCGCAAAGTCGTTCTACCTCATCCATATAATGAGTGATCAATATCACGGTCGTACCTTTTTCATGTAGTTCATCAATAATTCCCATTAAAAGTTTGCGATTAATCGGATCAAAGCCCTTGGTGGGTTCATCAAGAATTAACAGCTCTGGGTCATTCATTATAGTAATTCCGAGTTGTACTTTTTGTTGTTGACCAGTTGAAAGTTTTTCAATTTTCTCGGTTGCTTTATCAGCTATACCTACTCGTTCAAGATATTTCATTGACCATTCTTTTGGATCTTTAATTCCCTTTAGTTCGCCAAAATAGACCATCGTATCGATAACGGTTTCTTTTTTATAAAGTCCTCGTTCTTCAGGCAAATATCCTACTTTTACTTTTCCTGGAGCGTATTTTTGTCCGTTAATCAATAATTCTCCAGCAGTAGGTTCGTAAAAACCTAGAAGCGTACGAATTGTCGTAGTTTTGCCGGAGCCATTTGATCCAAGAAGACCAAAAATCTCTCCCCTTTTTACCTCGAATGATAAATCAGAGATCGCTGTTTTGTCGTTAAACTTCATCTTAAAATTTTTTACTGAAATAATGTTACCCATATTCTTCATATAGTTGTTATGATAGCACAAAAAATCACGATTTTTAACCGTGATTTTTTATTTTAGTTACCTTTTAGGCAACCGTAAGCGAAATCTTGCGACCTTCTTTGTCGATATCTAGAATTTTAAAAGTTTTACGCTCGTTGAGAGTAAAAATCTTCTCAGGATCAACATCATTACTTTCGCCAAGTTCAGAAACATGGACTAAGGCTTCAATAGCTGAAGAAATTTGGACAAAAGCACCAAATGGAGTGATTCTAGTCACCGTCCCCTCGACTTTTGAGCCTTTTTTGAGTTTTTCGATTTCTGACAGCCATGGATCTTCGGTCAATTGCTTAATGGAAAGACTCAAGCGTTCCTTATCAATAGCAATAATTTTAGCCTCAACTTCGTCTCCAACTTTTACGTAATCTGCAGGGTTATTGACGCGTTCCCAAGAGATTTCGGAAATATGAACAAGCCCTTCAATACCATCAATATTTACAAAGACGCCAAAATCTACCACGCCCGTTACACGTCCTTTGATAGAGTCGCCGACTTTTAGTTCAGCAAATCTAGCAGCTAAACCGTCCTTAACTGCTTCCTTTTCAGAGAAAATCAATTTATTGTCACGTTTATTTGCGTCAAAAATCCGAACCTTAATATTCTTGCCCACAAGATTATTTAATCTTTGGAGAATCTCTTCCTTGTCAGAAGAGCCAACGCGTGGATAATGTTCTGCAGAAAGTTGTGAAACTGGTAAAAAGCCTCGAATACCTTCGTATTCTACAAGCAATCCACCCCTATTAGCGTCACATGGAGTAACTTCAATAATTTCAGAAGCATCAAACTTGGCTTGGATTTCGTCCCAACCTTTATCTTTAACAGCTTTACGGAGAGAAAGAAGAATATAGCCATCTTCCATTTCCGAATCAACGACACTTGCTGTTACTTTTGCTCCGACCTCAAGATTTCGGGCATAAAAGGCTTCACGCCTGGAAACCAATCCAACTCCCATCGCACCTAAATCAATTAAGATTTCGTGCTTTTTAACTGATAAAACAGTCCCTTCTACAGTTTCTCCAGATACGGCCTGTTTTACTGAATCCCCAGCATTCGCCAAGAGTTCATCCATTGTCATTTCTTTTGACATTAATTTTTCCTTCCTTCAGATCCGTTCAAAAACAGAAAAATATTCTATCCTCTAGTTCAAAAGCCTCGCAGTTTTCCACTTTTGAACGAATCCGAATATTCTTATAATTATATCAAAAAATGCGTCAAATGTAAACAGGTCATAGATATAAGAGGTTGTTTTTGTTAATTAATATGTTGTTTCGAGTGTGAGAAGTCGTTTTAGGTAGATTAACATTGATAGACTACCGGATGGTGGAAAATTATCGTGCAAGACAACGAACGGAGAAACCATGATTCTTTCGACTACCATTTGCTGGATACACACGGCCTGAATTAAATACCTCTAAATAATATGCTGTATCGCCACTATAAGTCGTAGAAGACCAATAGTCACCACTTGAACCCTGATCGGAAAGTATTTTATTATATACACGTCCAGAAAGCGCAAAGCTTATCGGGGCAAATATAAATAACTTATCAGAAATAGTTTTATAGTGATTATGAAGAAAAACAAAATCACTATTAGCAGCGGTGGGATCACTAGTAGGCAACCTCCAACCCTTAGGACAAAGAGAAGATGGAGCATTCTGTCCCTGAA
>CAUUKA010000007.1:0-30176 GCA_963545945.1 uncultured Candidatus Saccharibacteria bacterium | reverse complement strand
CAAACACTACCTCATCTCCAAACTAGCAGATGGTAACTGTTGGATGAGCCAGAATCTTCGCATTGTCGACAAGACCATCACTCCAGCAGATTCTGATGTAACTTCTAATTACACTATTCCAGCTTCATCACTAGCTGGTTTTGATACCTTTAATACTTCTAATGCCTATCTAGATCCAACTTATGGCGGATATTATACTTGGTATACTGCCACCGCTGGTACTGGCACGACTGCACTTTTAGCCAGTGGACAAAGCGCCACCAGCTCAATCTGTCCGAAAGGCTGGAGGATTCCTACTGGAGGAGGAAGTGGTGAGTTTAGCGTTTTATATAGTAAATATAATTCTTCTCCTACGGCTTTTCTTTCTACACCAATCGAATTTCAATTTTCGGGTAATATTAATTATAGTACATTCTATGATCAGGGAACCTATGGCTTTTATTGGTCTTCTACTACCAGCACCAATATTTATGCATACTATATGAGTGTACGCAGTTCGGGAGTTTTTGATTCATATGATGCCAATAAATTTGCTGGTTTCTCTGTTCGTTGTCTTGCTAGATAAATTTTATTGTCTTATGCTGATCCTGGCTTGACAGCTATACAACGAACTGGTAATCCATCACCTTTATCCCCCTCTTTTAGAGG
The DNA here is from genome assembly GCA_963545945.1 of uncultured Candidatus Saccharibacteria bacterium. Lineage (GTDB taxonomy): Bacteria > Patescibacteriota > Saccharimonadia > Saccharimonadales > Saccharimonadaceae > Nanosyncoccus. Next base: position 29,528 of record CAUUKA010000007.1, on the reverse strand, counting down.
CGTAATATTATTAGTATTAAAATCTAAATGCATTACTTTTAATGTGTTAGAATCAAAATATCCTGTTGGTAGATAACCATTTATTCCCTGATTATAGACGACTCCATCATACCAGTTGTAAAGACCTGAACGTAGCATATTAAAAGGTGATTGAGTCAATTTTTTGGCATTGGCGGGATTACTTAAAAATCCATAAGTCTCGAATAAGTACCCGTATTTGCCGCCATAAGGCAATTCCCATCCTTTTGGACAGATGGAATTATTGGCTGGGTAGTTTCCAGTTCCACTTCCTGCCGTAGCAGCAATCCAGTTATAATAATTACCGGTTCTCTCCCATGCATAATGGGGATCTCCTGCATGAGAAGATTTATCGGACTTAGTGATGCCATTTTGATAGTAACTCTCCGTTTTCGGCGGATGATAGGACCTTGCTCCGTCAGTACCTTTTTTATCCCACGGTATTCCCGCAGTGTTTTGTGTTTTTCTGTCTGGTATCCAAGTCGAGTCTTTATTAAGTCCCAAGTCTGTATTATCTGCAGTCAGTGGCTTATTTGGATCTAAATCTAATTCTAAGTTTTGACTCATCCAACAGTTACCATCTGCCAGTTTTGAAACAAGATATTTTTTACCATCTCTCAGGTCTTTGAGAATAGTTCTCGGTACTTTATTTTTATCTTTCGTGTGGATATAGGTAAGTTCGGTAGCTTCTTTAGTAGGAGTAGTAGTATTATGGCAGAGTTCCGGCTTCATTTCTTGCATCGTTGTAATATCAAAAATAGTTTGGGAAGGTATCTCAGAAGTGGCAACAAAGCCAACAGTTCCTCGATAAGTTCCATAAGGTAAATCAGTAGAGATTTTAGCTCCAAAAGTTACTCTAGTAGTTTTGTTAGAGTTATCAACAGGTTCGTCAACGAGTCTGATAAGGTGAGGTTCAGATTGTTTTGGCAAAGCAAGAAAGTCTCTACTATTTATCGAATATCCCCACGAATCTTTAGGAAAATTATTTTTCCTAACGCTACCAGTAAAGTTTGAAGTAACTTTAGGTGACGTCGGATTGGATGGAAAACCAGTTTTTACCAGAGCATTTCCTGTTCCGTTTTGTATCGGTCCAGTTTCTCCAGATGTTCCGTCTTCTAATTTTCCAGTAAATATCCCTAACGCATAACCTTTTTGACTATTTGTTTTAACGATTATGTCCGCAATAGCTGAAGTAAAAGTCCCAGACTGAGTAGGCGTAACTCTGTCGAAGATAATTTTATTTGGCACAGCTAAAGAAATACTGGATTGCTCATCATCTGGATTATCGTGCTTCTCTGTAGCTAAAACAGCTTCTTTAACGACGGGAGAATAGAAACATAAAATAGTCAAAAATAATATAGAAACAAAAAGAAAAGCACTGAAAAAATAAAAAGGTTGAAAAAAATCGCAGAGAATCAGATTCAACATCCAAAAGATCTCTTCTTTCGTAAGAAGTTTTCTTCATATATCGATTATAGCATAAACATTTTTCATAATTCAATATAACTGAACTCGCTCTTAAGATTGATTTTATTATAAAATATTCCATAAAAATCGCCATAATTACAAAACTTTAGTATAATATTTGCAATGAACTCTGAAAAAATACGTAATTTTTGCATCATTGCCCATATTGATCATGGCAAGTCTACTCTTGCCGATCGGATGATGGAGCTAACAAGTACAGTTGAAAAACGCGAAATGAAGTCTCAACTTCTCGATAGTATGGAATTGGAGCGTGAAAAAGGAATTACCATTAAACTAACTCCAGTTCAAATGACATATAAGGGTTATGAATTAAATCTTATCGATACTCCAGGGCATGTCGACTTTTCTTACGAAGTTTCGCGTAGTCTCCAAGCAGTAGAAACTGCAATCTTAGTAGTTGATGCGACGCAGGGTATTCAAGCTCAAACTCTCGCAAATGTCTATTTAGCTCTTGAGCAAGACCTAAAAATTATCCCAGTAATTAATAAGATTGATCTTCCAGCCTCAAATGTTGAAAAAGTGCAAAACGAGATTGTTAATTTACTTGGATGCGATTCTTCGGAGATTATTTCTGTTTCGGCTAAAACTGGCTTGAATGTTGAAAAAGTGCTCGATGCGATTATTGATACTGCACCAGCGCCTAAAAAAGATCTTGAAACTGACTCTACACGGGCTTTAATTTTTGATTCTTATTTTGACGATTATCGTGGCGTAGTTCTTTATGTGCGTGTAGTTAACGGTAAAATCCCTAAAAATGCTAATATTTTGATGATGGCAAATCAAACTCAGGGCATTGCCTTAGAGGTTGGCGCACTGAAGCCAAAAATGTCACCAAAACTGGAGCTAAACGAAAGTGAGGTGGGATATATTGTGACCAACTTAAAGACTACCAGTGAAGCTAAAGTTGGTGATACTATTACTTTGCAAAAATCACCAGCAACTGAGCCATTGCCAGGCTACAAAAACGTTTTACCTTTTGTCTATGCTGGATTTTTCCCAGTATCAAACGATCAATATAAAGACCTAAAAGAAGCAATTGAAAAGTTAGCTTTAAGCGATAGCGCTCTTAGATTTGAACCAGAAAACTCTCCAGTCTTAGGCTTCGGTTTGAGAATAGGTTTTCTTGGATTGCTACACATGGATATCATCAAAGAGAGGCTTGAGCGAGAGTTTAACCTCGATCTAGTTGTTACAAACCCTAGCACCAATTATCAAATCACGCTTAATTCTGGCAAGAAACTGGAAATTAAATCTGCCTCTGACCTGCCCGATATTTCCGAAGTTCAAGAAATTCGCGAGCCATGGGTGAAAGGTGAGATTATCCTACCAGTTTCGATGGTTGGCAATGTTCTTAACCTTATTATAGAAAAACGCGGTCTATACCAAAATATTTCCTATCTTGAAGATCGTGCCGTGATTAATTTTTCTGCTCCAATGGCAAATCTTTTGACTGATTTTTATGATCAACTAAAATCACTAACTTCTGGCTATGCTAGTTTTAATTATGAAATATCGGAGTATAAAGCCGAAGATCTTGTAAGAGTTGATTTTTTGATTGGCGGGCATAAGATTGATGCTCTTGCTATCATGTGTCATCGTTCCGAGGCGGATTCAATTGGACGAGATATTACGAAAAAACTTAAGGAAGTGATTCCTCGCCAGAACTATGAAGTTGCTTTGCAAGCTGCAATTGGCGCTCGGATTATTGCTCGCGAGACCATTGGGGCATATCGTAAGGACGTAACCGTAAAAATCCACACCGGTGATCGTGATCGTAAAGCAAAATTACTTGAGAAGCAACGCCGCGGTAAGGCACGAATGAAACGCTTTGGTAAAATTGATATCCCATCTGAGGCTTTTACAGTTATGCTAAAAAGAGGCTAATGATCTCTCTAAAAACCTTAATCGTGCCGACTAATTCTTTTACTAGTACATCAAAAGAAGTCGTAATACCCATTAAGGTTAGTCCTCTTGTATTTTTGAGGTAAGAATGGTATAATATAGGTAAGTATTATGGAAATCACCAAGCGCCAAAAAGAGATTCTTTTTGCAGTTATTGAGGAATATGCTGAAACAGCTTCTCCTGTTGGAAGTATTACGTTAGCAAAGCTTTTTCAAGTTTCTTCCGCTACTATCCGTTCTGAAATGTCTAAATTGGAACAAATGGGGCTAATTACTCAACCCTATACTTCTGCTGGACGTATCCCGACAGATGCTGGTTATCGACTCTATGTTAACACTTTAACAGAGCAACAAGAACTACTTGAGCGTCAAAATATGAAGTTGCTAGAGTCTGGCAATAACTCTCCAAAACGCAACATTCACGCCTTAAAAGTTAGGATCTCCGCACAGGAAAGAGCCGATTATGCTATTCGCGCAGCTGTAGATATGCTCGCCGAATTAACTGGCAATCTTGGGCTTGGCACAATTGGTAATCAACTATATCTTAGCGGTATTTCGCGTCTTTTTGCTCAGCCAGAATTTCTAGATAATTCTAGAATTCAGTCAGTTGCACATCTGCTTGATAATCTAGAGCCATGGCTTCGTGAGGCTATGCCAGGTGAACCTCTGAATATTTTTATCGGACACGAAAATCCTATCGGTAAGTCATCTGACGTTTCTTTAATCATTTCAAAATTTAGTAGTCCATATTCTGATACTAGCTATGTTGGTGTTCTTGGGCCAACTAGACAAAATTACGCCGAAACTATGAGCCTTGTTCGCCATGCTGGCAATATCTTGGAACAAACTTTATAAAGGAGGAAAATGGAATCGAAAAAAAACAATAAGACTCAAAAAAATGCTAACGCTAATATGAGCGCTGAACTCTTAGCCGATTTACAGCGTACTCGTGCCGATTTTGAAAATTTCAGAAAACAGACTGATTTGCAAAAAGCGCAAGCTAAAAAAATCGCCGAGTATTCTACCGTTTTAAAAATTATCCCTTTAATTGATGATATTTTTCGAGCTATTTCGGCAAATTATGAGATCATGCAGCCAGTTGAAAAAACTCTGCAAAAAACTCTTGCTGAGCTAAACCTAGCTAAAATTGTAACTACAGCTGGTACGGAGTTTGACCCAGATTTGCATGACGCTATTTCAGTTGACGAAGATTCTGTGGGCGAAAAAGAGGTAATTGCTGAAGAGCTTCGTTCAGGTTATCTATATAACGGTGAGGTTTTAAGGCCAGCCATGGTTCGTGTTAAAAGAATCTGATCTATGGATGAAAAATATAAAATAATCAGACAATGGCTTAAAACAGGCAGTATCAATATTTTTGGCTTACCAATGAGCGGAAAAGACACCGTAGGTATTCGTTTAGCTAAAGAAATTGACGGAAGATTTTTATCTTCTGGTGACATCATCCGAGATTTTGAAGTAAAACATAACGACCATATGACTAAAAATGGCGAGCTTATTCCCACTAATAAGTTTTACGATATTGTTTTACCATTTTTTTCATCTCAAGAATTAGCAGGATTTCCGTTAGTATTAAGTTCAATTGGCCGTTGGTCTGGCGAAGAAGATGCAGTGATGAAATATACGAAAGAGGCTAATCACGAAATTAAGGCAGTTATCTATCTCCAACTTACTGAAAAAGAGGTGCGTCAACGTTGGCAAAAAGCCAAAGAGCTTGGTGATCGTGGCGAACGTAGTGACGACAATGATCCTTTAGTTTTTGAGACTAGAATTACTGAGTTTTATGAAAAAACCATACCAGTATTAGAGCATTATGATCGCTTATCAAAATTAATTACTATTCCAGCTACGGGTACTCGCGACGAAGTTTTTGGTGAAGTTATTAATGGTTTAATTAATTTCTTAGAAAAATAAAATAGTTAACCGTCATTTTATCTCGTGTCTTTCAAAAAACAATTCCATATAGTAAAATATTAACCATGGACGGGTTGGGGATAAAAAATATTAATAAACGTTTAAGAATAACGAATTATTTGACCGTCGCGCAATTATTCTTAAGGCAAAATTTTTTATTAGAAAACCCTTTAACTTTTGATGATATTAAGCCTAGACTGCTCGGACATTGGGGGACTTGTCCAGGAATTAATCTTGCTTATTCTGGCTTTCGTGAATGTTTTAAAAATGACCAAAACTTTACTTTTGTAGTTGGTCCAGGACATGGTTTTCCAGCTTTACAAGCTAATCTTTTTCTTGACGGTGAACTTGCAAAATATGATCAAAAGACTACAAGGGACAAAGCTGGCATTGAATATATTTGTCGCAATTTTTCTTGGCCAGACGGTTTTCCATCCCACGCCAGTCCAATGACACCACATGTAATCTGTGAGGGAGGCGAGTTAGGGTACGCTCTCGCCACCAGCTATGGCTACGTTCTTGGACACCCAGAGAAAACGGTCGCCGTTTTGATTGGCGACGGAGAATTCGAGACCGCTACAACTTTAGCCAGTCTAAATCTCAATAAAATAATTTCTGGTCCTGCTAATGGGAAAGTCATCCCCATCTTGCATTTGAATGGTTACAAAATTTCCGGCCCAACTATTGTCGGACGAAAGTCTGAGCGTGAACTTTTTGAATTATTACGTGGATTTGGTTTTACGCCAATTTTAATTGCTGGAGATGATGAGGTAGAGAGTTTTTCGCTTGATCTATTACTTGAAGAATTTTCCAAAGCTCTTAAAGAGATTGCAGATTTAGCACATCCATTTTTGATTTTGAAAACCGATAAAGGCATCACGGGTCCAACTGAGTTGGATGGCGTGAAAATTGCTGGAAATTATAAATCTCACCAGATACCACTACCAAACGCTAAAACCGACGAAAAAGAGTTAAAAATTTTAGAGAATTGGCTAAAAAGTTATCGCTTTAACGAGCTATTTAATACTGAAGAAGGTTTTAAAATATGATCAAAGAACTGAAAAAGTCGACCGCAAAAACTTTTGGTGAATTGATTAAAAACGAAATGACAGAAAATCCACGTTTTTATTTATTTTCTCCGGATGAGACCACGTCAAATAAACTTGATGCAGTCTATGAAGTAAGTTCACGAGCTTGGTCTAATCTTGAAAAGAAGCCTCAAGACTTACCAGAATCATCCGATGGAAAGATTGTTGAGTTATTGTCCGAAAATGTTCTTTTTGCGGTTATGCTAGGACATATTTTAGCCGGTGAGCCAGCAATGATGACGAGTTATGAAGCATTCTTTACAATTATTACTAGTCAAATTATTCAACATTTAAAATTTCTCACTCAAAGCGAAGAAGTCGCTTTTCGTCCTGCATATCCTGCCGTCAATCTTTTAAGTACAAGTACCTGTTGGCGACAAGACCATAATGGATATTCTCATCAATCGCCAATATTAATCTCCTCCTTACTTGATCATCCATCAAATAAAGTCAACTGTTTTTTTCCAGTTGATAGTGAATCTGCAAGAGCAGTTTATCAGTATATGATAAAATCACAAAATGTTGTTAATTTTACAACATTTAACAAAACAGACGAACCACAATATCTCGATCCAAATCATGCCGATTATCAAATATTAAATGGGGCTAGTATTTTTGACTTTGCTTCAGATGGTAATACTTTTGATTTAAAATCGCCCGAAAATCAGTATTTTGACTTTATTTTTACTGCGGCTGGCGATATCGCTACTCGTGAATCGCTAGAAGCGATGAAGCTTTTAAGAAAAGATTTACCTCATCTTAAATTACGTTTTATCAATATTCTTGCATTATCATATGAAAAAATTGGTACTATCTATCATCAAATGTCGCAAGAAACTTTCGATGACTTTTTTACAACAACGGCTCCGATCATTGCGAACTTTCATGGTTTTCCGAATACTCTAAAAAATATTCTGGCAAATTATGCTGATCAGAAACGGATTTTAAGCCATGGCTTTATTGAACAGGGAAGCACTACCACTCCATTCGAAATGTTAGCTCTAAATAAGGTCTCACGTTTTGATTTGGCGATTGATGTCGCTGAAAAGTTAAATCGTTTCGACTTGATAGATCAATATCAAAGCCGTATCGATGAAAATAGAAATTATGCTAAGACTCATGGCGTAGACTTAATTCAGATTTAGCCAATAAGATTATTTTTGAAGACGTGGTTTATTCGGTTGTTTCTTAATTTTTGCAAATATCATTCTTCCGGAGCTTGTTTGAATAATTTTTTCGAATATTACAGTTATTTCTCTGCCAATTTTCGATTCGGCATTATCTACAACTACCATAGTTCCTTCTGGTAGGTATCCGACACCTTGCTTTGCGTTTGATCCTGCTGAGCGAATTTTAATTTTGAATTCATCTCCAGATATATATTCAGATTGTAGCTCTGCCGCTAACTCATTTGGATTGAGTACATCAATTTTCTCAGTTTTTGCTACTTTTTGTAAATTAAAATCACAAGTTAAAATTAATCCTTTATTTTCTTTTGCTAATTCAATCAAGCGTTCGTCTACCAAAGTCCTATCCAGTTTATCCTCTAAGAAAGTAACCTCACAAAATACAATTCGTTCCAATTCATTTGCAATATCCATTCCAAAACGTGCTCGTAATCTTTTCTCAGAATCTTTTCCATCTGCTAAAAGTTGCAATTCTCGGATTACAGAGCGTGGAATAATTAAATTGTCTCCTAAAAAACCAGTTTTTGCGATATGCAAAACTCGTCCATCCATGAGGGCAGAAGTGTCAACGTAGATTTTTCTTCTGCTGGAGGTCGAAAGATTATTTTTGCGAATTGAGCGGTAGACTAAAAAACTACTTTCTAAGAAAATCAAAGACAATAATAAATAAATCATATCTGTTATTATAGCATATTTGAAGTCCTATTTTGGGCTTTTTGTAGGTCATGCTATAATAAATAGTATGAAAAATAGTAGAGGTGGAATGGGCAAAAATATGTCTAAAGAAGATAAAGAAGTGAAAAACGAGAAAATTGAATCTAATAAGAAACCTAAAAAATCTTTACTGAAAAAAGGCGGAAAAAATATGAATATTTATTCCAGCTTGATGAATAAACGTCGTGCAAAAAAAGAAGCAAGAGACAAGAAGTATGCAGAAGAGCTAGCGACATTACCAAAAGAGCCAATTAAAAGATTTTTTGCCAGATTACATCCAAAGCGCGTTTTTAAGTTTGTTTTTAGTCGACGTGGATTGAAATTTTTTGCTAAAGCTTTTGGCATATTGATTTTGGTAAATGTAGTCATTATCGGCGGACTATTTCTTTACTATAAAAAAGACCTTGAAAATATTCGTCTGGATGAAATGAAGGTTTCGGAATCAGTTAATACTTATTTGGATCGAAATGGACAATTATTATGGGAAGATAGAGGAGATGGTGACTATCGTTTAGTAGCAGATGGTGAAAATATCTCTCCATATATGCGTAAAGCTACCGTTGCTATTGAGGATCGTAATTTTTATAACCATCCTGGCGTTGATTTTACAGCGTTGATTCGTGCTACACTTTCAACTCTAACTGGACGTGGTGTCCAAGGTGGTTCTACCTTAACTCAGCAACTAATCAAACAGGTGTATTTTTCGGATGAAGCAAGTAACCGAACAGTAAGTGGCTTACCGCGTAAAATTAAAGAGATGATTTTGGCTCTAGAAGTCGAAAAGATGTATTCCAAAGAACAACTTATCACCATGTATCTCAACGAATCTCCATATGGTGGTCGTCGTAATGGTGTACAGTCCGCTGCTAAGGCATATTTTAATAAAGACGCTAAAGATTTAACTCTTGCTGAATCTGCTTTACTTGCTTCAATTCCAAATAATCCCGCAGTACTTAACCCATATAATATTAACGGACATAAAGCTTTAATTTCTCGTCAGCACAAAACGCTCGATGTCATGGCGGAGATGGGGTATATTACTAAAGAAGAAGCCGAAGAGGCTAAAGCCATTGATATTCTTGATACAATCAAAGCTGAAACTGGTCAATATGCAAATATTAAAGCTCCACATTTTGTGCTTGAAGTAAAGAAACAACTTGAAGAAAAATATGGCATGAAAACCATGCGAGCTGGTGGATATACTATTAAAACTTCAATCGATATTCGCGCTCAAGAATATGCCGAAAAAGCCGTTGCCGAAGGTGCTAAAATTGTTCGACGTAATGGTTCTGATAATATTGCTTTAGCATCGGTAGACGTCGAAACCGGACAGGTTATTGCAATGGTCGGATCCATCGATTGGAATAGTGAGTATGGTGAACATAATGCTGCTACTGCCTTAATTGAGCCAGGGTCTTCAATTAAGCCAATTATTGATTACGGTCCTTTATTCATGCAACGTGAAGGTCAAAATTATGCCCCAGGAACAATTCTGAAAGATGAAAATATTGACAATCTGTATTGTGGCGGGCGTAGTGGTTGCCAACTTAGGAATTTTACTTCAAAGTTTTATGGCAACTATACTATCCGTCAATCTTTGGGTAACTCCCTAAATATCCCAGCAGTCAAAGCTCTGTATATAAAAGGCGTTGATAGTGGATTGGAAATTGCTCAAAAACTTGGTGAAAAATCGTATTGTGCAGACAATGCATCCGCCGGCTTATCCATGGCGTTAGGTTCTGGCTGTGAAGTACGTGCTATAGAACATGCCAATGCTTATGCTTCAATCGCACGTGGTGGAGTATATAAGCCACTTACTTATGTCCTAGAATTGAAGAACTCCTCTGGTGAAATCATTGAATCATGGAAAGATACGGAAGGCGAGCGGGTATATGATCAACAGGTTGCTTATATGCTCTCTGATATTTTATCTGATCCAGCTGCCAGACAACCACTCTTTGGTGCTAGTGCTTATGGCGAAGGATTCCGTATTCCAGGAGTTTGGACTGCTAGTAAAACTGGCACTACTACAAAGCCTAATGCAAGTGTTGCAAAAGACTCATGGATGGTGAGTTACAGTTCCGCTATTGCTACTGCTGTTTGGAACGGACATCATGAAGGTAAAGGGCTAACTAGCGCTACTCACGATATTGCTGCCAGGGTTATTGGAGCTTATATGGCTCCAGTGCATAAAGATCTTTACGCTAGCGAAGGAAAATGGAAATCTGGCGATCAGCCAGAACGTCCAAAAGGCATACAGACACTGACCATCAATGGTAAGCGAGATATCTATCCTAGTTGGTTTAAGAATAATGGTTACGAAAAACAGGAAATGACCTTTAATCGTCATAATAAAAAAATCGCAACTGAATGTACTCCAGAATCTCTAAAAGAGACCATTGAAGTAAGTGTGATGACCGATCCAATTAGCAAGAATAAAATTTATACTTTGCCAGATGGCTATAAAGAAGATGAGAAAGATGATTGTTCCTATACTATGCCAACCGTGGTTATTTCAAAATATGAATCTGGAAAAATCTATTTTGGAGTAGTAAAAGGTAGTGCGAGCTTAGGTTCTTATACGATTTATCTTAATGGTAAGCAAGTGGGGACTGGTAGCGTGGTCGAAGGGGAAAACCAAGTTGCAATTTCTGCTACGATAGGAGATAATATAGAGGTAGTGGTCTCAGATAGTAATGGCGCTACATCAATAAAAGCTAAAAAACAGATATAAAGGAAGGTTCTATGAAATTATCCGAAGAGCTAGCCTGGCGGGGGTTTAAGGCAGAGACAACGATAAAAAATCTCGAATTACTAGATAATCGAAAGAACAAAAAATTCTATCTTGGCGCAGATCCTAGTGCAGATTCTCTTACGATTGGTAATCTTGCGGCGTTAATGATGTGTGCTTGTTTTGTTCGTCACGGATATGAGCCTTATCTCTTAGTCGGTGGAGCTACCGGACAGATTGGCGATCCGAAGGACACTGGCGAGCGTGAATTAAAACCACTTGAGGAAGTTGAGCATAATAAAGCCTGTATTAGAAAACAGATGGCAGCTATAGTCAGTCAAGATCGCGCAGCAAACACTAAAGACGATGGCATAGTCGAAAATGATAATTATAAACTCGCTATGGTCGACAACTATGATTGGTTTAAAGATATTAAATACCTAGATTTTCTTAGAACTGTTGGAAAAGCATTTTCTATGACTCAGCTTCTTGATCGTAAGTTTATTCAAGCTCGGATCGGAGAAGGCGGATCAGGTATCTCTTACGCCGAGTTTAGCTACACTCTAATACAAGGATACGATTTCTTACACTTGTACCGAGAACATGGCATTGATTTGCAACTTTGTGGCGTTGATCAATTTGGTAATGCTAGTACGGGTATCCATTTAATTAAACGTTTTGAGAATGCGGAAGCCGACGTTTGGTCAACTCCGCTTGTTATCGATCCTGTTTCTGGTCGCAAGTTTGGTAAATCTGAAGGCAATGCTATTTGGTTGGCCTCTTCAGATAATGGTTCTGGAAATTACACTCCAATCTTCGACTTCTACCAGTTTTGGCTCAATCAACCTGATGAATCAGTTGAATACCTTATGAAGATTTACACAGTACTTAGCAAAGAGGAAGTAGAAGACATCCTAGCAAAGCATAAAGAACACCCAGAAAAGCGTCTTGCCCAAAAAATGCTTGCACGTGGCGTAACTGAAGTAGTTCATGGAAAAACTTCGGCAGAATCTGTTGTCATGCTAACGGACATTTTATTTGGTGACAAAAAGCTGGGTATGCTTTCAGAAACTGAAATTGAACACATTTCAATGCTTATTCCTTCAATTAAACTTAGCGAAGATAGACCGCAGATTTCTCTAGTAGATTCTTTGGTTGAATTAGGGCTAACTTCAAGCAAGACTGAAGCTCGCAATATGATTAAATCTGGCGCTATCTCAATCAATGAAGACAAGGCAACAGACGAAAACGCCATGGTCATGTCGCTGGCTATCATCAAGCGTGGAAAGAATAAATTCGGTTTAGTAAAATAGGACAGTTATGAAAAAGGTTCTATCTTTCGATATCGATCAGACGCTAAATGTTGCAAAAACTCCCATTCCTGAAGATATTGCCGAATTGTTAACAGAATGTTTGGGCAGATATGAAATCTGTCCAATTTCTGGTCAAAAATTTGATCAGTTTTTAATTCAAATCGTTAATCGGCTTGTTGAGGTAGCTAATGTTACTCAGGAACAGCTCTCGCATCTACATCTTTTTGTCGCTCAAGGCACTCAATATTATAAATATCTTCCAGCTGGTGACAGTTATGATGAAAAAAATTGGACACGTGTTTATAACTATCCTTTGACTAATGAAGATGTTGTAAAAATTACAACAGCCATAGAAGAATCGGCAAAAGAGCTTGGTTTTTGGGAAGAGGATAAGTTGCAATCAGGCGATGAAATTATCGAAAATAGATTAAGTCAAGTTACTTTTTCCGCTCTCGGGCAAAAAGCAGGCACTAAAGAAAAATATGCATGGGATCCTGATTGTAAAAAACGAGAACAAATCGTCAAGGGTGCAAAGGTACGAGCCCCTGAGTTTGAGTTTGAAATTGGTGGAACTACTTCTATTAATGCCTTTGTTCCAGGGATGAATAAGAAGTTTGGTATGACAAAATTGATTGAAAATCTTAATGTCAAACCTGAAGAGATCTTATATTTCGGAGACATGACACAGCCAGGTGGTAACGATTATCCAGTTGTTGAAATGGGGATTGACACAATAACTGTTCGCTCACATGAAGATACGGCTTATGCTCTACGTGGAATCCTTGCAGTAACCAAGTCTTAGTCCTAATTAGAATTGCTTAGCTTGTAAAATCATAAGCGTGATATAATAATGATATGAAGACTTATATAATTGGTAATTGGAAAATGAATCTCACGGTCGGAGAATCATCCGTCTATTTACAAAAACTTCTCCGCCTTATTAAGCCTGCTAGAGGAATAGAAATTGCTATTGCTCCAAGTTTATTATCTTTGCAAAGTTTAAGCTTGCAACTAGAAAAAAATAAATCAAAAATAAAATTAGTCGCACAAAACTTTCATCAAAAAGATTATGGCGCCTACACTGGCGAAGTTTCAGTTGCTCAACTTAAAGGGCTGGTTAATTATGCGTTGATTGGACATTCTGAACGTCGCCATGTTTTTGGTGAGACTAATCGCGAAATTAGGCAAAAAGTAGCCGTCGCACTTCGTAATAATATTACTCCAATCCTGTGTATTGGTGAAACCGAAAATGAGCGAAATTTTGGTGAAACTCGTGACGTTATTCGTGATCAACTTTTCGGCGGTTTAGCTGAAGTTTCTGTCGAGGATCTGAAAAAGGTCATCATTGCTTATGAACCAGTTTGGGCAATTTCCAGTGGTAAAAATGCCAAAATAGCCACACCAGATGATGTTGCAGAAAGCGCAGAATTAATACATACAGAGCTGAAAGCTATTTATGGCAAAGACGCTACCGAAGAAATTCCGCTATTATACGGTGGCAGTGTTAATCCAAATAATGCCGGTGCATATTTGACTATTCATGGCGTAAACGGTCTGTTGATTGGAAAATCTAGTTTAATTTCTGATCATTTTGTCGATATTATCGAAACAGCTAAACGTATTGTCAATTAATATATAGTTAATTAATATATTTTTGAATCATCAAGCTCCCGCATTTTTGTAGGAGTTTAATCCTTAACTTTCTCTAAGGCTGCATCAATTTTTGATCTAATATCAGCTTTTAATGCAGTCTCATTTGTAGTTCGAATAGTATAATCTTCGTTATTGATTTTAATAGTAGGGGTAGCGCTTACTTTAATACGATTAGCCAGCGAGCGATCAAAAGAAATCTTATCCTTCACTCTAGTAGACTTTATATCATCGCGAAATTTTTGCAAATCAACTTGTCCAGTTGCAACTTTTGTTAAGTAACCTTCAAGTAATTGATCTCGTTCTAGTCCTTTTGCTGAGGCCCATTCATTTTGTCTTGCAAATAAAATTTGAGAATATTTATCCCAGTAACCTTGCAAACCTGCCGCGGCTGCGGCTGATGCAGCGGCAGTTCCATTTTGGTGATAGCTTAAAACGTAAGTTCTAAAGATATATGCTACTTTATCTCCATATTCTTCTATTACAGAATGAATATATGGATAGGTTACTGCACAAGCCGAACATTGATAATCGGCATATTCGATAATTTTTACTTTTGCATCTTTATTGCCGATTATATGATCTGGAATCTGTCCATTCTCTGAGTTAGCGTCAATGAAACCTTTTTCATCATATTTCGCAATAGCACGATCTTTTTCTCCACTTTTTACAAAAAGATAATTTATCCCCAATAGACAAATCACAATCAAGAAAGCAATCACAAATTTTGTAGATTTTTTCATTTTCCTCCTAATCTGTTATAATGATAACATATTTTAAGTGGTGGGACAAAATTTGGAGGTTATTAAAAATGGATAAAACTAAGCCAAAACCGAAGATTCTTGTCTGGTTAGCAAATTTTCTTGGTCCAAAATTAGACAAATACCGCGATAAAACTGAGAAGGATAATAGTATTTCTCCAGAGATTTTTTTACCAGAAACTGAAGAAGATTTAATCTGGCTATTAAATAAGACTCCAGAAGACGTCTTATCTCGGGAGGAGCGCCGTAAACTTCTTTATGTTTTAGCTTTTTCACAAATCAAGATCCGAGACCTCATGAGACCTTTGCATGAAATAACTTTTGTACAAAAAGATGATTTTCTTGGACCTTTGACGTTAGATAGATTATATAAATCTGGATCATCGTTTTTTCCAGTCCTAGACGGGAGAGAGAAAATTGTGGGGATACTTCACACTAGTGCGTTAAATTCCCTCGAGATTAAAGAAACCGATCGAGCTGAAACCTTTCTGGACAGGCGCGTATATTATATGAGAGAAGATTACTCTCTCGCTAAAGCACTCTCTGCTTTTTTAAGGACAAATTCGTCAATTTTCTTGATTATTAATTCAGCTGGCAAGACGGTTGGATTAATTACTCTTGAATCAATTTTTAGGCAACTGATTGGCAGACCACTGGAAGATAATTTTTCTGCTGATGAAGACATCGTTTCTGTCATGAGAAGAGTATGAATAAATATAAACTTCGTCGCAGTATTGCAATAGCTACGATGATTTTGGCTAGTATTGTTTTTATTATCCTTAATCCGGATTCTTGGACAAAGCTTTATTTAGGACCACAAAGTTCAGCCTCAGAAGACTCCTCTGATCAACAAATAAGCAGTAACTTTAATATTCAAGAATCTTTAGCTCAATTAGAGCGTCTCGCTGTTAAAGGTCGCGCTCCAAAAACTGGGTACAAACGAACCGAGTTCTATGATAACTGGCCCCTCCAGGATGGATGTAATCTTAGACAGAGGATTTTAAAGCGAGATTTTGGAGAAACTGCAGTTTTAGATTCAGACAACTGCACTGTAATTTCTGGTACATTTTATGAACCTTACAAAGGAGAAATTCGTACTTTTACTGAGAAAAAGCAGATTTCAAAAGGACTGCAAATTGACCATATTGTCGCTTTATCTGATGCTTGGCAAAAAGGAGCACAGCAACTAAGTAGAAGAGAACGTTTTGATCTCGCCACTGATCCGCTAAACCTTGCAACTGTTGATTCAAGTGCCAATCAGCAGAAATCAGATGGTGATGCCGCCACATGGTTACCTAAAAATAAATCTTTTCGTTGTCAATACGTCACTAGGCAAATTTCGATTAAATCCAAATATTCGCTTTGGGTAACATCCGCAGAAAAAGATGCAATGAAAAACGTTCTCAACAAATGTGCTAAATGATGTTATAATAATCACTAATGGAAAAAATAAAAAGCTATCGTGATATTGTTGATAGTAAAAAATATCAGACATTAAAAGGATTTAATCAACATGGCGACTACTCCGTTTATGACCATTCCTTAAATGTTGCGAATACTTGTTATAATCTTGCTAATGTTTTACATCTGTCAGTTAATATGGATTCCTTAGTCAAAGGGGCTTTACTTCATGATTATTTTCTTTATGATTGGCACGAAAAAACTTTTAAGGATCATCATGCAATTCGTCATCCTAAAATTGCTTGTGAGAACGCCATGCGTGATTTTGGGTTGACAAAACGCGAACAAAACATGGTTAAGGCGCATATGTTTCCATTAGGACTAGTTATTCCACGTTATCGTGAGAGTATTATATTATGTCTTGTTGATAAGTATTGTGCTGTTCTTGAGACTATCGGTCATCGTCGCCAAAAAATACACCTCTTCTTTAAGAATCGGTATTAAATTATTTTGAGACATTAAATCGAAACTCAACTATATCATTTTCCTCCATGATATAGTTTTTGCCAACAGTGGCTAATTTTCCGGCAGCTTTTACTTTGAGTTCACTCCCAAGTTCAATTAAATCTGGATATTTCATAATTTCAGCTGCAATAAAGCCACGTTCAAAATCAGTGTGAATTGTGCCAGCCGCTTCCGGAGCAGTAGCACCTTTTTTGATCGTCCAGGCGCGAACTTCTTTTTTGCCAGCAGTCAAAAACGATTGTAGTCCTAAGGTAGAATATGCTGCTTTTACCAATTCTTCCAGTGCGTCGTTGGTTATTCCATAAGATGTCAGAAATTCTCGTTTTTCATCCTTTGTCATCCCAATCATCTCTTCTTCTAATTTTGCATTAACAAAAACCGATTTTGCTGGGGCAACCACTGTTGATAATTGGTTTTTTAACTTTTCGTTTAATAATTCATTCTCATCCATATTAAACATATAGATTACAGGCTTATCGGTCAAAAATGGAATATTTTCGTCCTCTGTATTTTTTTTGCGTTTTGCATTAACACGTTCTCTTGTTTCAAGATCTGCAAGTTCAAGCTCAGTATTAATAATTTCTATATCATTTTTAGGGTTTACTTCTGCTGGAGTATTAGCATTTTTGGAAACATGTATAATATCGTCGTTTTTAAAAACCCTTACAACATGACAGATAATCTGACATTCTCGAATATGTGCTAGAAATTTATTTCCTAATCCTTCGCCTTTTGACGCTCCTTCAATTAGCCCTGCAATGTCGACAAATTCAACTGTTGCAGGAATAATTTTTTCCGTATCATACATTTTTGCGAGTACGTTCAATCTTTCATCTGGAACAGGCACAATCCCCACATTTGGCTCAATTGTGGCAAAAGGGTAATTGGCAGACAGTGCGTTTGCATTGGTTAAGGCATTAAAAAGTGTCGATTTTCCGACATTAGGTAATCCAACAATTCCAATCTTTAAATTCATAATATTTCTTTTATATTATAACATGATTTTATCATATGGTAAAAATACACGTTGTAGAACTATAATTTCTTATGCTTGCAGTAAAATAAACTGGCTGATACTATAAAAATAGCTTGACTTAGAGAGAAAAATCAATAAATTTTTTTGGAGGTTTTATGAAATTTCTGTTTAAGTCTTTTTTGCTTTTTGCTATCGGCGGAATATCTTTACTGATAGTTCTTAATATTAGCCATGTAACTGCCATAAGCAATGGTACGCCAACTTGCCCAGATTATGAGATTATTTTTGCACGAGGCTCTGGGCAGGAAATTAATGACACAGATTATAGGAATTTTAAAAAAGCGATAGATCAAAAACTAGCAAATACAAATATAAAATATTCTTTTTATGAACTTGGTGAGAGAAAAACTTCAGGTAGTTATCCCGCTATTTCAGTTGCAAAATTCAAAACCGCACTTGGGGTTTATCTTGATGTAGGAGATTCTTATAAGTTCAAAAGCAGTGTCGAACAGGGAGCTATTGAATTACTTAGTCGTATAGCATACTACAATAAAACATGTCCATCTAAAAAGTATATTCTTGCTGGCTATTCTCAGGGTGCTATGGTTATCACAAAATCATTGACCTCAATTAACTCGTCTCGCATAATTTATGTCGCTAATTTCGGCGATCCAAAATTGTATCTACCAGAAGGTAAAGGTCTTTTCCCTCAAGCTTGTCAAAATAAAAATCTTTCGAAATATAGAGTGTATGTGCCATATTGCCGAACCTACCAAGGTATACTCTCCGCCGAAAAACCTTATAGTCCCGCAGGTTATCAAAATAAAATAGGGGCATGGTGCAATAAGAAAGATATCATGTGTGGTGCAAAGTTAAATCTCTTTGACCCCCTAAAAGATCATTTAAGCTATAACCAGGAGAAAGGTTACAGCAAAGCGGCTAAAATTATTTACAACAAAATAAGACAACACGAAAAACTTAAACAGAATTATCGATATCCTCCCAGCTCTTTTTATGGAGATCCATTTCCAATAAAAATGGTTTATCCAACAGAAACTGGACCACTAGATATTATTACACCAGAAGAGTATTTTGACTATGAATGGATTAAAGATAGTATTTATTATTGTTCGAAAAAATCGAAGATTGGCGAAAGAATATGTTTTAAGGATCTATCAGTTGCCACCAAAACAGTTTATGAAATAGTTAGACGCAATAAAAGAAAAAATATTCAATATCAGAAGATGGATTTGTTAAAAAACGATAAACAAGATCAATATATCACTAAAAAAATACAACTTAACCATCATTCCAAGCATTCTATCCTTGCCGTGAATGGCGTAGTTTATGGCATTACAACTCAAAAAGAGATTAATCTTTTAGGGCTCAAGAAAAATAGAGGTTATAGTATTAATATCTCAGAATATAATGAAAATGGAGAAAAAATAAAGGATAGGGTCATTCAAAAAGGTAATCCGCGTATCAAAGTTCCAGCCGCTGGCATGCCTTTCTAGGTGGCAGATTTATTTTTGGAAGACAGATGATAATGTTCGCCATATTCACACTTATAAATAGATAATTCTGGCGCTTTATAGTCATACCTTGCTACATGCATTGCTACTTCTGCTTCTTCGTATGTTTTATAACAAATTTTTTGCGAATCTCCGACCCAACATTTTTCTGGTTCAGTCCTATGAAAACGTCCAGTATTTTTCTTCATAATCTAATTATTTTACTCTCCGTCGATACCAAAGGCAAATCTCTTTTTGCAATTTTTCTGTCTTAATAAGAAACAGATTTTTACAAAGCTTGTTCATCTAGTGCTCACGATTCTAATAACACCACTATATCTAGCGCTTGACATATATAAAATCTATTTCATATAACCACAATCATTATCTGAAAAAAATGTAGTAAATGTTACAACATTTTAGGCATTTTTTTTATTGACACCCCATATATAGTGTCATACAATAATCTAAGACACTAAATATAGCGTCGGCAACCTAAAACGGGAAATCTCGAAAAAGCAAAAATAATAAAAATAATAAATTATTAGAACGTGGACTAGGAGGTAGTTTTTTATGTTCAAAAAAATCCGAAAACGAGACGGGAAGATCGTAAATTTTAATTTAGAAAAAATTGTTGAAGCGATCGCTGCAGCAGGCGCTGCCACAGAAGAATTTAAGCATGATAGAGCAAAACAATTGGCTGAAAAAACTTTGAAATTGGCTGAAGAAACTATTTCTCAGCGTACGCCTTCCGTCGAACAAATTCAAGATTTAGTTGAACAGGTATTAATGGAGTCCAGTTTCAAAAAAACAGCTAAGGCTTATATTACTTATCGTCAAGAACGTAACCGTACCCGCGATGCAAAAAGTAATCTTATGAACGTTTATAAAACTATTTCGATCGCCGATGCTTCAGAAGATTCTGATGTTAAACGTGGCAATGCCAATGTCGATGGTAACTCTGCAATGGGTAAAATGTTGCAGTTTGGTGCAGAGGGATCCAAGGTTTTTGCTAAAACTATTCTCATGAAACCAGAATATGCTGCTGCGCACGACAATGGCGAAATCCATATTCATGATTTAGATTTTTATGCTACAGGTACTTTGACTTGTTGTCAAACTGATCCATTAAATCTTTTTAAAGACGGCGGATTCAATACTGGTCATGGTCATCTGCGTACTCCAAATTCAATTGGTTCTTATGCCGCTCTTGCTGCAATCATCCTCCAAGCCAACCAAAACGAACAACATGGCGGGCAGTCAATTCCTAATTTTGATTATGCTATGGCTCCAGGTGTAGATAAATCTTTCATTAAAGCTATTAATCGCAATCTTGAAAAATACAATGAATTTACTGGCAAAAATCTTAAAGTTCAGCTACCTGAGGATCTAAAATTTGGTGATGACGAAAGACTTAAAAAACTAAAAGTTCCAGAAACCGTTATAACTGCTTCCAATAAAGATGTCGAAAAACAAACTTTTCAAGCCATGGAAGGCTTCATCCATAATCTTAATACGATGCATTCTCGTGCTGGTGCACAAGTTCCTTTTACCTCAATTAATTTTGGCACAGATACTTCTCCTTCCGGACGCCTCGTTAGTAAATATCTTCTCGAAGCAACCATGAATGGCTTGGGGAAGGGCGAAACTCCGATTTTCCCAATCAGTATTTTTAAGGTAAAAGAAGGCGTTAACTATAATCCAGAAGATCCAAATTATGACCTCTTCAAACGTAGTATGGAAGTTTCCGCTAAACGTCTATTCCCAAATTTCACTTTCATTGACGCGCCATTCAATCTTCAATATTACAAACCAGGTGATTATCGCACTGAAATTGCTACTATGGGCTGTCGTACGAGAGTATTTGGTTCGATTTTCCCAGAATCTGACGGTATTGTTACTGGTCGTGGAAACCTCTCTTTTACTACTATTAATCTCGTTCGTCTGGGTATTAAATATGGGATCTGTCTTGGTGATCGTAAAGAAGCTGACTGGTCAGGTTTTTATAAAAATCTCGATTCACTTATGGATCTCGTCAAAGACCAGCTACTTGAACGCTACGAATTTCAAGCAAATCAACATGTTCGCAACTTTCCATTTCTTATGGGGCAAGGGAACTGGTTTGGCTCTGAAAAGTTAGGATTAAATGATAAACTTCGCGAAGTAATTAAACATGGTACTTTGTCGATTGGCTTTATCGGGTTAGCTGAGACTCTTGTCGCTATGACTGGTAAGCATCATGGTGAATCTGAGGAATCGCAAGAGTTAGGACTTGATATCATTACTCATATGCGCGAACGATGTGAAGAGTATTCTAAGAAATATCACTTGAACTTCTCACTTCTTGGTACTCCTGCTGAGGGTCTTGCTGGTAGATTCACTAAGATCGATCGTAAAGAATATGGTACTATTAAAGGAGTTACTGATAGAGATTTCTACACAAACTCTTTCCATGTTCCAGTTTATTACCCGATTTCTGCTTTTGATAAAATCGATAAAGAAGCGCCATATCATAACCTTTGTAATGCTGGACACATTTCTTACATCGAACTTGATGGCGATCCATCCGATAATATCGACGCATTTGAATCAGTAATTCGGCACATGCATGACGCTGGAATTGGCTATGGCTCAGTTAATCATCCAGTCGATCGTGATCCAGTCTGTGGTTTTGCTGGAATTATTAAAAGTCATACCTGTCCATCTTGCCATCGAGAAGAAGATGATATTCTCTTCGAGAGACTACGACGTATTACGGGCTATCTTGTCGGTTCTCTGGAGCGATGGAATGATGGTAAAAAAGCTGAAGAATCGGCTCGTGTCAAACATGATGTTAAACTTTCTGACAGGAATGGCGTTTATAGTCGTGCACAAAAGTCAGCCCGAGAACAAGCTAAGAAAACTGCTCGAAAGGCGCTTGGCACTGAATAATAAAGCAAAAGATTTCACCCAGTTCTCCACCTGGGTGAAATCCTCAAGGAATATAAATGATGCATAGCTCTCAAATAAATAATCTAAATTCTGCAAAAAAAGCTAAAGAAAATGAAAAATCTCCAGTGCTTGGTTCTGATAAAGAGCATATTCGTCTTTCTGGTCCAACTGAACGAGATAGTATCGTCAACGGCTACGGGCTTCGTGCCGTTGTTTGGACGCAAGGATGTTTTATGGCTTGCAAAGGTTGTCAGAATCCAGAGACATGGGACCCAGAAGCAGGGGTTCTTGTTAAGGTTGCAGATCTCAAGGAAGAACTTCGAAGCTTAAAAGGTCAGACTGGCTTAACTTTTTGTGGTGGTGAGCCATTCATTCAACCAGAAGCTTGTATTGAAATCGCTAGATTCGTTAAGCAGGAATTGGGTTGGAATGTTTGGTCTTTTTCTGGATTTACTTATGAGATGATCAAGGAAAGCGGTGGATTACAATGGGAATTTCTTAAAGAACTCGATGCTTTAATTGATGGTCCATTTGTTCTTGCTGAAAGAGATTTAACTCTAAAGTTTCGTGGCTCAAGAAATCAAAGACTTTTACACCTCAAAAATGGCGAAATCACCAAAATAGAGTAATTATTTTGTCTCAATAAATCTTAAAATTGAAACATCTGCTTTGACATTTTTATTAACCTATCTTTTGGTAAGTTAAAATATTTATTAGCTTCATATTTTAGAATGGCTTCTAAAAAGTTCTCCATTTGCGGATTGGTCAGGGAAAGATGTTCTTTTTCTAATATTGCATGTAATATTTCTATCGCAATATTTTTATCTAATTCTACGAAGAATTCTCGTCGATATTTTCTAATCTCCATATCCCCTGCAACTAATATTTTCTTTTCGACAAGTTCATTGCATATTTCTGTGATTTCACTTCTTAATGATTGTTGTAAAAAATACAACATTTTAATTTTCTGGTTTAATTCATATTTTTTTTCTGGTCTGATTGATTGAAGTTTTTGTCTAATTCTATTTCGGAGATATTTATCAGATGAATTGGATGGATCTTCTCGAAAAGATATTTTATGTCGATATGCATAAGTTAAAATATCACCTTTGGATTCTGGCAGTAACGGGTCATTAGCTAAAAACGGACGAATTACTTTCTTGGCCGAAAAAGGTGTTAATCCTCTCCAACCTGTTCCTCGAATAAGATTAATTAAAACACTTTCGACCAAGTCATCTAAGTGATGTGCAGTAAAAATCATGGTTTTTGTGCCAGATTTTTTTTCGATATCTTGCCTGATTCTTTCTAAAAAAATATAGCGTTTCTCCCTTGCAGTCTCTTCTGAAACTTTTTCCCCAAGGACCAATTTGTCCGAACAAAAAGCTACGCCTAATTCTTTACATTTTTCTTTTACAAATTTTTCATCCTCTTCTGCTGAGTCTCTTGTGCCGTGGTTGAAGTGCGCCACCAAAATATCAGGATCTTTTCGAAAAATATCAAGCAGAACCATCGAGTCCACCCCGCCAGAAATCGCTAAGATTTTTTTCATATGGTATTATTAGTATAACATGCTAAGAAAAGGTTCAAATTTGTATAACTTTCCAGTCCTTAGTCTTCATCTGGGTGGACAGTTGGGTAGGATTGAAAAAGAAATAATTGACCCGAATAATCTAAAAATTATTGGATTTATTTTAAGTGGCAACCAAATGAATAATGGAAAGTATGGTGATATTTTAGATGTTAACTCTGTTCGGGAATATTCAACTATCGGTTTAATTATTGATAGTATTGACGAGATCACTTCTCGTGGTGAAATTATTAAAATTGACGAAAATATAAAGTTAAATTTCTCTCCTATTGGATTGCGAGTAAGGACTAAAAAAGGCACAAAACTAGGAAAAGTTATTGATTATAATTTTAACACTGCAGATTTTGAGATTCTTCAATTGGTCGTTAAAAGACCATTAGTGAAAGCTTTTCTTGATTCGGAACTAGTAGTTGGACGTTCGGAAATTATAGAGATAAATGATTACGAAATTATTGTTAAAGATGAAGAAGAAAAAATTCGTCAAAATGCCCAATCTAAAGATTTTATTCCTAATTTTATTAATCCATTTCGTGAACAGCAGATTGAATAGCAAAATAAGTTCAAAATATTTTTGTCGTACCTCTGTATATCTTATGGTATAATAGACAATATGAAATATACTACTAAAAAAATCTCAGACACTCAGGTGGAAATTAAAGTCGTTCTCGACAGTAAAGATTTAAAAGATGCAACTGAAAAGGCCCTAGCGCGAATGATTCGCGACGTGAAGGTTGAAGGTTTCAGAAAGGGTAAGGCACCGGTAGAAATTGCCAAAAAACACCTTAATCCTAACGATCTTGCCTCGGTTGCTCTAGACTTGGCTGTTCGTAATTCTGTGCCAAAGGTTTTTGAAGAAGCAAAAAAGACACCATTGATGATTCCTAAGGTTGAAGTGACCAAGTATGTCCCAGATGAAACCGCCGAATATACTGCTAAAGCAGATGTTTTGCCAGAGATTAAACTCGGTGATTATAAAAATCTTGGAGTTAAAAAAGAAATTGCAAAAATTGTTGACAAAGATATTTCTGAAATTCTTGAAAATATTCAAAAATCTTACGCTGAAAAGAAAGTCGTAAAAAGAAAAGCTCAACTAAATGACGAAGTTGTTATTGATTTTGAAGGTAGTTTAGACGGTGTTAAGTTTGATGGTGGTTCGGCTAAAGATTTTTCATTGGGGCTTGGTTCAAAACAATTTATCCCAGGATTTGAAGAAGGAATTGTCGGGCATGAAGTTGGTGATAGATTTGACCTTGAATTAACTTTTCCTAAAGATTATCATGCAGAAAATCTTAAAGGTAAAAAAACAATCTTTAATGTTCTTTTGAAGCAAATAAGCGAACTAGTTAAACCTAAATTAGATGATGAATTTGCTAAAAAATGTGGTCCATTTAAGACTATCGAGGAATTAAAAGCCGATATTCGTAAAAATCTTCAATCTCAAAACGAAATTCGTGCTGATGAAAAATACAAAGATGATTTAGTAATTGAACTTGTCAAAAAGTCAAAGGTTTCTGCTCCTGAAATCTTGATTCAAGATCAATTAAAATTAATCAAAAATGATATTGCCAGTAACGCCATGCAACAGGGCTTAAGCTTTGAGGATTACCTAAAAAAATCTGGGAAGACACAAGAAGATTGGGAAAAAGAAGCTCGTAAGGTTGCAGAAGCTCGTGTGAATGCTTCACTTTGTTTGCAGATTCTTGCTCGTGAAGAGAAAATCGAAGTAGAGGACGAAGCTGTTGATGGCAAAGTTAATGAACTACGCGAAATCTATAAAAACTCAAAAGAAGCTCTCAAGAATCTCAAAGACCCAAATGTCCGACAGGATATCAAAAATCGTCTAATCATTGAAAAAACTCTTGACCACCTAGTTAAATTGAACAATAAAAAATAATTACAAGCTTGTTAATTCTCGGTCATGCGGAAACGGTCGTAAATATTTTCGTCTATTTTCGTATGGCCAATTTTATTTGCAGCTTTTACCACATCTAAAATTTCATCAGTGGTCTTTACTAGATTTAAGTCAGCAGATTTTACCATTTTTTCTGCTAACAATTTTGTTTTCCAAAAACGTTCAAGTGGCTTCCAATAAGTTTTACCAATAAGATAAACTGGCATTTTTGGCATCTTTTTTTCTTGCATTAAAATCATTATTTCACTCAATTCATCAAGTGTGCCAAATCCTCCAGGGAAAAATACATAACATTTAGAAGCCATCACTAGCATTACCTTTCGTGCAAAGAAATAGCGAAATTCCATAGTATCGGTTAAGTATGGATTAGGAAATTGCTCGTGGTCTAAAGTAATATTCAGCCCAATCGATCGACCCCCAAATTCAAAGGCACCTCTATTTGCAGCCTCCATGATGCCAGGACCTCCACCTGTAATAACTGAATGTCCGTTATTGGCAAGCATTCTACCGAGTGTTCTAGCTTCTTTATAATATTTATGATTTTCTGATACGCGCGCTGAGCCAAAAATAGTTACGCCTTGTGGGAAAGTCCGTAAGATTTTTAGCCCTCGACCAAGATCATCCACATAGTTCAAGGCTCGTTTAATATCTTTATCTTTTATGCCGTATTTTTTGAAATTGATAATAAATCGCTCAAGGTTTTTATCCATAAGCATATTCTATCTGATATTCTCTAATTCATCAACTCTAAAATATGTTATAATATACAAGATGAAAACGGTCGTCGTAATCCATAATATTCGCTCGCTATATAATGTTGGTGCTATTTTGCGGACCTCTGAAGGATTTGGCGTCGAAAAGGTGTTTTTTAGTGGCTTTACTCCATCTATTGATAATCCAAATTACCTACCGCATATTTCTGAAAAAATTAAAGACGCACTGCATAAAACTGCACTTGGAGCTGAAAAGATAGTTAAATCTGAATATACAAATGATTTATTTGAAACATTAAAGTCTTTGAAAGCTGAACGATATAAGATTATCGGACTTGAAAATAATATAAAAGATCGTAGGGTTAGAAAAATAAATAGTCCAGAACTTCAAAGTTCTCTTAGTAAGGCGTCTATTTTTGGTAATAAAACAGTTTTATTACTTGGTGAAGAAGTGAATGGGATTGATAAAAAATTATACGAATTAATCGATATTTTTCTAGAGATACCAATGAAAGGGCAAAAAGAATCTTTTAACGTATCCGTTGCGACAGGAATTGCGCTTTATAAATTACTTTGTGAAGAAAATTAAAATATAAGGAATAATATGGAAAGATATAATCCAATCAAGATTGAAGAAAAATGGCAGAAAATCTGGGAAGAACGTTCAGAGTTCAAGGCTGAACGAACAGCTGATTCTAAAAATCAAAAAATGTTCCTTGCCGAAATGTTCCCGTATCCATCAGGGGCTGGCCTACATGTTGGGCATGTTAGGAATTTTTCGATTGTGGATGTTTTAGCTCGATTTTATAAACAACAGCAACTAGATGTTTTAAGGCCTTTTGGTTATGATACATTCGGTTTACCGGCTGAGAACTATGCGATTAAAACTGGTATTTCGCCAGAAGTCGCCACTCATCAGAACATTGAAAATTTTCGTAAGCAGGCTAAAAGAATGGGGTTTGCTATTGATTGGTCAAGAGAAATTAGCACTTCTGATCCAAGCTATTATAAATGGACACAGTGGTGTTTTTTACAATTATTCAAAAAAGGTTTAGCTTACCAAAAAGAAAGTTATCAGTGGTGGTGCCCAATCGATCAAACTGTACTTGCTAATGAGCAGGTTGAGGGTGGCTGTTGTTGGCGTTGCGGCACTGAAGTTGAAAAAAAGAAAATGAAACAATGGTTCTTCAAAATTACTGATTATGCTGATGAACTACTTGAAAGCATTGATGCGCTAGATTGGCCAGAAAAAATTAAGACTGCTCAGAAAAATTGGATCGGTAAAAGTTCTGGTGCCGAAATCAATTTTCAAGTCGATAATCAAAAAAATCAATTTATCAAAGTGTTTACTACTCGTCCAGACACTATTTTTGGCGCAACTTTTCTTGTTCTTGCTCCTGAACATCCAATGATTAATAAGATTATGACTGAAAATTGCAGAGAAGAAGTACTAGATTATTGTAGATCTGCATTGAAAAAATCAGAAATTGAGCGTCAAGAAAATAAAGAAAAAACAGGAGTTTTTACTGGCGGTTATGTTATTAACCCAGTTAATGGTGAAAAAATGCCAGTTTGGGTTTCTGATTACGTTTTAATGGGATATGGTGAAGGGGCAATTATGGCAGTTCCAGCCCATGACGAGCGAGATTTTGCTTTTGCTGAAAAATTTAATCTGCCAGTTATTTCGGTTATTAAAGCCTCAGACTCTAGTGAAAAATGTTACAGCGGTGAGGGCGAATTAATTAATTCTGGTAAATTTAACGGTCTTTCTACTGCTGACGCTAGAGAGGGAATCCTTCATTGGCTTGAGGAGAGTAAAATCGGCAAAGCCAGAACAACTTATCGTATGCGTGATTGGCTTATTTCTAGACAACGTTATTGGGGATGTCCAATTCCGATTGCTTATGATAAAAATGGCAATCCTCATCCTATCCCAGAGGATCAACTGCCAGTTATTCATCCAAAAGTTGATGATTATGAACCAGATTCAACCGGTCGTTCAGCCTTAGCCAAAGCAAAAGATTGGCTTAAAGTAACAATTGATGGTGAGGAAATGATCCGAGAAACGGATACTTTGGATGGTTACGCCTGTTCCTCATGGTATCTCTGGCGTTATGTTTCTCCACACGCTAAAAACGTCGCCTGGGACGAAGAAGAGATTAAGAAATGGGCACCTACCGATATTTATTGTGGAGGAGATCATGCTGTTGCTCATCTCCTATATATCAGGTTTTGGTGTAAGTTTTTTGCAGATTTAGGATTTTTACCATTCCGTGAGCCAATCAAAAAATTACTATATAACGGCTACATCAATGCTCCAGACGGCAAAAAAATGTCGAAATCAAAAGGTAATGTAATTGATCCTCTTGATGTGATCGAATCTGGCTATGGCGCGGATACTTTGCGTACTTATGAATTATTTATTGGTCCTTACGACGAGGATGCAGCTTGGAGTACTAAAGCTATTGGCGGGGTTTATCGTTTTCTTAATCGTTGTTTTAACCTAGCATACAATATTGACCAGGTTGAAAAAGATAATAATCGTGTAATCCGCAATAAAACTATTAAAAAAGTTACCACAGATTTGCGTCGAGTGGGCTTAAATACCGCTGTTGCTTCACTAATGGAATACGTTAACGAGCTTTACAAAAATGGCTCGACTAAAGAAGACATAATAGTTCTTGCAAAATTACTAAAGCCATTTGCTCCTCATCTTGCTTCTGAAATTCTTGAAAAATTAGGGGCAGATGACGTTTGGCCTACATGGGATGAATCATCTTTAATTGCTGAATCTGTCGAATATATTGTACAGGTTAATGGTAAGTTACGTGCAAAAATCTCTCTTTCAGCTAAGGATGTAGGCAATGAAGAGAAAATTACCGCCTTAGCTTTATCTAACCAAAATGTTAAAAAATATGTAGTTTCTGAACCAAAAAAAGTTATTATTCCGAAAAATCTCAAGATTATTAATATTGTTATTTAAAATATATTTTTCTTTCTTCCTTATTATGTTTATGCTATTATTGAAATAGCTTTATGAAAATGTTCCTATTGGAAAGATTAAGAAAAATAGATAAGATAGAAAGAAAACAAAATAGCAATAATAAGCTATTCTTTCTCAATTCCTCTCCTCTCCCCCTGCTGGGCATCTTCACTCTCATCTTTGCAGTAACTCTCATCACTGCAG
>CAUUKA010000006.1:0-34232 GCA_963545945.1 uncultured Candidatus Saccharibacteria bacterium | reverse complement strand
TCTTCTTATGTAATGTGATTGATTGCATTAAGGGTATTATAGCATAAGAGGGTTAGGAAAAACTATTCTAAATCAAGCAATTCGCGATAAAAAAGATAGCAATAAATTGCAAAATATATGAGTGAAAAAATTGTTAAAGTCAACAAGCAAATCGGAACCAGAGGAATACCAGAAAGCCATGTGAAACTCGTCTTAAGCCAAAGATCTAATAAGATAATCGGCAACATAATAACGATCCAGAAAATTGCAAGGGAAATACACATGAAGACTAATCTGATGATAAATTTAATTCTTCTGCCAATAATCAGATCATTTGCCGTATTTATAGCCACTACAGGATATAATCCTGGAGCAGAAATTGCGACTAATGCCATAATGCCTCCTGGTAGGAGATATAGACTTAGTAAGATCATTAGTGAAGCAAAAATAAAATAGACTAAGGCATAAAAAGGGGTCGCGAGAAAATCCGTAGCTAGCGCTGAAGAATAAGTAATTATAACAATAAAAATAGGAATAAGTTCAAAAATAATAATACATAAAATGCAGAGCGTGGAGATAGCAGGAGAAAGCGCATTATATAAGCCGTCGCGCATGCGAATTTTATGTCCAGCGAGGATATGTCTTGCTAAATAAATAGCGATTAACCATATTGCCATTATAATAAACAAGAAAAATAACTGCTCAGACTCTCCAATACTACTAGGCAATCCTCCAGAAGTGATTGTCCCAATAAGCAAAAGCGCTGATTTTCCGATGTTGCCAATTTTTCCAATATCAAGTTTGTCGTTTGTTTGCTTAATAGCGTCTTGAATTCCTTTATAAGTTGCTTCGCTCATTAGCCCAATAAAGAGAGCAATCAATAAAATATTTAAAATTAAGAAAGGTAAAAAAATCTTCCAATTCTTAAAAATTAAGTTGAATGTTTTAATAGCATGAGAGGTAAGAGAAGATAGATTATCGATAAGTCGATAATCCTCAGAATACGACCGCTTAAAACTTCTATGTATTTTTTTCTTAGAATGAAGTTTTGGCACGTTCGAGCCTTTCAATTCTCTCTTCGATTGGGGGATGAGTACTAAAAAGTTTAGCAATACTATTTTTTTTCATTGGATTGTTAATATACATAGCTGAAGTAGCAGGATTTTGATGACGCATTGGTCTAGCATGTTCATCCAATTTTTTAAGAGCCGCAATCATGCCCTCTGGATAACGTGTGATCTTCACTGCTGATATATCAGCTAAAAACTCTCTTCTTCTAGATACCGCCATCTGAGCAAGAGATGCGGCAATGGGAGCAAAAATGCTCGTAATAACAATAATAATTATTCCTACTGGAGAACGCTCTTCCTCTTTTTTATTATAGGCTAAAAGTCTAATTCCAATGTCGGAAATTAGCCCAACAAAACAAACAAGACCAAAAGTAATCATAGAAATTCGAATATCATAATTTTGAACGTGTGACATTTCATGTGCCATAACTGCAGTCAATTCCGTATCATCCATAATATCAATTAAGCCTGTCGTGGCAGCGACAATTGCATGTTTAGGATCGCGACCCGTAGCGAAAGCATTTGGGGCAGCATCGTCGATAATATATACTTTTGGCATAGGTAAACCGGTTGTAATTGAAAGATTTTCGACGGTATTATACAGACGACGATTATCTTTTTTAGTTATTTCTTTAGCACCGGTCATCATGACAGCTAATGAAGGAGAGAGATAGTACTGAATGAGTGTATAAATACTTGCGAGAAGTAATGTATAAACAATAATACTTAAATCGTCAAAGAAATAAGCAAATACACCGCCAATAAAAGAAATTAAAATTACAAATCCTAAAATTAATAAAACTGTATTTCTCTTATTTGCAGCAATTTGCTTATACATACTTTTTCCTGATCGCTAGAACTTTATTTGAGGAGCATCGGCAATTTTTTTGGATTCAACCTCGTCGACCTCATAGTACTCACGGATTTTAAAATGTAAGAAAGCGCTATTTATAGTATTGGTTGGGAAAATTTTTACTTTTGTATTAAACTCTTTAACGCCAGCATTATAAAATCGTCTTGCAGCTTGGATTTTATCTTCTGTGTCAGTCAACTCTGAAGAGAGTTGTTGAAAATTTTTATCGGCTTTTAAATCTGGATATGATTCTGTCACTGCCATAATTCGCGACAATGCGCTCATAATTCCCTTGTCGGCTTCGGCGGTTTCAGTAATGGAGCGAGCGCCCATCATTTTTGCTCTTGCATCAGAGACTTGCTTAATTGCTTCACTCTCGTGTTTAGTATATCCTTTAACGGTTTCTACGAGATTCGGGATTAAATCTGAACGTCGTTTTAATTGTACCGTGATATCGGACCATGCTTCTTCTACACGCTCATTTAATTTTACTAATCCATTATATGAACCCCAGACAGCAAGCAGAATCACTGCAAGAATAGCTAAGATTACGATTAACCAAATTGGCATTTTATCTCCTTATTTATATAACCATAATATCATATTTTTAAGTTATTTTTTAGTTTTAAGTAAAATATCATCCTCTAAAAATAACTGCTGAAGCATAAGACAATCCGAAGTTACAAAGTCTTTATTTTCAGATATTAAAAACTTCAAAATACTCTTAACACTGATGTCTCCTTTGTAACTTAATATAGAAATCTTCTCTGAAGAAATTGTTCTATTGCTAAGGGTATGCATATTCCAATATTCCATTTTTGGACTATTAACATTACTGCCATAATGGTAAAATTTTTTAAGAAATCTTTTGGGCATTTTTTGTGATTTAACCTCATCAATATCACTAAATGAAAAGTCCACTTCTTCCTCTAAATCAAGAACTAACCATACGCTATTCTCAATAATTTTTAGCATTTTCTTTTTTGCTAAGCTTTTCTTTCTTGGGCTGTGGCTATATACTCCGTAAAATATATCGTAAATTATATTTGGAATAATTTTTTTAGGCATTAGAATAGCACCAAGCCTATACAAATATTTATTTCTCGGAATTAACAAAAGCCATTTGAACCAGACATCCATAATCGCAAGAGCACCCTTAGAAGAAATCGTGAAGAAAATTTTTGGCGTTTTTTCAATACCCTTAGAATTATCACCTATTGCTGGGATAAGACCATTTTTTGCAATATTAGATAAATTATTTTTATCAGTGTAATGTAGATAAACTCTGTGCCAATCGACTTTTTTAACATCTACCTCTTTCATATATCAGATTATTATATCTTATTGGAATAAAATTATATATGCTTAAAAACCACTAAGTCCCTGCCAAGGGGGGTTGGCAGGGACTTAGTGGGATAAACAATTTATCTTTATAATATGTGCTTCTGGTGCGAGCGAAGAGACTCTAACTCTCGACCTCTTCCTTGGCAAGGAAGCGCTCTAAACAACTGAGCTACGCTCGCATAAAATAGTTTGGTCTTTTATCGTTAAACTAGGTAAGCGCGCCTAGCATTCTTATCTGTATACTTATCCAAAATATTGTTGGATATGCATTTATATTAACTTAAAAATAGCCTAAAGTCAAGAAGACGACTATATATTATAAACTCTTAACTACGACTAGGTATTTTAGATGACTATAGCATATTTTGCACTTTTGATATTTTTAGATATACTATAAATGAAAGCGGGTTAAAATGGAAAATAAATTGACTTGGGATGAATACTTTATGGGGATCGCCGAAGAAGTGGCGAGAAAATCCAAAGATCCATCCTCACAAAATGGTTGCGTAATAGTAGATCATAGAAGAAGACCAGTTTCTTTTGGATATAACGGAACAATTCAAGGAGCAGACGAATCAAAATTAACATTGACTGAACGTCCGATGAAATATTATTTTGCAATTCATTCTGAAATGAATGCCCTGCTGTTTGCCGGAAAAGATGTTACTGGATGTACTCTTTATAATAAAATGGCGACTTGCGAGAATTGCCTAAAATATTGTTTGCAAGCTGGAATTAAGCGCTTTGTCTATAAAGAACTACGAGTAGCTTCCTATCGTGATAAAAACACAAAATCAATGACCTCAATAGATACAGATGAAGCAATTATACGACTCCTTGCATCTTGTCCAGAAGTAGAGACATTAAATATTACTAACGGAAAAACTTACACAGAAGATATTTTAGATTCTTACAAAAAAAATTCTGTAGAATATAAGCGACTTTCTCAGTGGATTTAATTTTATTTTTCTTGAAGATAAAATAATATTTTTCTGGCGAGGATGAGTGGATATTCGTAATTTATTAGATGACCCGTATTTTCTACTATATCTGTAACGCTATGATATTTTTGGGCTACCTGTTCGACTTGAGATGGCGAATTTAATTTATCTTCTGATCCAATAATAAAAAACACCTGCTGACGAAAGTTAAAGTCAGAAATAGTACTACTAACACTGAATTTTGAAGCAAGATATACTTGTTTTTTACTAGTAAACCTTTTTGCACATTCATTTGTTCTTGCCAAAATCTTTTTGAAGGTTTGAGGATTTTTAGGCGTAATTAAAAATCTAGTAGTACAATAGCTAATAATTTTATTTGGAATAAAAAAAATTAAAGGTATTAGTTTCCTAATAATAATTGGTGGCTTTGTAGCAATTGGCGAAACAAAAAAAATCTTATTGCCAATTTTTTGAGGATATTTTTCAGCTACTGTGGCAGCGATGATTGAACCCATAGAATGCCCTATTAATATTGGACATTTAATTTTGTGCATCTCAATATAATCCGCTACCCAATCAGCATAAGAATCGGAATCAAAACGAACAATCTTTGGCAATTTTTCGTCTTGTGTATTAAAGGCAGGTGGAATATCTGGCGAATAACATAAAAAACCTTTTGATTTAAAATATTCAATGGTTTCTTCTAGTCCAAGATGATTACCACGAAAACCATGCAAGAAAAGCAATATAGGTAAAGAATCTTTATTTGGCATGCACTAAAGCATCTCTTATGCCCATGCGATCAAAGCCAATCACCTCAACAACAGTACTGTCTTCTTGTTCGATTCGACTGACTGGAACTCCGGTA
Organism: uncultured Candidatus Saccharibacteria bacterium; assembly: GCA_963545945.1. Taxonomy (GTDB): domain Bacteria; phylum Patescibacteriota; class Saccharimonadia; order Saccharimonadales; family Saccharimonadaceae; genus Nanosyncoccus. Next base: position 29,177 of record CAUUKA010000006.1, on the reverse strand, counting down.
ATTGTAGGATCTTCACTGGCGTCTTTTTCAATATATTTAATCCCCTGTTCATCTAGCCATGAAATAAGCGCATGACAATAAACGCAAGTTGGGGTTGTATAAACTTCTATCATAAAGTTATTGTACCATACATAAAAAATACCAGCAAAAACTGGTATTTTTTAAATTATTTTGCATATTCGATTGCGCGAGTCTCTCGAATAACATTGACTTTTATTACCCCCGGATAGCTCATCGTAGCTTCAATTTTATCGGCAATATCTCGTGCCAATTTTAGAGCAGTCAAGTCATCAATTTGTTTTGGTTCGACAATAACACGAATCTCGCGTCCAGCGGAAATTGCGTAAGCTTTATCAATTCCCGGGAAAGAAGTTGCAATATTTTCAAGATCTCTCATCCTCTCCGCAAAATTTTCCGCAGAAATATTCCTAGCACCTGGACGAGCGGCAGAGAGAGCATCACAAATTTTAACAATAATAGCTTCAGTGGTTGTAGGCTCGATATCGTCATGGTGCGCAGCGATTGCATGGACTACAGGATCCGGTAAGCCATATTTTTTTGCAAGCTCAGCACCAATTTCAGCATGCTTGCCTTCGATTTTATGGGTTACGGCCTTTCCGATGTCATGAAGTAAAGTTGCCATTTTCGCAATTCTCTTATCGGCGCCAATTTCTTCAGCAATCATGCCAGCAATGTGTGCCATTTCAACAGAATGCAATAAAACATTTTGTCCATAAGAAGTACGAAACTTTAACTCACCAAGGAGGTGAAGCATTTCATGCGGAATGCCAACAACTCCGACTTCTCTAGCAGCGTCCTCTCCGGCTCGCATAACCTCCTTATCAATTTCTCGCTCTGCCTTAGTAACAGCTTCCTCGATAGAGGTTGGATTAATACGTCCATCTTTCATTAATCTTTCGAGAGCGTATCGTGCGACTTGACGGCGAATTGGATCAAAACTTGAAAGAACTACCATTCCAGGCGTATCATCAACCATAATATCAACACCTGTAGCACGTTGAAGAGCTTGGATATTTCTGCCCTCTTTGCCAATAATTCTACCTTTCATTTCATCGTCTGGGAGTTTTAAAGCGATAATTGTTCTATCGGCAGTTACCTCAGAAGACATACGTTCCATAGCGGTAACAAGAATTGCCTGAGCAGTTTCGTCAATATCACGTTTTATCTCGCGTTGCTCTTTCGAAACAAGTTTCATTAAATCTTCTTTTATATCTCGCTCAGTCATTGAAATTAATTTTTCACGAGCATCAGCTTTTGTTAGCCCAGCAACTTTTTCTAATTTTTCTTGTTGCTTGGCACGAATATCTCGTATTTCAGATTTTAGATCTTCAATCTCTTTTTCTTGCTTGACTAAGCGTTCTGATTTTTTCTCCAATTGATCTAGTTTGCCATCCAATAAAGACTCTCGCTCTGAAAGACGATTTTCTGTCTTTCGCCATTCTTTTCTACGTTCGCTCTCTTCATTTTTTGACTTTTCAGCAATATCAGCAGCTTCTAGTCGTGCTTTTGAAACAATGTCAGATGCTTCATTTTTTGCTTTGCGAACTAAATCATCTGCTTTATTTTTGCCACCATTTTCATTTTTCTTATTATAAACAAAAACTGCACCTGCTCCGCCGAATAATCCGATAAGAGCCATAATAATTGAAGGCATTAACTCCATATTTCTCTTTCTTTTTGTAATCGATATCCTACTGATATCAATTTTTTAACAAAACTTAATCTATTTAAACAAAGTCCCCCTAAGATTATCTTAGCATACTAGGGGCTTTTTTCATACTTTTTATTCGTATCTTTCAATATTGTCTGTCAGCATATTTTTAATGTTCTGTACAGCAGTATGTTCCAGACCGAGGCTTGCAGTATCCTTGCTATAGTCGGTGGAAGGGGTGTAAAAATAGCTATAATCTTTATAAGTGAAAACTTTCGTGCCAAAAGAAATACCCGTAGCAGGATCAAATTCACCTTCATTAGTTGCGATACGAGTCAAACACCCCATGCGCCCTGGATTTAGTGCAATATTTGCAAAATCTGGAAAATGTTGTACACCTTTCTGGATAGCATTAAAACAAATTGACGGACGATAATTTTGATTAAGAATATAGCTCACCTTATCAAGGCTATCTGGGATTTTTATTTTAATATTCCATTCGTTGATATAAATATATCCTACTGTTGTTTTATATACTGGCACATCGGAAGGATTTTTAATATCTACACCAGTTGTCTCTCTGATCGCATCAACAATTTTTTGACTATGGTTAAGATCAGATTTTATCGTGTTGAGGTTATCGGTTTGAGAAAAATAAAGTACTGAAATAGCAATTGTTGATACTGAAAAAATCACAACTAAAATGCCAAAAATTACCGCAAGTGTGCTAACTTTTTTTACCTGTTTCTCAAGATCTATAGGAGGTCTTTTTGCTTCTTTTGGCTCTGAAAGATTCTGGCTTGGGGTTTCTGTAGGATATTTGGTCGATGGCTGGATAGTGTTTGGAGCGTCAAAAATGGTAGCTGAAGATATTGAAGTATTGAAGTTATTAGGAATTGGCGCTTGTGAAAAATCTGGAGTAGACAAATTATCAGTAGCTTTTAAGGCTTCGTCAAATTCCTTACTAGTATTTGCAAAAAAATCATCCACCGACTGCCCAGAACTAGATAATGAATTTGCATTAGTAGATTGATCGGGGATTGGAGATTGATCTGGAGTTAAATTTGTGGCGTTATTTTTTTCTGGATTCATTTTTTCCTCTATTTTTTCTTTTATATTAACATAACCTTATTGTCTAGTCTATTTTGTTTTTGATCAAAGCTTTGCAGTTAGCAATTAATCTGTCTCTAAATTTTTCCCTAGCTTCTTCGATTTTACTATTGTCACCACACCACGTCGCTAAAGTTGACTCTTGCAATGCGCGTGCAAATGAAAAAGTAACTGGCCATGGATATGGTCCATAATTAATAATAGCTTGAAGATTTTTCGTAGTATCTTCCATGTCTTGACCACCAGAAAGAAAAACTACTCCCGCTAATTCTTTTGGGCAATTCTCTTTTAGGACTTTCGACGTTACAATTCCCACTTCTTCTGGAGTAGATTGATAAGGATACTGTTTTCCAGCAAGTACCATATTGATTTTCAAAATACAACTATCTAATTGCACATCATATTTTTTTAACTCTAAAAATAAATATCGAAGAACTTTACTCGTAATTTTTTCGCAGGTATCAATTGGATAGAAGCCATCATACACAACTTCTGGCTCAACGATAGGAACTAAACCAAAATCCTGACATTCGCGAGCATATTTGGCAAGAATCTCACAATTTTTCTGAATTGCAAAATCTGTAGGTTTTTTCAAAATTAATTGATTATTTTTTTCTTCAAATTCAATTTCGAAAGCTGCGCGCCACTTAGCAAATCTTAGTCCCATCTCATAATATTCTGCTAATTTTTTCGGCAAATTTTTAAGTCCTTTAGTATATTTTTCATGAGCGAGATTATCTTTCGTAAAGTTTGTTAAGCCCTCATCAACTTTTATTCCTGGGACAATTCCTTTTGCAGTCAAATATGTAATAAAATCACGACCGTCATCAGATTTTTGCCTAGCAGTCTCATCAAATAAAATCACTCCACTAATATATTTTTCGAGATTTTCAGTGGTAAAGAAAATATTGCGATAATCTCGTCGATGTCTTGCGTCATCGATAACTCCTACGGATTCAAATTTTTTATGAATTGATCCACCACTCTCATCAGCCGCCAAAATTCCTTTATTGTCGGCTAAAATCGTTTTTGCAATAAGATGAAGACTTTTTCGTCGATCATTATATTCGGTCAATTTTTGGGTAAGTTTTTCAAGAGTCAGTGATTCGGTAATTCGTGATTTTTCAACATTGATTTTCGCCAGCATCAAAGCTTCACGTGTAGAATAGCCTTTCAGCATTGTTGCAAAAATCGTTGCCGCAATAACAGAATAAGCTGTTAAATGTGTCGTTAGGTCTTGCCGTTGAAGATTATATTGCTGGATATTTTTACCGCACATTATCGATTTTTTAGATATAGTACAAATTACGCCTTTAGCAGATATATCAGACAACTCTCCATCTGTAAAAATGACGCTGGATAATTGCATCAATTCCATCACTGGCTTTGAAATTTGTGTTTTTTTAGCTTTAGAAGATATTTTTTCTGAGCCAGCTGGGCAAACACTAATAAAGGTGACGATTCTCGTGCTTTTAGAAAGGCTAAGATATTCTTTTATCTTTTCGACTAATTCTTCGGTAATTTCTGCAGAGCGATCTACATATAACCAATCGACAGGTTTATTTGGAGGGCTGAAAATAGTTTTAGGGCGTTCTGATGGTATCAGATATGCGACATTATCGTTATTAGCTAGGATGTAACGATAAGCATATTGTGTATTTATCTTATCGTTATTTACGGCCTCAATTTTTAGTTTTTCAAAAACTTCATTAGTAACTGCGGCACCACCAAAAACAGAATTTCTGGAAAAAAATTTTTGCTCGCTGCCATTAAAGGCCAGATCTAACCACGGAGAATGATGTTCGTCATATTCAAATCTAGTATGTTTTTCGTCAAAATTGAGATAAACATCTTTAACAACATTCCCAATCACTAAAACGCTCATGTTTTTAGTATAGCACAAAAATACCACCCAATATGGTGGTATTTTGGATTTAGGACTAATAAACTATTCCGCTTTTTCTTCTGGCTTAGAGCCATTGTCGGATGGAACGTCGACAGCGTCCGTCTGTTCTTCTGTATTTTCTTTTTCACGCGCAGCGGCTTCAGCAGAAGGATCATATAAGCTTGCAATTATTTGGTCTTGAGACATTTCTTTATTTGCCAGCTCTACATTCTTCGGCAAAACAAGATCAGAAACTAAGATTTTGTCATCGAGATTGACCATTTTTGATGCATCAATTACAAACTCTTTTGGTAAATCAGACGGCTTAGCCTTAACTTCAATACTATCCATGACCTGAGTAAACATGATGTGATTTTTTGAGGCTTCAGAAGTCTCAAAATTTTCGATAATAATTGGGGTGATAGCCACAATTTTTTGATTTTTCGCTACAGTCTGGAATTCGATATTGATAATTTTTCGAGAAACTGGATCACGCATAATGTCTTTGACGATAGCAAGTTTTTTCTGATTATCTATATCCAAATCAATAGTAGAATGGTAGCCAGCTTTTTCAAGAACTTTTTCAGTCTTGATATATTCAGATTGCGCGAGGATCGCCTCACCTTCGCCATAAATAACAGAAGGAATCTTACCTTCTCTGCGAAGTCTAGCAAGCTTTTTACCAGTGAGAGTACGAATATCTAGACTTAACTTATTTTCAGACATATTTTTCCTTTTTATTATGATTTACTTTAATTATACACTTTTTTATAGCTTTTGACAAGTTTACCCCTGTAATGATTCTTTTTATTTTAGATATTTATACGTGGTTTATCCGCATTTTACTACGTGCGAGAGAATGCTAATAATAGTATATATAACATATATGGCAACACATGTAGCGTTGACGGTATCTCATCTCTATATTATAATTAATATATGCACCTGTGGTGAAATTGGTATACACGCTACCTTGAGGTGGTAGTGGCCGTAAGGCTGTGCTAGTTCGAGTCTAGTCAGGTGCACCAAAATACGATTTTTCCAACTCGCCCGTGGGGCGAGTTTTTTGTTACTAACTACAAAATATTTTTTAGAAATTGACCAGTTGGAGATGCTTTGATTTTTGAGATTTCTTCTGGTGTGCCTGTAGCAATAATTTGACCGCCATTTTGCCCGCCTTCTGGACCCATATCTATAATATAATCAGCTGTTTTTATTACATGCAAATTATGTTCAATGATTACCATTGAATTTCCATGATCGACAAGTTGGCTTAAAATCTTTAATAGCCTATTGACATCATCGGTATGTAATCCAGTAGTTGGTTCGTCTAAAATATATAGCGTCCTGCCTGTACTTCGACGCGAGAGTTCAGTGGCAAGTTTAATTCGTTGTGCTTCTCCACCGGAAAAAGTGGTTGCAGGCTGTCCAAGTCGAATATATCCTAAACCTACGTCCTGTAAAGTCTGAAGTTTTGATAAGATTGAAGGAATGTTTTCGAAAAAATCAACAGCTTCATCAATCGTCATATCAAGCACTTCAGAAATATCTTTGGATTTATATTTGATATCGAGAGCTTCACGATTATATCTTCGGCCATGACAAGCCGGACATGTAACATAGACATCAGGCAAAAAATGCATCTCAATTTTATTTACGCCGTCGCCCTGGCAATGTTCACATCTACCACCACGAACATTAAAACTAAATCGTCCAGCTTTATATCCGCGCAATTCTGACTCTGGCTGTTTAGCAAAAAGTTCTCGTATTTGATTAAAAACACCAGTATAAGTAGCTGGATTGCTACGCGGTGTACGCCCGATTGGGCTTTGATCGATAACTATGCATTTGTCGAGATTTTCTGTGCCCAATATCTCATCGTGTGCACCTGGAACAATTTGAGCTCTATGATATTTTGCAAGCAAACTATTTGCTAAAATTTCATTAATTAATGTCGATTTACCAGATCCAGAAACGCCAGAAACTACGGTAATTACTCCTAACGGAATCTTAACGTCAATATTTTTGAGATTATTTTCTCGCGCTCCTTTAATCACTAGCTCTTTTCCTGATTTAATTTTGCGTCGTTTTTTCGGAACTGCAACCTTCAAACTGCCAGAAAGATATTGTCCAGTAATTGACTTTTTGTTTTGCATTACTTCAGTTGGAGTGCCAAAAGCAACAACTTCTCCACCGCGATTACCAGCGCCTGGACCGATATCAATTAAATAATCAGAGGATAGCATAGTATCTTCGTCATGCTCAACAACTAAAACAGTGTTTCCTAAATCTCGCAAATGTTTTAGTGTTGCAATTAATTTATCATTATCGCGCTGGTGTAGACCAATGCTTGGTTCGTCAAGAACATATAGAACACCTTGCAAACCAGAACCAATTTGTGTTGCGAGACGAATTCGTTGTGCTTCACCGCCAGATAGAGTATTGGCGGAACGTCCAAGTTCAAGATAGCCTAAGCCAACATCTTGCATAAACTTTACGCGTTCATGGATTTCTTTCAAAATTGGAGTGGCAATAATTTTTTCAGATTCAGAAAAACTAAGGTCCCGATCAAGTACTTCTAAGGTTTGATCAACATTCAAGTTGCACATGTCAACAATATTTAATCCATGTACAGTAATTGCCAGAACAGCTGGACGTAATCTTGCGCCATGACAAGTTTGACATTCTCGAATTCGCATAAATCGTTCAATATCTTTGCGCATAAAATCTGAATCAGTTTCACGATGTCGTCGCTCCAGCGTAGGAATCACACCTTCGTATGTTGTTTCATATTTCGTGCCATCAGCAAAACTGCCACTTCCTGCAATTTTTACTTGATATTTCTCGTCACCAGTGCCATATAAAATAATATGTTTTTGCTCTTCGGTTAGATCTTTAATTGGCGTGTAAATACTAAAGCCATGTCGAGTAGCTACGGCATTTAATCTTTTTTCCCACCATGAATTATCACGCATTCGATTGAAAGGCCGAATCCCTCCCTCAGCTATAGTTAAATTTTTATTAAAAATTAATCCTGGATCAATTTCAAGCCTGGACCCAAGCCCAGTACAAGTAGGGCAAGCACCCTGAGGCGCATTAAAAGAAAATAGGCGAGGCTCAAGTTCAGGAATTAGCTCATCTGGATGATATTCACAAGCATACCTTTGCGAATAACTATAAATTTCAGTATTTTCTCCAAGATTTTTCTGATCAATTGTTGAAATATTGTCGTTGATTTTTAGAACTTTAATCAATCCCCTGCCAAGTTCTAAAGCTTGTTCGATTGAGCCTGAAATGCGTGCAGTTAGCTCAGGACTAAGAATGAAACGATCAACTACGATTTCAATATCGTGTTTTTGATTTTTTTCAAGTTCAGGAAATTCTTCTAAAGCATAAATAATGCCATCAATTCTTACGCGTGAAAATCCTTTTTGAATATATTGCTCAGAAATATGCTTAAACTCGCCTTTTTTCTGTTGAATAATTGGTGCTAGCAACATTAATTTACTACCAAGAGACAATTTTAAAACCTCATTGACAATATCTTCAACACTTCGACGCGAAACTTCGCGATGGCAGATTGGACAATGCGGTATTCCTACACGCGCAAATAATAGTCTTAGATAATCATAAACTTCCGTAACCGTTGCAACAGTTGATCGTGGATTTCTAGAGGTTGATTTTTGATCAATTGAAATTGCTGGAGAAAGACCTGTAATAGTATCAACATCTGGCTTATCCATAACACCAAGAAACATTCGAGCATAGGAGCTTAAACTCTCAACATAACGTCGCTGACCTTCGGCATAAATGGTATCAAATGCTAAACTAGATTTTCCCGAACCAGATAGACCAGTAATTACTACTAATTTTTCACGAGGAATATCCAAGTCAATGTTTTTTAGATTATGTTGTCTGGCGCCACGAATTTTAATGCAATTTTCTATAAAATGATGATGCTCGTGCTCGCAACAATTTTTGCAGACATAATGTGCGCCACATCCGCAAGGACAATATTCTTCACAAGTTTTTGATGTTTCGCTCATTTTTCTTTCCTCTTAAACGCATATATTCTACCATAAAATTGGCAAAAATGCTAGAGTCGTAAAATGTATTTAATTATGCTGTAGTTCAATGGCAAAAACCATACCAGATTTAGTTGGCTCAAACTTATACTTTATCTTATAAAAATCGAGGATATTCTTGACGACAAATAGCCCAACTCCATTGCTACTTCTATCATTATCTATATTATTAATAGTACTACCTTCTTTATTGTAGAATAATTTAAAAAGTGCTGGGATTCTAGATTTTTTAATTGGATCGCAATTATTTTCAATTTTTAACCAACCGTTTTTTACATAAATTTGAATTATACTATTCTGATCTGAATATTTGACTGCATTACTAATAAGATTTGAAAAGAGTTTTTTAAAAGCAGTTTTACTCATATTAAGTCTCTCATCTTTTATTTGTAGATTTATTGTGAGATTCTTTTTAATCATAATTGGCTCATATTCTTTGCTGATTTTAGCAATTTCTTTAGAAAGTTGAATTATTTGTGGCCGCTTAAGCCATTCTTGGTAAGAGGATATATTTAAAATCTCACCAATAGTATTTGACATTTTATCGACCATATCTAGTGATGAAGCTAAATATTTCTGATGATCTTTATATTCACCAACGTTATGTTTCATATTTTCAAGCGTGATACGAAGACCTGCCAATGGAGTCTTTAGCTCATGTGAAGCACTCCGTAGAAAAGTGCTTTTTTCTTTTTCAACATCGTTAGCAATTCTGATAACTTCAATGAGCGGCTTAATAATAATTTTTGAAGCTAAGTAAGAAAATAAAATCGAAAAAACTAAGCCAATAATTAGCGAGTAGGGTAAAAATTTGAGGGTAATTTCTTTAGCATCACTTTCAGCGTTTTTAGAAGAAACAAATTGAATATTAATATTTTTACCATTTTTTAGCTTGATAGTGCGTTCTTCTATAAAAATCGTATTATTAGTATTAGCTTTATCGATACTGGATGCCAAATCTATTGGAATATCATTTTCTTGACCTGTTGCCGTTTGTAGAAAAATACCAATATTATCATTCTTAGTATAAATCTTAATATATTCTTTAACACTCGATTCATCTAACCCGTCTAGGTCTTTTGAAAGAATATCGGCTTTCTGAGATAAATCATTTCTAGTATTAATTAGGTAAAAATGTGGAAATAAGACATAGATTACAAAATGCAACATCAGCAAAAGAGTCGCCATAATGAACATGGTGCAAACAAAAGTTTTAGCAAAAATAACAGACTTTTTCATTTTACTTCAATTTTATAACCAACATTTTTTACCGTAACGATACAATCCAATTTTAGTTTTTTGCGCAAAGATTTTATATACACATCGATAACTCTATCAAGTGGTATTTCTTCATCATAAGACCAGACTTGATCAATAATTTGAGTGCGAGATAATACTTGATTTTTATGATGTAATAAAGTCCTTAAAACGTCCAATTCTTTTGGATTAAGTTTCACATTTTTACCATCTACTGTAGCCAAATAATTTTTAAAATCAACTTTACGATCTTGATAGTGCCAAAAATCTGTCGATGGTTGACGCCGTTTGTAGATTGCTTCTATACGTGCAGAAAGCACTGATAACGAAAAAGGTTTATTAATAAATCCATCCGCTAATGCATCAAATGCAGAAATCTTAGTTTGGTCATCTCCGAGAGCGGTCAGCATTAGAACCGGAACATCACTAATTTGACGAATATTTTTTAGAATTTCTATCCCAGATTTTTTAGGAAGCATAATATCTAGTAAAACAAAGTCAATATTATTTTCTTGGAATTGAATTAATCCCTGCTCTCCGTCTGACGCTAAAATGCAAGTATTCCCAAGATCAGATAAATATGCTGAAATGCCTTGGCGGATAGCACCCTCATCTTCAACGATTAGAATATTCATATCAGTTATTTTAGCACATTATAGAACCTACCCTAAAAACTAAGAGAGTACTCCAAAAAGGAATACTCTCAATAGCCATATTCTATGCGATATCGGACAGCAATTCTTTCGGATGTTTTTTTAGTAGACTACTAGAGCCAATTAGCAAGGCGACTAAAATTACAGTGCTTCCAGAAATAATAACAAAGAATAAATCAGACGGAGCAATTTCGATATCTAGGCTGGTAATAGTTTTATTAAACCCATCGACTTCGGCACCACCTGCAAGCTTAGACGTTGCGGCTTCTTTTCCAAGATTTTTAGATATACCGGTCGTAACTTGTTTAACTATCCCACCTGCAACATGTTTACCGACATAATTAGCAGTCAAGAAAGAACCAGTGAATCCAATTACACCAATTAGGATTAACTCAATCATGAATTGTCCCATGATTTCGAACTTGCTTTTGCCTAATGACATAAGAATCCCAATTTCCTTACGGCGAGCATTAAGCCAGAGGAAAAGAACAAGTGTCAAAATTCCACCAGAAAAGATTAATCCGCCAAATAATAATTTACCAGCCGTAGTATAAACACCAGAAATAGATTTTTGCAAAGATGGGAAATTATTAGTTCCCTTGGTTAATTCATAAAGATTCCATTTAATTGGCAACTTTTTAACGTCCCCCATTACTTTGTCTAAATTGCTATTTCCATCCACAAAGAAAGTGGCATCTTGATAAATTGCAGTGTCTTTGGTAGCTCCATAAAGTTTGGCAGTAGTATGAAGATCGGAAATTAAATTATTTTCGTATAGTTCCTGAGTGTGAGTGGCTGCAGTTTTATTTTTACCACTAAATAAACCGACTATGGTTGCTTCTACCGTTTCGTTAGCTTGCTTTTCGTTATCAGCGTCAAAAAGATTTGATTTAATTTTCATTTTATCGCCAAGCTTTAAGCCGTTTTGTTTAGCTAGATCTTCGTGGATTAATAAACTATTTTTATCATCACTTTTTAGATGTCGACCTGCTGTTAACTTGAATGATTCTGCGATAAACTTATCTTCTTTAGTAGAATCATTAACACCAGTGATTAAAACTGTACGGATAAAGTTTTTAGCACGTTCTGGATCTTGACCAGATTGAGTATTTTTAGTTTTGATTATTTCGTGATCAACTAAATCAGCTACTCCGTTCATACGTCTAACATGATCTTTGATACCACTGACTTGCGTAATTTTTTCAATATCTTGCCCTCTAAGATTACCACTACCTCTAGGTGTGCCTGGATTAGTGCGTCGATTAATCTGCATTGCAAAACTGTTCGTAATGTTCTTAAAGGTTTCTTTTGAAGCTTTTTCAGCTGCCGTCTTAATGGAAAGTCCAACCAGGCTGAGTGTTGACATAGTAATAATTATCAATAAAATGATCAATGATTTAAGTTTTTTGCGCGTAACATACGCTATAGCATTTTTAAGCATGAGGCTCCTTATCTAACAATCAATTTTTTATTTCTTAATTCGAATACCTTATCGGCTGCAGCTGCAACCTCTTTGCTGTGGGTGACGACGATAACGCACTTTTTCTTTTCTTTAGCAGAAGATTTAAGAATTTCAATAATTTCATCTGCAGTATGATGATCGAGATTGCCAGTAGGCTCATCAGCTAAAATAATTGGCGCCTCGGAAGCTAGAGCGCGTGCAATTGCTACACGTTGTTGTTGCCCACCGGATAATTTCATCACATTACGTCCGATTTGCTTTTCGTCTAGTCCAAGATTAGTCAAAATATCTTTATTGGCAGAACTATTAACTAGTCTGACATTTTCGAGAGGACTAAGATAGTCAATAAGATTGTAATTTTGAAAAACTAACGTAATATGTTTTTTTCGATGATAATTATAGCCTTTTAAAGCAATGTCTTCTCCTTCAAATAGAATACGGCCAGAAGTAGGCGTATCAAGCCCAGCTAATAAGGATAATAAGGTAGATTTACCAGCTCCAGATTTGCCGATAATGGCATAAAATTTTCCAGCATTAAACTCAACATTTAAATCTGTAAAAACTTTTTCTTTGGAGTCGGAGTAATTATATCCGACATTTTCTAATTTTAATAATTTCATTTTTCCTCCTTTTTTTAACTTATTTTAGATAAAATTTTCTTAGGTTTCTGGGATAAAATATAAGCTGAAGTTAACATTACTGAGATAAAAATAATAGCAAGTAAAATTACATAACTTAAGCCTAGGTCAAATAAATTATTTAAACCAAATATATTAGTTGATAATTTACCAGACAATTCAGCTAATTCGTCGTCAACTAACAGACCAGATAATAATTGGTTCGATATAATCTTGCCAGCAAAAGTAGCGATAATAATGGTTGGAATAGAAATTAAAATTAATTCAAAAATAAATTGTCCAATAATTTTAATTTTTTCTTGACCGATCGCGAGTAAAATACCAATCTCATAGATGCGTTCCCTTAGCCATAACATCAAAACTAACGAAAGGACAGCAACACCAGAAAAGAAAATGCCTAATGCCATGATATTAATAATCCCTTTCATGGTCTTAACGGCAGAGATAATATTCTCGAAAGCTTTCGTATTCTTAATAATATCTATTCCAGACCAATTCAATGGATATTTTTTTACCTCAGCAATAATCTGATTGATTTTTTCAGGTTGTTCCAAAAAGAAAGTAGCTTGATCGACTGAATAATTTGTATCAGAATCGTTTGCAGATGCAAAGACAGTATTTTCACTTAGATCAGAAGATAATCCATTATACTCTTCCTGCGTTTTACCAGAGAAAATCCCGATAATTTTAAAGTTACTTTTTTTAGCACCTGAAGTAATTGAAGACAAAGAAATTTCGTCGCCGAGCTTAAACTTATTCTTTGTTGCTAATTTTTCATGAACTAATACTGTATTAGTCACATCCTTAGAGCTATGAATGTGCTTTCCTTCTTTAAGAATAAAAGATTCACTAGTAAAGACATTTTCCAAACTTGAATCTGCTACACTATGCATTTTTAATAAGTTTTTCAAGTTATCATCAGGATTGTCCATTTGAATTTTTTGATTATCGTTGACGACTTGACCGTTCTCTAGTTTGATATTCGTACTATGTCTATAATTTATTTTATTAATTCCATTTCGTGTTGCGATATTTTTAATATCGGCAACCTTAATGTTCTCTCCATTAGGATTTTTGACTATAGAAAAAGAGGAATTAGCAGTTTTTGAGATTCTTTTTTCCAAGTCATTATTTGCCCGAATGATAGACAAGCAAGCATAAATACTTGAAGTTATAAGCGACAAAATCAATAAGACAATTAACGTCCGAGCTTTTTTACGAGTAATATAAGCCAAGGATCGTTCGCGTATATTCATTTTTCCATTTTTCCTCGTTTATGGTTGATATTAAAATAACTATAATTCGCTAATGTGAAAACAATATGAAATAATCATTAATCGAGGATGATGTTGGAAATAAAAAATGGACTCGTCGTCCAAATTGGCTCCCGGGGCCGGGCTCGAACCGGCAACCTCGAAGTTAACAGCTTCTTGCTCCACCATTGAGCTACCCGGGATTACGGAGTATATTATACCTTATATTATATTTTTAAGCAATCTAATATTAGATTACTATAACGTAAAATATGGAAGGTTTGGTGCTCGAGACTGGACTTGAACCAGCACGCCTTGCGGCATATGCTCCTAAGGCATACGTGTATACCAATTTCACCACTCGAGCGAATGGTAATATTATAGTTTATTTATCGTTACAAATCAAGTTAAACTCAGGGTTATAATTCTTTTTGCCAAACGGTGCAATAGGACGAAAAATAACATTCGAGGCATTAGTATCGCAACTAAATTTTTTATTATTAAAATATTTTTGATAATCTTGATTTTTTTCTAAAATTTCACTATTGAGAATTTGGCGTAATTGTACAGTGAAACCACTTGATCGATATTTTTCAAACATCTTATCAAGTGGATCACCGGCGTGTGTTGAAATAAACTTTGGATAGAGATTTTCTTCGTAATATAATCGCGCAAGTTGTTCAAACTTATTTTGTGCAAAATATCTCTTTTCGTATAGATTGCTAAAAATCATTGTAGCTAAAACTATTATCGTGGTTAGAATAATTCCAGCAATAGCGAAATTTGCAGTTAATCTATGATGTTTTTCAGCAATTTTCATTTTTAACGATTTGATTTTTTGGATTTTTTAGTAATAATTAAGATTCCAAAGAAAGAGCAAGCGATAAAGATAGCGAGAATCGTAGAGATCATATCGGCTTTAGTAAAGGTATCACTGCCGAAGAAAGAACCTGTATCTGGTACTTCTGGAGCTTTTGCTGGGGTATAATGTATCGTCCTTACACGATTTTCATCGATAATATTGCCATTTTTATCATATGGCGTGGCAATAATTTTATAATCGCCTTCTGTGACGCCGTATTCGGAAAGTGGAAGAGGAATTTTAGTATTATTTCCTGGAATTAGTTTCGAAGAAATTGGCTCATCGAAAATAGCTTTTCCGTCTTTATCAAAAACTTGGATAAGCACATGATCTACTTCTGGAGAATTCGGAATATCTACTACTGGATTATTTTCTTTACCTTCAGTTTCGCTGACACTAAAATCAAAAGCTTTCAAAGTAAACGAAATAGAGTCGGTAGTCGAGCTGTCGCCATTAACTTTTACTTCTAAAATATAATTACCATATTTATTGCCATAATCTTTTACGTCTAGAGTAAAATTATCCGTCCCGTTAGCAGGTTCCGTACCATTAGCAACATTTTTCGTTGGTAGATTATATGGGGTTCTGACGCCATTCTTGTCGATATGGATGAGCCGATAGTCTAATTTTTTGGACTTGTTATAAATTGACTTGATTGGTATTTTTTTACCTATGACGGTTTTACCATCCAATGATTCTGCAAATTTTACATCTGGATTTTCTCCAGTGACTAATAATTCTACCTCGACATTAACCGAGCTAGTCGGTCCGACCGCCATAGTTGGTAAGGTAGTGAGAAAAATTCCCATTAAGAGCGCAGAAGATACCCCTAATAAGGCAATATTTTTTGCTTGTTTTTTCATTTCACACTCGCTTTTTTATATTTTTATTTTTGGAACCTAAAAGCACCGATTCAAGATTTCGCAGTTTTAAATCGGTGCTCCTCGCTCAGACGTTCGCTATCTTATTTCGCGATTATATAATCAAGCGGGACTTCTGAGCACGGCGCTTCCTAATTAGGATTATAAGCCATACAATAACCATTGTCAACAAAATTAACATAATAATTATCATAAATATTGGCATGACAACGATAATACGAGTCTCTTCAAATTTTTGATTTATTGCGGTGACGGTGGTTTTAGTTTGGAATATTCCGAAGATTGGCGTATCTCCCCACTCGATAACCGCATGACGAGTAGGAGAATCCGGAATAACTGGATAAGGTCTACTAACTTCAGCAATAGAACCACCAATTAGTTTGCTTACTTTTAAAGTTACATTCGCAGTAAAATCAGTATTTCCCTCATTTTTAATATCAATCTCAGAAGAGATCTTACCTTTTGTCATGAAAGTTTTTGTAGAAAAATTGGAGAAAACTACTTTTTCGTTAGTTTTACCAGCTGTACTACCGTAGACAATTGATCCGACGCGAGAAATTGTGCGAACGCCAGTTGAACCAGCATCGTCAGACGGGACTGATTCAGCAAAGACCGCAGCATATTGACCACCAGCAGGAATATCGCTAGGAACATCAACTTTATATTCTATAGACTGATGCTGACCTGGCTCTAAATCATACGACACTTCATTTGACCACTTTTTTTCAGCATCATTCTTGGCATCTTTATTACTATTAAAAGAAATCCATCGTGAAAGCTGAGTACGTTTCGTTTCTTTATTGAAATCAATTTCATAAGCCTCATTTGCAACGCTATACGGAGCGGCATAAACCCTAAACTTGAACTTCTTAGATCCTACATTGTCTACCTGCATAGTATGCGTAGATACTTGACCTGGAACTAGAGTAATACGATTGGCCACTGGCGAAACCTGGAGCCAAATCGCCGGTTTTTCATCTGCGAATACCGTTACAGAAGGAATTAATATTACAGCAAGTGATGCAACGATAGTGATAGCTGTTTTAGTCAGATACTTTAATATATTTTTCATTATTTTGCTCCGTTTTTTTCCTTACGTTCACGATTTCTTGAAACTAACCAAAATACTACTGCCCCAATAAATAAAATAACAAGTGCAATAATCCAAAGCGGACAGACAATGATAAGTTTTTCTAGGACTTCTGTTTTTCCGTTGTATGTAATTTCTAACGTTGTATTATATAGTCCCAACTTCGGAGTATTATCCCAACGGATCTCATTATAGCGACGAGTTTCAGGCAAAGTGGTATAAACGGCTGGTTGTTCCTCGTTGGAGTATATGTTTTCTTTTGAGAAAATTGGTCGAACTTTTAGAACGTATTTAACATTAAGGTCGGTATTTCCACAGTTTTCAACAATCCCAGAAGCCGAAATTGGAGGATTTAATAAAAGACTTGGTAATTTCTTTTCGACTATCTTGCCACAGTTATTCGTAGTGCCATTAACATTTGAGTAGATAATTGAGCTGACTCTTAATGCACTTTGGACATTAGAATCTTTTTCTACACTATCGCTTGTCTCTACCATGATGGCAGTATTTTGAGCACCTGCAGGTGCGTTTCGAGGAATATTAATAGTATATGTAATCTTTTCATTTGCACCAGATTTAAGAAATCCTTCAGTCTTACTGAAAGTAACCCATTCGGTAATAAGCGTGTAGCCATTATTTTTTTCAAATGAAACAGAATATTTTTCGTCCTTGACCGTGTAGGGAGCGGTATAAACTTTATAATTAAAATCTTTAGTTCCTGAGTTTTGTACGGTGAATTCACCGCTATGTGATGAGCCTGGCTCAAGCGTGCCCAATTGCTGAGAAGACGGAGAAATCCATAAATAATACGGATGTTCAGATGCGTTTACTGACTTTCCAACAAAGATACCAGATGCAACGATAATGCCTGACAAGAACAAGCTTCCAAAAAATTTCCTTAAATGACTCCTAGTCATCAACCTCCTTTTTATTCTAAATATGATTATATATTAGGGTAAGAGTTTTTTCAAGATAGAATTAATGCTTATCTCTTTGTGAAATATTTCTAAAGATAATTTGATTTATTTTGATAAAAATAGGGATTGCCTCTTCAAGATCAAGTAAATAGCTAGCGAATAAATAAGCAACAAAAGAAGCGATGGAAATGAGCAAAAACTTTGGAGCGGTAACAAAGAACGAATCATCCGTCGATAACAATGGCATTAATTTAGTACAAATATAGGCAATTACTATTGTAATAAAAGTGGCAGACAACATTTTGCCGATAGCTCGCCAAAAAGATTTTGTCAGAATCTTCTGGTTAATTTTACGGTTTAGAATTGTCAATAGAATAATCGTCTCAATAACTGCACCAATACTTTGTGCCCAACCCAATCCTTCAGCGCCAAAATTCCAAATTGCAAAAATAATCGAAAGCAAAATAGATAATCCTATCGAAACAATGGAGACGATAAATGGAGTTTTAGTATCTTGACGAGCATAAAAACCACGAGAAGCGATATGAAATACTGATTGTGCGAATATTGCTACCACTAACGACGCTAAGATACTTGCAATGGTGTAATCTCCACCATTTTTAATGAAGTTTACTATGTAACCACGAGCAAAAAATGTAATGACCGCTACGGGTAAAGAAATCCAAATAATTGCCCTGAGGGCTTTTTGAAAAATTTCACTAAACTCTTTTTGTTGTTCTCCTTCCCCAACTTTTTCAGTTAATTCTGGGAAAAAGGCGGTAGATATTGCAACGCCAATAAGATTGACCGGCATAGAATGCAAAGTATTTGCTTGTTGATAAGCACGCAACGTGCCTGCCCCCATTCTGGAAGATAGGTTAGTATTAACAATTCCTGCAACGTAGTCAATTCCCTGGTCTAGGGAGCGAGCAGGCAATAATTCTAAGACGCTACGAAAGCCATGATTTTTCCAATAAATTTTGAATTCATAATCAAAGCCAAGCCCGAAGAGCCCAATCAAACTCGTTATAACTTGAAGTATTGCACCGAACACAACACCGAGTGCAACACCCATAATACCACCACCAAATAACTGAATACCAAAGATATTAATGCCCTGAGTAAAAAAGATGATACCGATGAGAATACCAATATTATATAACGCTGGAGCGAGCGAGAAAAAAACAAACCTGCCAACCGCCTGTTGCATAGATGAAAGAACTGTAGCTATACTAAACAAAAATGGGTTTATAGCGATAACCCGCATCATATTTATAGCTAAAGTCATACCTGACTCATCCAACCCCGGACCAACAATATATCTAATTAATGGGTCAGCAAAAATCATAATTAAAACGCTTGTCGCTAACGTAACTATTGCAAAAAGATTGAGAATTGATGACGATAATTCCCATGCAGATTTTTTATTCCCAGAAGCTAATCTTTGATTAAAAACTGGAATAAAGGAGACTGCTAAAGCACCAGACGTTAAAATAAAAAACATAAAATCTGGAACTGTAAAAGCAGCCGTATAGGCATCGATTCCTATTGGGTATGTATCTAAATAGTATGAGTTTAGAAGACGGTCACGGAAAATACCTAGTAACGCCGAGATCAATGTGGATGCCGAAATTAACGTAGCAGCAAATTTGATACTAAGCCTCGAATTTGCCAGTGCAACCACTGAGCGAAACTGGATCTTTTTCATTAATGAAGTTTGGCGCTTTCTGGGAGAGTTGCACCCTTAAGCATAGCTGGCAATTCCGCCTCTTCTATAGTCTCTTTTTCAAGTAGCGCATTAGCAAGAATATCTAATTGTTTACGATTGGCTTTCAAGATGGCTTCCGCACGAATCGCGGCCTCATCCGAGAGAGCCTTAATTTCTCTATCAATTAATTCAGCGGTCTTTTCGGAGTAAGGTTTACCTGCAGAAATTGTATAATAACCCTCGTTTTCCCTTGGAAAAACCAAGTTTCTGGTCTCTTTTCCCATACCTTCTTCAATAACCATTTCTTTCGCAAGAGAAGCAACATGTTTTAGATCTGAGCTAGCGCCAGTGGTAATAGCGTCCACACCGAAAATAATTTTTTCAGCCATACGTCCACCCATTGCCCTTGCAAGAATATCTTTTAATTCGTAAATATTTTTATAGCTTTTATCTTCTGGCGGTAAAAACCATGTAACTCCGCCAGTATGCCCGCGAGGAATGATTGTTACTTTATGAACTGGATCAGAATCTGGCAAAACGTGCCCGACGATAGCATGCCCCGCCTCATGATAAGCCGTTAATTTTTTCTCATATTCGTTCATAACTTTACTTTGACGTTTTGGACCAATTGCAACTCGCTCAAATGATTCCGCAACATCGCAAGATTGAATCGTTTTATGTCCTTCCCTTGCGGCAGTGATAGCAGACTCATTGGCGATATTTGCAAGATCTGCACCAGACGACCCCGCCGTCTTTGCTGCTAAAGCATTAAGATCAACGTCATTTTCCAATGGTTTATTTTTAAAATGTACTTTTAGGATCTCTAGCCGATCTTTTCTTTCAGGAAGAGTAACGTCGATATGTCGGTCAAATCTACCTGGTCGAAGTAAGGCTTTATCTAACATGTCTACTCTATTAGTAGCTGCCATAACGATTACGCCAGATTCATTATCGAAACCATCCATCTCAACCAAAATCTGATTCAAAGTTTGTTCGTCTTCGCGTCCAGCACCACCACGAGCATCACGTTTGTGTGCCACAGCATCGATTTCATCGATAAAGACTATTGATGGAGCATTCTTCTTGGCGCGACTGAATAAGTCTCTAACTCTAGACGCACCGACTCCAACAAACATTTCAGCAAATTCTGAACCAGAAATACTGAAAAATGGAACATTGGCTTCGCCAGCAACTGCTCTAGCCATTAGAGTTTTACCTGTACCTGGCTCTCCCGCCAATAAAACCCCTCTTGGGATTTTAGCTCCGAGGTCTTCATATTTTTTTGGATGTTTGAGAAAATCAACAATTTCTTCTAAATCTTGCTTAGCTGCGTCATTTCCAGCAACGTCATTAAAGGTTACTTTTTTCTTATCTGGACCATATAACTTAACTTTAGCCTTACCAAATCCGAGGTTTTCCTTATTCATACTTTGTGCCTGACGAATAAAACGAGAGAAAAAGAAAATAATAAGAATAAGAGGCAGGGCAACCGTAATCACAGTCAATGCTATTTCGCCATAATTAATTGGTTCCGTATATTCAATTTCTGGATAAGATTTTAGACAAGTATTTAATTCCTCTCCTGTTTTTTGTTGACAAGGCTTTTCCAAACCCTGCTCGTATAAAGTGCCACTCCCGTCGCGATAAGAATGCTCGGTAGGGATATCTTTGTCTTTTAACGTTACATAAACATCATTACCAGAAACAGTAATCTTTTTAATTCCACCATCAGCAACGTTTGCTCGTGAAATTACGGTAGATAGAGGTACTTCTTTAAGCTTTGGAGAAGCCATATAGTTAGTAGCAATACCAAACAAAAAAGCAATTAGCAGTACACCAAAAATAAAACTCCTAATAGTGTTAGACTTGTTTATTTTTTTGGGGTATTTCTTTATTTTTTCAACCATAAATCTCCTAAATCAGTATATATAATATATTACCATAAAAAATACCCCTAGAGTAGGGATATTTTTTATATTATTGACTAGTTATTTAAGCAAATTACACCACCACCTTCATTTTTATAGAGGACGGCAACAGAGTGTGCATTAGCGTTATATTTAGCAATCTCACCTTGGCAGGTGGCATTAGTCAAAATTGAAACATTGTTTCCGATAGTTCCACCGGTAGTACCGGCAGAAAGAGCTTCTTCAGGAGTGCCTATCGACTGCTCGTCAAAGGAAACATTATAACGTTGACCAACAGTACAGTCATCTCCTGGCTTGATACCAGTGGTTTTACAGCTTTGGATAGCTAGAGAATATGGGCTACCTGACGGATCAGCAAAAACGTCTTTAGCACCAGCAGAATTGACGATAACATAAGCGTCATAAAAATAATCCCAGCTTTTTGTGTAATCTGGCGAAATAGCATTACTAAGTGGGGTCTCTCGACCTTGTACATATTTGCCGACAGTTGGAATGGCGCCACGGTTGTTTGATTTATAATTTTCAAGAGCAGAGGTGATTCGACTCATGTCAGTCTTTCTTTGTTGATCTCGCCTTGAACGTTGGAGTGCCGGCAGAGCTAAGAAAACTAGCATAAAGATCAAGCCTGCGATAGCAATAACGAGCATAACCTCGATGATCGTAAAGCCTTTTTTATCGTTTTGTTTTTTCATTTTTTCCTTTCTAAATCTTATTTTCTTTCTTTGAATAAAGATTAAAATAATTCTTAAGCTTATAATATATGAGACGAAAAAAAAATGCAAGAAAAGCTTATTATAAATACTTCTAATAGATATTATTGGATAATCTGTTGATAAAGTTTTAGCCATTCATGATGGGTTAAATCAGCTGGACGAATATTTTGATTAAAATCTAATTCTTGATAGATTTTTTTAATTCTTGTATTTGGAATATTTAAGTTGTTTGAGAGTTTTTTTCGTGGATTTTTAAATGCTTGTTTGGCAAACGATAAAATATTATCATTAATAAGTGGTTCTTTTTTTGGCGTTAAAATAATAGTGGCAGAATCAACTTTTGGCGGAGGAGTAAAATATTCACGTGGGACTTCAATACCGTATTCTACTTCTGCATAATTTTGAACACTAAGGCTTAAAAACGTATGGTTCCCTGGAGTAGCGGTTATACGCTTGGCGACTTCTTTTTGAATTAATAAAACGATTTTTTCGGGTTGATGACAAGCAGTCAATAGACGCATAATGATTGGACTGGTAATATAATATGGAATATTACCAACAACTACATACTTTTCTTGGATTTTTTCTAAATCAAATTTGAGAATATCCATATTAACAACTTCAAGATTTTTTCCTGGAAAAGAATTAGGTAAATTTTTTGCTAATTTCTCGTCATACTCTACTGCCAAAACCTTAGAAAATCTTTTCAATAAAGACGAGGTTAATGTGCCAAGCCCTGGTCCGATTTCTAAACAAATTGGCGAACAATCTACTAAAACTGCTTCATTAGTAATTTCATCTAAGATAATCCGATCTTTAAGCCAATGTTGTCCGAGAGATTTTTTATTTTGCAACCCCATATCAATACCATTTATTTTCGCGCCAAAAGCTCCAAGCTCCACTCCATCCATGATACCGGCTATTAACGTAGCTAATCATCCAACGAATCTGAGTAATTGGGTTCGTCTCCCAGTCTGACCCGGCTTTAGACATCTTATTTCCTGGCAACGATTGTGGAATGCCATAAGCACCAGATCTAGTATTTCTAGCGTTATATCGACAACGAGATTCTCGCATAATAATATTCAACGCAATTTCGATATCTTTCTCGGCGACTCCAGCTGTTCTTAGCCATGACTTACAAGTTGCAACGTCAGGTCTAGTAGTAAATGTCATATTAGTATTAGTATTAGTATTAGTATTGCTGGCACTATTTCCAGTGTTGGAGTTGGTGCTGATATTAGTATTAATACTAGTACTGGTGTTGATGCTGTTAGGATTAGTGGTATTAGTTTCTATATTTTTAGATACTACTGGCTGTATAATCTCTTCAGTAAGTTTATTATGTACGATTTCATAAGATTCGACTAATCCAGCTTCCAAAACATTAGCGAGTGGTTTTCGGATGACTTCATCCCCATCATCAAGCGTAAATCCAGCGTCTTCAACAATAGCTTCAAGATCATATTTGGCAGTCATAAAATATTTTCGATTCAAACCACTACTAATCATGATTGGTCTGGCGCGCCGAATATTGATCTGAAAATTATCACTGTCAATTACTGAACTTATTTTCGGCTCAATCAAATCATGTTCAGAATATTTTATTTTCAATCTTGAGAGAACTTCCTCAACGGTTCTAGCATCGCTTTTTACGGTTACAGAATTGCCTGACTCGTTAATTGTAATAAAAGAAATAGGTACAGCTGTTTTATCTGAGTTGTCTTCTGCGTAAGTCTTCCTAGTATTGCTTAGTAAAAGTAGGGTACAAAACATACCTATAATGAAAAAAGACAAAAAATAAAAGATCCGATAAGAATTGGCATGATTTCGCAGTTTCATACATTAATATTTTATCATAGTTTCAATATGCTACAATTAGACTTATGTTCACTGAAGGCTTAAATACAGGACAAAAACATGCAGTTGAGACATTATCTGGTCCAGTGTTAATTTTAGCAGGTGCAGGATCAGGCAAAACTAAAACCTTAACACACCGAATTGCTAATTTAATATCGCACGGTGTGCCTGAACATAGGATCTTAGCAGTCACCTTTACAAACAAAGCCTCAAAAGAGATGCGAACCAGACTTTGGAATCTTTTGAATCCAGAACAAAAAAATCTAATGACGAGAAATTTTATGCCATATATGGGGACATTTCATGGCATATGTGTTAGAATCTTGCGTGAAGAATACGCCTCAATAGGACTTGACAGAAACTTCGTAATTTATGATATGGATGATCAAGTCTCACTAATCAAACGAGCAATAAAAACTTTAAAAATTGATGATAAGTTTCTGAAGCCAAAAATGATACAATCAATAATCTCTAGCTACAAAAATAAAGGTGTAGGACCAGAAGATTATCTAGCTGATACTTTTTATCCAAATCAGAAAAAAATTGGAGAAGTGTTTAAATTATATGAAAAGATGAAAAACGAAGCGATGGCACTTGATTTTGATGATTTATTACTCTATGCACTTAAACTTTTTCAGGATAATTCAACTGTTCGTCAAAAATGGTGTGAACGTTTTTCACATATTTTGATCGATGAATATCAAGATACTAATCACATTCAATATCGATTAATAAAAACTTTGATAAATAAAGAAAAAAATATTTGTGCCGTCGGCGACGATTGGCAATCAATTTATTCTTGGCGAGGAGCAGATTTTACAAATATTTTGAATTTTGAAGCCGATTTCCCTGGAGCTACTGTAATTAAATTAGAGCAAAACTATCGAAGTACTGGTAATATCTTGAAAGCTTCCCAGAAAGTAATCGACAATAACAAACTGAGAACCGATAAGACTTTATTCACAAATGCTGGAGTGGGAGAGCCTGTTGATATTGAAGTTCTACCAGATGAATCAAGCGAAGCAAGTTTTGTGGCAAATAAAATCTTAAATCTAATGTCAGATAAACGAGCTTTTTCTGACTTTGCTATACTTTATCGTACTAATGCACAATCATATAACCTTGAAAAAGCTTTCTTAGAAATGCATATACCATATAAAATAGTCGGCGGAGTAAGATTTTATGATCGAAAAGAAATTAAAGATATTTTGGCGATTTTAAAATTTTTGATGAATCAACGAGACCGGATCTCACTTGAGAGAATTTGTAAAAATCTCTTAGCAGGAATGGGTCCAGCCAGTATCCAAAAATTACTTCTGGCACTAGAAAATACAAATTTTTTAGATGAAAAAATTACTGAGACAATATCTGGAAAAGCCAAGAATTCATGTACTAAACTGCAAATTTTTATTAGAGAAGTAGATATCGAAGGGTCTCCTTCTGAGATTATAAAAAAGGCAATTGAGACATTTGATTTGAAAGAAGTTGTTAACGACGGAACGCCAGCAAGCGATGAGTACTTAAGGAACTTGGATACCTTTATAGTAAATGCCATGGAATTTGAAAAATTAGAAGATTTTCTAGCAGAAGCAACGCTAATGTCTTCAGCTGACGAAGAGATTAAAAATAATTCTGTCACTTTAATGACTTTGCATGCCTCCAAAGGATTAGAGTTTTCGGTAGTTTTTATGGTTGGTATGGAGGAAGGACTTTTCCCTAGTATCCATAATGAGTCAGATATAGATAAAGAAATTGAAGAAGAAAGAAGACTGGCATATGTAGGAATGACAAGGGCGAAAGAAAAGCTTTTTTTAACTTTTGCTAATTCACGGTTTTCGATGGGCAAGCGCATATATAATGAGCCGTCTAGATTTTTAATAGAATTAGGTTATAAGAAAAAAGAGATTGACTTTAATCCTTGGAAAACACAGATGGAAAGAGATCAAAAACAATTTAATCCATGGGAAGACGAAATAATTTACGACAATACAGATCCATTTCCGGAAGATTTTTAATTAAATCCCAGAAAATGGCGTAATGTCGGCACCAAGATGAGCTAATCTTTTAGCAAAATCTTGATAGCCACGAGAAATTGAATAAACATTTCTTAAAATTGAAGTCCCAGGAGAGGCTAACATCGCAATTAGGATGACGACTGCTGGGCGAAGCGCAGGAGGAGAAACTAATTCAGTAGCACGCCAATTAGTTGGACCTTCGACATAAACTCTATGAGCGTCGATGAGCTCTACTTTAGCGTTTAGTTTCGATAATTCAGTTAAATAGATTGCACGATTTTCAAAAACCCAATCATGAATCAGAGTTCTACCTTTTGCCATAGCGGCAATTACGCCAAAAAACGGTAAATTGTCAATATTTAAACCCGGAAATGGCATTGGGTGGATCTTATCATTGGGTGCGACCAAGTCAGCTTTTTTAATTTTTAGATCGACTAGACGGGTTCTACCATTACGACTACAATATTCGTCGCTTTGCTCGATTCTAGCATGCATGGAGCGCAAAATCTCTAGTTCAATTTCCAAAAACTCAATAGGCGCACGCGTAATAGTTATTTCAGATCTCGTAACGATTGCAGCTGCAATAAATGACATGCATTCGATAGGGTCTTCACTAATGTAATAATCAATATCTTGAGCAATCTTAGATAATCCAATAATTTCAAGTGTAGTTGTACCAATACCTTTAATTTTTACGCCAAGTTTTTCTAAGAAAAAACAAAGATCTTGGACCATGTAATTAGGTGAAGCTCCGACAATTGTTGTTTTCGAATGACAAAGAGCAGCTGCCATAATGACGTTCTCAGTTACAGTATCTCCTCGTTCAATTAATACAATGCGCCGATCTTGTTTGCTTTTTAATTTAGATTGATTAATTGTAATGTTATAAAATCCATCACAAACATCACTACTGTTCTCAAGCCCAAATGAACTTAACGCACGAAGATGAGGTTCAATAGTGCGGATGCCAAGGCTACACCCTCCAGCATATGGTAATTTGAATTTTTTAAATCTATGAAGAAGTGGCCCCATTAACATGAGAACTGAGCGAGTTTTTCTAGCAGCATCAATATCCAGATTATCTAATTTTAATACTTCTGGTGATATAATTTCTAAATCTTTTCGGCGATTAACCCAACGGCATTTTATCCCAATAGACTGTAACACTTCAATGATTCTGAAAATTTCTTCAATACGTGCCATACGGTGTAGGACAGTTTTTCCAGAATTCAAAAGTGCAGCACAAAGCAAACAAACGGCAGCATTTTTGGAGGTATTGACTGTAATTTCGCCACTTAAAGCCTTACCGCCGTTAACCTTATATGATTGAGAAGATGTATCATTTATTGAGAGTAACGGAGAGCCTAAAGTAGTTGAAATACGATTAATCATATCAAGTGAGAGATTCTGATTCCCTTTCTCGATACGATGAACTGCGGACTGTGAGGTATTAATTTTTTCGGCAAAATCAGACTGAGTTAAACCTCTCTCGTGACGTATTTTTTCGATTACTCGACCAAGTTCTTGATGATAATTTATGTCTTTAGTCATAAATATATTATATCATATATGATATAATTATTTTTTATTATTAAGTACAACATTATTAGCGTGTAGCCACCCCTCTACAGTACCGCCATCCAAGTATTCGCCAGAAGCTCTTGCTACACGGATACAACCACCTTTCTGGATAAATGTGGCGAATGGATCTGTGATCATATATTCTTGGTCATTTGGACCAAAATTATGGTTTTTTACATATTCAACGATTTCTTGCAATAAATCTGGGGCAAGAATATATTTTGAAACTGATGCTAAACCGGTTATCTGATCTGGCGATGGTTTTTCGGTAATTTTTACTAATCTATCATTTTCAATCTTTAAGGCGCCACCATTAAGCAACGCCTTATAGGGATGGTCAATTCCGAGAACTGCCGATTCGGAAGAATCTGACACTGATTTTAGAAGAGACTCAGCTGAGGATTCACCATCTGGATTCCAAATAAAGTCATCGCCTGCAAAACAAAATACAGGCTCATCAATTTTATATTCTTCAACGACCATTGCTACGGGCACCGCTGTACCGTAAGCACCAGAAGGATTCTGTGCTAAGTAATGAATTTTTACACCGTCAGGAAGTGTTTTTGCAAGTTTAAGGCAATCATTTTTCCCTCGCTCGATCAGATACTTGTCAAGTGCGAGATTATCACCGTAAAAAGCGCGGACTTGGCAAGGTTCGACATTTGAAATTACCATATAAATATCTGTCACGCCAGCTTTAACTAACTCTTGAACGGAATAATCAACAAGTGGTCGATTACCAACCGGCAACATGGACTTTTCAAGGATTTTTGTAATTGGCAAGCGTCTAGTCCCCCATCCAGCAATAGGAACAATAGCTTTCGTAATCTTTTTCATAAATATATTATATCACTATTATTAAATATAAAGAGCGAGCTATTCTTAGTTAGCGATACAACGAATAGGCATACCATACAATCGAAGACCATCAAGCTGATTTATATTATTGCCATAGCTTGTCATATAGAACATATAATTAGTATATAAACTACGAGAGCTCGCTAGAGAAGACCAGAGATAGCCTGCGACGCCGATAAAATCTATAGTGCCAGTATTATAGCTATAATATCCTGCATGTAAATAATTGAGTGGGGTCTGTAATACCTTGTTTGCAGATTCTGGATGTCCAGTAGTACTAAAAGTTAATCCATAGGCTTTGGCTAATAAATTAATATAGTCGGTAGTATTATCATTGATTTTAATAGTTGGCAATCTCCAGCCTCTAGGACAGATAGAATCTGGAGCTTTATCTCCATCATTTAGTGCATATTTGCCAGTGCCAGCTGTTGAAGCATACCAGTTATAGTAATTCCCTGCATGTTCTTCTGGTTTTCCTGAGCTGGATATGGTTGTGCCATTCACGAAATAGTCTTCATTAGGATAATTAATTGTAGGATTATAAGATCTAGCTTGATTGACATCTGTGGGATTATTAATATCTCCCCATAGTACACCTTTTACTATTTGAGTATCGTTTTCAGGAGTCCAAGTTCTATTTATTGTGATATCTGAATCATATTCAGTGAGAGTTTTAGTAGTAGATAAGTCAAGATCTAAATTCTGGCTCATCCAACAGTTACCATCTGCTAGTTTGGAGATGAGGTAGT
>CAUUKA010000005.1:0-35845 GCA_963545945.1 uncultured Candidatus Saccharibacteria bacterium | reverse complement strand
AATAAGGATCGGCTAACTACGTGCCAGCAGCCGCGGTCATACGTAGGATCCGAGCATTATCCGGAGTGACTGGGTGTAAAGAGTTGCGTAGGTGGCATAGTAAGTAGATAGTGAAATCTGGTGGCTCAACCATTCAGACTATTATCTAAACTGCTAAGCTCGAGACCGTTAGGGGTAACTGGAATTTCTAGTGTAGGAGTGAAATCCGTAGATATTAGAAGGAACACCGATAGCGTAGGCAGGTTACTGGGGCGGTTCTGACACTAAGGCACGAAAGCGTAGGGAGCAAACGGGATTAGATACCCCGGTAGTCTACGCCGTAAACGATGGATACTAGCAGTTTCCGGTATCGACCCCGGAAGTTGCGAAGCTAACGCGTTAAGTATCCCACCTGTGTAGTACGATCGCAAGATTAAAACATAAAGGAATTGACGGGGACCCGCACAAGCGGTGGAGCGTGATCTTTAATTCGATGGTAAACGATAAACCTTACCAAGGCTTGACATCCGAGGAAGGCTCTGGAAACAGAACTGTGCCTTCGGGAACCTCGAGACAGGTGATGCATGGCCGTCGTCAGCTCGTGTCGTGAGATGTTTGGTTAAGTCCATCAACGAGCGCAACCCTTGCAACCAGTTGTATTTTTCTGGTTGGACTGCCCCGGTAACGGGGAGGAAGGAGGGGATGATGTCAGGTCAGTATTTCCCTTACGCCTTGGGCTAGAATCGCGCTACAATGGCCGGTACAATGCGAAGCGAAGCAGTGATGTGTAGCAAATCGCACCAAAGCCGGTCCCAGTTCGGATAAAAGGCTGAAACTCGCCTTTTTGAAGCAGGAATCGCTAGTAATCGCAGATCAGCATGTTGCGGTGAATACGTTCCCGGGTCTTGTACACACCGCCCGTCAAACCATGAGAGTCACCAACACCCGAAGTCCGTTTCGGCGGCCTAAGGTGGGGGAGATGATTGGGGTTAAGTCGTAACAAGGCATCGGTACGAGAACGTGCCGATGGATTACCTCCTTTCTTGAGAAGGAATTGATGCGTATAGTTTAGTAATAAATTATATAGCTAGGTCGGTCGTAATTATGTCAAGTAAGCTTAGGACATAATAATAGCTCGCGAGAGATACGACAAAGCTTAATATATGAGATGGAAAAATTGCACAACTGAGTTGTTAAAAACGAAAAATGCCCGTGAGGGCGTTTTTTGATGAATATTAAAATTAATATGATATACTAAGCAAAAGGAGTAAAATGTATAGCAATAAATATAATACTACATTACAAACGCAAGATTCTGGGGTAATAAATATGCTGTCTGGAATTGGGACTTGGGCATTAATATCTTTTATATTGGCAATAGTTGGCGGTATTTTGGTATATTTCTTGTTCGTGCGTAGTAAGAAAGATTTTAAAGAAAATAAAGTCTTAGAGTGGCTAAGGAAGTTTTTGGATTTCAAAACACTTTGGATTGAGGTGATATTAAAAATTAGCTATGCTGTATTTGCCATTTTTATTACCCTCTCTTCGTTTGCTTTGATTAGTATTAATTTTTTGTCATTTATTGGAATGTTGTTTTTCGGAAACTTAATTTTACGTCTTGCTTATGAAGGTTCTATGGTGCTTTTGATGATTTGGCGTAATACAGCTGACCTTAATAAGAAAATGAAAGAACCAAAAGAAAAAGATAATAAATAAGCTGATTTTTAAATTAAAAATAACACACCAATTTTGGTGTGTTATTTTGTTGATGTTTGGGAATAGATTATAGAGGGATGATATAATAGGTAAATGCTGGAAAAATCAGAAAATATTAATCCTTTAGAAGATAGAAGAAATTTAATTGACGAGTATAAAGGATTAAAAAATGAAGAGGTCGTTTGTCGCTTGAATAAAAAAAGAAATGAGCTTGAAGTTGCAATCGAAAATATTGAACATGATTTTAATGTAGGTACGATCGTTCGATCGGCAAATAATTTTAATGTTTCCAGAGTGCATATTATTGGAAAGAAAAAATATAATCGGCGAGGGGCGATGTGCACGGATAAATACTTGAAAATTTATTATTGGAAAAATACAAAAGATTTTTTTAAGGATCAGAGAAAAAGAGGACAGGAAATTGTGGCGATAGAGAATAATATTGATCTTGCAAAACCGTTGGGAAAGAAAAAGTTTCAGAGAAAAACTACTCTAGTTTTTGGAAGTGAGGGAAGTGGTTTAAGTTCGATAATTCTTGAAGGGAAAGATGATGAAGTGGTAAATCTAGAAGTAAAAGATAAGAAAAAGACAAATATTTTTAATAAAAAACGAAATACATCACAGGACAGAGTGGACGACGTGAGATATATAGAATCATTTGGATCTACGCGCTCAGTAAATGTAGGGGTGGCTGCGGGGATTGCGATGTATGAATGGACACGCCAGAATATCTTATAAAAAGATTTATTTTTCAAGCTAATTCGGTAAAAAGCTAACAAAAAAAGGACTTTTAGGATCCTTTCTCTTAAGAATTTATATGGTGGAGCAACAGGGATTTAAACCCTGGACCTCTGCCTTGCAAAGGCAGCGCTCTAATCAGCTGAGCTATTGCCCCATAAATGGTGGGGATATGTGGACTTGAACCACAGACCTCGTCATTATCAGTGACGCGCTCTAACCAGCTGAGCTATATCCCCGAGATTACTGTATTATTTTACTCTAAAACACAATAAAAAGCAAGAACGTAGCCTAATTTTGGATTAAAATACTTTAAAAAGTAAAAACTTTTAAAAATACAAACCCCCTAAGAAAAGGGGGTTTAAGGCTTTAATAAAAAACTAATGGAACTATTGTAAGATCAGGTTCAATGAAAAAGATTATGAACCTGAGAAATAAAAGTCTTGATTTTGATGAAAGATTTTTTTCGTTTGGATAGAGAGTTGTAGAACATGAGCTCAAAATCTGTCTCACGATGATGCATGATCCCTCTTATCTTATGATCACGTCTCAAGAACCCAAGCATAAGGATACTGTTAAATTTATACTCAATTTTAGTGATAGTCACATATATTAGTATTCCATCTTTTGTGCCATCGTTGATGGTTATAGTGATTCCTGGATGGTGTCCTTTTTGTAAAGAATCAGCTAAATTTGCTAAACTTTCGTTGATACTCAACAAAGGGTATTCAAACCCATGGTTTTGCGCATAAGAAAGATTCATATTTCTCACCTCCTTTAGATGAAGTGTTGATGTGAAATACTTATATTTCTATACTCTACAATAGTTTTTAAAGAACTAAAAAGCCTATGCATATTATAGCACAAAAAGACGATTTTTAACAGAGGGATAAAATGTTTGGTATATTATAAAATATTTTTAAGAATATGCATATTGACAAAGCTTGAGTGATATGATATAATTATGGGCATAACCCTTAAAAGGGGGTAATTAGAAAATAATTGGTGGGCAGAAGGAATTATTGAAAATGGCTGGAACAAAAGCTGGCGGTCTTAAAGCGGCTGCCACCAATAAGGCAAAATATGGTAAAGAGTTTTATGCAAAAATTGGCCAAAAAGGTGGTCAAAATGGACATACTGGTGGTTTTGCAGCAAATCCTGCACTTGCCAAGATTGCGGGCGCCAAAGGTGGACGTCTTTCAAAACGTGGACCTGCAAAAAAAGTTGCTTAATTTAATCTTTGCTTTAGTGAAAAATCTCCTGTTTTTGGGAGATTTTTTATGTTTTTTGAGGGAAACTAGGGGATCATCTTGAAGTGTATTCCGACTATGCTTGCAATAAGATATAGATTACGATAAAATGAAGCCATCAAAAAGCAGAGGTAACTCTGCTTTTTGTCAACTTAAAAATTAACGTCGGGGATATATGTTTATGTGTGATGTGTCAAATATTATTAAAAATGCTAAAAAATCGATAATATTATTAGATAATTTTATTGATGATGAGACATTTAAAGTCTTAGAGCAGAAACTACCAGAAGTAACGGTGGAAATAATAACGGATAATTCGCTACTGTATAGTAGTAGAAATATAAAAAGAAAGGTTTGCTTTAAGTCTGGCTTGAAGCTAATCAACACAAGGTTATCGTCGGATTTTATTATGATTATTGACGATGTGTATCTGTATTTTCTGTCACGTTCTTTGAAGTTTTCTGGAAAGAAAGGCTTTAAATATGTGAGATTGACGGATTTTAGTGAGATAGAGCGTCATTTATATCGAATTAAAGAATGTGAGAAGAGATATGAAAAATACGGTAGAAGCTTAAAATAGATCCTTGAATAATTGAGAATAAAATTAGGTAGTCTGGTTTTTGATGAAGTGCTTGTGGTAGATTTAATTTAAAATAAGTTCGAATAAATCTGGGTTTCCAGTAGTGAAATGAAGCTTTATATGGTAGAATGGGGTAGTCGGAGGGTTACCCAAGTGGCTGAAGGGGACGGTTTGCTAAATCGTTAGTCTGGGGAGACCTGGAGCGGGAGTTCGAATCTCCCACCCTCCGCCATATTGGAGGGCAAATGTTAAAAATAGACGAAAAATTTTTAGAAGAAACCGGCTTAGCACAGATACCTACAGAACGAAAAGCTGGATTAATCAATAAAATACAAGAAGAACTTGAAAAAAGAACTGGTGAAAAACTAGTTGAAGGCATGACGATTGAACAATTACAAGAGTTTGAGGGGATTATGAACAACGATAGAACAGTTATGCTTAATATGCTATCAAAGATTGAAAACTTTCGAGAAGACCCTATCTATAAAAAAATATTAGAACAAAGGGGAGTAATAGAGGGGAATCTGGAAATTTTGAATGAGTTTTTGAGTGTAAAATGGGTACAAATGAATCGTCCAGATTATCGTGATGTCTCAAGAAAAGTTTTGGAAGAATTAAAAACTGAAATCTATAACATGCGCGAAAAAATTTTGAGTAACGCTTAATTTTGTTATTTGGAATAGCCGTTAAGGAAGGATTTTGCGTCCATTGGTTTGCGTCCAATGGGCTGTATCTTGTCAATGACTAAATAGTCTTCATCGGAGCATAAGAGAGAGAGTTCTTTTTTAGATGTATTATAGTTGCCTGCCTTTGAAATATGTGCGGAAAGAATAATACACTCAGTGTCGAAAAAAGTGTAAGTGCTTTTAGGAAAGCCATAAAAAGCTCGGATCTCATTAAGGAGAACATGTGCAGGTTTTGAATCTGGTTTGAGGGGAGAAAAAGTCTTGTTGAGTTTACTAGTGAAAGTAGCAAGAGAATCGTTTTGAGGAATAGGAACGGGTAGATTTTCGAGATGCGAATTTAGCCATTTTGCACCAGAGGTGGCAAGAGTCTGGTAGATGTCGTCTTTAGTGGGGAGATTTATGGTATCGAATTTGATAGTTTCTTGATGATAAATTGGCCCAGCATCCATACTTTTAACTAATTTCATAATAGAGTAAGAGAAGTCGGTGTCGCCAGCAAGAATAGCAGATTCAATAGGTGAGGCTCCGCGGAATAATGGTAACAAGGAAGGGTGAAGATTGAGAATGCCTTCTGGTTCGAATAGATCAAGAATGTCGGATTTAATCATGACGCCAAAACTGGCAAGGATTCCTTTTAGAGAAGGATTTTCAGTTTTTAAACGTTTAACTTCTTCTAAATCGGCTTTTTGACGAGCATGGAACACGACTTCGCAATGAGTTGACAGAGTTTTAAGGGTGTAGTCGGCGAGTGGTCCATTTCCAAAAAAGATAATTTTTGTTTTCATTTTTACACTTTCATTAAAGTTAAATATTGGATATTAGTCTTCGGACGAGAAAAGTCCTTTGAGAGGGGCAATTTTTTGATCGTAATCTAGAGGAGTAATTTCACCGTTTTCATCTAATTCAAAGAATGAATCTTTTTTATCTTTGATGTAATCAACAAAAAGAACACCGTTTAGATGGTCTATTTCATGAAGAAGAGTGCGAGCAAGTCCACCATCGGCTTTTAATCGAATTTCAGTACCATCAAGTAATTTGGCTTTGATACGAGCTTTGTTTGGACGAGGAACTAAACCGTAAATATTAGGAATAGATAAGCAGCCTTCGTAGTCGAAAATTGTTTTACCTTCGGTTTTAATTACTTCGGGATCGACTAAGGCAGTAAAGGTATTTTTTGCTTTATCATCCATATTGTCGCGAATGATGATAATACGTTTGTTAATGCCAAGTTGAGGAGCGGCCATAGCAGCGGAAAGTTCAAAAGGGTGAGCCTTTTCCCATTCAAGGCTAGCTGTGATCATTTTATCAACAATTTCTCTGGTTTCATCGTTAATATGATTAACTTTTGTAGAGTTTAATCGTAGTCTTGGATCTGGGACTGTAATAATTTTCATAAAAATATTTTAACATATTTTTAAGATAAGAGGTAGAGTAGAGCGTGATCTATAAAAGGGAAGGTGGATCTAGAACGAAACGAATATCGGTAAAATTACGAAGAGATTGAATAGCATCGAAAATAATTTGGCGATCTGAAGATTTGAGAATAACTTGCCAGGTATAACCAGAAGTAGTTCGTTCGTGAAAAGCTGGAGTTGGGGCAGAAAGATAAAGACGTTCAATTTTATTTAAAAAATCGTACACTAATTTTATCTTTTTAATAGTAGTCTGTTCGGTTTTATAGGTGACGGAAACTTTTGCAAGATAATAAAACGGAGGTAAATGGGTTTTTTTGCGTGAGGTAATTAAGTATTCATAAAATTGTTCATAATTATTCTCGACAGCACAAGTAATGACTTGGTTATCGGGATGATAAGTCTGAACAATAGCAGAAGTGGTTTTTAGATGCCCACGACCAATTCGTCCGAGAACTTGGGTTAGAAGACAGAAAGTGCGTTCTTCAGAAGAATAATCTGGTAGACTCAGACCGGAATCAGCTTGAATGATGCCTACGGTTGCAAGATGGGGTAGATCAAGTCCACGCGAAATGGTCTGGGTACCGATGATAATATCTATTTTGCCATTTCTTACATCATTATAGAGAGTATCAAGAGTTTGATTTTTCTCATTATCAGCATCAAAACGAGCGATTATAGCGGTCTTAAAGAGAGATTTCAGCTCAGTTTCGAGAAACTTTGTGCCAAAACCTTTATGGATAATGTCAGAGTGATGGCAATTTGGACAAGATTTGAGATTTTTTATTTGATAACCGCAGGTATGACAGATGAGCTTATAGTTATCATTGTGGAGAGTTAATGGCAAGAAGCAGTTTGGACAGAGAGCTTGCCAACCACAATATTCACAAAGGGTAATAGGGGCTGAACCTCGACGATTATGATAGATAAGAGTTTGGGTGTGATTTGTGAGATTTTTATGAATTTCTTGGAGTAATTGATCGGAAAAATAACGATTTTTAGTGAAATTATCTCGTTGTTTCAAGTCGATAATTTTGATATTAGGAGTGATAACGGAAGATTTAGCTTTAGTTTTGAGGGAAACAAGAGCATTGTGGGACTTTGCGAGATAATAATCAACGGCTAAAGGAGTAGCAGTGCCGAAAATGCAAGGGATCTGAAGTTTTTTAGCAATAAAGCTAGCGAGACGAAGAGTGTGATATTTTGGAGCTTGATCTTGGAAATAAGTTGGCTCATGAGCCTCATCGATGATGATTAAACCAAGATTGTTCAGAGGAGATAATAGGGCAGAACGAGGACCAATGATAATCTCTGGATGATTAGAATGAAGAAGTTTTAACCATATTTCACGACGAGTTTTGGGGGTCATTCTGGAATGAATTAGGGTGACATGTTCAGAAAAAGTCTGTCTAAAAACTTGGACAAGTTGAGAGGTGAGAGCAATTTCGGGAACAAGTAGAATAGTTGATTTTTTTTGAGTATAAGCTTCAATGGCTAGAGAGAGATAAATATTGGTTTTACCGGATCCAGTAATGCCATGGAGTAATTTGGTAGGAGATTTTATGGATTTTAAGTTATTTAGGGCTTGTTTTTGGGCAGGATTAAGAGGAGGGTGGGTCGGAATGCGTTTTGTGTCCAGAGTGGTGTGAGGGCTGCTTAGACTACGTTTAAAGATGGCTTGGTTGGTGGAGGATGAGAGAGTAATATTTTTATTCATTTTTAAAGAGGAAGTTCTTTTAAGGGGAAAATGAGGTAAAAAAAGGTTAATAGACTGTGGTAAAGGAGAAAGATAATATTTAGAAAGCCAAACAGCTGATTCTAAAAGGTATTTTGGGAGAGGAGTTTCGAAAAGAGGATAAAGAATGGATTTGATTTTGAAAGTTGAATTTGGAGGTGTTTTTAATTTTTTATAAATTACTCCGATAGTTTGAGATTTGCCAAGGGGAATAAGTACGATAGCGCCAATTTTAAGGGTTTCTGAATAAGAATAAGTGAGAAAACCATCTTCAAGATAAGCGGACTTTTTGAAAATCTTGATAGGGATAACCTCATAAAACATATGGATATTATACTATTAAAGAAATAATTTGAGAGGAGAATGAAAACCGAGAAGAGTGATTGTTGTATTTTTAACATGAATTGTTATAATGAGTAAAAGGTTTGGAGGTATATGCTAGATATTTTTATTACATCTAGAGTGCGACGGAAGATTTTGGTTGTTTTTGCAAAATATCCTGATTTTAAGACTCATGTTAGAGCTTTATCGAAGTTGATTCATGAAGATGCGGGAAATATTCAGCGAGAATTGCAGAAAATGGAAAAAGGTGGATTTTTGATTATGACAAAACGTGGAAATACAGCGATTTATCAGACAAATAAGCAGTTTCCAATTTTGAAAGAATTACAATCGATGGTGATAAAAAGTCAACAATTGTCAAATAGATCAAAACCAAGTAAGACGATTGGTTAAAGTTAGCAATAACCGTAAGAGGCTTTAAATGTCGCGGATTTTTAGTGAAATTATTAGTAAAAGAGGATTATCTGAAGATTTTTTGCGTCCAAAATATTTGTCTAGAGCAGGTGTTTGTTGGCTTTTGCCAGATATGAAGTCGGCGATTAAAGAGATTTTAGAGGCAATTAAGGCTGAAAAAAAGATTATGGTTTATGGCGATTATGATGTCGACGGAGTAACTTCAACAACGCTGATGGTTGAAGCGTTGGTGCTGGCAGGAGCAAAAGAAGTTATTACAATGTTGCCTGATAGGTTTATCGATGGATATGGGATGGGGCATAGATGTGTTGAGAGGGCAAAAAAAGAAAAAATAGGACTGATCGTTACTGTGGACTGTGGAAGTAATAATTCAGAGGTAATTGATGAATTGTTAGGTGTAGGAATATCGACAGTAGTAACGGATCATCATGAAATAATGGGGGAATTGCCAAAAGCATTAGCGGTAGTTAACCCAAAACGAAAAGATTTGGAAGTAGATGGTGATTTAACTAATTTGGCGGGGGTGGGAGTGGCGTTTATGGTAGCAAGGGCGTTAGTTGAAGAAGGGGTAATACCTGACGGTAGAGAAAAATGGCTTTTGGATTTGGTGTTAATTGGGACACTTTGTGATTCGATGAGGATTTCACAGATAAATCGAGAACTGACTTATTATGGGCTGAAAGTGTTGGAAAAAACTAAACGAATTGGACTAAAAGAATTGATGAAAAAAGCGGGAGTGAATAGTGGAAAGATTGGTGCGGATAGTGTTGGCTTCCAGATTGGGCCGAGGTTAAATGCGGGGGGGAGAATGGAATCGGCAGAAATTGCACTGAAGTTATTGATGGCAAAAAATAAAATTGAAGCGGTGAAATACGTTGAACAATTAGAAAAATTGAATGAACGACGACGAGAAGAACAGCAAGCGGCGGTTAGAGAAATAGAGAAAATGAATAAAGAAATTGTGCAAAAAGTGATTGTGGTGACTGGTGAATGGCACGAAGGAGTATTGGGAATTATTGCGGGTAGATTGGTTGAAAAATATCATAAGCCGGCATTTGTTTTAACAAAAACTGAGGATGGATATAAGGGGTCTGGAAGAAGCTTCGGAGAGTTTAACTTAGCAAAAGCACTAAAAAAGTGTTCAAAGTTTATAGTAGGTGGCGGGGGACATGCAGGGGCGTGTGGCGTGAGGGTTGCTGATGGAAAAGTGGCTGATTTTAGAAATACGATGAACCGTTATTATGAAGAGTTAAGACTGGAGGATCAGAGAAGATTTCTAGTAGAACAAGCAGAGATTTATTGTAATAAATTGACTGATTTATCGATGGAATTGCTTGATGAAATAAGTCAATTAGAGCCATTTGGAGAAGGAAATAGAGAGCCAATTTTTGGATTAGAAAAGATGACAATTAATGAAAATAAACGAATTGGTAAAGATAAGAATCATCTTAAAATGCAAATTAAAGATGAAAATGGAGATAAAATGAACCTTTTAGCTTTTTCTGCACCAGATAAATGGTTCAGCTATTTAGAAAATGAAGAGATTGTGGTGACGGCAAGATTAATCAAAAATGAATGGAATGGTGGGGTTTTTGTCGAAGGGAAGATTTTAGAAATAGAAAAAACAGAAGTGATATAGGTGATGGGGGTTGTATTTTTTAGATAATTTGGTAAAATATTGACATATGTCAATCAAAGTAACCAGAAAAGACCAGAATGAAGCGAACGAAAACATTATTCGTCGTTTTAATCGTAAGGTTCTTCAGAGTGGGATGATGCCACTAGTAAAATCTCAGCTACGTTTCAGTAAACCGATTTCAAAACGTGAGCGTCGTCGTAAGGCAATTTTGCGCGAAATTCGTAAGGCTGAAAAAACTGAACGAATCAAACTTGGCTTAAGATAAAAAATGACCCTGATAAGGGGTTATTTTTTATGCAAAAATAATATGATCTTAAGAAATAGAAAAAGGCGACAAAACGCGTCGCCTTGGTTGAGGGATTTAGCGATAATCGTAGCTACCGCTTAACCCAGAACGATAGCCCAAATTATGGGCTGTATCTAGGATCTCCCTCTTCTCGTAATCAGAGGCTCCATGGAACCGTTCTGGGTGATTTTCGAGCGCCTGAGCTGCTCGAAAGTAATCCTCTTTTGTGTAAGTACTGTAACTTTGACCAGTTACCTGATCGGTGATTGTGTATGACATATCATTTT
This sequence comes from uncultured Candidatus Saccharibacteria bacterium, assembly GCA_963545945.1. Lineage (GTDB taxonomy): Bacteria > Patescibacteriota > Saccharimonadia > Saccharimonadales > Saccharimonadaceae > Nanosyncoccus. The sequence continues at coordinate 24,781 of CAUUKA010000005.1, read as the reverse complement.
TACCCCCTTTTGATGTCAAACAACGAAGCTACTTTTTTATTTTAGCATATAAATCTTAAAAGTCAAATATTGAGGGGGAATTAGAAGAAATAATAGGTGAGTATGTTCAAGAAGTATTGAAGGGAAATAGTAGATGAATATATACAGAGAAGTGTTAAAGAAAAGGATTAGACTGAGAGAGTGTGTGATATAATTTTAATAGTATGAAAATTGTATTTTTAGGAGGGCCTGGCTCTGGAAAATCGACGATTGGAAGTAGATTGTCAGAAGAACTGAAGTGGCCTTGGATTTCTTCGGGGGAAATATTAAGAGAAAGCAAAGAACCTTGGGTGATTGAAAGATTAAAAACTGCACAATTATTTGATGATGAGATGGTATCGGGATTGGTTTTTTCGAGGTTGACTGGAGTAGAGAATGCAATTCTGGATGGATTTCCACGAACTTTGAGACAGGCAGAGATTATGGTCGAGCGAGGGGAAAAAGTAGATATGATTATTGAAGTGATAGTGCCACTTGAAGAAGTGCAGAATAGATTAATGCTTCGAGGAAGAGATCAGGATACGAAAGAAATAATTGAAGAGAGATATCGAGATTACGAGAATATAAAATCGAAAATTATTGCGTACCTTGTAGGAAATGGAGCAAAAATTATAACGATTGACGGGGTTGGAGGAATGGACGAAGTATATAATCGAGTGAGAGAGCAGATTTTGCGATGATTATGATTTTTGGACCAGCGGGAGCTGGAAAATCGACACAGGGAGCGTTATTAGCAGAAAGAATTAGGGGGAAAGCGTTATCTGTGGGGCAGATTTGTCGAGAAAAGTTTCAAAAATATACAAAAAATGCAGAAATGGTGCCGGAGGATGAACTGGCTAGGGCGGTCATAAAAGAGGTGGAATTAACGGGAATGGAGGGAAAACGAGTTATTCTAGATGGACAACCTTGGAGTACCGATAGTCTAGGAACGAAGATTTTGATTGAAAAAACAGATGGCGTGATTATTATTGACATTGACAGAGAAGAATGCCTCAAAAGATTATCTGAGAGGGGTAGGGATGACGACCAGTTGCAGAATTGGAATAAAAAATTAGATATGTTTGAGAACAGGATGCCTGACTATGAAGCAGAGTTCAAGAGACACGGAATAAAAGTTTTACATGTTAATGGGGTAGGGACAATAGTGGAAATTAGTGAAAGAATCTTTAATTTGTATCAAAAAATTGTTCAATAATAGAGACGGTTGTCGCTATTTGGTTTCATTTATTCACGTGGGCAATTCGGGAGAGTAAGGACTTCATGTCCGTCATCAGTCACAAGAACGGTGTGTTCACAATGACAACCGATAGAACCATCAGAAAGTAGGACGCTCCAGCCAGTTTCTTGATCGACATGGTTATAAGGTTTACCGAGAGAAGACATTGGTTCGATACAGATGCAGTCTCCTGGTTTTAGGATATAGCCGTGTCCTCGGCGACCATAATTTGGCACTTCTGGTGACATATGCATTTTCGCTCCAATGCCATGTCCAATATAATTCTCGATAACACCTAATTTACCCTGTCTTAAAACTTTTTCAACCGCATAGCCAATATCTCCAAGATGAACGCCTGGAGCTACTTGATCAATGCCAGCCCAGAGGGCTTTTTCGGTAGTTTTAATCATTTGTTTGATGGCTGGGCTACCTTTGCCGACCATTACAGTGAAAGCTGCGTCAGTGTAAAAACCTTTATACTTGATCACAAGGTCAAAACTGACTTTATCGCCATCTTCGAGAGCATAGTCAGAGTTTGGTGCGCCATGAACAAGTTCGTTATTAACAGAGATACAAATGGAGCCTGGGAACTTTTCGGTGAGAAGATCATAAGCGACAATTGCGCCATGATGCTCAATTTCTTTGCGGGTCCAACGATCTAATTCACGTTTGGTCATTCCGACTTGCACGTAATGACGAAGTTTAGACAAAATTTCACCAAGGATTTTTCCGCCCTCGCGCATGGCGTCGATTTTTGCTTGATCCGTGATATTTGAGGATTTATTCATGGGGAGATTATACCTCTTTTTTTAGATTTTTAAAAATGTTTATGTTATAATGCGATTATGGAAGAGCAGGCGAAGTATACCTTTGGAGTTGATGTTGGAACAGATGTGGCAAGAGCAGTGGCGCTAAAAATTAATTCTGATGAATCTATATCGGTGATTGGTTATGGCGAAGAGGAGAATATGGGGGGAATGCATAAAGGTGTGGTTACTAACTTAAACGGTCCGGCAGCTGCAACAGATAGAGTGTTAAGGCAGGTTGAGAGTATGAGTGGGGTAAATGTTAATTCTGGCTATGCTTCGATTAACGGGGCTCATGTAGGCTCAGAACGGGTGAATGGGATGATTGCGGTGTCATCTGCGCAAGGTATCTCGCAAGATGACCTAAATAGATTAGAGGAAACGGCAATATCGGGTGGAATTACGTCAAACAGAGTAATTTTAGACTTGATCCCATTAAATTATACTCTCGATGGACAGAGTGGAATTAGAATGCCAATAGGAATGACGGCAAACAAAATTGAAATGACTGCAAATGTAATTTCTGGAATGAGACCAAGTGTTGACGCGTTGGCTAAAGCAATGGATATGGCTCAATTCAAAGTCTTAAAATTTGTACCTACAGCAGTAGCGGCTGCGAGGGTAGTTTTTACTGAAAAACAAATGGAAAACGGTGTGGCGGTTATTGATTTTGGAGCCTCAACGACTTCGATTGCGATTTATGATGAGGGGGATTTGCAATATATTGGGGTGGTAAACGCTGGATCAAATAATATTACGAAAGATTTAGCGATTTCGTTAAGAACAAATACAGAAATAGCGGAAGAAATTAAACTAAAACATGTTACAGCAGATTTTATAGAATCTGATAAAGAGCTTGTAATGAGACACGGCGGAGAAACAGTAAACTTTTCGAAAAATGAAGTGAATGAAATAGTACGGGATAGGTTGATTGATATATTTGAACACGTAAATAAACATTTGATGGCGGCGGGATATGCACAAAAATTGCCAGAGGGAGTAGTGATCGTTGGCGCAGGGGCAAAATTAAAGGGGATTGCTGGATTTGCGAAGGAAATATTGAAAATGGCAGTAAAGATTGGGGTATTTGAAGAGAAGTTAAAGGGGCTGATTGAGGAAATTGAACGTCCGGAATTTGCGACGGCATTAGGCTTGGCTTTGATGATGGCTGATGAGGGGAGATTTGCGAATGAAAATGCTAATGAGAACAAAAAGACGTTTTCGTTGTTTGGATTTTTGAAAAAGAAATAGACTTTTAAACTCTTTAAAACTGTGATAAACTGAAATTAATTATAGATAAAGTGAGGATAAAATATGCCTGAAATTAAACCTACAGAGGTGGAAAGCACAGCAAGTATTAAGGTAGTTGGCGTAGGTGGCGCTGGCGGTTCAGCAATTAATCGGATGAAGGAAGTCGGATTAAATGGTGTTGAATTTGTTGCAATTAATACTGATGCACAGGCATTACATCATTCTGATGCGGATGTTAAGGTGCATATTGGTCAGGGATTAGGGGCAGGTGGAGATCCTGAAAAAGGTCGTAATGCGGCAGAAGAAAGTAAAGAGAATATCGGTAAAGCACTTGATGGCGCAGATATGGTCTTTATTACGTTAGGTGCTGGTGGTGGCACAGGTTCTGGTGCTGGTCCAATTGTGGCTAAAGAAGCAAGAGATAGAGATATTTTGACGGTTGGTGTGGTGACGAAGCCATTTACTTTTGAGGGAGCACAGAGAAGAGGAAATGCCGATGAAGCAATTTCAAAATTGACAGGTGAGGTTGATGCATTGATTACGATTCCAAATGATCGATTATTGCAGACAATTGACCCAAGGACACCTTTGTTAGAAACTTTCAAAATTGCGGATGATGTTTTAAGACAGGGGGTTCAAGGGATATCTGAATTGATTACTGAGCATGCACTAATAAACTTAGACTTTGCGGACGTGAAAGCGATTATGAAGAATGCTGGATCGGCATTAATGGGCATTGGTCGTGCTTCAGGGGAAAATAGGGCAAAGATTGCTGCTAGACAAGCGATTGAATCACCATTAATTGAAGTAAAAATTGATGGCGCAAGAGGAGTATTATTCTCGGTAGCGGGTGGATATGATATGTCGATGAGCGAAATACAAGAAGCTGCAGAAGAGATTACTGGAGCGGTTTCTCCAGATGCAAATATTATTTTCGGTGCTTCTATTAGGCCTGAATTACAAGATGAGATTGCAATCACGGTGGTTGCAACAGGTTTTGATTCAGATTATTATCAGAAGAAGAGAGCTGAGGAGGCTATTAACGCATCGATGAAAGAGACAGAAGAAGAAACATCTATTGATAATACAGAGGTGGAAACGAATAATAAAATTGTTCAAGATAAAATGAATTGGGATACAAGAAAAACAGTTGAGGAAGATGACGACTTAGATATTCCACCATCTCTACGAGCAAGACTTCGTGGTAAAAAATAATGATTCAAAATATAAAAATCGGAGATAGCAAAGTTTTAGAGAGTCGTGAGACCCCTGATGGGACGATGATCCGACGAAGAAGAGTTTCGCCGGATGGTCGAAGATTTACTACCTATGAACGCGTAGAGATACCAGCGTTAGTAGTCTTAAAACGTAGTGGAAATAGAGAGCAGTTTGATAGGGATAAGCTCTTAACGGCGGTTAGACGAAGCGTGGGGAAGTTTTTTGATTCTGATTTGGCGGTTGAAGATGTGGTAAATAAGGTGGTGAACCGAGTCTATGATTTAGGAAGAGATGAAATTTTGTCAAAAGAGATTGGACAGGCGATTTTGGATGTGTTGGCAGAAGTAAATGAAGTAGCTTATGTTCGATTTGCGTCAGTTTTTAGAGAATTTAAGACTTTGGAAGATTTTGAAAATATTATTAGAAGACAAAGAGAAAATAATATAAAAACAAAAGATTAGGAGTGGGATGAAAATTATTGCAATCTGGCGAGATAATACTGATTATGCGAGAGAAGTGGGTGAATGGATTGATGAAATGAATAGATCAACTGGAAGGGAAATAGAAAGCATAGATCCAGATACGGTTATGGGAGAGATTTTTTGCTCTTCACATGATATTGTACAGTATCCGACAATCTGTGTAATTGATGAGAGTAGTAAAATCTTGAGGAAATGGGTTGGTAAATTGCCACAATTTGAAGAAGTATCGCATATAATGCGAAATGTTTAAGATGAATGATGTTCTGAGGAGAGTTTTTAAGAGTGATTTTTTATGGGTTAAAACGTGATATAATATAGGATATGAAATATAAAGCGGGAAGTAGACGCAGAGCTAAGGAGTATGAGAAAGCCATACTCGATTTTTGGGAGAAAGATAAGACTTTTGAGAAATCAGTTGAAAACAGAGGGGTAGATAATTCTTATGTTTTTTATGATGGCCCGCCATTTATCACTGGAAATCCACATCATGGGACGTTATTGTCATCTGTAGTCAAAGATGTAGTGCCACGTTTTTGGACGATGAGAGGAAAGCGAGTTGAGAGACGATGGGGATGGGATTGTCATGGATTGCCAGCAGAAAACTTTGTCGAAAAGCAGTTAGGGATTGTCGATAGGCGTGAAATTGGTACAAAATGGCCACTAGAAGCTTATATCAATAAGGCTAGAGAAAGCATGGTGGCAAATTCGGAGACTTGGGAAGGAACGATTGCACGAATTGGACGATGGGTGAACTTTAGAGGAGCTTATCGGACGATGGATAAAGATTTTATGGAGTCGGTATGGTGGGCATTCAAGACGCTGTATGACAAAGGTAAAATCTTTGAAGGACGTAAAGTTTTGATGTATGATACGAAGTTTTGTACTCCAGTTTCAAAGGCAGAGGTTACGATGGACAATGATGCCTATCAAGAGGTAACGGATCCGTCGGCATATGTAAAGTTTAGGGTAAGTGATTTTGCGGATTTTGCGAAGAAAGTAGGCAAAAATTGGGCACAGAAAAAAGATAGGGAAGTTTATCTTTTAGTATGGACCACTACGCCTTGGACTCTACCAGCTAACCTATGTTTAGCAGTAGCACCTGATATTGAATACGGATTTTATACAGTTGATGGAGAACAATATGTGGTGGCAATCTCCTGTGCGGAGAAGATTTTTGGGGCGGAAATAAAGCCTGAACACAAATTTTATGGGAAAAAACTTGAAGGAGCAAGATACCAGCCGTTACTAGAGTTGGATTTTGAAGATAAGATAAAAAATGGAACTTATAAGATTCACGTAGCAGATTTTGTTTCAGCAGGAGATGGTACGGGAATTGTTCATGTTGCGCCGGCATATGGTGAAGATGATTACAGATTAGCAATGACAGAGGAAGTCGATTTTGTGGATGTACTGGATGATAAAGGTTATTATCTTCCAGAAATTGCAGAAAAATTGCATGAAATTGGTGTAAGAAATACCGATGAAAACGGAATTGAAATCTGGGCCGGTAATAAAATTATTGCTAAGGTTTTAGAAGAGAAGAAGATTGTTTACAAAATTGAGTATATAAAACACGAGTATCCGTTTAATCCGCGTTCAAAACAAAGAATTATTTATAGAGCATTTCCGAGTTGGTTTTTTGATATTACGAACTCAAAAGAACTAATGTTGGAGAAAAATGAAGAGATAAATTGGTTCCCAGAACATTTGAAATATGGACGATTTGCAAAAAATATAGAACAGGCTCCAGATTGGAATATTTCAAGGGATAGATTTTGGGCGACGGCAATGCCAGTCTGGAAAGGCGATAAAGGTTCGATTAAAGTTGTAGGTTCTTATGATGAATTATACGAACTTTCAGGAGTAAGACTAGAGGATTATCACCGTCCTTGGGTAGATGAGATTGAGTTCGAGATAAATGGGGAACATTTTAAGAGAATTGATAAAGTCTTGGATTGCTGGTTTGAGTCTGGTTCGATGCCGTTCGCACAAATGCATTATCCGTTTGAAAATAAAGAAAAATTTGAACGAAATTATCCGGCGGATTTTATTGTGGAATATGTTGGGCAGGTAAGAGCGTGGTTTTATTATGTCCATGCGGTAAATACAGCGTTATTTGGTGAACAGGCGTATAAAAATGTAATCACTACTGGTACTTTAGCGGGGAATGATGGGCGTAAGATGTCTAAATCTTTAGGCAACTATACTGATCCGAATGAATTAATGGATAAGTTTTCGGCTGATTCATTGAGGTTTTTAATGATCTCATCACCAGTGCTAGCGGGAGAAGATTTTGCATTGCTAGATAAAGATGTATCAGATGTAGCAAGAAAATTATCAATGATTTGGAATGTTTATGACTTCTTTACGATGTATGCAGAGGTTGATAAGTTTGATTCAAAAGACGCAATTTTACCAGAGAAATTTGAAAATATTTTAGATAAATGGATTGTTTCAAGAGTCTATCAGATTAGAAATCAAATTACAGAAAAAATGGAAAAATATGATTTACCGAGTGCAGTTTCGGGAATCTTGTTGTTAATTGATGATCTTTCAAACTGGTTTGTTAGACGCTCGCGTAGGCGCTTCTGGAAGTCTCAGGATGACCTGGATAAGCTAGAAGCATACTCAACGCTATATTTTGTCTTGATCTATTTAGCGCAGATTATGGCGCCGTTTACGCCGTTTTTAGCAGAAGAATTGTATCAGAAAATGACCGGTGAGGAACAATCAGTGCATTTGTTGAACTGGCCAGAAGCTGGTGAAATTGATGAAAAAGTGGTGGTAGATATGGAGCGAACCAGAAACGTAATTACTGAGGGGTTGGCTTTGAGGATGCAAAAAACTGAAACTGAGCAACAAATTAAAGTGAGACAGCCATTGGCAAAATTGAAATATAATGGTGAAAAATTGGGGGAATATTATGAAAAAATCATTGCAGACGAGGTGAATGTAAAGAACGTAGAGAATGGCAATGAAATGTGGCTAGATAAAGAATTAACGGATGATTTGCTAGAGGAAGGAAGGATCAGAGAATTGATTCGATTTGTCCAAGCGGCGAGAAAGAAAGCTGGATTATCGGTTGACGATCGAATTAAATTGGCGGTCTCTTGTGATGTTCCTGAAGAAATGATGGGGGTTCTGAAGAACGAAACTTTGGCAGTGGAACTTAATACTCAAGAAGAAATGAGTAATTATGAGTATGACGAGATTGTTGAGGTTGAAGGAGCAAAAGTAGTCATTTCGCTTGAGAAATGTAACCGATAAATTGTTAAAACGGTAGGGGACTTAAGTAATTAGAGCAAATAATGGACGTAAAAGTCCATTATTTTTGGTTTGGTTTTGGGGTTTTTAGATGAAATAACAGGGATGATTTGCAAATAAAATATTTTATGGCATAAAAGTTATTGACAAAAAAGCATAAGCATGGTAATATAAAAGTAAGTTAGACAAGAAAACAAACATAAAATCAAAATCTAACAAAAAGTCTTAAAGCTAACCGCTTAGGTAAAATAAAAATGTAAGACTTGATAAAAAATAAAAATATAAATAAAAAGAAAGGAACTTAAAATAAGAAAAGATGGACTTTAAGTCAAAAGTCAATTACTTAAAGTTTTGAGAAGAAGATAATTTGGTAGAGTAAAAAAATATAAATAAGAAAAAAGAGAAAAAGAAAATGTAAAAAATGTGTTCAACCTAAATAAAATTAGTAAAATACTAATCCGAACTATGTAAATGGTTAGTTCGAGTATGTTAAAAATTTTATACAAAAACAAAAAGGAGAAAAATGGCGTTTGAGTTTTTTGAAAACGAAACTAATTATATATCGAGACAGGAAATCGCGCCGGAAGCAAAAGAGAAAATTGCAGAACGGCTTGGACGTCTAGCAGCAAGAATATAAATAAAAATGGCCCCGAAAAGGGGCTATTTTTAGTCAAAAAGTATTGACATATTTTAGCATAAGCCTTAAACTGTCTGCAAAAGGTCATAAAAACAAAAATTAAAAAGAAAGGTCTCCACACCAATGAACAACGACGCAATAAATAACGACAAGCAGAGAGTCGAGAAAATAGTTGAGCAATTGAAACATTTAGAAAAGGGTCAGGAGATACCTGATGAGATTTTTCAGTCTTTAACTCAAGATGAATTAATAAAAGTATATATTGAACAGTTGATTCATGATAAGGGGGTTGAGCCAAATGACGGACTTCGAGCTGAGCTGAGAAAGAAGATGGAGAACGCTATCCTTGAAGATTTAGTGGCGGAACTTCCTGATATTTATATCGATCAGTTGAATAATAAAATTGATGCCGGAGCTAAAATGGAAGAGATAGATCAGTTATTAGAAGATTCGGGAATTGATATTAATGGCATAACTGAGCGAGCAATGAAAAAGTTTCGAGAAAAAGAATTAGGAAATGAGGAATAAGATGAGTGAGAAAATGGGATTTAATGAAAGTAATATTTATCAGGGCGATCCTAGTGATTTTGATGGTATGAATCCAGAATCTACTGGTGCGAAGCCAGAGGGAAATGAAGCTACGCAAGAGCGAGCTGGAGAGGTAGGTCTTTCGGAAGAAGAACTGATAGATAAAGTTATAAAAAATGCGAAGAAATTATTCGATTATGAAGATGTGAATAGCGATTCAAAAAAAGAGGGTCCAGAGCGAGAAAATTCGGAACAAGAGAATGATGAATCGAAGATAGATGAGAATGTAGATCAAAAAGTAGTTGAAGGTAATCCCGATCAGTTTAATAATATTGATGGAAAGAATGTAGAGGGTGACTTTAAAACAGAGAAGATTGAAGGGGATATTGAAGAAGAACTGCCACAGTGGTCTGATGAAGATATATTGAAGTATTTTGAGAAAAATCCAAAAGAAAAAGAAAAAATCTTTGAGAAGATGAACGAAGCGGAGAGATCTGCGAAGGAGCGGATGGGGGAAATAGAGGATGAAATTCGTGAATTAAAAGAGCAGAAAGAAAGAATTGACGAGCAGAGAGCAAGAATTGATGAGCAAATAAGAGAGAGACAAGAAGAATATGAGGGGGTAAAAAAAGACGAGAATAGAGAGAGGGTTTCAGTAAAATTGAAAGAGGGGTTTGCACGTAAATCAAAAGTAATTGGGGAGGCAATAGGAAAATGGATCTCTAAAAATAAGAAAAAGATAGCAAGGGTAGCTATAATGGCCGTGTTCGGTGTGGTAGGTGGTTATATTCTTTATTCACAAAATGTTGAAAATATACAAACAAAATTAAATGATCCTTATCATCCTGGGGAAGAAATCACATCGATAAGCGAAAATGATGATGACGAATCTGAGAAAGAGAAGCAGTTTGAGCAAATTAAAGTGCAAATTGGTGATGAGGAAAAAGATATTTCGTTAGATTTTGGGGATTATGAAGATAATTCAGTCCAACATAGACTTATTGATCCGACTAATCCACCTGAAGATGTGACGATTGATGATAAGAGAGATGAAGTTGCTCTTAGTGCATCAATGTTTGATGTTGAGAGTGCAAAGGATGAATCTGACGAACAAATTACTGAGGAGGGGATCAACGGTACTATTCACCGACTAGATGAACCTGCTTTTAATGTTTCGATAGCTAATCTGTATGATGATGCTGGGCAATTTAAAATTGGAGATAGATATTTTTCAATTGATTCTTCAAAAGAAATGACTAAGTTTGTTTTGGAAGAAGCAAATAAGAGTGAATACATTAGAAGTGAATTTACAGATCTTATTGTTAAGGAAAGTATAAAGAAATTAGCGGAAAAAGCGCCTGTTTTGAGGATGCGAACAATTGAAGCTAATAGTCACTATATTGCGTCTTGTGTGGAAGCGTCAATCAAAAATGGTAATTTAGAAGATTTGAAATATTATATTGATTGGGACTTTAAAAATAACGAAGATCAAAAGATTTTGCAATTCTTTACTGAAGATGGTGTAAACCAGCTCGATATTAATGAGATTGGTAGCGAAAAATACAATTATCTAAAGGCGTTCGGGGCATTTGATGATAAGACTGATAGTGAAGCAATTGAACTCATGAAAAAGGTGGAGTGTGTTGGTCTTTCACTTAATACTGGACAAATGGTCTATATGTGGAAAGGAGATGGAGGGGGTAATGGAGGAGGAGTTGTAAATAAAGTTATTGATCCTGTATCATCTGAACAAGAAGAACAAAAATCTAAGCCAAAACCTACGCCTACGCCAACTTCTACGCCGTCAACACCTCCGAAGCCAACAGGTTCTGAAGAAATAGTTGGAAAAACTGGAAATGTGCCGGTAGGGGATAACTTTAACCAACAGGGGGTGACTAATGTTGACGAAGCAACACAAGGTAATACTATTGTGACTCAAGAAAGTACTGGTACGTCAGTAAATAATAATAGCCCTGGAGCTTCTACCGGAGGGGCGGGAGAGCAGAGTAGTGAATCTGGCACGCAAAATATACCAGAAGGGGGAAATACTGGTAATGACAGTAAAGCAGATCAAAGCAGTGCTGGAGAAAATAATCCGAACCTAACTACTAATGAAGCAATAAATATTGAAAATGATATAGCTAATGGTAATTAAAAGGAGCGATAGATGCGAGAAGAAATAAAAACAAAAACATGGGAAGTGCTACGTTCGACGGCAAGACAAATTCTTCCTATTACGGCAATAATGTTTATGGGAGCATTGCCTGGACTTGCGGTTTATCCAGCGAATGCTGCTGAGCGTGGTTGGGGTCCAGAACGTCCAACTTATGTTTGGAAAAAACCAGCTGACCATCCAACTTTTAATTCGATGACGGATAATCCGTCGATTGGCGACGAAAGAAATTTTGTGCGACTAAAAAAAGTTGGTACGGAAGATAAATATTTGGATGGGGTGGATTTGGAAGTTGGGGCAGAATATGAAGTAGCGATTTTTTATCATAATAATGCTTCAGCTGGACTAAACGGAACAGGCAGAGCATTAGCAGAAAATGTCCGCTTGAGAGTTGAGCAACCGGAGTTGGTGCGAGAGGGGCAAGCGGCGGAGATTAAGGGGATAATTTCATCAACAAATGCAACACCGAAAGAAGTCTGGGATACGGCATATGCGAGAGCTAAGACTACTGTGTTGATGCGATATGTAGCAAATTCTGCAACTATCCATAATGCTGGAAACGCTAACGGTAAGATTTTATCTAGTGAGGCGATGTTCGGAAAAGATGGTGCAAAACTTGCCCATTCAACTAAATATTGGGGATATATACCTGGTTGTAATGAATATGCAGGATATGTTACCTACAGATTTAAAGTTGATAAGCCGGGGTTTAGTATTTCTAAAACAGTCTCAAAAGATAAAGAACAAAATTATGTTGAGAATATTACAGTTAAGCCTGGTGATGTTTTAGATTTTAAGATTGATTATAAAAATACTGGAACGACAATACAGCAGGATATTAAGGCGTACGATCATATGCCGGAGGGACTAGAATATGTTTCTGGTACAACATTTATGAAAGCTTCGTTTAATAAAGAAGGTAATTTTGTATCAGATAAATTATTTAATGGGGGAATTAATCTTGGGGACACAAGACCAAAAGACGAAATTTCTTTAACTTATAAAGTTGAAGTTAAAGATGATAAAAAACTCTTTCCATGTGGAGAGAAAAAGATTTATAATAATGCTTCCATTGCAACAAATGATGGAACGAGCTATGATAAAGTCGAAATAACAGTTCGTAGGAATTGTGATACAACTATTAAAGAATTGCCGAAAGCTGGACCGACAGAGATAGTACTATCATTAGTAGTGATATCTGGAATCTCGATTGGAACTACATACTATTTCGCCTCAAGAAGACAGTTGAAAAATCTTGAAAAATAGAGTATAATGGCTGAAGTTTATTAATTTAAGGAAAAAGATGAAGAAAGCAGTTATACTCGTCGGCGGAAAACAATATCTCGTCGCTGAGAAAGAGACCCTCCGTGTGGACCTCCTCCCGGCAGGAACTAAGACGCTTGAAACTGGTGCTTTACTTGTAATCGACGGTGATAAAACTACTGTTGGTGATCCTGAAGTAAAAGGGGTGAAAGTTTCGGCTAAAGTTGTAGAGGAAAAAGTAGCCGGTGATAAAATTCGTGTAATTCGTTATCATTCGAAGAAACGAATTCATAAAGAGACTGGTCATCGTCAAAAATACTCATTAATCGAAATTACCTCGATTAAATAAAATAAAAATCTCCCTTTAGGGAGATTTTTTGTGGGAGGATATGTTATTATATAAGCAGTATGGCGAAGGTAATTTGTGTAACAAATCAAAAAGGTGGGGTGGGAAAAACAACTACGACAGTAAATCTGGCTTATTATCTTGCGAAAGAAAAATATAGGACATTAATTATTGACTTTGACCCGCAAGGTAACGCAACTAGTGGCTTAGGGGTAGATAAGGCGGAACTTGAAGAAGCTTATGCTCCTAATTCAGAGGTAGCGGGGCGATCGATGACGGAAGTGATGCTTGGACAGATTGGACTTTTGCCAATAATCCAAAATACTAAATATAAGAACCTAGATATTGCTCCAACGACACCGCAACTGGCGAATGCTGAGATGGAAATTGCTAATGATAAACAAAGGTTTAATAGGCTTAATGCGGCGATTAAATTGATTGAAAATAAATATGACTATATATTGATTGACTCGCCACCGAGCTTGTCTTTATTGACGGTGAATGGAATGATTTCTTCTGATTATTTATTGTTGCCAGTGCAGACTGAGTTTTATGCGATGGAAGGTGTTTCACAATTGCTGGAGACAATGAGATTGACAAAAGAACGAGTGAACCCGAGGTTAAAGTTACTTGGGGTCTTGGCGACGATGTATGATCGACGCACCTCGCTTTCAATACAAGTTTTAACTGAAGTGAAAAAATATTTTAAGGACAAAGTTTTTACGACGACAATTCCAAGGAATGTGAGAGTGGCAGAAGCACCAAGCCATGGCGTACCAATTGGAGCATATGATAAGTTTTCAAAAGGAGCAAAAGCTTATAAAATGTTAGCAAAAGAAGTGATTGAGCGAACACAAAAATAATACGGTCTGAGGCGATAATTTAAAAAATGAAAAGGAGATGAGATGGCAGGATTAGGAAGAGGTTTTGAAAGTTTAATACCGACAGATTTTGTTGACGAGGATTTTGATGTAACAGCAGAAGAGGATGTCAGGGAAAGCCAGCTGACTGAATTAGATATTAATAAAATTATTCGAGATGAAGAACAGCCAAGAAAAGATTTTTCTGAAGAATCATTAGAGGCATTGGCATCTTCGATAAAAGAACATGGGTTATTGCAACCGATCGTAGTAGTGAAAGAGGGTGAAAAATATAAAATTGTAGCAGGAGAAAGAAGATGGCGAGCATCAAAAAAGGCGGGGCTTTTGAAAATGCCAGCAATTATTCGAACTCTTGACTTGCAAAATAGATTAGAACTATCAATAATAGAGAACGCGCAGCGTGAAGATTTGAATGCGATTGAGATGGCAACAGCATATGCTAAATTAAAAACACAATTTAATTTAGATGTGAAAGAAATTGCGAAAAGAGTGGGAAAAAGTGAGCCGTCAGTAATTAATACAATGAGATTGTTGAATTTGCCAGAAAAAGCTAAGAGGATGATGGTGGAGCATGGATTAACTGAGGGAGTGATGCGTCCGTTGGTTAATGCGGAGGAGGAATTAGTCGGGGAGATTTTGCCAAAAATTATTGAAGAGGGATGGACAGCAAGAAAAGTTGAACGAGTAATGAGTGAAAGAAAAAAGAAGAGCTCGGTAAAAGCAATTAAAACCTCTTTATATGGTAGACAGGAAGAGTCGCTTGGTAAAAAATATGCTGCAAAAGTTAAAATACGTGGACGTTCGCTAACGATTACGTGTAAGAATGAACTTGAACTTAAAAAATTAATTGAGCAATTGGGATAGATGGGAAAGAAAAAAATAGAACAAGCAATAGCATTGGCAACAAAGGCACACGAAACGCAAAAAAGAAAATCTGGTGAGCCTTATATTAACCATCCGTTGGCGGTTATGCAGATTTTACAAGATTGGAAGATGGATGAAGATACGGTAATTGCTGGAGTATTGCATGATACAGTGGAAGATACCGAAGTAACATTAGATGAGATTCGTAAGGAATTTGGCGAAGACGTAGCGTTTTTGGTTGACGGAGTAACAAAGTTAGGTAAAGTCAGAGAGGGGATGAAGGATATTGACACCTATTTGCCACAGACCAGGGATAATTTATTGAGATTGTTAGTGGCGACTGGAGCGGACATTAGAGTATTAATTATCAAGCTGGCAGATAGGTTACATAATTTGAGAACATTATCGGCCTTAACGCCAGATAAACAGAAAAAAATTGCAAAAGAATCACTGGAGGTATTTGCGCCGTTGGCCGATAGGTTAAATATGGGAAGATTAAGGGTGGAGATGAGCGATGTGGCATTTTCCTATGTTGAGCCAAAAAGGTACGAAGAGCTGAAGAATGTCATCGAAGAGCGGAATCGTTCGGCGTCGAAAACTTTATTGAAGATTCAAAAAGAAATTTCAGATAAATTGACTGAGGAAAAAATTAAGTTTGAAATTTCTGGACGGGTAAAATCAATCTATTCTTTACATAAAAAATTAGCAAAATATAATCAGAACATTGACGCGATTTATGATTTAACGGCATTAAGAATAATTGTTGATGACGTAACAACTTGTTATCTTGTTCTAGGGTTAGTGCATGCATTATATAAACCGGTATTTGGTCGAATAAAAGATTATATCGCGATGCCAAAACAGAATGGTTACCAATCTATACACACAACGGTAATCACAAAAGAAAAGAAAGTTATTGAAATTCAAATTAGAACTAGAGAGATGCATGAATATGCAGAAAAAGGATTAGCAGCAAGCTTTTATTACAATGAACAGAAATTGACAGAAAATTACCGAAAGGGCAAGATCCAACATTTGCCGACAAACTTATTATGGATAACGGAATTACAACAGGCGGCGGCACAATTGAAGGCGGGTAAAAAAATTAATTTAGATAAACTCAAATTGAATCTATTTGCGGATAAGATATTTGTTTATACGCCAAAGGGAGATATTGTGGATTTACCAAACGGGTCGTTACCTTTGGATTTTGCATATAGACTTCACTCGGAAATTGGTGGTCATGTTACAGGCGTAAAAATTAATGGCAAAATGTCTAACTTGAACACAAAAATTAAAAATGGAGACATTATTGAGATTTTAACAGCTAAGACATTGACTGCGAAATCTGGATGGTTTGATAAGATAATTACGTCTCATGCACGAAATAAATTAAGAAAACAGCTGAAAACTATGACGGAAATTATTCCAAAAATGAGACCACCAAAAAGCAAAAAATAGTTTTAAAATAAGAGCGCTTAAAAAGGATATGTTATAATTTTGATATGAAAAGTCAGAAGTTTTTTTCGTGGCGTTCAAATATTTTGAGAATATTTTTGACTTTTGCAATGGCAGTAATAGTGATAAGACTTTTTCAATTACAAATTATTGATTATGGAAAATATGTAAAATTAGCTGAAGAACAGCATGTAATGCGAAATACGATAGTGGCAAAGAGGGGTGAGATATATTTTTTGGACGGTGAAGAACCAGTGCCGGTGGTGATGAATTCGAAAGTATGGAGCGTGATTATTGATCCTCAGGTAGCTAAAGAGTATCGTTCAAAGATTGAAAAAGTATTGCGTGAAGAGGCTGGGGAATTCTTAATAGCAAATCTGGATGAGGCTTTTTCGTCCGAAAAGCTACGATATTATGTTGTGGCGAGAAATGTACCATATAAGAATGCACAAAAAATTCAGGAAGCAAATTTGGATGGGGTTTGGATGCAAGGATCAACGAAACGAGTTTACCCTGAAGGGCAAATGGCAAGTGGATTGTTGGGTTTTGTGAATATGGATGGTGTTGGCCAATACGGGGTTGAGGGTGGTTTGAATGATGAATTAGCAGGGAAAAATGGAATCTTGAAAACGGTTAAGGATGTAAATAACATTCCATTGACAATTGGGAATGAAAACGTAAGAGTTCCGGCGGTGGATGGAAAAAACTTAGTTTTGACGATTGATCGTAATGTGCAAAATAAAATCGAGCAAGTATTAAAAACGAGAACAGAAGAGTTTAAATTAGAAAATGCTACTGCGATTGTGATGAATCCGCGTAATGGGCATATTATGGCGATGGCGAGTGCAAAAAATTATGATGCAAGTCAGTATGGCAAAGTTAAAGATGCGACACTTTTTCAAACTGATGCTTCCATGAATGCTTTTGAAGTGGCTTCAGTATGTAAGACCTTTGCGATGGCAGCAGCGATTGATATGGGAAAAATGACTCCGGAAACAACATTTTATAATACAGATCAAACGATTGTTGATGGATGGCCGATTAATAATTTAACAAAAGGTCATACTGGAAATATAACAATGCAGACGGCTTTAAGTCTGTCACTGAATACTGGATCAACTCAAGCTTTGCGATTGCTTGGTGATTCGTCAACGGAAATTACGCAAGTTGGAAAAGAAAGATTATACGATTACTATCGGAATAAACTTTGGTTTGGTAAGGGAACGGGTGTCGAAATTGCTGAATCGAAAGGGGTAATCATCCCGCCGAATGATATAAAGGCAACTAATGCAAGATACGCGAACATGACTTTTGGACAAGGATTTGATATTACCTTGTTGCAACTTGCGACTGGTTTTAATTCAGTAGTGAATGGCGGTGAATATTTTAAGCCTACTTTAGTGTCAGGAGAGATGATAAATGGGATATATCAAGCATATGATATTAAGACTGCAGATCATGACGCTTTTTATCCTAGTACTTCAAAAACAATGAGAAAAATGCTTTATGATATTAGAAGAAGATACAAAGATTTAGCTAAATTTGATGGTGAAATGTATATTGGTGGAAAGACTGGTACGGGACAAGTGATTAGAGATGGGGAATATGTGATGGACGAAACTATCGCAACATATACTGGATTTGGTGCGAAAAACGCAGATGAACTTCCAGAGTTTATAGTAGTAACGAAAATTTGGGAGAAAGGGAAAGTTGCTGATGGATGGTATAATGCAAAACCAATTTTTGACGATATGTCGAAATATTTAGTTGATTATTTAAAAATGAAGAAGTAAAAGGTATAATAAAGAATATGATACGACATGGAGGTATTTCAGAAGAGACATTTTTTGCGTTGGTATTGTCATTGGGAGCATTCTTACTGGCGATGTTTTTAACTCCAATTTATACACATATTGCATATAAATATCAATGGTGGAAGA
Source organism: uncultured Candidatus Saccharibacteria bacterium (assembly GCA_963545945.1). Taxonomy (GTDB): domain Bacteria; phylum Patescibacteriota; class Saccharimonadia; order Saccharimonadales; family Saccharimonadaceae; genus Nanosyncoccus. Next base: position 6,415 of record CAUUKA010000005.1, on the reverse strand, counting down.
AACAGAAAAAAACGACAGTTACTGGAGATAGTTTGCCAATTATGACGGAGCTACATGCCCATAAGTTTAAGAGAGTTTTTCCAACAATGGCGGGTATTGTTGGGGTAGTTGTAGTGGCAACAGTAACATATATTTGTAACTGGGATAGAGCAGAAACTTGGCTACCGTTAGCAGGATTTTTAGGTGGGGCATTGGTTGGTTTTATCGATGACTTGATAAATGTTTTCGGAACAGGTAAGGGTGCAGCTGGATTAAGGGCACCAGTAAAATTTTTATTAATTTCTTTGGTTGGACTGGGATTGGGATGGTATTTTGTTTATAAATTAGGATGGTCTTCGGTGCATATTCCATTTATGGGCGATTTTCAGTTATATCCGATTTGCATGATTTTAATTTTTGCTTTTGCGTTAGTTTCAACTTCGAACGCAGTGAATATTGCAGATGGGCTAGACGGATTAGCTGGAGGGTTGGCAATGATTGCCTATGCTGCATTTGGTATAATCGCGCTGTTCCATAATCAGATACAGCTATTTGCATTTTGTATGACTGTGGTTGGATGGTTGTTATCTTATGTTTGGTTTAATGTGCCACCAGCGAGATTTATGATGGGCGATGTTGGATCCTTTGCGCTTGGAGCGGGTCTTGGAGTAGTGTCTATGATGACGAATGCATTTTTGTTGTTGCCGATAATTGGGATTTTATTTGTAATTGAGGCTGGTTCAAGTTTAATTCAGATGATTTCGAAACGATTTTTTCACAAAAAGATTTTTATTTCAGCGCCGATTCATCATCATTTAGAGGCTAAAGGATGGGGTGAAGCAAAAATTGTCATGAGATTTTGGGTGATTGCCGGAGTTTTTGCGATAATTGGGATTTTTATATCAATGGCTAGTAAATCTATTGTGAAATAAGGGTTGAAAAAATGGTGGTAAAGAGAAATGCGTAAACATAGAGGCGATGTGATATTAATTATCTTAAGCTTGGTGTTGGTTGGGATTGGTTTATTAATAATGTACACGATTGGACCAGTTAGAGCGAATTTTTTGAATAGCTCTTTGGCAGATGATCGAAAAATATCAGAAATGTTTTTCTTTACACGACAATTAATGTCGGTGGGATTTGCTATAGGAGCATTTTTTATTTTTAGTAGAGTTTTTAAGTATCAAAAAATCCATAAATGGTCAAAAATAATCATTGCGATTGCATTAGGTATGTGTTTGATTTTGGCGATGGCGCAAGTTGTAAAAATACCGATTGCGTCATGCAAGCTTGGAGGATGTCGATGGTTAAACCTTGGAGGGCTTTCGATTCAGCCGGCTGAGTTTTTGAAGCTTGCAACGGTAATTTATTTGGCAGATCTTTTTTATAGATACAGAGGGGGTGATTTTATTAAAAATAAAGAATTTATGAAGAGATTCATTTTAGTGGTCGGAATATCTTTATTCTTTGTGGTAGTAATGCAAAAAGATTTAGGATCTGGACTCCCTATCGTAGCGATTGTATTAGCAATATTGATTGCATCTGGTGAAAAAAAGAAAAATATTTTATTAGTGATGGCAGTGATATTATTACTTGGTGTAGGGGCGATGGTTTCTTCACCGCACCGAAGAGAAAGACTAATGACTTTTTTTGGAATGTCGGCAAATACTAAGGAAGAAGATCGTGCAAATTCTTATCATATAGAAAATGCATTGATTGCGATTGGCACTGGTGGATTATTTGGAGTAGGGATGGGCAACTCGGTGCAAGCGACAGGTTACTTGCCGGAATCGATTAATGATTCAATTTTTGCAATTATGGGTGAGACTTTAGGATTTTTGAAATTGATTTTGATGTTGGGACTGTTTTTTTGGCTATTGATGAGGATTTTAAATATTGCAGATCGTTCGATGGATTATAGAAATTATTTGATCGCGATTGGAGCTTTTGCTTGGATTATGACGCATGTAGTTGTAAATATTATGGCGATGACGGGGATTATGCCACTTACTGGCATTACGTTGCCGTTATTATCTTATGGGGGAACTAGCATGATGGCGACGGGTGCAATTTTGGGGTTAATATATCAAATTTCTCAATATACGAGAAGAGAAAAGATTAACGATAGAGACAGAATATTGGAAGCAGGGGTGGGAGAACAAAATAAGAGACAAGTGAAAAACGAAATAGGGTATAATAGAGGTATAAGTTATAGGAGACAGAGATGAAGATACTGGTAGTAGGCGGAGGGTCTGGTGGACATATTACGCCAGCAGTAGCGGTAATAAGAGAAATACTGAAAAAGAAACCTCGAACAAGGATTGAATTTTGGACAGATAAAAAATATTATAAAAATGTTGTAAAAATTACAACAGAGATAGGAGTACACTGGGGGAAAGAAGACAAAACTGGCTCTGAAAAGAGATCTTATATTAAGGTGCGAAAAATTGCGGCAGGAAAGTTTAGACGATACCATGGTGTGAAATTTGAGGATTATTTTTCTGATAATGCTAGATTATTGCGAGAAATAACTCTGGGAAATATTGCTGGATTTTTTGGATTTATAGCTGGTATTTTACAAGCTTTTGTAAGAATGTGTTCAAAACGAAATAGACCAGATATTATTTTTTTAAAAGGGGGATTTGTCGGGTTACCAGTAGGGATTGTGGCGAAATGGTTTAAGATCCCATATATCATTCATGAATCAGATACGACATTTGGATTAGCTAATAGAATTTTAATGAAGAATGCTAAAGTTATAACACAAGGAAGCTCTTTTGAAGAAGGGGTTGGGCGTGAAAAATGGGAATTTGTTGGTATTCCAGTAGCGGAGGAGTTTAAAAAAATATCTAACACGACGCAAAAACAACTGAAGAAAATGGCTGGTTTTGATCCAGAAAAACCATTGGTAATTATTACTGGTGGATCGCAAGGGTCGGAACATATTAATTCGGCAATTCGAGAGATTTTGCCAGAACTTTTAAAAATTACTTCAGTGGGATTAATTGCTGGACGAAAAAATTATGAAAGTATGATTGATCTAAAAAAATATGAGGAGTGGGATAAGGCAAAATTACAGTCGAATTTTAGACTTTGGGAGTTTTCTCCGGTAATGCATGAATTATTGGGGGCGGCAGATGTGGTGGTATCTAGGGCTGGAGCGACAACTATAGCAGAATTAGCTATGCTTAAAAAAGCGGTGGTATTAGTGCCGTTTGAAAAATTGCCAGGGAATCATCAAATGAAAAATGCGGAAAAATTGGCGAAAAAAGGAGCAATAGAGTTGATTTCTGATAGCCAAATGGTGAAACAGCCAGAAATATTGTTAGATAAATTAAGAACATTAATTCGGTCGCCGAAAAAGCGAGAAGATTTGTCGAATAGAGTCTATATGGAATCAAGAGCGAATGCTGCAGAAAGATTGGCGGAAATTATTTTGGAAAATAGCGGAGTGAATGCTGGACGATAATTTTTTGAGTTTAGTAATGGTGGGTAAGTGATGAAGATCGGTAAGACAATAGTCTCGGAAAGAGAGAAAGCGATTCTAGAATCCGAGAGATTTTTAGATAGACAAAAAAAGAAGAAACAAAAGAAAATTAGAGTTGTTGTGTATTTTTTGATTTTGGCTTTAACTTTTGTAATTGGAATTGGGATATTCGATAGTTTGATGCGGAAATATCAGCTTCATCAGCTTAATGAGGAATTGAATAAAAAAAGTATACCGACCGTTAATATTGTTGATGAGGGAGGAACGGGCTATGTGACGGAAAAAATACGTGATTATGTAGGAAAAATGGAAAAGGCTGTTCAAAAAGAAGGATATAGGGTGGCAAAAGCTATTGTACCGGTAAATAAGACAAGAGAAGTTGATATTTATATTGATGGGAGAAAAGAATATTATAAATGTAATCTTGATAGAGAAGTAGATGATGAGGCGACGGACCTTTTGAGAATGATTAAATATTTGAATAAAGCAGAGCTAACAGTGGAATATGTGGATATAAGAGTGCCAGAGAAAGCATTTTATAAATAGTTTTCCACAGTGATAGATTAGTTTGTGGAAAAATAAGAAAAAATATGCAAAAAACGACAAAAACCACTTGCATTTAGAGAAAAAAATGATTATACTTAAATCAGTGGAAATCAGAAAATAAAAACCCACAAACAAAAAACAATATGAAGGAATCAGCGAAAAAACAACAAAACTTCGATTATGAAGTTATTCGCTTAGTAAAAAAGAAACTTTGATCTTGTTTTTTGGCACATTAAAAATGTTTGAGGTCGATCAACTAGGAGTTTTGGCACGCACGAAATGAGGCAGTGCGTAACCAAAAACCTTAGTACATCTTTCACAAAAACCTCCCAATTAACTCAAAAAACCTACACAATAATCTCTCAACTGTTATGATTATGAGTTGTAATTTACTTACGGCGAAATTGTAACACTTATTGTATAGAACTAAAAATAAAAAATAAAGCAAAAACAAAAATGCTGAAATTTCTAGTTGAGCGATCTCAAACGACGAAAATCTATTATATAAGGTATAATAGAGGTTATGGAAGAACTCCATCAGCCTGTATTATGTCAAGAAGTGGTTTCAGTTTTAGCGCCGAAAAAAGGTGAGAATTACCTTGATTTGACGGCGGGGTATGCTGGACACGCAAGTAAGATTTTGGCGGTAACGCAGAATTATAAAGATTCGGTACTCGTTGATAGAGATGAGTATGCGGTTGAATATTTAATGAAGAACTATTATGGTGAAATTAAAATAATTCATGATGATTTTTATAGGGCTACGCTATCCTTAATCGAGTGTGGAAAAAAATTTGATATAATACTTGCAGATTTTGGAGTTTCGTCTCCGCAACTAGATAATTCCGAAAGGGGATTTTCATTTTTGAAATCTGGTCCTCTTGATATGCGAATGGATAAAAGTCAGAGTTTGACTGCTGCTGAAATTGTTAATAAATGGCATCCGAGAGAATTGGAAAAAATCTTTGTTGAATATGGGGAAGAATCAATTGGGCTAGCGAAAAAACATGCTAAGGAAATCGTAGAAGGACGACCTTGGAGTGATACGCTGGAATTAGCAAATGCAATTGCCTTTGGTAAATACATACAAAAAGCAAAAGATAAAAAATGGTTCGGAAAGCACCCTGCAACAAAAGTATTTCAAGCGATTAGAATCGCAGTAAATGATGAACTGGGGATTATCGATAAAACTTTGCCACTTATCCCTAAATTGCTGAAGAAAAATGGTAGAGTTGGAATTATCACTTTTCATAGTCTAGAAGATAGATTGGTAAAGCGATATCTTAAAGGAGCTTCGACGCTTGGAGAAGAGTCGGAATTAGAGCTTTTGAATAAAAGTCCAATAGTTGCTGGAGATTTGGAGTTAGGTATCAATTCCAGAGCTAGAAGCGCAAAACTTCGAGTTGCAAGAAAAAGATAAGCGATAAGAAGATTAGCGAGATGAGTTTTGGATTGATAAAATAAAAAATAAAAATAAAAAGGAGGCTATATGCCAAAGCAAATCATCGTAAAAAGCAATTCACGTGCAGAGCAAATCAAAGTCAATTTTCGATAAGATTCTGTAAAAATCTTGGGGATGTAAGAGTCCCCAAGATTCTGGCGGGTCAAATTCGCTAAACGAATAAGACTCGGAACAAGGGTGTTGAGTTAACCTGAGTGTTTTTGTCAATTATATGACCTTCCCAGAGACTTTTAGGGCGATGCGGTGGTGCGGTCCTAGAAGGACTCTGGTCTAAGAATTGATGAAAAACAGGTAACTGATCTAAAAATAAAAATAAAAAGCATAAAGCGAGGAAAAATGCGAAACGGTAATTATACGGCAAAGCGACGTATTAATGCGCAAGAATGGCGCGGAAGTTCGGTAAATAACTTTAGTTCTGTGGATAATTTTGGTGTTTTTTCGGGTTTTTCGAGAAATCGTAACGCGGTAAGAATGTCTGGTAGTGGCAAGCTTGGATCGTTTGCTTTGATTGGGATTTTTTTTGTGATGTTAATGAATTTAGGGTTGATTTATGTCGGACAATCAGCAAAAGCAACAAGTCTTGATTATGAGCGTTCAGAAATTTCTTCACAAATTGATAAATTAGAAGCGAAAAAAGAAGATTTAGCGGTAGAAAAAGCGAGATTGACTTCGATTGCTACTTCAAATAATTCAAAAGTAGCAATGGCAATGGAAAATGCTGAAGTTTCTGGACACGCCGAATAAAGTTTGTCTGAATATAGTATGTGGCACTGAAGCCCATTCTTTTTATGGTTATATTGTTTAGATGATGGTATAATCTACTAAGAATGGGATTATTTTATGTTAAAAGGATTGGTAAAAACTTATCTTTGAGAGATTCTTCTCCCCTCCCCCTGCTGGGCATCTTCACTCTCATCTTTGCAGTAACTCTCATCACTGCA
>CAUUKA010000004.1:0-51072 GCA_963545945.1 uncultured Candidatus Saccharibacteria bacterium | reverse complement strand
CCGATGAGTTCTTGGCCAGCTCAATGCCTAGCAACAACGCGGAACGCACTTCCGCAGCTGCGAAGGTGGGCTGGACAGGTGGCGAAAAAATGTCCGACGCCGTCTCCTTTCCTTTTTCGGTTGTAGCTAAGGATAAAACCAGCTACTCCGAAGAGGAACTCCTTGTAGCTTATAAAGAGCTACAGGAGGAGATCATGAGAAACCCTGTGGTTGGACATATGGTCGCCCAGGGGTTCGTAAAAATGGATCTCGAAGACGGAAAAACTTTAGCCGATCATAATGATTGGCTCAAGGCTTTTCTTGATGATTATGAAACATACGGGACAGAGTTTTTCCTGACCCATCATCAAGACGAGTTGGACAGAACGTTCGTTACTGTCCAGTATATCAACATCGCGAAAAAGATGTTAACATTACTGGATCGTTGTTCTCTTCGTGGCGTCCAGAATTTAAGTACTAGCAAGTTTTGGTACTTAAATTTCGCTGCGGAAGCTAACGATGTTCGCATCGTCTTCAACACTGACGAGCAGAACGTCGATAGCTTCCCCTGGCTGGTGTTTTCATTAGACACCAAGACCAGGAAGAGCGCAGTAAATTTCGGATTTAACATTTACGACAAGCGTTTAGGCTTTTTTGAACGCAGTGTCGTAATCGTAGGAGGAGGCCAGGAGTATTTCTCCAAGAACCCTGACGACAGTTCTGTCAATCAGGGAAGAGGTCAGAAAGGCGGATGGGATAATTATTCCGATCAGTCTGATCCGGGAGCGAATACTCCCGATCCGAGCATCAATGATATGCAGGATGCTCATGGCGGCGAAGATCAGAATCAGGGTCATTCTGACCCTAGTACGGTCAAACCCGCCACCCCGGCGAGTGGCACACATATAGACAATATTGGGAAGCCGGATGACGGCAATCCCAATACTGTAGAGCATATTTCAGAGCAAAAAATGAATTATGCTCCTGACAGTGCGCCACAGACTTCTGTGGAAGATCATGGCGGGACCACCACTCCTGCTAGTGAACCTTCCAACACGGAAGCCGTGTCGGAGCCGGGCTGATTGCTTTGAAACCTAACATACTTTTTCCCCGGTGGCACCATTAGCTACCGGGGGATTACTTGAATTTTACACTTGAGATGATTCGGTTTTGCGTGGGAGGACGAAAATTAACAATTCGGCTAGCAAAACCAAACAGAAATTATTTGAATTAATGACAAATCTTAAAGAAAGGAGCTTTTATGAACAAAGCTATTAAATTTGGTTCAATCGCCGCTGCGGTCATTGCAACTGGTGCGATTGTCTCAACTGCTGTTTTCGCTTGGGGTGATAACTCTGGCGGACGTGGCACACACACTATTAAACAAATCGAGAGTAATATTCTCGGTGACAAAATCGTCTTTAACACGATTAAAGACACTTCAAACAGTAAAATCCCAGTAACTGACGAGCGTAATTTCGTCGGTGCTCGTGATAAAGCAACTGGAAATAACGGACCAAAAAACCAATGGTATGGTAATGAAATCACCGTTGAAGAAGGTAAGACCTATATTGTTCGCCTTTACGTTCACAATAATAACCCAAAAGGTGAAAAAGCGGTCGCTAAAGATGTTACCACTTCTTTCTCACTTCCAACCGTTGCTTCAACTCAGCAACGTGTAGATGGCTATATCAACTCTAGTAACGCTACTCCTAGTAAATATTGGGACTCTGTAGTATTTAAGAGTAAAGATAATCGTAAATTTTATCTTGATTATATCGAAGGTTCTGCATTACTTGAAAATAACGGTATTGGTAAAAATGGTGGTGTTAGACTTTCCGACGAGGTAGTTACTAAAGGCACTAAAATCGGCTATAACGCTCTCGACGGCAACGTCCCAGGCTGCTATCAATATGATAACTATATTACCATTGAGGTTAAACCAGTTTTTGAGTCGTCCTCAATCGAAAAAACTGTCCGTAAGGCAGACACCAAAGATAAGTTTGTTAACGAAATTAATGCTAAGATCGGCGACACTGTCGAATACCAGATTAAATACGTTAACAATAACAACTCTGAAATGAGAGATGTTACTATTCGCGACTCACTTCCAAAAGGTATGGAATACGTTAAGGGCTCAACTAAACTCTACAACGCAAACCATAAAAATGGCGCAGTAGTCAAAGAAGATACCATCACTACAAACGGCATCAACATCGGACATTACGGTGTTGGTGCAAACGCTTTCGTTCGCTTCAAAGCGATTGTTAAGGAAGAGGATCTCAGTTGTGGTACCAATCGTGTTATCAACTGGGCAAAAGCAACTAACCGTGTAGGTGTTTCTACTAACGTTAATGCTTTCGCTGTACAAGACGACGCTAATGTCTACGTTGAGAAAACTTGTAAACCGAACCCAGAGAAACCAACCCCAGAAAAGCCAACTCCGGAAAAACCGAACCCAGAGAAACCAACTCCTGGTAAGCCAACTCCGGAAAACCCATCTAAAAAACCAGAAAAGATTCCAGAAGCAGGCGCAGCAAACATTGTTGTTGGAGTTATTGGAATCGGTGGTACTATTACCGCTACTGGATACTATCTTGCTAGCCGTAAGCAATTACGCTAATTGACCGCTCTGTTGTAAAAAATACAACACGTATAGTAAAACTATATTCGGCGCAATTAGCGCTAAGACAAATATCCCTAGAATAAAATCTAGGGATATTTTGTTTAATATTGTAAAACTCTTATGGTATAATCAAGTCATAATGGGTTATTATCAAAAATCCCAAAGGTCATCGAAAAAAACTTTTTCTCAAAAGATTAAACTTTGGGCACTTATTTTAGTGATTCTGTTTTCGGTTTTTAACCTCTCAGTTTACACCTCTGATCAAGTTCATGCAGATAATCAATCAGCTCCTACGACCTTGCGCAAACAGATCGCGATGAGAATGATGAAAGATTGTCTTGGACATATTCGGCAGTTTTTTACCCCAGAGGGTACAAGCTATACAGGAGCTTTTTCAGCTAGCAGTGTCAATAGCAAAACAGTCTTTGCAGACTACCCTATTCATACTGGTGTCTATTACGAAAAACAAATGCAAGGGAAAGTTAATGACGGTGCTATCTATTGTAGTCAGGGAGTTTGGGAAGAATTTCTTGAAGCTTATCAAGAAGTTTTGCTAAACGGGGCAATAGATCTTATCTGTAACAAGAACAGCCGTAATTCAGAGGGTCTAGGGATGACGGGCGGTTTTTTGGGAAATGATGACACTAAAGAATGCGAAACGAGCGTACTATACTATGACAGAAATCATGCCGAAGAGTATTTGAAAAAACTCTATAACGAAGCTAGAGATAAAGACCCTCAGTTGCCAGAGTATGAAAAAGTTGACGTTATACCTAATAAGGACTTACCGGGGCTGTTATTCAACGATTTTATCGCTGGTTGCACTAATGGAGGTGGCACAGTTAAAGATCCTGCTGGCAGATCCGGTCTAACAGAGAAGGTTTCGGTCGTTAACCCCAGCACTTCCGCACTTACTGAAGTATATTACGTTTATCAAAAAGGCGTTAACGAAAAGAAGTCGTTTAATACCTATGCTCACGGCAAAAAGAGCTGTGGTGATATGATCAAAGATATTAATAATAACGCATCAAGTTTACGAGATACAGTCAAAACTGAAATTGAAAATTTTTGCAGAAACGACAAAATTAATGGCAAATCTAAAGCATCTGTCGCACAAGATCGTATCACTTATCTCCAAAAGAACGTAATTGGCAAAGCGTCTATAGAAGCTCAGAATGCCGCAAAGCAAGAAATTTCCGCTTTAAGTACAGCGATAGATAACGATAATTGGACTGAAAATGATGGTAACGGTGGAATACGTTGTCTTGCTATTAGGAATGAAAATGGTGATGATACTTCATCTCAATACACCCCGCCTGATAATAAGCCAGATGGTGATAATAAACTTAATGACGCTATGCTGGAACAGCTTTGCTTTGATCACGCCGGGGCTCTTAGTTTCTGGCTTTGTCCGACTATTGTTGGATTTCATCAGCTACTGAATTCCATTTATGATTTTGTTGAGCCAATGATGATGGTTAATGAAAAAATTGTCGAACAGATTTCCGATGGCACCAAAGGAGAAAATAGTTCGATTTTTGTTAGTTGGACTGGATTTCGTGATATGTCTAATATCATTTTTGTTATCCTGTTTTTAATGATTCTTTTCTCGCAATTAACTGGTTATGGCATTGATAACTACGGTATTAAACGAATGTTGCCGAAACTAATTGTTATGGCAATCTTAGTTAATCTCAGTTTTATTATTTGTGCAGTTGCAGTTGATCTCTCAAATATTTTTGGCAAAGTATTACGCAATTTATTTGACGGCTTTATAGTTTCTCATGACAATATCGATCCAGGATTTGGACACGGTTTTCGAAGCATCTTTAGTGGCATTATTAATGTACGTTTGCTCGAAGCGGGCGCAGCAGCTGCCGTAGCTATCGGTGGATGGTCTTTAATTGTGCCACTGGCTTTATTCTTACTTTCCGCCGTTGCCTCGTTATTTTTCGCCGCAATCATGCTCGGTATGCGTCAAGCTCTCGTTGTTATCTTGATCATCGTTTCGCCTATCGCTTTCGTTATGAATATCTTGCCAAACACTCAAAATATTTACAAAAAATGGCTTGATGCATTCAAGGGTATTCTGTTGTTATATCCGACAATCGGGTTAGTTTTAGGTGCAAGTGATTTTGCCGGAAGGGTACTAATGGCTAATAATGATAAAAGCCTTTTCATGGCTTTTATCGCAGGAATTGTCTGTTGTGTGCCATATTTTATGATCCCAGCTTTTACTAAAAAGGCTTTGGACGCAGTAGATGGCTTGGGTGGTAAAATTCAAGGATTCGGCAGTGGATTGAAGGGGAGAGTTACTGATTTTGTTGGTAATTCGGACAAAGTTAAAAATTTTGAAGAAAGCATGAAACAAAAACAGGCTCAAATTCGTGCGAATAGATTTTTGTCCAGTCCTCGCGGTAGAGACATTGCTGAAAAATTGAGAAATAATGAAAAGGTCAGCCTTTATGATGCTAATCGTTATAAAAAAGCGATTGAGTCTGCCACTACAACCGAACAGGCTTCGATTGCCGCTCGAGCTGGGCAGGCACAATATAATAGCATGACAGAAAATGATGGTTTCAGAGCGCAGATGTCTAGTATTGCTAGTAACGAAGATCAGAAAGCTACTGAAAACTTAGCAACTATGCTTAATAACGGAGATTTTACTGTTCCAAGTTATACTGATAGCAAAGGTAATGCGCGAGGAGGTGGTAAAATCAATCCTAATAACCTAGATGATATTAGCGAGGCGTTAGCATTTGAGCTATCAAAAGGAAAAGACGCTGACGGTAGAAGAATTAATGTTTTAACAAATCACCTCAACTCAAAAGGTAAAAGAGGAAAAATTGACAAAGCCATTAAGAATGCAGAAAAAAAGGACAAACTTACGGAAAATGTCCAACAATCTCTTTCTCAAGCTATTATGGAACATCGGAAAGATTACAAAGACGGTTATCCCGCACTTGATAAATATGCTAAACATATTCAAGAGGGTAATTATCAAAAATTAAAAGGTACTGAGGGTATTGAATCTCTTACCGCAGAAAGCTTTTTGGATATCGATTCCGAGCAGGCTCAGGCATACATGGATGCATATAAGGGAAATACGCTCAGTAATGATGAGAAACAGAAGCTTGAAGAGATAGCGCATTTGATTGGTAGAGATCAGAGATTGTATGGTAGAATCCGTAAGGATGATTACGGCGAAGCTCTCAAAACTTTTGCCGGAGATATTAAATGGGACGATGTTTTTTCCGGAAAAAGTATTTATATCAATAAAAACGGCAATGGCAACGGCAACGGTACCAGCTAAAGTCAGTTAAAGTTGTTAGTATATTCCGCTATAACCTAATTTTCCAAAAGTCATATCTAACATGTTAAAATAAATAACATGATTTAGTTTGAATACAGTATGAAAGAGGGAAAATGAAGATTTTGGAAAATGTAAAAATTGCAGATTTGGTCACCATGAAAATTGGTGGTCTTGCAAAATATTTAATTATTATTGAGCAAATAGAGGATATAGTGAAAGCGTATGATTTTGTTCAGCAAAAACAACTTCCATTCTTTTTTCTTGGTAGCGGAGCCAATACTTTTGGTAAAGATGAACCTTACGAAGGCATAATTATTCAGACAAAATTAAAAGGAATCACTAAGATTAATGACCAGCTATTTAAGGTTATGAGCGGTGAAGAATGGAGTGAATTTGTTCTAAAAGTCTCAGCTGAAGGATATACTGGAGTCGAAGCCCTTGCTAAAATCCCAGGCACAGTCGGGGCTGCTCCAGTCCAAAATATTGGCGCGTATGGACAAGAGATTTCAGACACTTTAGTTTCTGTTGAGGTTTTCGATTTTAAGACGGGAGAGTTGAAAGTTCTAAAAAAAGAAGAGCTAAAACTTTCATATCGGCATTCAATCTTTAATTTTGGTGCAGATAAAGGCAGATATTTTATCATTTCAATCTCTTTAAAATTAAGTAAAGGTAAGTACAAGGGCGTATTTTACGATTCGCTTAAACAATATATAGAAGAACATCATGAAACTGATTTTTCTCCAAAAAACATCGCAAGAATGGTGACGAATATTCGAGAAAAAAAATTGCCCGATCCAAAATTGATAGCCTCTTCCGGTAGTTTTTTCAAAAATATTCATCTTACCGAGAAAGATTTAGCAAAAGTTGACAAATTAGGTATTGAACGTCGAGGCACTAAAATAAACAGCGGTTGGCTACTTGAAAAAGCTGGGTTAAAAGGAAAAGTCTTTCATGGTATGAGAGTTTCGGAAAAAGCCGCCCTTATTTTGATTAACGAGAGTGCTAAAAGTTATCAAGATATTGAATTGGCTTGTCAAGAAATTGATGAGATTATTTATCAAAAGTTTGGCTTTCATTTAGAACGTGAACCTGTCATCATAGAAAATTAACTTAAAATAGAAAGAATAGAAATGACTAAAATTTTAATGGGGCGAGAACTTGCTGGATATATCAAGGAACGACAGTCTCGCCGCGTCAAAGCGTTACATTCGCAAAAAAAGTTTCCTAAACTAATTATTATTCGTGATTCTGAAAATCCAGTAATTAAAAAATATGTTGGGTTAAAAACTCAGTATGGTGAAGATATCGGGGTCCAAGTAGTGGACAGATTTGTTGAACCTGATATCGAAAAATTAAAACATGCAATTATTCTCGCAAACGCTGACCCAACAATTTCCGGCATTATTGTACAACTTCCTCTAGTAGATAAAGAAATGACATCTGAAGTTGTTAACTTGATTGATGCTAAAAAAGATGTTGATGGACTGCGTGAATATCGCGACGGTGAAGAGCGAAAGTTTGACTCGGCTACCGCTACTGCCATTAATTGGCTTTTATCAGGGCATAATATTGAACTAAGAGACAAAAAAATTGCTATCGTTGGACGAGGAAAATTAGTTGGGGCGCCATTAATTCGCATGTGGCGAAACTCTGGATTCTCAGTTGAAGTATTCCATCGTGGCAGTGATTTTACTAAATTAAAAGATTTTAATGTTATCGTTACTGCGACTGGTAATCCGCATCTCATTACTAGTGAAATGATTTCTGCTGGCTCAATTATCGTTGATGCTGGAACCGCTTCTGAAGGAGGAGTACTTGTTGGCGATATCAATGACGAAATTCGTTCTCGCGATGATATCTTGGCCATTACTCCGAAAGTTGGCGGCGTTGGACCATTGACTGTAGCTGTTCTATTCGAGGATACTATCAAAGCCTGCGAAGATATGGTATAATATATATACCTATGTGCCCATAGCTCAGCTGGATAGAGCGTTTGGCTTCGAACCAAAAGGCCGGGGGTTCGAATCCCTCTGGGCATACCAAATAAGACGAAAGTCTTATTTTTTGTTAATTTATTCTACTTATGCTATACTAAAATCAATATGAAATATGGTGGTTTACGTCAAAAGGATTTTCTTTCTTTCTTGGTTTCGAGATTTAAAAATCATCGCTCTGCTTATCATCCTGATTCTATTCGCTCGTCTTTTACTTCATCCCGAAATTTTTCTTCGCATTTTGTGTCCTCATTTGGAATATTTACCTTTGTTTTTGCAGTTACACTGATTACGGCATATCTCTATTCTCCTGTGGTAAAAACTAATGCCGAAGAGGATCCAGGCACTGCTTCTCCCACGAGGTTCTTGCCTACTGACCCTTATATGATTTCGATTACTTCTCCTTCTAGGCTTAAGCTTGACCTCACTCCTACTCCAGGGGGGATCTTCAAATCTGGCTCAGTAGATGTTACTGTTGAGACGACTAGCACTAGAGGATATACTCTTACTATGTCTACTGCTAATGAAAATAATGCGTTAAAAAGTGGCGCCGCTCCCTCTTCAGGCCCTTCCGTTATCACTTCTATCCCATCCATTTCCAGCAATACCACCGCTTCTTCTTTTCCGATGAATAATTGGGGATATTCCAATGATGACGCCACTTACCGTGCTATTCCTAAATTGTCTAACCCAGCCGTTATCCGAAAAGTTAATACTCCGGTTAATACTTCCAATAAAACCACTAAAGTAACCTTTGCTGCTAAACTCAATAATAACGTACAAGCGGGGAATTATAAATCACTTATCGTTTTTACTGCTACATCTAACACTCCTCCTCCGCCAGTCTTTTCTGGTATCACTACTATGCAAGAAATGACTTCCGCGATCTGTGCGGCTGAAACTACTCCAACTAAAGAAGCTACAGAATTTACCCGTATTCATACTGCAGATACGAGCCTAATTCCTCGTACCACTCTTAAAGATGTAAGGAATAATCAGGATTATCTCGTTTCCAAGCTTGCTGACGGCAACTGTTGGATGTCTCAAAACTTAGAATTAAAATTGACTCCAGCCAAACATCTCACTTCAGATACTACCGATTTGAATACTAAAACTATTTGGACGCCAGACAACATAACTCAAGAGACTACCGGGGGGACATCCTGGGGTTCGGGTAATGATAATGGCGCCAGATCCTATGACCCACCAAGTACCGAAGATTATCGTCAAAAAGGTACCGTCGTAGCTGGTCAATCTTCTAGGCCAGGAAACCCAGATTACGAATGGGAAAGAACGGGTATTTATTATAACTGGGTTGCTGCAACTGCAGGAAGTGGTGCTTCTGCTGCGGCTAATACTGTCGTTAATGATTCCATCTGTCCTAAAGGTTGGAAATTGCCAGATAACGAAGGAAGTAAATCTTTTCATAATCTCCTCTATACGGCATATGATTTTGGTTCATTTATTAAAGGTGAGGAATTAAAAAAATCACCATTCCATAATCTTTACGTTGGATATTATTATGATGATAATGTCGGCAATATTAGTGGGTCATACGGTGTCTGGTCTAGTACTAGTGGCTCATCGAACCAAGCATATTTCTTATGGGTAGATAGTTACGTCAACACGCATTACTTATACAGTCATCAATCTTACGGTTACTCCATTCGTTGCGTAGCCCGCTAACATTTGTGTTAAAATATAAAAAAGAGGTAAAATGTCCAAGCTATATTTTCGTTATGGTGCTATGGGGTGCGGAAAAACCATGCAACTATTGCAAGTTGCCTTTAATTATGAAGAGCGTGGACATCATGTCTGCGTTATGAAACCCAAAACCGATACGAAAAACGGTGAAAAACTACTAACCCGTATCGGTCCAGAGCGAGTTGTCGATTTTTGTTTTAATAAAGACGATAATTTATTCGCCTTTATTGTTCAAAAAAATAAAACACAGCATATTTCTTGCGTCTTGATTGATGAATCGCAGTTTCTTTCCAAAAAGCAAGCAGATCAACTTATGCAAATTGTCACAGAATTAAATATCCCAGTTATCGCTTATGGCTTAAGACTTAATTTTCGTCTAGAAGACGGTGGATTTGAGGGGGCGACTAGATTACTCCAAATCGCACATGATATTGACGAATTAAAGACAATTTGCGAATGTGGTCGTAAGGCCACTTGCAATGCTAGATTTCTAAATGGCAAGTTTGTATTTAACGGACCGGATATTTTAATTGATGACGGAAAAACAGAAATTGAATATCGTGCAATTTGTCCAAAATGCTATGCAGATTATAAAAAACTGCAAAAAAGTAAATCTTAAGGAGAGAGGATGTTTATTGTTATTGAAGGACAGGACGCAACAGGCAAAGATACCCAAGCCAAACTATTAGCAGATTATTTTAGGACACAAGGCAAAAAAGTCGTTCATTATTCAGAATCTGGAACTGGCAGTGAAGATAAGTTTATTTGTGAAATTGCTAAATTGACTTATGGTTCTAAACAAGATATCGAACACAAAACCAGGGTTCTACTTTTTTTAATTAATCGTTATGAGCAGTGGCGAAAACTAGCCGAACCAGCCCTAAGAAATAATGACATTGTTATTACCACTAGAAGCTGGTATTCAACCTTAATTTATGAGGGGTATGCTGGTGGCGTTTCTCGCAATTTAATTAAAAAATTACACAAAAATATTCTGCCGGCGAAATATTTTTCCCCAGATAAACAGGTAATTTTTACATTATCTGATGAAGATCGTGTCAAAAGACTTAGTTCGCAAGCATTAGAACAGGGGCGAACTGGTGAAGTTATGAAATCTCAACCTTCTGAGTTCCAACAAAAAATTAATGCTGGATATTATAAAATTGCGCGGGAGTTTAATGTTCCAACTTTAGATGCCAGTGGCACAATCGACGAAGTGCAAAAAAATCTCCGTGCATTATTCGGGGTCTAAAAATGCACGAAAGCTGGAAAAAATTTCTAAAGACAGAATTTGAAAAGCCTTATTTCAAAAAACTCTCAGAGTTCCTGCATCAAGCATATCAAGAAAAAGCAATTTTTCCCGCTAAAAACTTAGTCTTTCGAGCTTTTCAATCTGATTTATCGCAAATCAAAGTAGTTATTTTAGGACAAGACCCATACCATACCGTAGGTGTAGCAGATGGGTTGGCTTTTTCTACTAATAAAAATTCGAACTATATTCCGCCAAGCCTTAAAAATATTTTCAAGGAAATTGCGTCTGATATTGGGGAAACTAAACATCAAAATGGTGATTTGACTAATTGGCAGAGACAAGGAGTGTTCTTGCTTAATAATGTTCTTACGGTCGAAGCACATCAAGCAGGCTCTCATAGACAAAAAGGCTGGGAAATTTTTACTGAAACTGTAGTTAAATATTTGAATGATCATTGTGATCATTTAGTATTTATTCTTTGGGGTAGGGATGCACGAGCGAAAAAAATGCTTATTAACTCTCAAAAACATTTAATTATCGAATCGGCTCACCCCTCTCCACTTTCTGCCCATAATGGATTCTTTGGCTCCAAACCTTTCTCGAAAGCCAATGATTATTTAATAAAGCATGGAAAAAGCAAAATCATCTGGTAAAAAGATAAACGTTAACTTGACAGATAGGGTTTATACAGTATAATTTCACTATGACTAGCAAAGATGACGATGTTTTTTTGAACCTAAAAGATGAACAGGAGCCAGATTTCTCCGAATTATCAGATGAGGAGGAACTCTCTGATGAAGAGCTAGAGATCAATGCCAGCAATGTTGATCAGTTTGCTGATGACTTTGTTAGAATGTATCTTCGCGAAATTGGCAAAGTTCCGCTTCTTTCTAATGATGAAGAGATAGAACTTTCAAAACGGGCTGCAGAAGGTGATAAAAAAGCAAAAGACCGTATGGCTGAAGCCAATATGCGTCTCGTTGTATCTATTGCTAAAAGATATTCTGGGCGTGGTTTAGATTTTCTTGATTTAATCCAAGAGGGAAATACTGGACTTTTGCGGGCGGTTGAAAAATTTGATCCAGAAAAAGGTTTTAAGTTTTCTACTTACGCCACTTGGTGGATTCGACAGGCTATTACCAGAGCAATTGCGGATCAGGCTCGCACTATTCGTATCCCGGTTCATATGGTAGAAACTATCAACAAAGTCATGCGTACTGCTAGAAAATTGGCTACAGACTTAAACCGAGAACCAACTGCCGAAGAGATTGCTAAAGAAATGGATATGACTCCTGAAAAAGTCAGTTATGTTATGCGAATTAAACAGGATATTGCGTCTCTTGATGCTTCGGTTGGTAAGGATGGCGATGATGAAGATTCTGTGCTTGGAGATTTTGTTGAAGATGAAGAACGCATCTCACCTGAAGATGCAGCTGCCAACCAGATGTTAAAAGAGCAACTTGCAGAGATTATCGCTTCACTTTCCGATCGTGAACAGAAGATTATTAAACTGCGTTTTGGTATCGGTGGTGGTAGACCACACACTTTAGAGGAAGTTGGTGCTGAGTTTTCGGTAACAAGGGAGCGAATCCGTCAAATCGAAGCTAAGGCACTCTCGAAACTTCGTAAAAATAAAGATACTAAAAAATTACAAGAATATTTGCGTTAAACAGAGTATAATAAAGATATGATAGATAGTCTAAAATGGTTTGGCGATTGTATGGGTATAAAAACTTCCCTAATCAATTGTTCTTCCAGTGGTTCTGATGCTATTTTTGATATACTTGGCATGGTTCTTAATATAGCAACTTTCGGCGTTGGTGCCGCCGCTGTGATTGGTATTTTAATAACGGGATATCAATTTATGACTGCTCGTGAAAATTCAGCAGTAATTGTTAAAGCAAAAAATCGTGTTGTTCAAATTGTAATTGGACTTGCAATTTGGGCGGTAATTTGGGGTATAATGCAATTTTTACTACCAGGTGGTCTTCTCGGCGACGGAAGATAAAATATTATTTTCTCTTTTCTTCATAATGTTTATGCTATAATAGAAACAGTATGAGTTTATTGCGTGGCGTGGGCGATTTCTTCGCACTAGATATAGGAACTAATTCAATCAGATTAATCCAGCTTTCTGGTGATAATAATAGAGGATGGGCATTGGAAAAATATGCTTATGTGCCGATTGATCCCAAGATTGCTTTAGATAATTCAGTGGTAGGTAAAAGAAAACTTGCTGAAATGATTCTTGGTGCTAAAGAACAAGCCGGAATTAATACGAAAAATGTGGCACTTGGTATGCCGTCAACTAAAACTTACACGTCTATTATTGAAGTTCCAAATGCTCCTCTTCGCGAAATTGGTAAAACTATTAAATATGAAGTTGATCAGTATATTCCAATGTCAGTCGACGAAGCTAAAATTGATTTTGCCATACTTGGGGTATCTCCTAATGATCCATTAAAGGCAGAACTCTTAATTTCTTCTACTCCGAAGGATTATGCCGAGGAAATAATGGAAGATATTGAAAAAATTGGTCTTAATGTTATCGCTCAAGAACCGGAGCCGATTGCCATGGCCAGGGCTTTAGCTCCGATTGGTATTAGCGACGGTAGATTATTGATTGATTTTGGCGAGACCTCGACTGACCTTGTCGCTTTTTATCAGGGCGCTCCGAGATTAGTACGTTCCATACCAGGAGGGTTAGCTCAATTTATTAAAACTGTTTCCAGCGTCATGTCTATCACTGAGGACCAGGCTAGACAATTCATTTTGAAATTTGGTCTAGCACAAGATAAAATGGATGGGCAGATTTTTAAGGCTCTTGATAGTTCGCTTGAAACTTTTGCGATGGAAATGACAAAATCCGTCCGATTTTTCCAGACAAAATATATTGGTGCTCAGATTGGTGGAATTATTTTATCTGGGTTCGCGGGGATTATCCCATTCATTGCTGAATATATGGAAGTAAAAACTAATATCCCTACCGTCCAAGGCAATCCATGGCAATACGTACGTGTAACCTCATCTCAGCAACAAACCTTATTGCCAGTTGCTTCTGAGTTTGCGGTAGCAATTGGACTTGCAGAAAGGAGCAATGATTAATATGCCAAGAAAAAAGAAATTTGATTTTAAGACCATGCATCTTTCTGACATTCCAAAGATGATTGTTGCTTTATTTAAGGGTGAGCTAAATGATGACGGAGAAGTTTTATCTGAGCAAACTGGAAAATTTGAAATCAATCTTGTCCCAGATATCAAACTCGAAATGATTAAAATGCAAAAAATCCGCAATTTAATTTTCTTTATTTGTATTATTATATCAATCGCATCTGTATCAATTACTCTCGTTCTAGGCTCAATCAAAGGTGCGCAAGATCTTGCCATGTCTGGACAAGATTCACACATGAAAAATCTATCCTCAAAGATTCTAGGCTATGATGAGCTCGCTGAGTTTTTAACCGTTCAAAATCAGCTTCGTGGTATTGCACAGGTTGAAAATAATCAGAAAGTTTTATCTCGTGCAATCACTTTGCTTAAAGCACTTATGCCAAGTGGCGTCGATACGGTAGAAGTTTCTGAGCTTGCCGTAGATTTAAAAACTTCTACGCTGACGTTCGATGGTCAAGCCAATGCTGGACAGATGCCAGATATCGATTATCGTGTCTTAGAATCATTTATTAAACGTACGAATATGATGACTTTCGATTATGGACGCTATGTTGATGCTGAGGGTAATGAAATACCGTCTCGTTGTCTCTCCGAATATGATGATAATGGTAGTATGTATCAGGAAAACGGTAGTATTTATGCTATTTGGCATAGAAACCAAAAAGGCTGTGATCCAGGTAGAAACGACCATGCTACTAACGCAGATGGAGCTGTATCGGTAAATAAGAATAACGCCGATCTTGAATCTACTCGAATGTCAGAAGGTAGATCTGAACTGGGTAATTTAACTGAAGAAAAGAAAAACGAGGCAGGTAAAAAGATCATAGAGCGTGTCGCTAGTGAAAAGATTTATCGTACTCCTCAATTTACAAAATGGCATAAAGGCGAAGAGGTCTCAACTACTAATGACGGCATTGAGGATGATATTAAAGTCCAGCCAAACGATGATGGTACTATGACAAATGTGACTCATTACAAATATCGACCATCAATGACTACTAGCGGAGAAATTTCTGGTATCCCACATTTTAGCAGTCGCTGTATTACTTACTCCGGAGAGGACGATATTAATGTCGACGGCAGTGTTAAGAAAGATACCGATGGTAATTCGATGATTCGTTGGTCAGCTAAAAATACTTGTCAACTCGTTCCAGATGGCATTACGGTGACAGACTCTTCAAATGGTAAAAATGCTGATGATAATCTAGTCCTAAGGTTTTCCGCTACAATCAAAATGAATGCTGACGTTTTTGCTTATCGCAATAAGCATATGATGGCAATTGGACCAAATGGACAAAACGTTACCGATTCTTACGTCCAGCTCGAAAAAATCTTTGCTGCGCCAGCCGTCGATTGTGCACCGGGCGATACATCTTGTGGCAATAAAACTAATGAAACAGGGAAATAAAAATGGCAATAGTAGGTAAAAAGATCAAAATTAGTAAAATCCAGCAACAAATTCTTTTAGCAGTACTCGGAACCTCTTTAATTTTTGGCGTTTCGTTAGTCTTTATAATCTTTTTATTTAAATATATTAAATTCAATGTTACTGTTATTTCAGAAAAAGACGCCGCTATTAAAAGCTACTATTCCGCAATTAAAAATGTAGGTATTTGCAAGGATAAAAATAACGATGGACGTTTCACTGATAAGGATTTGAAAGAATGTCAACCGAATGAAATCAATGTTGCAGATATTCCTAATACTCTTCGACATAATGTTTTGATTGGTATGGCTGAAAATACTGCTCTTGAATCAGTTGCTCGCGATAGTCTAAAAAGCTGTTTCGATTCAAGCGGTAAAAAAATTGACTTTTCTAAATTATATCTTGAGTCTAAAACTGATGAAGAAAGAGCACAGCGTTTTTATATGTTAAAAGTTTGTTCCTCGCTTCGTGCTATCCCAGATTCTCTTCCAGCAAATAAGAACGTGGCTGCCCTTCTCGCTTCGATCAACCAAATTTTTCTCTTGTCTGGTTTCCAGCCTGAATCTTTAGCTCCAAGCAGTGCCGGAGAAGTTTCACCAATTAAGGGTATAGAAGTAATTCCTATTACGCTTTCAATTGAAAAAGATATTCGACAAACCACAAAAGTGCTAGAAAATTTGGAACGCTCAATCCGTATGCTTAGCATTAATTCCGCTACAATTTCTTGGCATGGTAACGAAAAAGGAAATACTATCCTCAAACTTAATGCTCAAGCGCAAGCTTTTTATACTAAACAAGTCGAGGCCACGGAAACCACAAAGACAGTCTATGCTTCAAAGGAAGCTAGACGCGTACACTCTAACGCTGGATCAAAAAATAATGCAATTAAAACCGTTGATGATGTCGTCGATCAAGCTAAAGAAGGGAGAAAAAAATGAAACAATCAGATATTTTTTCAGTAATTATTGTCGCTTCCATCGGGATTTTAGCTGCATATTTTTCAGTTAATGCTATTCTAGGCGATCCTAACTTACGAGCCGTCAGTTTTAAGACTATTGAAGAAATTTCTCCTTCCCTCGAAACTCCTGATTCAGAATTATTTAATTTGAATGCGATAAATCCTACAGTCGAAGTCTATGTAGGCGATTGCGAAGATTCCGATAGAAATGGCATTCTCTCTAGAGATGAAATGATTGCTTGTGGTAAACTCAATGCTGATACTGCTCCAAAAAACGAAATGGTTAAGTGTGTAGATGGTACTCCTGTTATTGACGCTAAAGAATGCCCTGAAAATAAGCAATCCAACAGTGCTTCCGATTCTGCAAATACCAAAAAGGATAACTAATGGCTCTGTTGACTAGAGAGCTTCAAGAGCAAGTTGTAAAACTTTTAGTTTCCGAAGGGTTAGTTTCTGCTGAGCAAATACAATCTGCTCAAGCTGAAGTTATGCAAACTAGACAGCCAATCTTAGCTTTACTCACCTCGAAAAAAATCACTGATAATGAAACTGTTTCTCACGCCATGGCAGTAGTTATGGGTGTTCCTTACGTTAATCTTAATAATGTAAAAATGGATAACGAGATTTTGACATTATTGCCACATGAAGTTGCTGAACGTTCTATGGTTATTCCACTTGGCGAAAAAAACGGACAATTATATGTTGCGATGCTTGACGCACAGAACGTCCAATCAACTGATTATTTATCAACTTTAGTCCAAAAGCCCATCAGAACAATGGTTTCCAGCGAGGTTGGTTTGCGGGCTGCTTTGTCGCAATATAAGGGCGATTTTTCTGCCGTTAAGCAAGCTGTTCGTTCAACCAATGAGGAACAAATACAAAAAAGAATTAATTCTGATACTAAAACCATTACTCAAGATTCCCCAATTTCTAAGGCATTAACTACTATTTTGGACTATGCTACTCGTTCAAAAGCGTCAGATATTCATATTGAACCACTTGAAGATTCTCTAATTATTCGTTGCCGTATTGATGGTGTTTTGCGAAAGGTTATGGATTTGCCTAAATCTATTGAACCAGCTCTCGTTTCAAGAATTAAAATCTTAGCTAATCTCAAAATTGACGAACATCGGGTTCCTCAAGATGGTCAATTCACTGTCATGGTTGCAGATAAAGAAGTTGATTTACGTATCGCAATCGCACCAGTAGTTTGGGGAGAGCAAGTCGTTATTCGTATTCTAGATAAGACCGGTACTTCTCTCGATATTGAAGCAATGGGTGTAGCTGGACATGCTCTTGCTATGATTGAACGAGGGATTGCCAAGCCAAATGGTATGATCCTTACTTCCGGCCCAACTGGCTCAGGTAAATCAACCACGCTCTATGCTTTAATTCGTCGGATTTATGATGAAAAAATTAATATCGTCACACTTGAAGATCCAGTAGAATACAAAATGGAAGGAATCAATCAAACTCAAGTTAATGTTGATGCCGGCTTAACTTTCTCCGCCGGTCTAAGAAGTATTTTACGTCAAGATCCAGATGTTGTAATGGTTGGGGAGATCCGTGACTCTGAGACTGCCAGTCTTGCTGTTCAAGCTGCATTAACTGGACATCTAGTCTTTTCTACTCTACATACTAATTCATCAGCAGGCATTTTACCACGTTTGCTTGATATGGGTATTGAGCCATTTTTGCTCGCCTCTACACTTAACACCGTTATCGGTCAACGATTGGTTCGTCGGGTTGCCGATAAGAGAGAGGCGTATGTCGCCACTGACGTTGAAATAAAACAAATTAATGATGTAGTTGGTGAGATCTTGCCTCAAAATCAACAACAAGTCGCAATGGTTTCAGAGGATCTAGGCTATCCGGGCTTACCAATCGCTAACTCAGAATATACCTTAGTAAGGGGTATCGAAGATCGTGAAACTCCAGGTGGTTATAAGGGTAGAGCAGGTATTTACGAAACAATTGAGGTTGATGAGGACATTCAAAAATTAATTATTTCGCACGCTACTTCATCGGAAATTATGAGGACGGCAAAACTAAAAGGAACTTTAACTATGCGACAAGACGGTATTTTGAAAGCTCTCTCGGGAATCACTACTGTATCTGAGGTTAATCGTGTAGCCTCCGACCTTGCATAGTGTCTAATGCTTATGTTAATATTAAAGAGAAATAAAGGGTAGGAAATGGAAAATACAAATTCAACAAACATCAATCCAGCGACAGAAGCAACTCCAATTTTTCAAGCGCCACCAGTTCCTCCGGTATCACAACCATCTCCCATCGCTCAAAATCCGCCAATTAATAATGAAGTCGGTACTGGCGTTGCAATCAATGCTACAATTGCTTCTGCTGCTGCCGAAGCTTCCACTCCTACTGCAGTCCCATCTAGTGTGCGTATCGAAGTTCTACTCGAAGAGTGTATTAAACATAATGCATCAGATTTACATATCCAAGTTGGACTTC
This sequence comes from uncultured Candidatus Saccharibacteria bacterium, assembly GCA_963545945.1. Taxonomy (GTDB): domain Bacteria; phylum Patescibacteriota; class Saccharimonadia; order Saccharimonadales; family Saccharimonadaceae; genus Nanosyncoccus. Next base: position 32,174 of record CAUUKA010000004.1, on the reverse strand, counting down.
CCCCAATTCTCCGTATTGATGGTGCTTTGCGTCCGATCCAGAATACCGCAGTTCTTTCCGAAGATATGGTTGAAAAATTAATTTTTTCAACTCTAGATTCAATACAAAGAGAGATTCTTTCAAAAGATAAAGAGTTTGATTATTCTTTTTCTTTTGGTGAGATCGCTCGTTTTCGTGTCAACGCCTTTAGGGAAAAAGGTAATCTTGCTGCCGCCTTTCGTCTCATCCCAACTAAAATGCCAACAATTGATGAGCTTGGTATGCCTCAAGTCGTTTCCTCTTTCGCTGATTATCCTCGTGGCTTAGTTTTAGTAACTGGTCCAACTGGCTCAGGCAAATCAACCACATTAGCCGCTTTAATCAACAAAATCAATATGGAAAAGTCAGTCCATATTGTTACTATCGAAGATCCGATTGAGTTTACGCATAAATCCAAACGTTCTGTTGTTGCTCAACGTGAAGTACACTATGATACTTTTTCTTTTTCGCGCGCCTTGAAATCAGCGTTGCGTCAAGACCCTGATGTCGTTCTTCTTGGCGAGATGCGTGATCTTGAAACTATTTCTTCCGCCATTACAATCGCTGAAACCGGACATTTAGTTTTTGCCACTCTGCACACCAATTCCGCCGCACAATCAATCGATCGCATGGTGGATGTTTTTCCAGCCGAACAACAATCGCAAATTCGTTCGCAACTTTCTGCGGTTCTCATGGCTGTTTGTTCGCAAAGACTCGTGCCGGCTATTGGCGGAGGACGAGTTGTTGCTGCAGAGGTCATGGTTGCTAATTCTGCCGTACGTTCGATTATTCGTGAAGGTAAAACTCATCAACTCGACACTACTATCCAGACTGGTGCTAGCGAAGGTATGCAAACCATGGATAGAACTCTCGCAAAATTAGTCCAGCAAGGTACCGTAACTTATGATAATGCTCGCGAGTATGCAGTTGACCAACGCGAATTTGAGCGACTAGCCAGAGGTATTTAGTTATGAAGAGATTTGAATATAAAGCCAGAGATTCTAAAACCGGAAAAATTGTCAAAGGCGCAATTCAAGCTGAGAATGAAAGAACCGCGGGCAAACTTTTAATTGAACAAGGCTACACTCCTGACAAGATTGAAGAAGAGAGCGATGGCGGATTTTTAGCTCGTTTTAGAAATAAAATTAAGAGCAAAGACAGAAATGTTTTTACTAGGCAGTTTGCGACTTTAATCGGTGCAGGTTTGCCGTTGTCTAATTCTTTGCGAGTCGTTGCGGAGCAGACTACTTCAAAACCAATGCGTAAGCTTATTGAGGCAATTTTAGCCGACGTTGAAGCGGGTCAGACTTTAACTCAGGCTTGTTCAAAATATCCCAAAGTTTTTAACGATTTATATATCGCTCTCCTAAAGGCTGGCGAAGCTTCCGGCACTCTCGATTTGTCGCTAACTCGTCTTGCTGATCAAAACGAAAAAGACGATAAAATGATGTCTGATATTCGTGGCGCCTTAACTTATCCTTCAATTATTCTTTTAGTTATTATTGCAGTTCTTGTTTTTATGGTCGTCGCCGTTGTCCCGCAAGTTCAAAATCTTTACAAAGATTTAGGCAAGGAACTGCCTTTTGCAACCTCAATTTTGGTATCAATTTCAGATTTTATTCTTGATCAGTGGTATATTGTTTTAGTAATCTTAACAATATTGATTTGGTTTTTAATTCAATTCGCTAAAACTGATGTAGGTAAAAGATGGTTTGCACTCTTAAAACTCAACGTTCCTCTATTTAAAACTTTATTTTGGCGACTTTATAATTCACGTTTTGCCAGAACTGCTCAAAATCTCTTATCAACTGGCGTTTCCATTCAAGATAGTCTCCGTATTTCTGGTGAAGCCATCGGCAATATCGTCTTGCAAGAACAAGTTGAAATTTGTATGGAAAAAGTCAAACAGGGTAAACCATTTTCCGAATCAATCAAAGATCGAAGCTATATTTTACCATTAATTCCGCAAATGGCTAGCATTGGCGAACAATCTGGTAAAATCGATGAAATGCTCGGCAAAGCTGCCACTGTTTATGAAAACGAGCTAGACGAACAAATTCGTACAATTTCAACCTTAATTGAGCCAATTCTCATGGTTGTTATGGCATTAATGGTCGGATTTATCATTATTGCTGTGCTTATGCCTATTTACTCCATTGTCTCTAATATCCAGGCATAGATTAAGGTAGTGCTTATTGACAAAATGCACTTTTTGGTGTATAACAGTAGACAGTTTAGATCTAGAGAGGTATTATAATAAAATTTTCTTGCCTCTGTCTAGAGGCACATTAACAAGGAGGGAGTTATGAATAGAGATGAGTTTCTGGTATTTTTTTGCCACTACTGTAGTTACTGCCATAGCAGTTTTGGCTATGAGTAGAATTATAGTCAGTGTCATTAATCTAATACCTAGAATTGTGGTCGGTGCCGCTAATTTTATACGGACAGCTAAAGATCATTTTGAATATTTATTCTTTGGACCTAGGATATATTATGACGCTGACTATAAAAGACCTAAAGAAGCTGTACCCATAAAAGTCACGTTTAAGTGTGATCGTTATGGTATTCGGCATTACAATGCTCAGGTAGGTAAAAGAAGAAATATTCCAATAACAGTTCATTTCGAAAAAACAAAATCAACAAAAAAAGGTGATTTTATCACTCGTTGGAATATTTATTACGACGACGAAATAAATGAAGTGGCAGGTTGTTTGGCAATCGCTGTTAGCGATACAGAAGAACGATCAGAGTATCCGCTTGTCGAATATTGGGTTCAAGTCATTATCGACAAAGGAGTTGATCAGTTATTGTTGTAGTTTCTTCTAGACACTTAAAAAGGAGGGGGAATATGAAAGTATATGTCTGCACAGGTATATTATTAGGCGTAAGTATTGCACTATTTATATCATTCTATAGCCTAAGGAGGCTAATAGAGTCAGACCGCGACACCAAAGTTGATTGGCAGATTCTTAAAGCTAGTATGTTTATGAGCGTCGTAATATTATTAATAGCAGTTATATATAGGGTTATATAATTTTATAGAGACCTATATACACCCATAGGAGGGGAAAATATGAGTGCTGATTTTTATGTTGTGGAACCTTATTCTAATTCCATCTTTAAAAACCTTGCCATTATGGTGAGGTTTTTTTCATGGTAAAATAAAAACGTGAATTATTTTTTTTACGATCTTGAAACTTCTGGGCTTAATCCGAAAACCGATCGCATTATGCAATTTGCGGGTATTCGCACTGACACTAATTTTCAGCAAATCGGTGATCCGGTTAATCTTTTAGTCAAATTATCCGATGACACTCTTCCGTCCCCAAAAGCCACTATGGTTACTGGTATTACGCCACAGGAAACATTAGGAGAGGGGTTGTCTGAGCCTGATTTTTGCAAATATGTTCAAGGCGAGATTTTTACGCCCGGTACTATTGCGATTGGCTATAATTCTATTCGTTTTGACGATGAACATATGCGTTATGCTTTTTATCGCAATTTTTATGATCCCTACGAGTGGCAGTGGAAAGACGGTCGTGGTAGATGGGACTTATTAGATGTTGTTCGATTGACGCGTGCACTCCGACCAGAAGGTATTAATTGGCCATTTATCGAAAAAGATGGCGAAACGAAACCAGTTAATCGGCTTGAACTCCTAACAAAAGAAAATAATATTGTTCACGCCCACGCTCATGATGCACTTTCGGACGTCGAAGCCCTAATTTCAATTACAAAATTAATCTCTGAAAAACAACCAAGATTATTCCAATATTTATTTAAAATGCGCGACAAAAATGAATTAAAAAAGTTGATTAATCTTGACCAAAAAAACCCGTTTGTCTATGCTTCTGGAAGATATCCGAGTGGCCATCTCCATACAACTGTGGCTTTTCCGTTAACCGCTGGCGCTAATGGTAATATCCTTGTTTATGATCTGAGATATAATCTTGAAGAATTATTCCAAGCCGAAAAAGACTTTGTCCCAGAAGAGAAAATTGGCAAGAATGGAGAAAAATATCAAACTTCATGGCAATGGAGCCCAGTCGTTAAGGAACTTTGTTATAATAAATGTCCAGCCGTTTCGCCTATTTCAGTTTTAGATGTCGAGATAGCTAAGAAAACTGGTTGGGAGAAGATTTCGTTGGACCGGGCTATTGTTGAAAAAAATCTAGAAACTCTTTTGAAACACCCTGAGTTTGCCGAAAGAATGCGTAGTGAATTTGGAAATCGTCGAAAAGAGCTTGAGATCAAAAACAATTCAACGTCAAATAATTTAACAACCATCGAACAAATCGTGAAAAATGATGTTGATGGGAAATTATACGATGGATTTATTCCTGCCTCTGATAAAATTAAAATGTTAGATGTCAGGACTCGGGACGGTAATAAACTTGCAGATTTTCATCCATTTTTTGAAGATGTACGCTTGCAAGATTTATTATTACATTATAAAGGCAGAAATTTTCCAACCAGTCTTGATGAAAAAGAACAAGCAATGTGGCAAGAATATCGTACTGCTCGGCTCAACCAGCAAAGCCATACATTTATTATAGAATTAAATGAGTTAAAACAACTGCACTCAAAAAATCAACCACTTGAAAATGGGAAATTAGTTGATGATTTTTTGTTAGACGAATTGATGTTATACTATCAATCCCTAGCAGATTAAAATAATCATTACTAAGATAAATTTGCTATAATATATATATGTCAGAATTAGCTTTTGAGGGGCAACATGAAGGGGAAGAGGTAAAGTTTCTTTTTCGCAGACATTTTTTAACTGCAAAAAAAGGTATAATTTTTTGTATTATCATGATGATCTTAGGATTCATCCCAATACTTTTATGGCCTAAAAATGGTGAAATGTTTTGGTTCTTTTTAGGTATGACTGTAATTGGCGTTTTTGGTTTTTTATATTCATATATGCTTTGGCATTTTTCCGTCTACATTATTACGACTCAAAGAATTCGTCAGGTCTCACAAAAAGGAATATTTAAGAAAACGGTTGTAGATTTAGACCTTGATAAGATTCAAAGTCTTTCCTATAGTGTCCCAGGTTTTAAGGCTGGCATTTTTGGTTATGGCACTATTCTTATCCAGACAAGTGTTGGCGATCTTATTATTTCACAGGTCTCCAAACCATCCGTCATTTATGATCAATTGCAAGATATCTCGAAAGGAAAAATCTAATGGGCATATTTCATAAAAATAAAGCTAAAAAGACTGAGCGTGAGAAACTTGAAGAACGTCGTGAGGAAGTTTTAGCACGTGGACGTAAGTTTAAGTATCCTTTGCAGTACGCAAAATACAAAATTATTACTTTAACTGTTTTTATCTCCATTATTTCTCTTGTGGCCTTTGGCTTTCTTGGACATTATGCATTATACAAATTGCAAAGTACTGATGATCTACTTTATCGTTTTACTCAACTTATCCCTGTTTCAGTTGCCAGCATAGATGGGGAAAAAGTACGATATTCTGATTATTTATTAATTTATAAAGCAGCAACTAATCCACTTGAAAAACAGGGCGCATTCAGCAACCAAGAAGATGCAAAAAACATGCAAAAACACCATAAAAAAGAAGCCTTAAAAACTGCCGAAAAATATACTTATGCAATTAAACTCGCCAGAGAATTAAAAATCAAAGTTCAAAATCAAGAAATCGATAAAGTTATTGACGATCATCGTAAAGTTGGCGGAGTTGAACGTTCCTATGAAGCTTTTTCTCGTATTATTCATGATAATTTTAATCTCACTATGTCAGAATATCGACGCATGATTTATCTTTCGCTTATTACGGAAAAAGTTTCTGAAAAAATTGATGATACTGCCAGTTTAGTCGCCAAAGAAGTCGAAGAAAAGATTAAAGAAGGTAAAAAGTTTTCTGAAATAGCGGATGAAATGGGCGACAAAGTTTCTTTTGAAAGTACAGGTGGTATGGTTAATAATATGAATATCGACGGCGGGCGCTCGTCAGTTGCAATGAAAATGGAGAAAGGACAAGTCTCCGACAGATTTACTTCATCTTCTGGCAGTAGCATTTATTTTATTACACTACTTGACAAGACAGCTTCCGAAATTAGCTATGAATCACTTGAGATAAAGTATAATGAATTGCAATCCCGTATCGATTCAATTCGTGAGGCAAAAAAGATCAAAGAGCGAATCAATTTGGATTAATGCAGATAGGTAAAATTCGACATTTTTCAATTGTGAATTTCCTAAGACCGCTTGTTGAGCCGTGTAGGTTTTTGTGCCTATCTTAGTGAGCCATGAGTAGTAACAGAGTATTTCTCGGGAAACGTGGTACAATATAATAATTATGAAATTAACGAGTATTAAAATTGCTGGCTATAAGTCCATAGATGAGATCGAAATACCTGTCCGTAAGTATGGGGCTAATAATAGTTATACGACAATATTGTTAGGCAAGAATGAAACAGGCAAAAGTAATATACTTGATGCGATGGCAACGCCAATATTAGCGGAGAGCGAAGATAAAGTCGATTTTCTTGCAGTCCGAAATGCACAAACAGAACAAGAGCGTGTATCAATATTTTTTACGTTTGACCTTGATGATGCTGTTGATTATAATTACCGTGAATATATAACAGGTATGATAGAGATTCCAGATGAACTAGTGAAAAAAGTAAAAATACTACAATTTACTAAAGAAATATATCTGCAGAGAGACGAATTTACTTATGCCATTGATTATGATTTTATTCTTGATGAAATTTCCATTAAAGACTACTTTTTTATAAAAATACAAGAAACAGCAGCGTCAACACAATCTATGGAAGAGGTTAGGGATATTATAATTAAGACAAAATCTGATGTTGGTGAAATAGATGAAGAAAGCTACAGTCAATTAAGCTATGATCAATTCAAAAAAATCATTAAAGAATCATTAGTGGGTTTTGCTGATCAAATAGCTATTCCAGTTAATGTGTGGAAAGCTAGCTCAGAATATTTGATTCAAGATAAAATACAGTTAAAAGATTTTGCGGTAAATCCGACAAATATCCCCTTAAGAAACATGTTCTATCTTGCTGGGCAAAAAAGCAAAGAAGATATTGCTCAAAAGATCGCCGATGCGGAGAAAAATCATAAGCATCGTCGCAAACTTGCTAATAAACTTTCAAAGGAAACGACAGAATATTTAAATGAAAAATGGAAAGAACACGAAATTAAAATTGAAGTCGAAATTGACAATGATTTGGTAGCTAGTGTTTTTGTGAAAGATAAATGTGATGAAGATAATTATTTTGATATGTCAAATAGAAGTCAGGGGTTTAAGCAATTCGTATCTTTACTATTAAGTATATCAGTTGGAAATACCTCTGGTGGTATCAAGGATAATTTAATTTTGATTGACGAGCCAGAAGTTCACCTACATCCATCAGGTATTAGGTATATGTTAAGAGAATTACTTGAAATTGGTAAGAACAATTATCTCTTTCTTTCTACCCATTCTAATTTTATGCTCGATAAAGATACAAGAGAGCGCCATTTCTTACTCACAAAAAATAATGACAACCTAACAAGATGTCGCCAAATCAAAAATATAGAGGATATAAATGATGACGAAGTACTAAGGTCTGCATTTGGGATAAATGTTATCACCGATTTTCTGTCGCCCTATAAGATTCTGGTTGAGGGGCTAACTGATAAAATTTTATTATCAAAAGCGTTGAATAAAATTGACAAGAACCATAATATTTTAATTACTAACGGTACTGGTAGCAATCTCCCTGCTATTGCATCTATTATGGCTTTTCAGGGTATAAATCCTATTATTATAACTGATGATGATAAAAACGGCAGAAAAATGAAAAGAGATGTTATGAATATCAGTAATGATTTTAAAGAAGTGACATTTACAATCCGTGATTTAAATGGAAATATTATTGATGGCGGTACAATAGAAGATACTTTGCCGAGAGACTATATAGAAAGCATAATAAATGGATTATTAGGTCAGAATGAAATCGAAACAATATCGCTAAATGAGACATTACCATATTGTGAACAACTGAAACTTCATCTTAATCAAAAAATGCTAGAAAAAAATAAAAAACAGAAACTTAATGATATTTTGACAAACATAAAAATCGAAATTGTCAATAAATACGATGAGAAGACTATAACTGAAGAAAAGACGCCTAAACTATTCCAATTAGCAAATGAAATTTTAATAAAATTTGGTATAAAAAAAGAAGAATAGGAGGTCTATTACGTATTATTGGGTTAACTTGCTTTAGATTTTTAGACTATTTGTATTTTTACCATTCTCGATTGAGATAAAATAGACTAGCTGGTTGACTTTGCAGTTGAATGTCAAATTTCAAGCTTGGCTCAACGATAGTACTAGCGTTGTGAATACGAAAAGAAATTGACCAACCATTATCAAGTGTCAAAATTAAAGTAGTTTGCGAATTCGTTTTGTATGAAAAGTCAATTATACGAGTTGGTAATTCAATTTCTGGAATAATTGTCGTCGGATCCATGTTTTCTGTTGACAAATTAAGTGTACCGTATAGATTAAATGGCACAATAGTCGTCGTGTGGTTATTGTTGTGTATTAATTTATAATAATCCTTACCATTACTCCCAATTAAATAGCTAACTAATTTTTTGGCTATGTCACTATTTTCATTATTGATCTTTTCTAGCTCCATCTTAAAGGCATCAAGTATTGGTATGTAAATAGATAATTCCTTATTCGCCAGCGAATTCCATGTTATTCCATTAGATTTAAGAGTTTTTAGCTTTTCGAAAAACGGTTTTATCGTGTTAAAATAATTTCTTGAACATGGGACATCGACCCAAACTTTCCCAAAATCGAGATTCGTTGATAATCGCGAATGTTTTAATGCAGAATGATTATGTTTTACCGAAATACCAATTTCCCAAGACAATTTACGACGAATTATTAAGATATCACGAATATCGCCGAATTTTGTAGCGACATTATCGGGTTGAAGCGAGACTATCAATTTATCATTGCCATCTTCAGTTATTCTTGGCTCCATCTCAATAATCGCTTCAATGCCAGATTTAGCGGAAAGTAGCATATCAGATCTTTCTTGGTCCGAAATTCCATTTTCATACCGTGATTTTGCTATTACCAAACTATCATTTTTTGTTATCTCAATCTCACGAATAGGCAAAACGAGTTTTTCTAGAGCAAGAACACAAGCGTATTCATATGCTTTACCTTTAATAGTTGAATTTAATGTGTCCATATTATTAATCTAAATCCTTTCTGATTTTCTTTGCCATCGCATATGCTAAATTGACTGGCACAGCATTTCCGACCATTTTATAACCGTCCGCAATATCGTCGTACTTAAAAATGAAACTATCTGGGAAAGTTTGTATTCTTGCACATTCGCGAACAGACAATCTACGATATTTATCTTCGTGCCCTGGCTGAAAAATACGTTTATTTTGTGATACAAACTTCATTTTTGGCGCTTTTGGATGAATTGGTGCGTGTCTTCCGCCTGCTTGAATTGTGAATGAAGGTTCGTCCCAGGAACGCACTCGATTTCTTGACATATAAATTGTTGAAAAACCACCATTCATATATTCGTGATTTGGTATTTTTAGATTTTCGTGATGACTTTTATTATGTTCTAGAGCTGCAGTTGCCTGCCGTAGATCCCAAATTGCATCCTTCAGTACCGGCCTATATTTTTGCGGTTTTGGAAACTTAAATTCTTTATTTAAGTCTTTTCGGTAACCAACTATAATTACACGTAAACGGTTTTCTGGTACATTATAATCGTTTGCATCTAATAACTTCCAGGATATTATATAGCCTGCATTTTTAAATTGTTCTAAAAAACCATTAAAAGATTCAGAGTGTTTTGGTTGCAAAATTCCTGCAACATTTTCAACTAAAAAAAATTTTGGTTGCTTTACTTTTAATATCCGTATATAATCAAAAAACAATTGACCACGTTTATCTTTAATTCCACGACCAGCACCGGCTTCGCTCCAGCTCTGACATGGTGGACCACCAATTATCCCATCACAATCTGGCAGTTCTTCTGGTAAAACGTCTGTTATATTTCTTTTGTCTAGCTTGGTTTTTGGAAAATTGTATTCAAAGGTGGTCCAGATACTTTTGTCAAACTCGTTTGCCCAAATAGTCGAGAAACCAGCTTTTTCAAAACCGAGATCTAAACCACCAGCCCCAGCAAATAGGGATACTATTTTGGGCATTGCTTATCTCCTCTTAAAACGAATTATTAATAATTCTATCATACTACTTTTTATTTAGAAAACATAGCTGATGTTCTATCTATTAGCTACACAATTTTGCCATAAGTTATTATTTTTTTGTTCAAAGAATCAGGGATCGCTAGTCTAGTTCTGTTTATTTGGTAACAAAAAACATGATGACGTACAAAAATCTAAGATTTCACTTCTTAATGGTGCGGGTATGGAGAGTCGGACTCCAATCTCATCCTTGGGAAGGATACATAATAGCCGTTATACGATACCCGCAGGTACGTATAATATATCACTCTAGCAAAAAACACGCAAATATAGTATAATAAATAAAGGTCAACGGGGCGTAGCACAGTTGGTAGCGCGCAACTTTTGGGAAGTTGAGGTCGCAGGTTCGAGTCCTGTCGCCCCGACCACTTAGTAAAAGCTCCTTTTCAGGAGTCTTTTTTATTTTAAGTGATGCATATTTTATAGTTTTTCCAAGAACGGCTTGTTTATATCCAAAAAACATCATGCTTATGCTTGCTAAAAACAGTAAAAAGAGTTAATATTATTGCAAGATAGCATTTTTGTAGTTTTAATATAAGTTGTTTTACGAAAATGTTACTACGGCGAGAAGCGCCGCCCGCTTCTCGCCGTTCTCGCTCATTAATCATAATAGCTAAAGGCTGACATTCGTTACTCCCTCCTGAACGAACAAGGTACAAACGCACTCTCATTCATAGATGTCAGCCTTTAATTATACCCCGAGCATTTAGTATTACGCTCGGGGTTTTTATATATTAAGATAGATAAAAACAAAAAATCTCCAAAACAGGAGATTGACTGTTGGTGAGTCGGGAGGGGCTCGAACCCTCGACACCGGGCTTAAAAGGCCCGTGCTCTAACCTACTGAGCTACCGACCCAAACTAACGTATATTATACTCCTTTTTGCTTTTTTTGCAATAATCAATAAAGCCGCTAGGATTTTTGCATAGGTAATATGCTATACTAGCCATGAAATACCATCAATCAAACCCTGTATAGCTAGGAGAAGCAAGAACACCCATCATGCCAAACCCTAACCAACTTAATCATAATATTGACTCTAGTTCTAATCCTCTAGATTCCATAGAACAACCAATAGACAATCAAGAATATTCCGTAGATAACTTAGAACCACCTTAAGGTTGTTTCTAACATAGTAATTTTTTCAGCCTCTTTAGTTTTTGGCTTTACTCTGCTCTCATTTTTTGCCCCAATTATCAAGTCCAAGGCTTCCGAAACAACTACTACGACGGTCCTCACTGAAGTCAATCCTGTAATTGCTATCTCTAGCCCAGAAGAATTGAAATTAGAGCTTCTACCAACTGCCGCTGGCGCTTTTACGTCAGGCTCCGTTGACATCAATATTGCCACCAATGCCGTTAAAGGCTATGAACTCTATATCTCTTCAAAAGATAACACTACTCATATGAAATCCGAACTAGACCCTAGTAGCACGACTAACAAAATCTCTTCCAATTTTGTAGGAACCGTTACTAGTGATACCATGCAAAATAACGCTTGGGGCTATTCTTTGGATAATACAGCTTTTAGTTCTATTCCAAAGAAAGACAATGCAGTCAAAATTAGGAATATTACCACTTTCCCGACTGCAGAGGAATTAAAAACCACTGTTCACTTCGGAGCAAAAGTCGATATTGCTATCGCCCATGGCAATTATAGCGCCGATATCCTGTTCACGGCTGTTGCTCATGCTAATCCTAATCCTCCAAAAAATCTTCATACTATTTCTAATCTGCAACAAATGACTTCGGCTATATGCACTGACACTACTACTCCCCTAAAAGCTGCTACTCAACCTGATCTAGACGGAACTCACCATGGTGATCCTAATTATGTCCCAACCAAAACTCTCACTGATACTAGAGACAATAATACTTACACTGTCTCCAAACTAGCAGACGGTAAATGCTGGATGACGCAGAATCTGCGCATCATCAATAAAACCATCACTTCAGCAGACTCTGATGTAACGGATAACTTTACTATCCCTGCATCAGCATTGTCTGGTTTTAGCCCAGAAGCCGTCAATTCTCCTAAGGCTTACTTAGACTCTAATCATGGTGGTTATTATAACTGGTATACTGCTACTGCTGGAACTGGATTATCTACTATGTTTAATAATGGGCAAAATGCTCCATCTTCAATCTGCCCGAAAGGTTGGAGATTACCCACAGGAGGGAATAATGGCGAATTTTTAGATCTTTATAGACATTACAGTCTCGTTTATGCTATGACACTTGCTCCGCTTAATTTTACTTTGTTTGGCTACGTGTCTGGCAATATTATCAACGGTCAGCTTCAAGAAGGCTTCTTCTGGTCTTCTACAGTCAGTGATAGTAACAACGCGCATGGGTTGTATATGAATTATAGTGGTCGTGAAGTCCATGCAACAAGCAGTAATAAAAAGCATAGCGGGGATTCTGTTCGTTGCGTTGCGCGCTAATTCAAAAAATGTTATAATAAAAAAATGAATCAGAATAAAATTCGCAATGTTGCAATCATTGCTCATGTCGATCATGGCAAAACAACTCTCGTTGATGCTTTGTTGAAGCAATCGCATACTTTTCGTGAAAACCAAGCAGAGATGCAAAAGACCCTTATTATGGATTCAATGGATCAGGAGCACGAACGGGGAATTACTATCACTGCAAAACAGACTGCAGTTTATTATGATGGCTATAAAATAAATATTATTGATACTCCAGGACACGCTGATTTTTCTGGTGAAGTTGAACGCACGTTGAATATGGCAGACGGGGTAATTTTAGTAGTTGATGCTAAAGAAGGTCCAATGCCACAGACTAAATTTGTTCTACAGAAAGCTTTAGATTTACATTTGAAGCCAGTAGTCGTCATTAATAAAATTGATAAACCTGCTGCTAGAATCGATGAGGTTGAATCTGAGATTGCCGATCTTTTTTTGGAATTGGCAAGTGATGAATCTCAACTCAATTATCCAATTTATTATGCCATCGCGCGTGATGGTAAAGCGGGGAAAACAGTCAATGTTGACAATGATCTGCATGTTATTTTTGAATCAATCATTAATGATATTCCTACTCCAAGAATTGACAATAACGAAGGTAAAGGCGCCCAATTACTCGTCGCCGCCCTTGCTTCTGATAGCTATCTTGGAAAATATGCAATCGGCAAAATCTATCGTGGAAAAATTAAACATGGCGAAACAGTCAAAGTTTTAAAAACTAATTTTCAAACAAACGAAATTATATCAAAACAGGCAAAAATTGACAAAATCTTCACTTATCGTGGACTAAATAAAGAAGAAGTCAACGAGGCATTTGCTGGAGATATCGTTGCAATTACCGGAGTGCCAGACGCTAATATTGGTGACACTATTGCAACTGGCGAAAAACCTGAAGCACTTCCTACGATTGAGCTTGAACCACCAACACTCAGTATCTACATCGGACCAAATACCTCTCCACTCAAGGGTAAAGAAGGCGAGTTTACGACTTCTCGCCAAATTGCTGAACGACTTGAAAAAGAGCTAGAAACGAATATTGCCTTAAAAATCAAGCCAGAGGGTTTAGGATATAAAGTTTCTGGTCGAGGAGAATTGCACCTTTCAGTCTTAATTGAGACCATGCGTCGCGAAGGTTACGAGCTGGAAGCTGGTCGTCCAGAAGTAGTATTTAAAGAGATTGATGGTCAAAAACACGAACCAGTAGAGGAACTGACTATTGAGGTAGATTCGGAATTTGTTGGTGCAGTATCTCAAGAGATGGGTATTCGCAAAGCAGAACTAAAAACTCAAGAATTAACTTCAACCGGTGCAACCCGTTTCACCTATGAAATCACTACCGCTGCTTTAATCGGACTTCGTAATAATTTATTAACCGCCACCAAAGGTACAGTCATTATGTCAAGTATCCCAAAGGGATATAAACCAGTTGAGAGCAAGTATAACCCAGAACGTAACGGCGCTTTAATTAGTTTTGAGTCTGGTAATTCCACTTCTTATGCCCTTGATATGGCTCAGGCTCGTGGTACACTCTTTATCCCGCCTCAAGCTGCAGTTTATCAGGGAATGATAGTTGGTCTTTCTAATAAAAAAGAAGATATTGATCTAAATATTTGCCGTGAAAAGCAGTTAACTAATATGCGTACTCATGCTTCAGACGGTGCAATTCAATTAACTCCTCATACTCGTCTTAGCCTTGAGCAATGTTTAGATTTTCTTCTTGAAGATGAGCTCCTCGAAGTTACTCCAAAAAATCTTAGGCTAAGAAAACGCCAACTTGACCCAGTTAAACGTAAACGAGAAAATAGATAGAATGTATTTCATTGACTCTCATTGCCATCTCCATGACGAAAAATGTTTTAATCCAAAAGAGCAACAACAAATTCTCAAAAATTGCCAAAAAAATAATGTTCAAAAAATTATTTGTATCGGTACCGATTATCAAGACTCTCATTCTGCCCGTGATTTTTGTTTGCATAATTCAGGATTAGATAATTCCTCGACTATTTTGCCACAAATTTTTTGGAGTTACGGAGTTCATCCCTCTAACCACGCGCTATCTCGCAAGATTCCGGATTTTTTAGACGGCAAACCTGTTGCTATTGGTGAGGTAGGTCTAGATTATCATTATGGCGACGAAGACAAAGAACAGCAATATAAATTACTTGAAGAAATGTTAGATTTGGCAGTTAAGCATAATTTGCCCTTAATTTTTCATGTTCGTGAGGCTTTTGATGATTTTTTTGCAATCGTTGATAATTTTCAGAATATTCGAGGTGTTGTCCACAGTTTCACAGATAACAAAAAGAATCTAAAAAAAGCCCTAGACCGAGATTTCTATATTGGGGTTAATGGTATTGCCACTTATTCAACTCTTCCGCTTCCTCCGCTTGATAAAATCTTGCTTGAAACTGATGCTCCTTTCTTAGCCCCCGTACCGCATCGAGGAAAAAAGAATAGTCCAGAATATATTCCAGATATTGCAACTTGGCTTGCCACAAAAACTGATAAAGACCCTACAGAAATTATGAATGTTACTACTCAAAATACTGAAAATCTGTTTAAGATTTAACGCTTATGCTCGACGTTACTAACGACCTATGTTATATTAAAAACACAATAAATTAATGAGCTCTAACCACTCATCGACATTCTGTCTAGAGAATATCTGAGATTATAGGGCTAGAAGAAGGAAAAAATGGTAGAATCCAAAAAAAATGAGGGATTAAAAATCCGCATTAGACTAAAGGCTTATGATCATCGTTTAATTGATCAAAGCGCTAAACAAATTGTCGACACTGCAGTTCGCACTGGCGCTACAGTATCCGGACCGGTTCCTCTCCCAACTAAACGCAGTACCTTTACTGTTGTTAAATCTCCACATGTCTATAAAACCGGCGGTGAAGCTTTTGAAATCAAAGTTCACAAAAGATTAATTGATATTTCGAATGCTACTCCTAAGATTATCGATTCTTTGCAAAGCCTCAGTCTCCCTTCCGGCGTTGATGTAGAAATAAAGATGTAATACATAATATAATATGTAAAAAGCGATCTCTTGAAGGGTCGCTTTTTACAGTATTAAAAACATACGATATAATACAAGATATGAAAAGAGTTAAATGGGTTGATATTTCGAAGGCTATTGCCATTCTTTTACTGCCTATTTCTCACACAATTGCTAATCCTTCTTTGTTAAGATCTCTTATTTTTTCTTTTCATATGCCTCTTTTTTTCGTAGCTTCTGGTTATACTTCCAGTCCAGTTAATGATTTTAGGACTTTAGCTAGAAAAACTAAAAAGAACTGTCTTTTTTTAATTATGTCAGCTTTCCTATCATTAATTATTTATGGTTTTTTGGCAGCTTTTCAGTTTCATGATGGTACAGTCATCGATAGTATCCTACAAACAATGCAAGAATTTTTTTTCCAGATCCCCCCAAGAGGGGTTGGAAATATTGGCGCCGTCTGGTTTTTCCTCGCCCTATTCTACGTAAAGGCATTAGCTAATTCTCTTAGTTTATTAACAGTCAAACAAAAACCTGCTTTACGAGAGAATATTGTAATTAGTGGTTTAATAATTTTAGGAGCTATTGGTATTCTGCTTTGTCGCACTAAAATTGGTCTCCCTTTTTATCTTGATATCGGGTTATCCACTGCTTTTTACTATGGAGTTGGCATGCTTTATAAAAAAATCAGTGGTGTTTTTCAAAAGCACGAAAATAAACTTCTCTTACCGAGTTTAATATTATGGCTCATTCCTGTTTTGAATAACAAAAATATTGAAATATGGGAAAGAGCTTATCCACTAACAGGAATATTCGCTTCACTTTTTGGTATCTTCGTCATCTTCTATCTTTCTAAAAAACTCGATCGCCTAAAATTAAAGATAGTGAGTTATCTTCGAATTATTGGTCAACATACTTTTATATTTTTCCTGATTCATTGCTTTGATGAAATTTTATTTTGCAGATTTTGGGATTTTCGCGACGGTTCATATTTTACTTTTTATATCTCTTCTTTTTTACGAATGGTAATTGATATAGTCTTCTTCGTTATAATTTATCATTTAATTCAAAAAGGAAAGGAAAAGAAATGTTGAATTTTACTGTAGGACCGGTCCAGTCTAGCGAGGCAGTTCGCGCTATCGGCTCTAAGAATACACCATATTTTAGAACATCTGAGTTTTCAAATACTATGTTTGAAAATGAACAACTACTTAAGGAATTTGCTGGAGCAGAAGATCAATCTAGAGTAATTTTTCTAACTGGTTCGGGAACTGCCTCAATGGAAGCTTCCGTCATGAATCTTTTAACGAAAAACGACAAGGTTCTAATCGTTAATGGCGGTAGTTTTGGCCAGCGTTTCGTTGATATTTGCAAGATTCATGAAATCCCCTATACGGAAATTATTCCAACACAGTGGATGGGATTAAAAAAAGAAGACCTAAATCAATTTGAAGGCAAAGGATATACGGCTTTTTTGGTTAATATTGATGAGACTTCAACGGGTGTATTGTATGATATCAATTTAATATCTGAGTTTTGTCGACGAAATAACTTATTTTTGATAGTAGATTCTATTAGTTCATTCTTATGTGATCCACTAGATATGCAACAACATGGCGTAGACTGCCTAATTACTGGATCTCAAAAAGCTTTAGCGTGTCCACCAGGAATCTCGATTATTGTCTGTTCACCGCGTGCCATCGATATAATTGAGTCAAATAAGGTTAAAAGTTTGTATTTTGATTTGAAACTCGCCCTAAAAGATGGTGAACGTGGACAAACTCCGTTCACTCCAGCCGTTGGTATTTTATTGCAAATTAACCAACGATTAAAAGAAATTAAGCAATCCGGTGGCGTATCGTTTGAAATTGCTCGCATTCATGAGTTAGCAGAAGATTTTAGAGCCAAAATTAAAGAACTTCCATTTGAGATTATGTCTCAATCTTTACCTAATGCAGTAACGTCGTTAAGGCCAAAAACAGCTAATACTAAAGAGATTTTTGAGTATCTGAAAAATGAGTATAGCATATGGGTTTGCCCAAACGGTGGAACTCTTGGTGATATTATTTTTCGAGTAGGGCATATAGGCGCCTTAACTAAGGAGGATAATACTATTTTAATCAATGCTTTATTGGATATGAAAAAACGTAATTTAATTTAATCGGAGACTATATGAAAAAAGTAATTACTTATGGAACTTATGACCTACTACATTATGGACATATTCGGCTTCTGGAAAGAGCTAAGTCTCTAGGAGATTATTTAATCGTCGGTGTTACGTCAGACGGATTTGATAAAATTCGCGGAAAAATTAACGTTCAACAGTCTCTAATGGAGCGGATCGAGGCAGTTAAGGCAACTGGGCTTGCTGATGAAATTATTATTGAAGAATATGAAGGTCAAAAAATTGATGATATTCGTCGTTTGGGAATAGATATCTTTACTGTTGGCTCTGATTGGACAGGATATTTTGATTATCTAAAAGAATATTGCGAGGTGATTTATTTGGATCGCACTCAAGGCATTTCCAGTACCGAAATTCGACAAAAAGATAAAAGAGTACGACTTGGTTTTGTTGGCGGTAATGCGCACAATATTTTGAATAAATATTACACCGAAAGTTTAGTCGTCAACGGAGCTGAAGTAGTTGGTATATACAACATCAGGCAGTCTCCAATGGATGGAGTTAAAATATTTGATGATTACGATTCCTTACTAAATAATTGCGATGCTCTCTATATTGTTTCTGAACCTGAGCAACATTATGAACATATTAAAAAAGCTTTGTTATCTGGCAAACATGTTCTCTGCGAGGCACCGATTGTTTTAAGTCTTAAAGAAATGAATGAACTTAAAGAATTAGCAACAAAAAAACAGCTAATTTTGATGGACGCGATTAAAACAGCTTACGCCACGGCTTATAATCGCCTTTTATTGCTTGTTAAATCTGGTAGAATCGGCGATGTAGTTTCTATCGACGCAACTTGTACGAGTTTAGTTAATCTTGAAAATAAATCGGATTGTATTTCGAAAAATTGGAATAGTATCTGTGCTTGGGGTCCTACTGCATTATTACCAGTATTTCAATTATTAGGCACAAATTATCAAAAAATGGATCTTAAATCAATTTATCTTGACCAAGATAAAAAATTTGATTTATTTACTAGAGTTAGTTTTGATTTTCCAAAAGCAGTAGCTAATGTTAAAGTTGGGATTGGTGCAAAATCAGAAGGTGAGTTGATTATTTCTGGCACAAAAGGGTATATTTACGTGCCTGCTCCATGGTGGAAAACGGATTATTTTGAAATCCGTTATGAAGACCAAACCAAAAACAAACGATACTTTTATCAATTAGACGGTGAAGGTATTCGTTATGAACTTTCAGCATTTATTGATGCTATCAATTCAAAAACGGAAAATAGATTCATCGACACAAAAGTCAGTCAGGTAATCATTCAAATAATTGATCAATTTTATCAACAATAAAACATCAAGCCCCAAAAACAATTCATCGATTTTGTAGACTGTACTTTCCGCGATTGAAGCAATCCGCAGTTCGAAAGATATAAAAATTAAAGGCAAGAAATTACGTACACCAAATGTCATCTTTGGCGTCAAAAAAATCTAATAAAATTACTTCTTTGACACTAATTTCTTAGCTTCATTATTTGCGGTTTTTAATATTTTTTTCGCTTCTCGCTCTACAGTTTTTGTGGTTTTATCGATTTTTTGCTTTGCTACTTTTGTAATTTTTTTGGCGTTGCGTTTTAGATCTTTTCGATTTTCTTTTCCTGATTTTGGACTAGAGAAGAACATTGTTGCTGCGCCTGCACCAATCCCTAGTAATGCACCAAGGAAAAATTTATTTTTTCCACTCGTAGTTTTTTTCTTTTTCATGCCACTCTTTCTTTAGATTATATTTTTGATCATTATAACATAAGCATTTCATTATACCAAAAACGCAACAAAAAATATCCCCATTGTGGGGATATTTTTATTTATTCTTCTGTATCCTCTATTGCTGAGAATAATGAATCTTCTGCATTTTTTCGTTTCTTCTTTTTTGGTGCTTCCGCCAATTCTATATCAAGTTCAAAACCAGTCAATTTTGAAGCTAGTCTAACATTTTGTCCTTGTTTACCGATCGCAATGGACTGTTGATCTTCGGAAACCAAAACCTTGGCCTTATTACCCTCAATCTCCACCTTCATAATCTCTGCTGGCGACAGTGCTTCTCGGATATATTCGGATATATTATCACTCCAGTTGATAATGTCAATTTTTTCCTGTTTTCCAATCTCATTCATAATCGCTTGGACTCGTACACCACGACCACCGACGAAAGTCCCTACCGGATCAACTCCAGGCACATTGCTAGATACTGCAATTTTTGTTCGGCGACCCGCTTCACGTGCTATGCCGTGGATTTCAACTGCACCAGTCTCAACTTCAGGTACTTCCTGTAAGAATAACTGCCTAATAAATTCAGCCGAACCGCGAGAGAGAATTAATTGTGCTCCTCGTTCGCTATGCTCTACTTTTTTGATTAATACCTTGATTCTGTCTGAAACGTTATAGTATTCGCCTTCAATCTGTTCAGGCCGAGGCATAATTCCAGTAGCTTTTCCAAGATCAATTCTTACCAATTTTGGTTCTACGCGAGTAATAATTCCAGTAACAATCGTACCTATTTTATCTTCATATTCAGCAAGTACCGAATCTCTTTCAGCTTCGCGTAATTTTTGGATTACTACTTGTTTGGCAGTTTGAGATGCAACGCGCCCAAAGCTCTTTACCGTTTTTTCTTCCGTGACAATTTCTCCGATTTCCTTACCACCAGCTTCTGATTGTGGAATTTCAGTCGCAGGATTATAAGCTAAACCATCTTCAATTACTTCACGATCAATAAAAACCGTAGCTTCTCCATTTTTAAGATTCAGGACAGCTCGCACATTCATGTCTTTTTCACCCTCTTCTTTTCGCCATGCTGTGGCGATTGCAGTTTGAATGACTTCAAGTACTACCTCTTCGGGTAGATTTTTTTCTTCTGCTACTATTTTTGCCATCGCTGTCATCTGTTTTAGATCCAGATTTTCCATTTTTTATCCTTTCTTTTAATTTATTCTCTAGAAGAAATCTCCTAGAGACTAAATCGTCCGGCCTTTCGGTCGGACTTCTATTATATACCCCTATTATATCAAATATCGCTAAAAAATGCAAGCTCTGTTATAATAACAATAAGAATTATAAGGTACAATATGACAATGCAAGAAGACGGCAAAAAATATAACCAAAACGACATTATTTTAGGACTTGATATTGGCACCGAATTTGTTAAAGCGGTTATTTCCGCTAAGCAAAAAGATAATACTCTGAAAATTATTGGAGTTGGTAAAGCTCATCAACTTATGGGGAATATGTACGCTGGAGCGATTGCCGATATTCCATCCGTAATTTCGATTTGTGAAAAAGCTTTATCTAAAGCTGAAGAGCAAGCAGGTGTAATCTCAAAGATAACCGTAGTAGGGATTGCTGGAGAGTTAATTAAAGGGAACACCAATACGATTCGCTATCATCGCAAAAACAGTAATAAGCCAATCACCGAAAATGAAATGGAATTAATTATCAAAAAAGTCCAAGATAGTGCTGGTGAAAAGGCTAGAAAAGAAGTTGCGGTCGAGACGGATAATCCAAGTGTTGAGGTACGTTTGATTAATTCTGCCATAGTTTCATTGACGATAGATGGATACAAAGTTTCCAATCCGATAGGATTCAAAGGTTCTGAACTTATAATTCAGTTTTATACTGCTTTTGCTCCATTAATCCATATTTCTGCTATTGAAAAAGTCTGTGCTGAATTGAATCTTGATCTTCTTGCTGTTGCGGTTGAGCCATTTGCGGTATGTCGAGCCTGTTTAGGCGATGATTTAGATTCTAATTTTTCTGCAATTGTTATGGATATCGGTGGAGGAACTACCGATATCGCTGTAGTTGATGATGGTGGCGTAGAGGGAACTAAAATGTTTGGTATTGGTGGCCGTAGCTTTTCTCATCAAATTGCCACAAAATTAGGAGTTGATTTTGATTTAGCAGAACGATTAAAATTAAATCTTGATCGTGATTTACTTTCTGATCCAGAATTGACTACGATTGCTGATGCCTCATCAGCGAACGAGCTTGAAGTTTATCTTGGTAGTGATAGTAGATTACAGAAAATCGAATCTGCAATTGATGATAATATTGATGTTTGGTTGTCCGGGGTTGAGATTGCGCTTGAAGATTTTTCTCGAATGGAAGTTTTACCAAATAAAATCTTGCTTTGTGGTGGCGGTGCGGGATTAGTTCGTTTGCAAGAAGCTCTTGCTACGAAAGAGTGGTGGACTAGCTTATCTTTTGCTCGTCGTCCAATGATTCATCTTCTTGATGATATTGATATTCCAGGAATCGAAAATGTTACTGATACAGATTTAGACTACTCATATATTACTGCATTCGGTCTACTACGCGTTGCCTTGGATACTATGCTCAATACTGAAGAGTCAACTGGGCTTCGTTCTAAAATTGCTAAACTCTTGCAGAGCTAAAATAATACACAGCCGTCAGTTTAATCTATTTTGTGATATAATAGATAAAAGTATTAAGTAGGAAGACGGCGGATACCTAATGTTATTTTCTTAACGTTAAATATCTGGTGTTTTCCTAGAAAGGTGATTATGGAGATAATTAATCCAACAGGAAAAAAGACGCTCAAGGTCTCTACTGATTTTTGCGGTAGACCATTAACGCTAGAGGTTAATCGAGTCGGTTTTCGTACGACAAGTTCAGTGCTTGTTACTTACGGCGATACCGTTATTTTAGGATCGGTAGTTGTTAGCGAAAAACCAGTTAAACAAGATTTTTTTCCACTATCTATTGATTATGAAGAAAAGTTTTATGCTTCTGGTAAAATTAGTGGTAGTAAATTTATCAAGCGCGAGGGGAAACCAAGTGACGATGCAGTATTAATTGGACGTTTAA
This sequence comes from uncultured Candidatus Saccharibacteria bacterium, assembly GCA_963545945.1. Classification (GTDB taxonomy): domain Bacteria; phylum Patescibacteriota; class Saccharimonadia; order Saccharimonadales; family Saccharimonadaceae; genus Nanosyncoccus. Next base: position 9,357 of record CAUUKA010000004.1, on the reverse strand, counting down.
TCGATCGTCCGATTCGTCCACTTTTTCCTAAAGGCTATCGACAGGAGATACAAGTGGTTGCTACAGTTCTTTCCATGGACCCAAATTTTCGCCCAGATATCATTGCCATGATTGCCGCATCAAGTGCCTTGCATAACGCGGGGGTTCCGTTTGATGGCCCAGTCGCTGGTCTTCGTATTGGTAGAGTAAATGGTGAGTTTAAAGCATTTTTGTCGTCAGAAGAACGAGAAAAATCAGACCTAGATCTAGTTGTTGCTGTTAAAGATGATAAGGTCATGATGGTCGAAGCTGGAGCTAAGGAAGTCCCAGAAGAAACTATCATCGAGGCTATGCGTTGGGCGATTAAAAATGTTCAGTCAGCTCTTGAATTGCAGAGAGAGCTTCGTTCTCAAATTGAAGTCCTCGAAAAAGAGTATGAGCTTATTCTACCAGACGAAAATATTCAGAAAACTGTTGATCAATGGACAAGGGTACATTTTAGAGGGGAAGATGGAAAAACAGGCACAAAAATTCGTGGCAATGTTATTGAACGTCAAAGAATTTGTAATGAATTAGTCTCCGAGATGGATGCAGAATTTGCCCTAAAATTTGGTGAAGGCGAGACTGATGAGGAGAAACAACTCGATTATGAAACAAGATTGAAGCCTGAATATGATACTGCTTTTGAATTGGCAGTACATCATGAGGTGCGCCGAGCAATTATTGAAGATGGTGTTCGTCCAGACGGACGAAAAACTAACGAAGTTAGACCACTTAGCTCTCAGGTTGGAATCTTACCTAGAACTCATGGTTCCAGTTTATTTACTCGTGGCTTAACTCAAGCAATGAATATTGTTACACTTGCACCACTTTCATTCGCACAGATTGTCGATACCATGGAGGTCACTGATGGTGAAAGGCGATATATGCATCATTATAATGCTCCTAGCTATACCGTCGGAGAATGCGGGCGAATAGGTTCTCCAGGAAGACGTGAAATTGGCCATGGTTATCTTGCAGAACGTGCGCTTCTTCCAGTTCTACCAACTCCAGAAGATTTCCCATATGCTATCCGTTCGGTAACCGAGATTATGTCGCAAAACGGCTCAACTTCAATGGCTGCAACATGTTCATCATGTTTAGCTCTCATGGATGCCGGAGTCCCGTTAAAAAGTCCAGTTTCTGGCGTTGCTATGGGGTTGATGGTTGACGTTCCTAAAGGTCAAACAATTTTAGCTAGTGATATCGATAAGGCATATGTGTTAACTGATCTTATGGACGCTGAAGACTTTGCCGGTGATATGGATTTCAAAGTTACAGGTACTAAAAATGGCATCACAGCTCTTCAGATGGATATGAAGGTGCATGGCTTGCCAGTTGAGATTATGGAAAAAGCAATTAAACAGTCTCATGAAGGTAGAATGTTTATTTTAGAACATATGCTTTCAGTTATTTCAGAGCCAAAGCCAGAACTTTCAATTTATGCCCCTCGTATTGAGAAGCTCACAATTAAGCCAGAAAAAATTGGTTCCATTATCGGTAAAGGTGGAGAAATGATTAACAAAATCACTGCTGAAACTGGTGCTACTGTTGACATTTCTGAATCTGGTTTAGTTACAATCGCTAGTAATAATGCTGAAAGTATTCAAAAAGCGCTTACTTGGATTAAAGGTTTAGTTGAAGAGCCAGAAGTAGGAAAAATCTATGACGGAACAGTTGTCTCCATTAAGGATTTTGGGGCTTTCGTTAATATTCTTCCAGGAATTGATGGCATGCTTCATATTTCGCAAATTTCTGAAAAAAGAATCGACCGAGTTGAAGATGTGCTAAAAAATGGACAAAAAATTAGAGTCAGACTTGAAGCTATTGATGACAAAGGGCGTTTAAGTCTAACCATGCGCCACTTGGATTAGAAGTTGTGGCTAAAATCACATATGGCTCTGGGCTATTAGCAAAAACTTAAAATCAATAAAAAGACCTCTGAAGAGGTCTTTTTATAACAGATATTTTATTTATTCTGCTGATTCAGTAACTTCCGCTACTGGCTCAACAGTATCTTCCTTTTCTGCTTCTCCTGTCGATTCTGCGATTTCTTTTAATTCATTAACCGCGTTGTGATCGAAATCTTTAGCCGTTAGACGAGCAGATTTACCAGATCTTTCACGTAGATAAGAAAGATTATTGCGACGAACTTTTGCACGCTTAGTAATCTCAATTTTTTCAACTAATGGGCTATGTAGTAAGAAAGATTTCTCAACTCCAACACCTGAAGCAATTTTACGTACTGTAATTCTTGCAGTATGTGAATCTTTACGATCCGTACGAATTACTACGCCCTCAAAAACCTGAGAACGAAACTTATTACCTTCTTTGATTTTTTGGGTAACCTTTACTGTGTCGCCAGAGCGAACGTCAACGACAGCTTTTTTCTTCTGGGCATCACCAATCTGTTTTAAGATAGAAAAACTCATTTTACCTTCTTTATTAATATAAACCTACCTCTTATTGTAACATACTTTTTAGGAAAAGAAAAGAGGTAGAGACTAGGTTAGATTACGCGATTAATCTCTTCAAGGGTAGTTTCTCCTCTTAAAGCCGCCAAAACTCCTTTTTGTTCCAAAGTCAACATGCCGGATTTTTTTGCTGTTTTCTCTATCGCGCCGACATTAATATCTTCTATATCCCCTCGGATAAATTTCTGAATTTCTTCAGATACGATTAATTGTTCCATGATTACTTTTCTGCCCTTATATCCGAATGGGTTGTCTTTATCTGTCGATACAGCTCTATATAATGCATAATTGTCTGGTTGAAATTCGAATCCAAGTTGTTTTGAAATTATTTCGTTAGACAATCCATCAAGTACTCGCGAAACATATTTTTTTGTTGCTTCATCTGGCTGATATTGCTGTTTAGAGTCTGCCAATTTGCGTACAAGCCTCTGAGCAACCACCATTCTAATTGAACTTGAAAAAATTGGATTAGTACCAATTAGGTCTATCATGCGTGAAAAAGCTGATGCCGCTGTGTTTGCATGAAAAGAAGATAAAACCAAATGTCCAGTAATTGAGCCCTGGATTGCAGTTTTTGCGGTATCACTGTCTCGTATCTCTCCTACCATTACTACGTCAGGATCAAGGCGTAATACTGAACGTAATCCATCTGCAAAAGATTCTCCCTCAGTCGTATTGATTGGAATTTGTGAAACTCCAGTAATTCCGTATTCTATTGGGTCTTCAAGCGTAATAATTTTACGATCAGTAGTATTTAAAGCGTTGATCATGGAATAGAGGGTAGTAGATTTTCCTGAACCGGTAGGTCCCACCATCAACACTAGTCCACGAGGATGAGAAATAATGTCTTTTATCTCTTTAAGCTCATTTTGTCCTAAACCTAGTAAGTCAAGATTAAGCAATGACTCGTCGAAATTGAACAGACGCAATACCGCATCCTGCCCATACATTGTTGGAATTGTCTCTACGCGGATATTTAGAAGATGTGATACGCCATCTACAAAAACTTCTTTTTGCATATGTCCAGATTGTGAAGTTCTTGCAGCTGTGGATATGCCAGATCTACTTGAAAGTTCACCTATCAAAACTCGATAACGGCTACGCTCTATGTTCGCGACAGGATGCAGAATCCCATCAACTCGCATACGAATACGAATTGCATCTCTTAGGTTCTCGATATGAATATCAGAAGCATTTAGTTTATCTGCCTGATCTAGTAAGAAATCAAAAACTTTATCTGTCCCCACTTCATTCAAAGTTTTTGATACTGAATTGAAAGTCTCAGAGTCTTCTTCGCTTGCGATTCGAATATCATCATAGTGTACTTCGCGTGGGGGGTCATAGCGTAGCATAAAAACGTTATACCCAGATAGAGAAATTAAAAAGAAATCGCATTTTTCACCATAATCTGTGTATTCTTGTCTCATTTTATCCATTACGGTTTTTGGTGTTTGCGAGGTAACCATAAATTGAAAATGCTCTTCATTTCCACCTTTTTGCAAAGGAATGATAAAATGTTCATGCATATCTTTGATATTCAGAAGATCAGAGACCAAAGGAATAGATCTCTCAAACGATCTGGTATCTAAGTAAGGTAATCCAAGAATACCGGCACGTCGCATTGTCGCTTCTTCTTCATTTGCTCTTCGGCGTTCTTGTATTTCTTGTTCGTTCATCTTCCACCCATTACTATTCCAAGTATAACATATATAATATAGGTATGAATAAGATTATTCTAGGGATTGACGAGGTTGGTAGGGGACCTTATGCTGGACCATTGGTAGTTGGTGCTTGTATCCTTAAAGATCAAACAATGAAATATCCGTCGCCTATTTCTGATGATTCTTGGTTAGACGAGTTAACTGACTCAAAGAAAATAACTTCAAAAAAACGCGAACAGCTTTATTCGATAATTCTTGAAAAATCTGTTGCAACTGCAACTGGGTGGGTTTCTGCAATGGAAATAGATAAAATTGGTTTGAGTGAGGCCTTGAAATTAGCTACGAGAAGAGCCGTTGAAAAAATTCAAAAAAGCAAGACCTGTTTTACTGAAATAATTATTGATGGCACGCAAAATTTTTTAATAGATACTAATTTAGCAAAATATGTTATAACTCTCAAAAAAGCAGATTTTTTAATCAAGGAAGTTTCCGCTGCTTCAATTATTGCCAAAGTTGAACGTGATAGGTATATGAGAAAATTGGCGAAAAAATATCCAGAATACGGTTTTGAACAACATGTTGGTTACGGCACAAAGCAACATCAAAAAGCGCTCGAAGAGTTTGGTCCGATTGATGAACACCGTAAAAGCTTTTCACCAGTCGCAAAAATATTACAAGACAAAAATAGGGTTAAAATTAATAAATCGCCCATGATGAAAGCGGATAAACACCACCAAACTACAAAAGAAATTGGTGATTTTGCGGAAAATAAAATTGCTCTAGAGCTAGAGAAAAATGGACATGAAATTATCGCCCGTAATCATCACACGAAATATTACGAAATTGATATTATTTCTAAAAAACAACAGGAGATATTCTTTACAGAAGTAAAATATAGAAAAAATGCTCAATATGGCAAAGCTAATGAGATGATTGATGCTAAAAAATTAAAACAAATAAAATTTGCTGCGAGCAACTTTCTTGATCTACATAAGGAATTTTCAAAATATACCCCTATTCTTTTAGCGGGCTTTGTTGAAAATGAAAAAATAGAGATTCTCAGAATTGAGGATTTTGAATGCACATAATTTTATAACCTATTCGTAGTATTTTTGTTATGCATAATTTTTTACGATCCACAGCGCATAAATTAAATAAACAGTTCAATCTTAACAGAGGTATAAAAAACTTATGCTTGAAAAACCAGTTGAGGTCTAGTAAAATAATTATCGTTGTTCATTTTTCCCAAGGTAAAATGCTTCAGGTCGATTGGTTCTAATGAAGTATTTTTCGTGACGAGGTGGGTCGGTCGTCGAACAACGAACATTAAACGGAGCTAGAAATTAAAATGCGTAGACTGAAACGTGGTATTTCACGCAAAAAGTCGAAACTTCCTCCTGCCCCATGGCAGGAATTTATCGAATATTAATTCGAGCAAAAATCCCCTCAGGGGGATTTTTTGTATCACGAACTACATAAAACCTTGTTAACAGGGGTTGTTTAATGATATAATCTACAGAGATAAATTAATAGAGTGCCAGAAAAAATGAAAAGAGTTTTATCATTAGATCTAAAAGAAAAAATCGGCGAAAGTGTTATTGTTAAAGGCTGGGTCAATTCTCGGCGAGATCATGGTGGATTGATCTTTATTGATCTTCGCGACGAAAAAGGAATTATTCAATTAGTCATAACTCCTGAAACAACAACCGCTTTTAAACTTGCGGAAACGATTCGCGATGAATTTGTTCTAAGTGCTTCCGGTAAGATTCGTCAACGTGAACCAGAACTTGAAAACCCAAATATTGCAACTGGCAAAATTGAATTAGTGGTTGATAATTTAGATATTTTGAACTGTTCTGAGCCTCTACCAGTAAATACTCATGATGATGGCGTTGAATCTGGTGAAGAACTACGCCTCAAATATCGTTATTTGGATTTGCGTCGTCCGTATATGCAAAAAATGCTTAAACGGCGTTCTGAATATTATCGTTTCCTACGCAATTACATGTATGATATAGATTTTACCGAAGTAACAACACCGATTTTAGCCAATTCTTCTCCGGAAGGTGCGCGCGATTTTCTTATCCCTTCAAGATTAAAACCAGGTTTGTTCTATGCCTTACCTCAAGCTCCTCAGCAGTTTAAGCAATTATTGATGGTTGGTGGAGTTCCACGTTATTTTCAAATTGCCCCTTGTTTTAGGGATGAAGATCCAAGAGCGGATCGACTTTATGGCGATTTTTATCAATTAGATCTAGAAATGGCATTTGTTGATAGTGGCGAAGACATTAGGCAGATAATGGAGCCATTAATTATTAAATTGTCAGAAGAGTTTGCCTCTAAAAAAATAGTTCTAAGATCAGAAATAGCTAAAAAATATTTAATTGAAGGTTCAGATATCCCACGCATTCCTTATGAAGTTTCAATGGATTTTTATGGCGTTGATAAGCCTGACTTAAGATATGGGATGGAATTTGTAGATTTATCAGAGATATTAGCTGAAACTGATTTTAAAGTATTTCAAGCCCCTTCAGTTAAAGCAATTTGCGTAAAAAATGGTGCCAGCTTGACTCGCTCGCAGATTGATGGCTTTACGGAAAAAGCCAAAAAATTAGGAGCAGGCGGATTGGCTTATATTGTTTACGAAAATGGAACTGAAAAAAGTCCAATTTCTAAATTTCTCAAACCAGCAGAATTAGCGAAAATTAAAGAATTGACAGGTGCCGAAGACGGCGATGCTGTCTTTTTCGGAGCTGATACTAAAGAAAAGGTCAATAAGGTTTTAGGGCAACTTCGTATCGCTTTTGCTGATCATTTTAATCTAAAAAATGATAATGAAATTGCTCTTTGTTGGATAGTCGATTTTCCTTTTTATGAATATAATGATGGCGAACAGAGAATTGATTTTGGACATAATCCATTTTCAATGCCAAAAGGTGGACTCGCTAGTTTAGAAAATGCAAAAACCGATGAAGAAAAACTAGCTATTGTTGCCGATCAATATGATATGGTTATGAACGGATTTGAGATTTGTTCTGGGGCAGTTCGTAACTATAATCCAGAAATTATGTATAAGGCTTTCGGTATTCTTGGGTATGATCGAAAATATGTTGAGAAAAAGTTTGGCGGTATGCTTACTGCTTTCAAATTTGGCGCGCCTCCGCATGCTGGGTGTGCTTTTGGTATTGATCGGATTTTTATGGTATTTGAGAACGTTGAAAATATTCGCGATATTGTTGCTTTTCCAAAGAATGGCTCTGGGTTTGATTTAATGATGAACTCTCCAACACAAATTGATGAAAAACAACTGGAAGAAGCACATATTTCAATTGTTGAAGAAGATTAATTATTGCTTATAAACTTGGTTGGCAAAAATAACCATAAGTGATATAATGACACTAAATTTGTGCAAAAATCTTAAAAAGAGAAGGTAAAATGGAGCCAAACAACAACCAAAATACAACGCCAGAATTAATTCCAACTGGATCTAATATGCCGTCAATGGCAATGCCACCAAGTACGACTAATTTCGAGCTACCTACTCCTCCGACTTCTAATGTGCCATTAGTCAACTCGACCCCCACGCAACCTTCCGTAGATCAGAATATTCCTGTTGTTAGTTCTATGCCACAGATGGGGGACATCTCTAAATCTTCAGATAATAGCACTATGGCGGATCTTCCTTCTCCTTCAACTTCTCAAAATTTTAATCCTGCTTCTGAGGTTGCCAATTTCGCTATTAATGGTGCAGAACCAGTAGTTGATACTTCTGATTTTGCTTTGCCTTCTGAACCTGCCTCATCAATAACCCCTCCGACCCCTCCAACTTCTCCAACACTCCAGGATATGGCAAATATTCCTGAAAATCCATCTCTTAGTACTACTCCGTCGCAAGATTATGACTCTGCGAATTCTCTTCAGTCTCAAGACTATGATCTCTCTTCTCCGATACAGTCTCAACCTTACGAAACTCCAGTGTCCTCCCAATCTTATGAGTCAGCCACCAATTTTGCCAATAATGAACAGGAAAAATCAGTTGAAAATAATACAGATTTTTTAAATGAGCCAATCACTGCAGCAAACCCTGTTCCAGGTTCTATCGGTAGCACCAAATCCTATTTGGATATCCAACGTGAAGAAGCTGAAAAAGCCGCGAGGTTAGCTGTTAGTCAAGCGCAGACTGGAAATAAAAAGAAAATTATTATCGGCGCAATTATTGCTGTGATTTTTGTCGCTATAGGTATTCTCGCGTTTTTCTTATTAACTCCTAAACCAAAAAAGACTACAAGCCCCACTCCAAAACAGAAGACAACTGCTCCAGTCTCTACTACCTCGAAGCTTTCTTGCAAAAGAGCTTTAGTCGAAGATGAGTATTCATTTCTAAAAGCTAAAGCGGGAACTTGGGAAAATATCTTTTTGTTCAAAGATGACTTACTTAATGGTTTGATTACAAACTTAACTTATAATCTTCCAAATGCCACGCTCGCTAATGAAGCTAAAGCTAAATTACTCAAAGATAACCCTACCGCAGTGTCTGATACTCAATTAAAAAATAACAACGATCAGTCCAGCTCAAAAGACAATAATAGTACTTCTGAGTCAATTGCAGAACCTGCCAATAAAACTCAAAAAACTGCAGATGAGATGTTGAAGCGAGTAATTAGTCTCGACGGCTTGTCGGTTACCCATCACATGGAAGTTACCTCTGAGGATATTGAACAGTGGCAGAAACTACCAAGCTATACCGATACAACTTATGGCGCAAAACCAGCAACAAAAGGCGAAGTTGCTGAAACTCCAACTCGAAATCTCAAATATTTCTTAGAATTACAAAACAATTTTGGCTATTCTTGTACCGCTTCAAAATAAGATAAATATTGCGAACAACAGGTTGGTATGATAGAATATCTCTATCGGGCGGTTAGCTCAGTTGGCTAGAGCGCGTCTTTGACGTAGACGAGGTCAGAGGTTCGACTCCTCTATCGCCCACCAACCTTAAATAAAATGGTTCTGTAGCTCAGTTGGTAGAGCAGAGGCCTGAAGAGCCTTGTGTCACTGGTTCAAGTCCAGTCGGAACCACCAAATTTATCTCAGGAAATCTGAGATTTTTTGTTCTCTTTATAACTTTTCTCTTGTATCTTAGAATTATAACCATAACTTTTATGCTATAATACTCTCAAACAAACCATCATTATCTCATCATG
>CAUUKA010000003.1:0-54191 GCA_963545945.1 uncultured Candidatus Saccharibacteria bacterium | reverse complement strand
AAGAATACGAGAATGGCTTTGTTGTTGGTAATAATAAAAAAGGTTGGTTTATCTCTTATGGCAAAATTCGTGAAAAATGGCAAAAATCAGGCTTTGAATATGGACGATATGGTTTTCCTACCTCTGATGTAACCTATGGTCATCAGAGCTATGAGGGCGGAATAATCTTCCAATAGACTTATTTGTTTTGCATAGTTCGGATTTCATCAGATAGAGCTTCAATTTGTCGAATTAGATCTTGATTCTGATCTTTTAGAAATCTCATCATTCGATATGTTGGCAATAAAAACATGGCGCATCGAATAGTTTTTAATTTTATATCATGTAAAAGCTCTTTTCTTAAAATCTTTTTATAGCCCTTATCTTCCAAAAAATAGCCAATTTTGTTTTTTTCATATTCAGAAAAATAAAGGTAATGAAAGTTTTTATCCTTTTTTATCTCACTAAAAATTTCTGACAAGATCTTAAAATATTCTGGCTTATATTTTTTATCAATTTTCTTAAAAAATTCAAAATTTGCCCAGAGTACTTGCAAAAAAAATGATTCTTTCATTATTTCCAACTTATTATATTTTTTTAAAATTTTAAGTGACAGAAGAGAATTTTTTGCCATAAATAATAATTTCTTTCCACTTGCTTGCGTAGAATTTTTTTGCCCCACATCATTTCGCCAGTGTACAAAAGGTTTTTTAACTACTGAAATTCTTTTTGCACGACAATAAACTTCTGTGATAAAAGGAAGATCTTGATAGCTTGCCCCAGCGGTTTCTGGAAGTTTTATTTTTTTTATAAAACTAGATTTATAAATTGCTGACCAGAGAGATGCATGAAACCCCATAATTTTTGGCCAATCATCAGCCGAAAAAACTCTATTAGGTGCCAAACGTAAATCCATTCCATTTGGATTAGTATAAATAATATTTTTTGGCGTATGTGTCGCAAGAGAATTATAAATATAAAATAATCCTTTTGTAACGTCTGTTTTATTTTTTTTAGCATTCGCAAAAAGATCTTCATACATTTCACTCTCTATCCAGTCATCTGATTCGATGACTCCGATATACTCACCCCTTGCAATAGATATTCCGTAGTTAACAGTATATGAATAACCGTGATTTTTCTGATGTATGGCGATAATTCGAGTATCTTTTTTTGCATATTCATCAATAATTTTTCCGCATTGGTCAGGAGATCCGTCATCAATCAATATAATTTCAATTTCTTTCAAAGTTTGTTTAAGGATACTCTCGATACATTCAGGGAGATATTTTTCGACATTAAAAATCGGTACTACTACCGACACCTTGATCTTTTGTTTTTTTATTCTTGCCACTTTTTACCTCCTGTGGCCCACCTTTAATAGAGTATAGCATATATGGTATACTTATAAAAAGGAGTTAGATGAAGAAGGTTTTGGCTACGGGAGGTATGGGGTATATTGGCTCTCATACAGTTGTAGAATTGATTAAAAAAGGGTATGAAGTCGAAATTATCGACAATCTTTATAATTCTAAAATTGAAGTATTAGATAAAATTGAGCAGATTACGGACATTAGGCCAAAGTTTTATCAAGTTGATTTGATGGACTATGAATCTCTAAATCAAGTTTTTGAAAATAGTAATTTCGACACTGTTTTTCATTTTGCTGGGCTTAAAGCTGTTGGGGAATCAGTAGAGCAACCTCTACGATATTACGAAACAAATCTCGGTACAACAATTAATCTTCTGAAGATTATGAAAAAAAATAAGGTCAAAAATATTATTTTTTCTTCAAGTGCTACTGTTTACGGAGAGCCGCCTTCTTCCAACTGTACAGAAGATTTTCCAACTGGTCAAAATCTAGCTAATCCGTATGGAAAAACAAAATACATAATTGAAGAAATTTTAAAAGACATTTCTTCCATAGATAAAGAAATGAGCGTAACAATTCTTCGATATTTTAATCCAGTTGGCGCGCATCCTTCTGGATTTCTTGGCGAAGATCCAAACGGTATCCCAAATAATCTCATGCCAATTATCATGCGAGTATTTGAGAAAAAAATAGCAAAACTTTCCGTCTATGGCGACGATTATGATACCAGAGACGGTTCATGTATCCGTGATTATATTCATGTTGTAGATTTAGCAAAAGGACATATTTTAGCAATGGAGCAACAAAAATCAGGCGTTTCTATCTACAACCTTGGTACGGGCAATGGAACTTCGGTTTTTGAAATGATTCAAGCGTTTAATACGGCAAGTGGGGAAGAGCTTCCTTATGAAATCACTGATCGTAGAAAAGGAGATTTACCAGCCTTAACTGCTAATCCGGAAAAAGCCGAAAAAGAACTTGGCTGGCATGCCGAATTAACAATTGCTGACGCCATGAGAGATACACTTAATTTTATAAAGCATTAAAATGCAAGAAAAAATCTCCGTCATAATACCTGTTTATAATACTGGTAAAATGGCTGTTAAATTAGCCCTTCAAATTGTTAGAAGTAGTTATAAAAAACTTGAAGTAATTTTTGTTGATGATGGATCAATCGATGATTCATTCAAAATACTTTCAGAATTCGCTAGGCAATATGAAACAAAAACTAGAAATAAAGCAGTTCCAAAAATTAAAGTTTTAGTAAAAGAACATAGTGGCATTTCTGCTACTAGAAATTATGGCATAGCAAAAAGCACTGGCAAGTATATCTCCTTTCTTGATTCTGATGATAGTATCGATAAATATTTTTTTGAAAAACTTTTAGCCTCCTTAAAAAAATATGAAAACTTAAATTCCAAAGAGCTTCGAGTTGTAATGGCAATATCGGGTATTCTTTATCGTAGAGCAAAAAAGGAAAAAACTAAAGAACTCTATACGAAACCCTTAAAAACACAGTTACCAGATGAAACTTTTTTTGATTATATTATCCGACTTTTTTATACGGATGGACGCATGTATTTTGTTACGAATAAACTTTTTCGCGCAGATATAATTAAACATTTTAATTTGAGTTTTGATGAAACTATGAGTTTTGCAGAAGACACGAAATTTGTTTTGAACTATCTCAAAGTTGCTCAAAAAATTGGATTTACCAAACTTGAATTTGTTTTGGAACCACTATATCATTATGTTTATGGAAACGAAAATAGTATTGTTCGAACTTCTTCGCTTTCCTGGGGAAATTGGCTTAAAAGTTATCGAGATTTTATGTTTTTTACAGAAAAAAATAGAACAAAAAAGACCAAATATTATCTAAAATTATTGTATTTAAGATGGCAAATTTCTCACGCACTTGCAGTTGCCAGAAGTTCGCAAACATTCGGTCATAAATGCCAACATGTTTCGATTTTTAAACTTTTACCCGCAGAAATAATTATTAGGTTTAGAAAATGAAACCAAAACTTACTATTATTGTTCCTATTTATAATAATTCACAATTTCTTCCACTCTGTCTTGATAGTGTTAAAAATCAAAGTTTTAAAAACTTTGAATGTTTTTTAATTGACGATGGATCAACTGATAATTCGCTAGATATCATTAAACAATATGCCAAGAGTGATCAGCGTTTCAAAGTTTTTCATCAAACAAACAAAGGCTATGGTAAAACTATTAATTTTGGTATCAAAAAAGCAACGGGAGAATATATTGGTATAGTCGAATCAGATGATTTTATTCATCGAGATATGTATAAGAAATTACTCAAACATCAAAATGATATTGTAAAATGTAGTTTTATGAATTTCTACAGTAAAAAAGGACAGGCAATTCCAGAAAAGGTCTTTCATGAAGTCATTAAAGATTTTCCGATAGATGGCATTAAAATTAATCCAACTCAAAATCAAAGAATCTTTCTTGTTGATCCCACAATTTGGTCCGCAATATATAAAAGGGAAATGCTCGAAAACAATCAGATTAAACTTTTAGAAACTGAGGGAGCCAGTTATCAAGATGTAGGTTTTCAATTCAAAACATTTGCCTCTACAGATAATATTTATTGTCTTGAGCAACCGCTATATTATTATCGCAAAGATAATGACCATTCAAGCGTCAAATCAGACCAAAAAATTAATGCAGTAAAAAATGAATTTGATAGCATCGACAAGTTCATCTCAAACAAAAAACAATTTCAAAAAATCGCTGACGCCTGCCGTTTTAGAAGCTATAATTGGAATCTAAATCGATTAAAATTCAAAAATTCTCTACTTTTTGCACAAGAAGCGCAACGAGATTTTAAGCAGAAAGATTTTATTCCGTTGTATTTTATTCAAGAAAAGCACTCACGCGCCTATGAACTAGCATTTAGCACCAAACATCCAGTAATTTATGTTTTTTTACGTCCACTTTTTAGTGGTAAAAATAAAATAAAAAGGTTTATTTGGCAAAAAATATCCAATCAAATATTATAATTATATATATGAAAGAATCGAAGATTTTGAATCGTCGCAATCGCATTTTGGCGTACGAACTTTCTAAAACTGATTTTAAGCTACGTTATCAAGGTTCTCTGCTCGGTTATTTATGGGCTATTATTCGTCCTTTTTTAATGTTCGGTATTTTATATCTTGTTTTTGCTAAGTTTTTTCAATTTGGTAATGAGATTCCACATTACCCAGTTTATCTTTTAGTGGGAATTGTTTTTTGGAATTTTTTTACAGAATGTACGAATCAAGGAATTCAATCTCTACTTATTCGTTCAGATTTAATGCGAAAAATTGCATTCCCAAAATGGATTATCGTTTTATCTGCTACTACTACCTCATTAATCAATCTTGGAATTAATTTAATTGTTGTTATTATTTTTAGTTTTATTTCTGGCATAGTACCAAATTTTGGTTGGTTCCTTCTACCATTATTAATAATCGAACTTTATGCTTTGTCATTAGGCATCGCGTTATTACTCGGTAGTATCAATATTAAATATCGCGATATTCAGTCAATTTGGGAGGTGGTAGTTCAAGCGCTATTTTATATAGTTCCTATTGTTTACCCGCTTCAAATTGTAGTTGCTTACAGTAATTCTATTGCGAATATTTTAATATTAAATCCAATTTCTCAAGTTATTCAAGATGTTCGCTCGCTTCTTGTCACTACTGAGACAACTACTGGCTGGGGGATTCTTCCAAGTCTTTTTCTGAAAGTTTTTCCGCTAATTATAACAGGGCTAATTTTTATTTTAGGTGCACTAGTCTTCAAAAAGAAATCAAAATATTTTGCTGAGGAGATTTAGGATGAAAAAAACAGATTTTTCAATTAAAGTTGAGCATGTCAGTAAAACTTTTAAGCTACCGATCGATAAATCTTGGGGGCTTAAGCAAGCTATTTTTAATTTTTTAAAAGGCGTTAAAGGTTATACAAGACAAGAAGTTCTAAAGGATCTTAGTTTTAGTATAAAAAAAGGAGAGTTCATTGGTATTATCGGTCGTAATGGTTCTGGCAAGTCGACACTTTTAAAGATTCTCAGCAGTATTTATTTTCCAGATTGCGGAAAAGTAAAAATTAATGGCAGTCTAGTTCCATTTATTGAACTTGGCGTTGGCTTTAATCCAGAATTAACAGGGAAAGAGAATATTTATCTCAACGGCGCGATGCTTGGCTTTAGTAATTCAGAAATGGATAAAATGTATGATGACATTGTTTCTTTCGCCGAATTAGAATCTTTTATGCATCAAAAACTAAAAAATTATTCTTCGGGTATGCAGGTTCGTCTAGCTTTTTCAATTGCAATTCGAGCCCATGGCGATATTTTAATTCTTGATGAAGTTTTAGCGGTTGGTGATGCCGATTTTCAAAATAAATGCAATGAGTATTTTAGAAAATTAAAAGGCAAACAAACTGTTATTATCGTTACTCATGATATGGAAAATATTCGTCGTTTTTGTGATCGCGCAATCTTAATTGAAAAAGGGAAAATCATCAAAGACGGCAAACCAGATGAAATTGCCGACGCTTACCTAAAATTATTTAATTAAACTTTCTGATTTATCATTTTTAATTTTTCGAAATAGTTTATAAGGTATTCCGTTGAGTAAAGTTAATAATTTTATATAAATTTTTCGTTTTTTATCTAAATATTTTAATTTTAAAAAAGATTTTTTTTCAGTTAAAATTTTTTGCTGATAAATATTAAAATATTCTTCACCAATTCGACCAGTTAATGAAAAATCTATATATTTTAGATAAGCTAATAAAATTGAATATTTCGATGCTTCAAGCAATTTTTTATTATTTCTAAAAAGATACATAGCTTCCATTGCTGCTTTTTCTCGCATTTGACAAAAGATTAACGGCTTAGTTTTTTGAGTAATTGAATTTTTGCGACGATAATAATTATATAATGCTTTATCTAGGTAACAAACTTTTTTAGCTTTAACCAAGAGCTTATAAGTTGTTAGATTGTCTTCACAGACTTTATTAATAGGAAAGCTAATATTTGTAAAAAGTGTACGTCGATAGATTTTATTCCAAACTACAATATCTATATTGTCCTGAAAAATTAATAGGTTAATTGTTGCGTTCTCTCCGGTTTGTTGAATACTTTTTTTAGGTAAAACTATTTTACTAATTTTTGGATAAATCTCATTATATCCGCACTCAACAATATCTGCTTTTTCGGTTTCAACCTTATCAATCAAAAGTCCAATAAAATCTGGCAAAACTTCATCGTCGCCGTCAATGAAGATTAAAAAATCTCCAGAAGATTTTGCTATTCCATAATTTCTCGCCGCAGAAAGCCCAACATTTTTTTGGTGAAATAATTTAAAATTAGTATTTTTAGCAGTGAACTTTTCGCAAATGACAAGGGAATTATCGGTCGATCCATCATCTATAATAATAGCCTCAAAATCGCAGTAAGATTGTTTTTCGATCGAGGTTAGACATTTCTCAATATATTTTTCGACATTATACACCGGAATAATAATTGAGACTTTTGCGCTCATTTAATATATACCTTTAATGTCGCGGAAAAGTCTAACGCATTACGAACTGCTTTGTCCATATCCCAATATCGGTACGACCCAAGTCTACCACCTAGAATAATATTTGGCATTTTTTCTTGCAAGAGTTTGACATATTTTTCATACAAAGCATCATTTTCGGGGTTATTAATTGGATAATATGCTTCACCTCCAACTGTAAAATCGGCCGGATATTCATGTACTACATAGGATTTTTTCTGTGCTAAAACTTCTGGTTGATGAATTTGATAATATTTATAAAAATGAGTTCTTGTATAAGGGATATCTGCGTCTGCCTCATTAATTACAGCATGCTTTAATTTCGAATCTTGCGCTAACTCTGATCCATCATCTTCATCAACCCATTTTTCTTCAAATCTTAGACTGCGATAAGGCAACACTCCTAGCTCGTAGTTTAATAATTCATCAACTTGTCCGCAGTAAATAATCTTAATATTTTTTGGAAAAGTATTTACAATCTCTTTAAAATCAATTCCCAATTTTACGGTAATATTTTTATTTTTCAACATTTTTTCAACAATTTTCCCATACCCCTGCATCGGGATACCTTGATATTTAGCAGACATAAAGTATCGGTCATCATGTGAGTATCTTACTGGTATTCGCGACAAAATATCCGCCGATAGATTTTTTGCTTGTGTAGACCATTGTTTTTCAGAGTAATGTTTAATAAAAGTCGAATATAACTTTTCGCCAACAAGCGAGATCCCTTTTTCTTCAAAGTTCTTGGGATTCAAAATATTAGCTTTTTTGATTTCGTCATGGATAAAATCTTCCGCCTCTTTAGCTTCCATATTTGTTCCATAGAGTAAATTAATCGTATCTAAATTAATTGGCATCGGATATAATTTTCCATTATGCCTTGTTGGAACTGTATGTATATAATCGTTAAAATCGGTAAATCTTCTGATATAATTCCACACTTCTTCATCTTCAGTATGAAAAATATGTGACCCGTATTTATGAATCTCAATTCCAGTTTCATCATCTGTTTCGGAATAGGCGTTTCCAGCCAAATGGTTTCTTCTTTCAATTACTAAAACTTTTTTGCCAGAATCAGCTATTCTTTCGGCAACAGTGGCTCCATAAAAGCCTGCTCCAACCACCACTAAATCATACTTTTCTTCCATGATCTCATTTTAACATATCATCTCTCTTATGTTATAATAAGTAAGACTAGGAGGTCATATCAAAAGGGGAACGGACACAATTTTTAGGGTGGCGTTGATTATTGGAGACATAATCGCAATCGTCGCCTCTTTTCTTTTTGCGTATTATTTTCGTATTTTTCTCGATCCAAGACCTTATTATTTTTCTGCTAATATCAATAATTTTATTTTTTTTATCATTATTCTAATTCCAATCTGGGTACTCATCATCGGTTCCTTCGGCTTATATGGAAGAAAACATTTAACCAAAAAACCTACTCTAATAAGTATTTTTAACTATTTTTTAATTTCCATCGTTGGAGTCATGTGTCTAATCACTTTCGATTTCTTTACTAATGGCAATCTATTTCCAACTCGCATGATTGCTGTTTATGCCATTTTGAACTGTATGATATTTCTCATGTTTAGTAGATTTTTTATCAAACATATTCGAGCGTTAATCCTTAAACGTCGGATCGGCGCTAAGAGAATTATTATTGTTGGAAAAAATGAAAACGTCAAAAAAATCATTGAAAATATTATCCAACATCCGAACGAAGGATACGAGATTGTAGGTATTGTTAGTCTTGCCAAATATATTCCAAAAACTATTTCTAAAAAAATTTGTTACCGTTCTTTAAGAACAGCATTCAGAAAAAATAATGCCGAAATTATTCTTCATGCCGATAATGATAAAGCGGATGAAGTCTACCAATATGCAATTAAAAATCACCTATTATATTATTATGCACCAAGCGAAACTCGCCTGTCTCAGGTTCTTTCAACTCCAGAATTATTAGGCGATCTACCGGTAGTTAGGGTTAATTTTACGCCGCTCATTGATGATTTTAAGCTAGTAAAAAGATTTTTTGATTTATCTCTTAGCATTATCTTTTTTATTTTATCTCTTCCGCTTTGTATAGTGATTCTTATTATTCAAAAAATCACACATCCCAAAGCTCCTATCTTTTTTTCTCAAATTCGCCTTTCCAGTTATAATAAAAAAATCAAAATATATAAATTTAGAACCTTAAAGCCAGAATATTCAGGATTAACTCCCGAGAGAGCTTTCCAAAAAATGCAAAAACAAAAAATTATTAAAAATGCTAAAGAATATATTATAAAATATCGTAAAAATGGAGATTCACTAGATAGCGACCCTCGCTTCACCCGTTTTGGCAGTTTTTTACGTCGAACCTCTTTAGATGAACTTCCACAACTTATTAATGTTATAAAAGGAGACATTTCGCTTATTGGTCCAAGAGCACTCATCCCAGGAGAGCTAAAAAATTATGGCGATCGTGAATTATTATTAAGCATTAAGTCCGGTCTTACTGGACTTGCTCAAGTGTCAGGGCGTCGTAATTTAACTTTTGCTCAGCGTCGTCATCTTGACCTCTATTATATTCAGAATTGGTCCTTAAAGCTCGACCTGGAAATTTTGATCAAGACTTTTAAGGTCGTTATCACTGGTGGTGGCGCTAGATGAGAAAAACAAAAGTTGCACTTGTCTGTGATTGGTTAACCGATGTCGGTGGTGCGGAACAGGTTATTTATGCTATCCATCAAATCTTTCCTGATGCCCCAATTTATACTAGTCAGTATCGTCCAAAAAATATTAAACCATATAGTTTTCCAGAT
Organism: uncultured Candidatus Saccharibacteria bacterium; assembly: GCA_963545945.1. Classification (GTDB taxonomy): domain Bacteria; phylum Patescibacteriota; class Saccharimonadia; order Saccharimonadales; family Saccharimonadaceae; genus Nanosyncoccus. The sequence goes on along the minus strand of CAUUKA010000003.1, from coordinate 44,451 downwards.
GTGAGAGTTGGATATTTGAATCTTTTTCCTCTTTGTTTTCGAAAAATTATTGTTCCTATAAGACAAAGATATTTTAAAAATTTAGATTTAGACGAGTATGATTTGGTCATTTCAATCACCGGTGGAGATGCGAAATTGATAACTACAACAGGGAAACATGTTTGTTTCTGTCACGTTCCAACGCAATATTATTGGGATAAATCTGATATATATCTAAAAAATCCAGGTTTTGGTATTTTTAATATCATAGTCAGACCAATTTTTCGATTACTTTTACCTTATCTTAGAGCTACAGATCTAGATGGTGCGAAAAATCCTAATGGCTTCATTACTATTAGTAAATACGCCAAAAATAGCATTAAAAAATATTACAAGAGGGAATCAACAGTAATTTATCCACCCGTAAATATCAAAACTTTTACACAAGCTGTGGAGAACTATAAAATTAAAATAGTGAAATGTCAAACAGAAAATAACCACAATAAAAACATAAAAAATAAAAAAAGTCAAATAAAGCAAAACAATAATAAAATAATAAAAAATAAATTAAGTCAAGTGCTAGAATCCGAACAAGATTTTTATCTTAACTTTTCCAGACAGACAAACTGGAAAAATCTCGATTTGATAGTTAAAACCTGCCTTAAATTAAAAAAGACATTAGTACTTGTTGGGCGTGGTCCCGAACATAAAAGATTGAAAAAAATAGCCAACAATTCTCCGTTTATTATTTTTCTCGATTTTCTTCCGGCTGAAGATTTAGCTAAATTATTAACAAAGGCCAAAGCTTTTATTTTTCCATCCGAAGAGCCTTTTGGTATTGCCCCTGTTGAATCATTAGCTGCCGGTTGCCCAGTCATTGCTCTTAAAAAAGGTGGTGCACTTGATTATCTTATCGATGGTAAAAATGGCATCTTTTTTTCTCGAGCGACCGTTCCCTCTCTTGAAAAAGCGATTAAGAAATTTGAATTATTAAAAAGAAAACATCCTAAAAAATATATTTTCAGTAGAAAGCGCGTATCAAAAACAGCCCTCCCCTTTTCTTCAGATATTTTTCAGCAAAATCTCAAAGCATATTTGTCAAACCTTCTCCCCTATCTTAATATATAAGATATGAATCCAGTAAGAATTGTTTTTCCAGAATATCAAAATCAAATCGTTTCCGAGGCAATTCAAAAAGCTAAACAATTTTATCCAAAGGATTTTATTCCGGTGGAAGCAAAAAACTTAGAGGATGCCTGCGCCAAGATACTTTCAAATCAAGCAGATTGTATGATCGCCGGTATTGATTATTTTTCCAGGGAGGTAATTCTCTCTTCACTCAATTTAATCGGCCGAAAAGACCCAGCAACTAAAACTTTTTCCGCTAGTTTTTATCTAAAAAGAAATAATGAAGAGTATGTTCTGGGCGATGTTGCCGCTTGTAAACATCCCAATGAACAAATGTTATATGATCTTACACTACAGACTTACGATACGGCAAAAAAAGTCCTAAAAACAACGCCTCGAGTTGCTATGCTGTCGTTCTCTACTCTTGGTTCTGGTGGGGAGGACGAGTCTATTACTAGAATAAAAACTGTAATTAATCGTATTAAAACAGATTTTCCAGAAATTGCAATAGACGGTGAATTACAACTTGACGCAGCCATCAATCCGGTTATCGGTAATAAAAAAGCTCCAGGCTCAACCGTCGCAGGTCGTGCCAATACTCTTATTACCCCAGATCTCAACTCTGGTAATTTGCTTTATAAATCTATGGAGCAATTTGGTAATTTCATTTCTGCTGGTCCAATTCTTCAAGGATTTAAGGTTCCAATTTCCGATCTTTCGCGAGGCAGTACTGTCGAAGATGTCGTCTCTTCTATTGAAGTTGAACTAAAAATGGTGAAATCTTTACGAAAAAATTGATATGTCTCAACCAGAGTTTAGAGAAGGATTTCTTTTAGAAAATATAGATCAGCAAATGATTAATAATATTGCTATTGGCATTGTTCGTTATGCTGGTAACGCCCGTAATTCTCTCTCTGGTGCTGAAAGACCAGTTAGAATTTTGCTTTCTAATGACGATAATGATAACTCAATAAAGGCTATCTATTATTTTAAGTCTGCTTTTGAGGTATTAGGCATTGAACATGGAGATGCTGGAGTTCTTTCTTCGAAACAGCTCCAGGTAGCTTTTTATGAATTAGATTTTGACCTAGCTCTTTCTGTTGAAAAAATAAAAAATTCTTATCGTGTAAAAATTTTTGAACGTGGGGAAACCATCGGAGGATTAGAGGGTAATATGCCAGGAGGAGTTAATTTTGAAGGTAAAGTTAGATCTTTTTCTTATGGTGTAGCTATTCCTAAAAGTGGTATTGATACAATAAGATATGCCATTGATGATAATATCGAATTATTGACCAAAACGCCGGAATATGATGAAAATTATCACGAAATTGCTAAAAAACTCTGCAAAAAGTATAATTAATCTATGAATATTTATATTTCTGGTATCTCTGGCTCAGGCATGGGACCTCTTGCTCTAATGGCAAAAAGCGTAGGGTTGAATATTTTTGGTTCAGATCTGACTGCTGGGCCTATAGCTGATGAATTAAAAAAGTTAAATATCAATTTCCAAATTGGCGAACAGACTAAAGCTCAAATTTCTAAAATCCATCAAGAAAATCCCATAGATTGGTTTGTTTATACTTCAGCTCTTCCCCCTTCTCATCCTGAATTGCAATTTGCCCGTGAACAACAAATAAAAATTTCTAAACGCGACGAGTTTATCGCTTTTCTAGTAGAAAAATTAAATCTAAAAATGGTAGCCATCGCTGGTACTCATGGTAAAACCACAACGACCAGCATGATAATTTGGGTTGCCTTAAAATTAAAATTGCCAATTTCTTATCTTGTTGGCACCACTTTAGGTTTTGCTCAATCTGGTAATTATGATAAAAAAGCACGATTCTTTATTTATGAAGCCGATGAATATGATCGAAATTTTTTGCATTTTACTCCATGGTTGTCCGTCATCACTTCTATATCTTATGATCATGCAGATATTTACCAAACAAAAGCAGAATATATGGAAGCTTTCGAACAGTTCAAACGTCAAAGTCAAAACCTTATTTCTGATCTGGGCTACATCGACAGCAGGATCACTCTATCTGGTAGTTATCGTCGCAAAGACGCCACTCTTGCACTTACCGCTATTAAGGCTATTATTAATAATCAGAACATTCAGCACGACGAGCAGGATATTATAAAGATACTTAATGCTTTTCCAGGAGTTGGACGTAGATTTGAATGTCTAAAAGATGGCATTTATTCCGACTATGCACATCATCCAGAGGAAATTTCTGCAACTCTAGAGCTTGCTCAAGAAGAATCCAAAAAACTTAACAAAAAAGGCGTGATTGCAGTTTATGAACCACATCAAAATACTAGGCAACATGAAGTTTTTGATTTATATCAAGATAGTTTCATTAATGCTGATAAGATTTTTTGGTTGCCAACGTATTTGACTCGTGAAGATGAAACTCTTAAGGTTATCCAACCTAACGATTTTATCAAGACCTTAAAAAATAGCTCTTCCGCTATTTCTGCTGAAAAAAATAAAACATTATTGGGAACTCTTAAAAAGTATCGTCAGGATGGCTTTTTAATTTTATTAATGTCTGCTGGTTCGGCTGATACATGGCTTCGTCAAAATCTGCATATGCTATAATTATTAGATAATGGGTGGTTGGTGGCAGCGGAGGATAAAATCAGAAACGAAAGAGCAACGTTCTAATTCTTTTTTGAGCTTTCTGAAAAATATTAGAACATTACATCTCATTTTAATTTTAATTCCCCTCTTATTTTTAACGGCAACTTTTTATCGTTTTGATCATTTGAAAATGAATCAATTAAAAACTGAGGTCTTAGCTGCAGATTCTGCTGACCAAGATTCAGATGACAATCATACAACATTATCCCAAGCAGAAATTAATAGTAATTTAGAAAAAAAACTTAAAGCGTTAAAGACATTTACTGAATCTCACACAATTATCAACTTTACCGAAAATAATGGTCGCAATAAATTGGTTTTTGGCACAGGTCAGTTTTATTTAGAACATCAATATAACCGTCTAGCTTCTATTGCAATTAGAGATGCACAAGAAAAAGCTAATAATATGAATAGTGACAATCCTAACGGGAATATTTATTCTAAGGCAAATTCCGTCTGTCGACCGCAAGGGATCAGAAATGGTTGGTCATGGAACTCCCCAGCTTTTATTGCCTGTATGACTGGTGAAATTGCCAAATATCCAGCTTCCGAGAAGATGGATGATAAACTTATCGCCACTATTCCTTCTACCGATTTGTTTCGGCTAGATTTTACTTCTCCCATCTGGTCTCCAACTCTATCCGGACTGTCGGTTGTTTTCGTCATTATCATATTAATTGCAATCATCATCAGGCTCACTTCCTGGATTTTTCTTCAGCTTGCTCTTCTGTTTCTAAGATAGTTTCCCCTTAATACCTCTTGACACCACTGTATAACCATCATAAGATGAGAATATATAAAATTAAGGAGGAAACATGGCCTACAGTGTAAAAAACAGCAAAGGCGTCACCTATTATCTACATAAATCTGAAGTTACTCTTCGTGGTGGCAAACCGCAAACAATTTATTACTTTACAAAAACTGAGAATAACGCAAAAGGAATTCCTTGCGATCTTCCTGAGGATCGTGTCGTTAATGAAAATCCACGAAACGGTTTTCTTACTCTTTCTAAGAAAAAATAATCTTTGATTATTAAAATAAAATACATCACTCATAAGTGATGTATTTTATTTGATATAACTTTTTGGTGGGGGAAGCTGGGATCGAACCAGCGACCAAGCGGTTATGAGCCGCCTGCTCTAACCGCTGAGCTATTCCCCCAGCAGTCTTTGAAATTATATCACAAACTGCTACAATGATAGAAGCATAACTGTTTTTATATGGTTGAGAAAAGATCAAGAAGAGATAAAATAGACGCAAAAGTTCGCTCAATCAAAGCGAAAATTCGCCAAGAGATTTTGATGCCTGAAAAAATAATTCTTGCCACAATCCCAATCCTACTTATCACTTGGCTTATCGGCTCAATTTCTTCGCTTTCTCGAAATTGGAAACTGCAACAAGAAATTAACGCTAAGAAAAATGAACTCGCATTATTATCGTTAGAAGTCGATAATTTAGCGTTAGAAAATAATTATTATTCCTCCGAAGAATATCAAGAGTTGGCCGCTCGCAAACTTCAGAATAAAAAACTGTCAGGCGAAACACTTATCACTCTTCCAAAAAATCTCAAAAAATCAGATAAAAATATTGCTACAAAAACGTCGATATCGGAGAAAAATAACATCGACAAATGGCTAACTTTTTTATTTAATCTTTAATCATATATACTGTCGGTAGAAATCGTACCGACTATCTTTATTTGACAAGCCATTCAAAAACCGTATAATCATAAGTAGTATGAAGCAAGAAGGTCAATCTATTGCGCTTAACTCTTCTGGTTCAAAAAAACCGTGGGAGATTTCTTCTGATCGTGAAAAACTTGAACATGAAAAAACAGCCAAAAAACAGTTGAAGAAAGAAAAGTCTAAATCTCGTCGCGCAAAGATAAAAGCTTGGCTAAAAAAACACAAAATCCTATCAGTAGCAATGCTATTGATTATTCTCGTTATTATTGGTGCTTTGATCTTTTTAGCAGTTATGTTTTCGAAAAAAGAAGGCATTTTCCAGCCAGAATACACCGTTGGCGTCGTGAAAAGCGAGGGCGATGATTCGAAAATTAAATATCAACATCTTTACGACAAGTATCGCCATAAAATGGCGGATGTCATGCTAAGTAGTAGTAATGAACAAGAGATGCCACCTGATATCTATAAAATTGAAGATAATGCCGACAGTTTTATTAAAACCGTAGATTCTGAATATGAAAAAATTTTTTATGAATTAGCTAAAATTCAAACTTTTTCTTCTTTTGATAAAAATAGAAGAAGTCTTTATTTACTTGAAGTTTTTAATGAAAATAAGTACCAACTAGATAAAGAGCAACGTTACGCTTATTTAAAAGCTTGTTATTCTATTTATCAAAATATGAAAGATTCCAAAAAAGCTACCGAATATCTTGAATTACTCAAACAGGAGTTTCAATAATGAAAAAAAGAGCTATAGTTTTTGGTTTATTGTTTATGCTCTCAGCCTGCTGTATAAGTCTCGCTAGTCCTAAAATTGTCAGGGGGTATTATAAAGATAAACTCAAAGGGGGCTCTGGTGGTGAAAACGGAACTCCATCAGTAGAACCCTGCGATAAGAAAAATGAGTTTAAGGAGTGGTATGGTGGCTGTTTATACGATCGTCCAGCAGTTTGGTTGAAGGTTCCTGTTTCGTCAGACTACATTCTTGAAAGTGAACTCATTCCTCAATTTCATAAGCCATCAATTAAATCCAATAATAAAGTCATAAAAGAATGTCAAAAGTGGGGTGGTGCTGCTTTTATTCTTTTTGAACCTACCAGCTCAGGGCAACTCTACCCGACAAATCTTAATAATGTTAAGAATAAAGGAAATCATTATTCTACCGATTTATGGACGGTACAACTAAGTGATTTGCCTCCAGGCACACAAGTCTTCGAAGAATCCGAGGTCCGCGCACACTTTTTTAGACACAGAGAAGTTCTTGAAGCTATTGGACTTAAGTATGATTACAATACTAATCTTCATTGGTTTTGTGCCGTGGAACAAGAAGAAGAAATAAAACCTCCTTTTTCTTCTGTTCTTCCTGAACTTGCTGTTACTTGCGACGCAATTCGCACTCGTGAACGTGGTGATACTAAAACCCGTATTGCCGTAAGGAACATCTCACTAGATGGCGCAAGTTGGCAAACGACAGGTTCTCGTACTGGTCTAACTTCGGATTCTGGTTGGACTGACGGTGCCGCTAATGTCAGAACTATTGCTAAGCCAGGCGATAGCGTTCAGTTTTTGCATGAAGTCTGTATGGGGAATCGGTATGCTCGAAGAACTGCTGTCCAAAATGCTTGGACTTCCCAACAAAGTCATAATAATATTTATGATATTCCTGCCCAGTCTTTCGAAATTAATGCTAGCCCTAATTATTATCTTTTTGGCACCCAAATTGCTAACGTTAATGCTCAGACTAAGAATGTTACCGCTTATGATAAACTCTTTCAATCTACTGGCAAAGGTGTTTCAGTTTCTCCTGATAGATATGCCATAGGCGTTGTCTCTCCAAGTACCGATAATAATGCTTACGATTGTAATTCAATTTCTCAATATTTAGCACGTAATCCGCATATCTCATCCGCTTTCCATATTCCAGGGTTCGACAGCGGAAAGTGTAACTCTGCTTCACTTACGACTTCTAATACCGTTGGTAAAACTATTACCCAGTACCATGATTTTGATAGTATTAAAGTTTGGGAAACTAAATACCATACTAATACCGGCGGTTGTGGATGCAATTCTAATACTTATAGTGCTGGACATAATAATTACACTGCTCACAATTTTGAGTCTGCTCCTATGGGGGATCTAGGCAATCTTCGCACTCGTTATTGCAAGAAAGACTGTGATCAATGTTGTGGTCAATGTATCAGATATAAACGCGACAAGTACGGTCGTCCAACTAAAGAATGTATGACTCGTAGAGATAGTAGCTGGAGTGTAGCTTCAGAAGCCAACAATTTTCTATATCAAACTGTCTCTCGTAATTACGGCAAATTCCGCAAAACCGCTACCGCCTATGTTCCATATAATTTTGAGACAACAATCTATTCCGGTATTAGCGCCGAAGATGCTGTCTTTCAAGGTAGTAGCGCGTATTCGTATTTTAACTGGGGTATCACCGCTCGTGATAATCCAACCACGTCTAATTTTAGATATGCCACTGTCACCCCACCATCTACCGAGGTTCGTGCCATAGAGTTCCTCTTACCTCCAGATACAAAACAAAATGTCGAAGGTAATAATAATTCGCCTTCTGATCCATGCGCGTATTTCGGTAATCCTAGAAATTGTCGTAAAATCGATAGTGCGAGCCGTAATGGCAATCAAAATCCAGAAGGTCTCTATAACGGTGCTTACCATGGTAGCAGTAGTAGTCGGATAATTCCTGACGACGACGAATATGTCGGCTACAAGTACTGTGTTGCCGTAGGAATCTATCCTGCCGATTCTCATAATTATCAAGGTAATGGACTTGATGTCCAAACCGGACAAGCTATGCGAGCGGGTAATAGCTGGAATATTTCTGGTGCATCTTGTCGTACTATCGCCAAAAAACCAAATTATCAAGTTTGGAATGGCTCGGCTTACACTGAAGGGTCAGTCAGCTCGTCAGTTTCGAAGAAAATAACAAATGCCACTTTTGGGCAAGAGTATAAAGGTGACGCTACTCACTTATTTGGCTCCTGGACCGACTATGCAATCATTGCTGGCGGTAAAGTTTCCGGTATGGCATCAGGTGCCATGCTCGGGTACGATAATAGTAAATATAATCTTAGCGGTATCAGTGGCCAGCCTCAAGGTACAGATTTTTCAAAACTCAGTCCACAAACAATTAGTAATAATGTTCAGGCTAAAGGAGATAGTAATATTAACGCTTCATCATCTATCAATATGAATCTTGAGAGGCTATATTCTCGTTATCGTGATAAAGCAAAAACCTTTGCTTCAGAAATCGGTACTGGTAGCCAGAATAATATTATTACCGCCAAAACTGGCATGCAGTTTGTTTATGTTAACGAAGATGTTACTACCTCCAGTTTGAACATTAGACGTTCTAATTTGCCAAATCAAACCATCCATAAAGCTGGAAATAATTTTTATAAAACTTTAGGCGACGGCATTAACGATAATACTTTTGTTATTTATTCTACTGGCACCGTTACTATCGATAGTAATCTCTGTCTTGCAGAAAATGCTAAAAGTTGTGCTGACGATGCCACTCGTCTTCGCACGTATAGCGAAACGAACACCAACGCCCCTGCGAGACTGCCACAAATTTTAATTTTTGCCAAAGATATTAAAATTGCTGAAAATGTTACGCGAGTCGATGCATGGTTAGTTGCAGATGGTAATATCAATACTTGTAGTAATTTTTCAATAGGAACCGGCAATTCTTTGCAGTGTAATAAAACTCTCGTTGTTAATGGACCAGTTTTTGCTAAAAACCTTATCTTAAATCGCACCGCAGGGAATTATCATGGCACCGCTCCGACAAGCGATATTGATGTACTTGATCGCTCTCTTGGTTCTGTTGGCAATTCTTCCGATTTTAGCAAAGGCTCAAGTTCTCCAGCCGAAATTTTCAATCTCCGTGCTGATGTCTATATTTGGGCTTATAATCAAGCTGCTCGATCTTCCGAAGCTGTTGTTACTTATACCCGTGAGCTTGCTCCGAGGTATTAAGATGGTGAAAACTTCACCGGAGCCAACAATAAATTATAGAAAATTGTTTTTTGAGTTCAATACACTTTTTATGGTAATTATAATTTTTTCTATCATATTTTTATTGCCTATTCTCAAAAACCACGGCGGCTTCAATCATGATGAGTTTCAAAATTTCCGCACTATAGTTAAAAAAGTCGATAATTATGATTATTCTCAAGGTAGAAATAATGATCTAGAAAAAGAATTAGATGATACCTTCAAAAATGAGTTTTCTACTAAAAAGCGCTATTTTTATGGTTTAGCACGGGCTATTTATTATTGTAATGTTGGACATTTTCGCACCGCTACATATACTTTTGAACAAATTAAAGACATCGCTCCAAACGAAAGTGAAAAAATGGAATTTGAAGCACGTGAGGTCATTTGTGAACGTAAAAAAGCTAATGTATAATAAAGCTATGAAAAAAGGTTTTACTATTATCGAAGTGGCAATTTTCCTCGCAATTTCTGGTGCCGTTTTTGCCTCGGTAATGGGTATTTTTTCAGCTAATGTTGCCAGACATCGATATCAGGATTCACTTAATGATATTATCGAAACTATCAGAAATGCCTATGCTTCAACTATTAATGTTGAAAACGCTCGTATCAAGCAGGAGGAAAGTAGTTATTTTTGTTCAATATCTTCAGCTTTTAAGGGAGACAGCTTGAGTATTAACTCAAGGGAAACTGACATTAACGACAATTACCCAGGTCGAACTCGTTGTGCGATTTATGGACAATTAATTACTTTTGGCGAACAAAATCAATCAATTATTCATCGTTACGATATTATTGGTACTGCTAATACCGACAATATTGATCCAGACGGTAATGATGATGTTCTTTCTGCACTTCGTTCTGTTGGCGCCAATATTACCACTATTACTCAAACTAATTCTAGCGCTACGACGTGTAGAGCAGGACTCGCGGGTACTAGTTCATCTAAAGAGCCAGTATGGTTAGCTCATCTCGAAAATCAAACTTCCGATCACACTCTCTATAAAGGTGCAATCATGATTGTACGTTCTCCAATTTCGGGAACGATTAGGACTTATTTTTATTCAGATATAGGAGATTTATCTAAACCCAATAGAACAACTTTTGAAATTCAGAACTGGCTATCTGAACATAAAGATGAACAGACCTGCAATTCATTTTATAGTGACAGTGATTATTTTCTTGGGCAAGCTATTAAAGACGGTAAAATGCTTCTCGGTGATGATAAAAATGATGGCATTAAGTTTTGTGTTGGTTCTGATCAAACTTGGGCGTATGGTGATCTCAGACGTGCCATCCAAATTCATGCTAATGGCTCAACCGAATCCGCCGTCGAATTATTAACGGAAAGAGACTCGTCAATCTTATGTCAAAAATAAAACAGTATCTAAGACGTGGTGATACAATTGTTGAAGTTACTTTTTCCATTGCGATTTTTGCCGCCGTTTCGGCATTATCAATTAGTATCATGAATCGTAATCTAGCCACCATTCAAGGTACACTGGAGTCTCAAATGGTTCGTAATGAAATTGATGCTCAAGCCGAAGGCTTAAGATTCATTCAAAATGCTTTTCTTTCTGAACGTGAGCTAGCATCGAGCAGACGTACTTACCAAGATTTATGGCTTAAGCTATCTCGTGGTCCAAATGCCACGATTAGCACTGAAGCTGGCACTGGACTTGCTAATGATCCTAAATCAATTTCCGAATATACTTCGGTTGAATGTAGCAAATATTACGACCTCAATAATACCTCAAATATTCATAATATCTTCTCCGATCGTGCGTTCGTTTTAAATACTCGCAAAATTAATCCTCAAGATATTAATTCTACAATTATCCAATCTGCAAATCTTTCTGATCAGAAAAAATTTGTTGAAGCTCCGCTATATCCGCGAATAATTTATCGCAAAGACGGAGAAGCCAACACTAATGAAATTTCTGCTCTTTCTGAAATTTTTCCTGAAGGATCGACTAATCAAACAAATATCATGCAAAATACCCCAGTATTTGACCAAGTTGAACGCGTAGAAGGGATTTGGGTAATTTCGGCTCGTGATATTACTCAAGGAGAATCAAAAACTCCAGAGTTTTTCGATTTTTATATTCGTTCATGTTGGTATTCTTCTGGACGAGATCGTCCATCAACTATCTCCACCACTATTCGCTTATATAATCCAGAATTCATCGAGGATCAAAAATAATGAAAAAAATACAAGGTTTTACTACTATTGAATTGTCTTTCGCGATTACTTTTATTTCAATTTTAATTTTATCAATTGGTTATTTAACTATTCATATCACCACTATTTATCAAAAAGGTTTAGCTATGAAAGCGGTTAATTCAGTAGGGAAAGAGCTGATTGACGATTTCTCTCGTACTATTTCCGCCTCTCCAGCTCGTACAGTTGAAAGCTTATGTTCAAAATATCAAGACGAAGAATACCAAAAGTGCCTCAATGATAACGCTAGGAAGTTTAGTTTTCAGCAAAGATATAAAACCATTAATATCAAAGGCAATTTAAGTAATTTGCCAGTTGGTGGAGTTTTTTGTACTGGTAGATATTCTTACATTTGGAATACTGCATATGCCATAAATACCGAAGATTATCAACCAGTTTCCCCAAATGGCTACTTAGCAGAGTTCAAGATTAACGGTGGTGAGGGAACTAAAGATTTTCGTTTATTAAAAGTCTCTGATTTTAGACGCGAGTTATGTCTTGAACATTTAGATCCTAATAAATACGCTTATGATGATGATTCAACTTATGATCTCCTTAACGCTCCGCAGGTACACGAGGAATTACTTGAAAATTCAGAAAATAACCTTGCAATTTATGATTTTACGATTTTTGCACCAACCGTTCATGGTCTTACCAGTTCTGGCTTTTATTCTGGTACTTTTATTCTTGCAACCTTACGTGGCGGAATTAATATTAATTCCGCTGGTGAGTTCTGTTCCGACCCACCAGACGGGCTGAAAACCGATTTTGCATATTGCGCAATTAATAAATTCAATTTTTCAATGCGTGCAGTTGGAGAGAAGCTATCTCATGAATAGCAGAAAGGTCATTATGAAAAAACCAAATATTAATTTTAAGCAACTCAAGTCCCTTAGCAAAAAAGGTGGCGCGTCAATATTCGTCGTCATGTTTAGTATTATTATCTTATCAATCATTGTTTTAGGTTTTACTAGACTTATTCTTTCAGAATCTCGCAAAACCACTAACACCGACCTTTCACAATCCGCCTATGATTCCGCTCTAGCTGGCATCGAAGATGCTAAAATTGCTCTCCTTAAATACCATGATTGTCTAGCTAAAGGGTATACCTCTAAATCCGGTGGAAATACTTGTGAACAAATCATCTATAATATGGAACAGGGAATTAAAAACCAAGATTGTTCAACTATCCAAAAAGTTTTAGGTCGTGAACAAGAAAAAGATAATAATTCCGTTGTCGTGCAGGAAACGCAAACCTCAACTGAGGCTGGCAATAATAAAAATATGCTTCAAGCCTATACTTGCGTAACAATTAAAGAAGATTTAGAAGACTATCGTACTACTCTGACCCATACCAGTCGTCTACGCGTGATTCCTATTCGTTCAGAGATGATTGACAATATTGGTTACTTACAAATCAAGTGGTTTTCAAGTGTCAATCACGCCAAACTTCAATCTTCTGGCAGTGGAATTAAATATTGCAATGACAAACTTTACCCAAATGGAAGTTGCAATGGTTCATATCAAGCTCCACCCGTTTTATCTGCTCGCTTGATTCAAACTGATCCAGATTTTAATTTATCCGAACTCTCCGTTTCTCGTCGTAGCGACTGGACAAATATCGGTAATTTATTATTTATTCCAAAAAATGAAACTGGCGACCCAACAATCGTTTCTGCGGATAAATGGGGCGAGTCTGCCAATAAAGCAGAGAATCAACCGCTTGAAGTAAAATGCTCTACTGGCGACTGGTATTGTCGCGCTGATATTGCTCTACCAAAAACCTTCAATGGCAGCGAGAAGCGTAATCACTCAAACACCTACCTTCTCGTCTCTTTGCCTTATGGCGCTCCAGATACCGACGTATCCATTTCTGCATATAATCGAGATGGTATCGAAACGAAAAATCGCTATGATTTTACTGGCGTTCAGGCTCGTATCGATTCTACGGGTAGAGCTAATGATCTATACCGTCGAGTTGAAACTCGGGTAGAACTTGTTGATACTTATTTTGCTTATCCTGAGTTTGAGATTAATATGACTGGCGGAAGTAATAATCAGCTCAATAAGACTTTTTACGTTACTCGCAATTGTTGGACTTCTAATAACGGCAGTAAAAGTACTTGTCCTGACAGTAAAGAAGATTCTAAATATTCCGAAGTTTAATCGAAAATAAAAAGCATCAAAAAAGAGCCTACGCTCTATTATGGTGGCGGGGGTTGGATTTGAACCAACGACCTTTTGGTTATGAGCCAAACGAGCTACCAGACTGCTCTACCCCGCGATGATTACATCTCTTATTGTATCACAAATAGCCGAAAAAGCCAAGAGGGAGACAAAAGTCTCCCTCCAGAGGAAAAATCAATCAATATTTACGAAGTTGAACCCATACAAAGCTGCCGGTGCCTTATTTCCATCCGGTTCTGCCCCGTATGTTTCTAGGTATGTAATTAGGTAAGGTAACTTATTTAATGACTCCTGAGTTATGTGTGCCTCAGGATTATAGGTCACCGTTATCGGTTGACCTCCTTCTCTCCCCAAGATATGTGCATAGGGAGTGTTATCATTTGTGTTACCAATTCCCATACAACAAATGGTTTCATACCCGGGAAACAGCTCCGTGGTAATGTCACAGTGCCAACTAAAACCAGTTTTGCTGAAAGTTATTAAATAGGTAAAAAATCTACTATCTTCTATTTCTCCAAAATATTCCGCTGTTAATCCAGCTGAATTTGCAAAACCGTAAAAGTCAAATACTCCGTTAACTGTGTATTGTTGCACCAATCTTGTTAACTGCGTGATCCTTGCAGCTTCCGCAGCCGATATAGTCGGCTGTGCAGGTTGCGCAGGCTGTTCCGTAGTATTGTTATTAGTTACGATCGGTGGTACTCCAGCCGTTACGGGTGGCTGCTGTACGTTCGTATCAGGTGTTGACGTTACCGTTGCCGGCTTTGAATCGGTCTTCGACGTCGATTCATTTACCTTGGTTACTACTTTAGACGAACTCTCGGCTGAGCTTTCGGTTTTTCCAGAAGCTCCGGTATTCGTCTTGCCATCAGCTTCAGAAGTAGCTTCTGCCGACTTTGATGTCCCAGATCCGCTAACTACCGACGTACTCTTTCCGATGCTTGTCTGACTACTTTCGACGCTCGCCACTGAGCTCGAACTCGTCGAATCAGTCTTCGAGTGTTGTCCGCAGCCTGTAATGGCTATGGATAACCCAAGTAACAATGCAATAAAAAAATTATTTTTTCTCATCTTTTTTTCCTCCTTGTGAAAGAACATAGAGGCAAATCGCCTCTAGACAATTTGCTTACATCTTATATTATACAACACTTTGACGAAAAAAGCAACCCCATTTATAATTAATCTTATGTTGGCTAGTTTTAAGACAGAAATAATTAATTTCGTCCATAGGCATAAAACCTTTATTTCTCTAGTGATTATTGGTATTTTTATTGCCATCCATATTCCAATCTTGATCAATCATGAAGCTTGGAGTGATGAAACTGTTAGTTGGGAATTAGCTAAGAAAATCACGCCAGGAAATATATATAGTGTCAATTCCTCTGAACCACATCCCTTTCTTTGGCAGCTTATTCTTAGTCCTTTTGCTAAAAATAATTTTCCTATTATTACTTTGAATGTTATATCTTTGGCTTTCGTTGCCCTCGCAGGTTTTTTAATGCTCCGTTTCTCTCCAATATCGCCAGTTTTGAAAATACTTTTCCTCTTTTCCTCTAGCTTTTTTTATTTTTTACCGATTATTTCTCGTGATTATTCTCTCATTCCTCTTGCAATCTGTCTCGTTTGTTTAGCTTATAAAAAACGTCATCAAAAACCCTTTCTCTATGGATTAGCCCTCTTATTCCTTTCACAGACTCATTTTCTGATGTATGGTCTGCTCGGCGCCTTAGTTTTGGCTTTTTTGATTGAAACAATAAAAAACAAAGCAACAGATTTTTCCCCAGCTCCAAACCATAAAAAACGACTTTTTCTCTTTGTTTTACCTCTCATTTTTTCAGTCCTTGTTACTTTTCCAATTGTTAAAAATTCGATGCAAAATCAAGCTATTCTCTCAAATACCATCAAAAACGAATATCAACCGTCTTTCTCTCGCGATTTTCTCAAGGCATTTTTCCCGCTTCCCTTTAACGATTACTCTTATGAACCAGAAGAAGATCTAAATAGCGAATCTTCAAAAAACCACCCTAATATCTCCCTACCTCAGGTAATTCTTTCTACGGTTCTTTTATTTGTAGTTTTTATGCTCTCTTTTATGATTATTCTAAAAAATAAAAAAGTTGCTTTCTTCTTTTTTTCTGCTACTTTCTTCTGGCTTATTACGATGATATCTTTCTATCGTGGCTACACTTTCTTCGAGCAAAAAATAGCAATACTTGGTCAATTTCTACTCTTTACTGCTTGGATGCTTAAAATTGAAAACCAAAATTTCCAATTATTTCCTAAGCTACTCAACCGCCTTGAAATTATTAAATTTCTCCAAACCCGCAAAAAAATCCCGACCACTTTTTTCATCGCATGTTTTCTTACTCTAACTATCCCTAAAACCTTCTCTTACGCGATTAATGATTTTTCTTTGCCATTTACCAGTTCCAAAGAAATTGCCGAAAATCTCGATCAATTAGAGCCAAATTCGCTACTTATCTTATCTGATTTTACTTCTGGACAACATATTAATTCCGCTGTTTTTTCAAGACTAAGCACACCTCTTGATGTATATAATATAGTGACTGAAAAACTGAATGGAGAAGATTATCTTTATTATAGTAATGAAGTACAAGAAAAATATTTTAATTTCCAAGGCATTTCAGATGAAGCGTTAGCAAAGATTTTTGAGCAATTTTCTGCAAAATATCAACATATTTATTATGCTGTCGCTACTCCTTCATGCCAAAATGCCAAACCATTTAATTATGAAGTAATGAAAAAATATCAGATTCATTACCAGTATTTCTTTAATACTGCAGAATTAATGACTGAAACCCCAGAAATGACTTTTTATAAAATCAAATAATTATCTAATTCCTAATAATTTTCTTGCGACGATTCGTATTGCTTCAGATTTTGATTCTAAATGATGTGGCGTTGTTGCAAGATCTAATAATTTTAAGTTTGCTCGCATAGCCAATATAATCTCTTGGATTAAATTGTCAGCTTCTGGTGCAACAATTGAAGCGCCAATTATTTTTTTCTCTCTATCAACAATGATTTTAATAAATCCGTCTTCAATATATTCTCCTTGTGATGCTGGGATGTCTTTAAATGGTACCATTGCCTGTTTATATTTAATCCCCCTAGCAATACATTCATCTTCGGTCATCCCAACAGTTGCTATGCGTAAAATTGCGTTTACACTACGAATAAAACCTCGATAATCAGTGATCCCTTTGGTTTTATTAATTAGATTTGAAGTAGCAATCGACGCTTCATAGATAGCTTTCTCTGAAGATGAAAACTTTGTTGCATATTCTCGTTTTTTCAACTTCACATCTGCTACATCTCCCACTGCAAAAATATGCTTTGCGGAAGTTTGTAAATATTCAGTTGTTTTTATTCCATAATTAGAATATTTTATTTTTGCGTTTTTCAATCCAAAATCTACCGCTGGAACCATGCCAGTTGCCAAGATGACTTTTTCCACTTTGACCGCTTTTTCTTGACCACCACGTAAGATAATAATGCGATTTGCTTCAGTCCTTCGTCCACTTGGTAAAACTTCTTTTTTTGGTTTTTCAACTGCGATTACCCGTGAGCCAGTTAAAACCTTTACGCCATCTTCAACTAAACATTTCTCAATTAGCTCTCCAACTTCTGGGTCCTCATTTGGCAATAATCTTTCAGATAATTCTACTAAAATCACTTGCACGCCCATTCCTGATAGATAGCTAGCAGTCTCACAACCTGAAGCTCCACCTCCAACTACTAACGCAACTTTTGGTAATTTTGGCAAATCAATTATCTCACTAGGTGAAATGCAATTCGGATTTTCTACGCCACTAATACCAGTTTTATTTATTACTGAGCCAGTTGCTAAGATAAACTTTTTTGCAGAAAATATTTTATCTTCTCCGTTTTTTAATTTTACAGATACTTCATTTGGCGAAATAAATTGCGCAAATCCATCGATATATTTTACGCCATTTTTTTCTAATTCTTTTCTTTTAGTATTTTTTGTTTCTTGCACTAGGTTTAAAATGTGTTCCTGCATGATTGGATAATTAAAACCAACATCCTCGTAAGATAATCCAGCATTTTTGTATTGTTTAAAATTGTTCAAAAAAGAGGAAAAGTTTATCGCGCTAGATGGTAAAACATTACTATTTTTATTAAAAGTAGCAACAGAATCCCTATCGTTTACACTGGAATCTAAATCACTTGCATCGATAATTACTGTTTTTAATTTTGTTTTTGTTGCAATTTTTGCCGCAGCTCTTCCACTCTCTCCACCCCCAATGATTATTAAATCAAAATCAGTTTTTTTCATCATCTCTCCTTAAAATAGTTTATTTTTCATCGTAAACAAATATGCTAATTCTTCGTTATATGGTGTTAATATTTTTGCAATCTGAGTATTAAAATCTTCTCTAGTAATAGTCGATCGTCTTTCTCCCCATTCCATCATTTTTTCGGTAACTATTTTAATTATTTCTTTCAATGCCTCATTGTTTATGCCTACAATTTTTGCCTCCGTTAGGAGTTCCTTCTCGACCAAATCTTCTGAAAGTTTAATTATTTCTTTTTTCATCTTCCCACCATTGTTCTTTATAAAACCTTAAATGCTAATAGAAAGATCGCCAGTATCAAAAAACTTACACTCGTCAAAAACTTAAAAAACCAGGTATTCTTTACGCGCCATTTCTGTATGTCGACAAGTGTTTTTCTGTGTTTTATTGCCACTCGCAGACAATAAAAAGGCAAAACGGCAATCATGCTATATAACAAGACAGTTGAAATCTGCAAATATGAAGGCAATAGAATAACAGAACTGCCAGCAACAATTAATAATGCAAAAGAAAAAGGCAATTCTGCAAAAACCGTCAACATCCCAAGTGCAAACGCCTCAATATTACTATCTGTTTTTTTAGCGCGATCATTAATATATCGTGCGATAATTCTCGGCAACCAAAGCTCCGTTGATTGTCTAGTTCTATAGTAAAAAATCCACGCACTCACAGCAAGCATAATTAGTAACATAATTAGCGCCCTCATTACTTCGACTCGAGAAAGTTCAGATTTGAATTGCGTAAAAATAAAACTCATTGATGCTAACATTAGGCTAGTTAAAATAAAAGATCCCGATGTAAAGGCAGACGATAGTTTTTTTGTCTTCTTACCAATATGCCTAGATAAGCTTTCATGATAAAGCGACAACAATGCACCTAATCCAATTTGCAAAGTGGCATTAACTAACGAGCAAAGAAAAATAGTGCAAATCTGTACAAGAATAACAGGGGTAAAACCTTCCATATCTTAATTATAACATGCTTAAGTATATTTTTTGTTTTGCAAATTATGTATCATGTAATATTTTCTTCTCTATTAAATTAGAAAACAAAATACTTATGGTTGTAAAAAGAAAAATGTTTGATATAGTCTCAAGCGTCAATAAATAAGTGAGGTAAAAATGAGACAAATACTAATATTTATTTTGGCATCAAGCTTAAGTATTTTGCCAATATTTCAATCGTTCGTTAGCCCAGCTAAAAGGGAATTAAAATATTTAACTGCCAGTGCTAGGTCTAGCGAAAAACTCTCTAAAAATGGGGGTCAAGTCGAAGCAAAAGAGGAGAGCAAAGATAAAGTTGTTGGTTTTACTAAGTCAAAGATCTCCTCTAAAACTTCTAGAAAATCACCAAAGTCTTTGCATGCTAATCTAAAGAAAAATAAAACTTGTGCTAGTGGTTATGTACTAAATCCAGCCACCAATCGTTGTAGAAAGCTGGTAATTACTACGGAAACGAAAACTACCATTTATACAAAAACTTATCATCCTCAAACTGGACTGACAACAATTAAGAAAAGTTGCAAAGCTGGTTATTGGTTAAATCCTAAAACCGATAACTGTAATAAACGAAGAGTCTGTAAAATCGGTTATAGCTATAATAATTCTAATAATTCATGTCGAAAAATTAATTGTCCAGTAGGTTATAAAGTGCAAGATTCTTCTAATACTTGTAAGAAATTAGTTTGTGAACCAGGACATATTATTAGTCAAAAAACAGGTAATTGCGTTGTTAACCGACATAAAAAATTCAAAGAATGCAAATCAGGCTACACTTTAGATCTTAGAACTTTACAATGTGCCAGAATTGGCACCAAAGGATCTGAGGATACTAAACGCATAGAGGAGGAAGAGAGAAAAAGATTGTCAAAAAAACAGTAAACATCAAAACTCGCAAAAAGAATAAGCCAAAACAAGCAAAAAACTGTCCCAAAGGTAAAACTCTCAACCCCAAGACTAATCGTTGTAAAAAGCTCCAAACAATCGCAACGACATCCACGGGTAAAATTGTTAAAAAATATGATCAAAAAACAGGAAGAGAAACAGTTGAAAAAATTTGCAATGAAGGCTATGAATTAAACCCTCAAACTAATCGTTGCAAGAGAAAGAAAGTAAATAAAGGTGCAGGTTCTCCCCTAGAAGTCCCAAGCCTTGGTGGAGAAAAACAAAACAAACTTGACGCTTTACCGACCATAGTTTCCGTACTAGTATTAGGTGTTCTTATCTTATTGTTTCAATTTCGTAAAGAAATTTTCAAAATAATACAAAAAATACGTGCGCATTTCAAATATAAATAGTGTTTTTACTATATCTGATACTTAAGATATGCTAGAATACAAGCAAGATGAAAAAAAGATTAGAAAAAATAAACTTAACTTTAAAAATATTCGTAAGCTTATCTGGCGTCGCCTTATTGATCGCTTCAATTATTACTCCAAACGTTTGGCATAAGCCATTAAGTTATATAGCAACGATTCTTCTCCCCTTCATTCCTGATATTATTAAACTTTTTGGCTTAAATGCTTCCTTAAAATTACAAATTTCATATAACTTATTTCTTATTTTAGCCATGGTGCTCGGGATCGATTTGGAGTTGTATCGCACATTTTATATCTTTGGCAACCCATGTTACGACAAGATAATTCATACGTTATCGGGTTTATTTACCGCCATGATAGCAAAAGAGATCCTAGATAGTAGTTATAATGGGATAGATATCGAATCAAATAGTAAAAAGATTAGAGTTAAGCACTACGACACTAGGTTTGCATGGTTTTTTATCGTATCATTTGTGGCTTTATGCGCTGCTGGCTGGGAATGCTTTGAGTTCCTTCATGATCAAATTACGGGCGGACATATGCAGGAGTTAATCGCTCCAGGCGTAGCGGATACCATGTGGGATATCATAGGAGCGATGGTTGCTGGCATTATAGTGGCTTTTCCTCTTAGTAAAAATAAATAACTTTTTATTTAGTTAAAAGTTTTTCAAAATCCCTAGTAGATTCATAATTAGCAGTCTTGACATCTAAGTGCTAATCGGCTAAAATAACAACAGAACTAGCAATTAAACAATAAGAGTGCTAATAGAAAGGAATAAAAATGGGAAAAATTATAGGTATAGATTTAGGTACAACCAACTCAGCATTTGCTTATATGATAGCTGGTAAACCAGAAGTCATTACAAACGCCGAGGGGGATCGCACCACGCCATCAGTTATCGCCGTTACTAAAAAAGGCGATAGATTGGTTGGTAAGGTTGCACAACGTCAACGTGTAACTAATCCGAAAAACACTATTTATGGCATTAAAAGACTTATCGGACGTAAGTTTGAAAGTAAGGAAGTTCAGCGTGATTTAGACATTATGCCATATAAGATTGTCAAAAAAGGTAATGCCGTGGCGGTAGAAATGGACGGAAAGGAATATACTCCAGAAGAGATTTCTGCCATGATTCTTTCAAAAATTAAAGCTGACGCAGAGGCTTTTCTTGGCGAAAAAGTGACTGAAGCTATTATCACTGTTCCAGCTTACTTTGATGATTCTCAGCGTCAAGCTACTAAAGATGCTGGTAAAATTGCGGGACTTGAAGTCAAGCGTATTATTAATGAGCCGACTGCAGCTGCTCTCGCTTATGGTCTAGACAAAAAAGGTGAAGAACAGATTGTTGTCTTCGATTTAGGTGGTGGTACTTTCGATGTTTCAATCCTCGAAATTGGTGATGGTGTATTCGAAGTAAAGTCTACTAATGGTGACACTCATCTTGGTGGTGAAGATTTTGATAATCTAATCGTCAATTTTCTCTGTGATGAATTCAAAAAAGAATCCAATATCGATATCAAAAATGACGCTGCTGCCATGCAACGTGTAAAAGATGAAGCTGAAAAAGCCAAAAAAGAATTGTCTTCCGCTAAAGAAGTTGAAATCAATCTTCCATTTCTTTCTGCTGATGCGGATGGACCAAAACATTTTGAGTTCACTTTGACGCGTGCCAAAATGGAAGAATTGGTAGAACCGCTCCTAAAACGACTTGCCGAACCAGTCGAAAAGGCATTAAAAGATGCCAAGCTTAAAGCGGAAGATATTGATGAGGTAGTTATGGTTGGTGGTATGACTCGTATGCCAGCCGTTGTCGAAAAAGTAAAAAATATTTTTGGCAAAGAGCCAATGCAGGGTGTAAACCCAGACGAAGTTGTTGCTATCGGTGCTGCAATCCAAGGTGGCGTCTTACAAGGTGATGTAAAAGATGTTCTATTGCTTGATGTTACTCCACTTTCTCTTGGTATTGAAACTATGGGTGGTGTCAGTACAAAGCTTATCGAACGAAACACTACCATCCCAACTTCAAAATCTGAAACTTTTTCAACCGCTTCAGATAACCAGCCACAAGTTGAAATTCACGTCTTACAAGGTGAACGCGAATTTGCTAATGACAACAAATCCCTCGGACGATTTATTTTAGATGGCATCGCTCCTGCTCCTCGAGGAGTTCCGCAAATTGAAGTAACCTTTAACATTGATGCTAACGGTATTTTGAATGTTACTGCAAAAGATAAGGGAACTGGTAAAGAGCAATCAATCACTATTCAAAACTCGGGCAACATGAGTAAAGAAGATATCGAAAAAGCCCAAAAAGAAGCTGAACTTCATGCTGACGAGGACAAGAAAAAGCGAGAAACAATTGATGCTCGTAATCACCTAGAAAATGCAATTTATCAAGCAGAAAAAATGCCAGATGAATTTAAAGATAAAATTTCAGACGAAGATAAAGAGCAAATTAAGAAAGCCGTCGAGGAAGCAAAAGAAGCTATCAAGGACGAATCTGCTGATCTCGAAAAATTAGAATCTGCCGCTAAGGTTCTCAATGACAAGATTATGCCAATTGGCGCAAAAATGTATCAGGCCGCTGCAGACGATAAAAAATCTGGATCCGAAAAGAATGATAAAAAAGATGATGAACCTGTTGAAGGTGAAGTCGTAGATAAATAATCTTTCATTCTATAAAATCACCTCGAGAAATCGGGGTGATTTTGTTTTATAATATAGAAGATGAATCATAAAAATATCAATGACGAACCACAGCAGGTATCAAGTAACGAATTGAAAAAACTCACCGGTTGTTTAGTAGATGTCATATCGAAAATCGAAGGAGATATCGTCGAATTCGGTTGCTATAAAGGCGATACATCAGTCGTGATACAAAAAACAATCGAAGATAATCATTTTAATCGAACTCTTTGGCTATACGATTCATTTGAGGGGCTTCCAGAAAAAACTAGTGAAGATAGCTCTACGGCTGGCGACCAATTTTCTGTTGGAAAGCTCTGTGCTACAAAGCGTGAAGTTATTGAAAAATTTAAACGCAAAAATCTAAAACTTCCAAAAATTAAAAAAGCTTTTTTTGAGAATTTGGATTCAGGTAATGATCTGCCGGAAAAAATCGCGTTTGCTTTTCTTGATGGTGATTTTTATCATTCGATAAAAACAAGTTTAAGACTTATCGAAAACCATTTGATTAAAAATAGCATTATCATCGTTCATGATTATGACAATCCTGAATTGCCAGGTGCTACTCTTGCTGTTGATGAATGGCTTTTGTCTCATAAAAAATGCATAATAAAACGTTTTGAAACGCTCGCTATTATCACCTGTGATCAATAATCCGTATCTCCAGATCGCTATCTGAATGCCTTTAGCTCAAGTTCTAATCTTAATTAAAAAGTAAGAACCCTATGATAATTGCCGATAAGATTACTCTGTAATATCCAAATTTTTCGAGCGAGTTCTTTTTTTCCAAGAATTTTATTACAAAAGTTAATGCAATCATGCCAGAAACAAACGCTATGAAATTCGACAACAATAACATCCCTAGATTTTCTGAAATATACAACCTCGAAGAGCTAGATACTACTGATTTTAAGCTTACTCCTATCATAATTGGAATAGATGCCAAAAATGAATAATTGGCTGCTGATTTTGAATTAAGCCCCATAAGTCTGCCGGCAATGATCGTCGAGCCAGAACGTGAAACCCCAGGTATTAATGCAAAAGTTTGAATTAAACCAATACCTAACGCTCTATTATGCGGTAAGTCTTCTTTCTTTTCAATTTTAGATAGACTTGGCATTTTTTCAATAAAAATCATCACTACTCCAACTACTCCAATCGCAATTGCAATTGTCCACAAAGATGAGAAAAATGGTGTTTTTTCAATGAATTTTGACAACAAAAAACCTATTGCTCCTGCTGGGATCGAGGTAAACAATAAGTTTATCGCCATGTGCCAATTTTTATTTTTGAAAATATCCCTCAGGATCTTCTGGATCTGTTTTCGATAATAAAACAATAACGCTATTAATGTCCCAAAGTTAATCAATTCTAGAAAAATATGAAAATCCTCTGCTCGCCCACTGCCACTAAGTAATCTTTGCATAATTTCGAGATGACCAGACGAAGACACTGGAATAAACTCTGTAATACCTTGTGTTAGTCCAAGTGTGATAGATTCAAATATATTCATAAACCTAGTATAACGTTTATTCTTTACTTTTCAAGATAAACGTGTATAATTACAAGAAAGAATATTAAATAATTATTTTTTATAGGAAAATTAATGCCGATTATCAAATCTGCCAAAAAGGCCGCCCGACAGGCGCAAAAACGTACCGCAAAAAATAACCAAATCAAAAAAACTATTAAGTTGGCTCTTAAAGCTTTTAAGCTTAATCCGACTCCAGAAAATCTTTCCAAAGCACAATCAGAATATGATAAAGCCGCTAAAAAAGGACTACTAAAGAAAAACACCGCTTCTCGTCGTAAGGCAAATCTCGTTAAGATTGCGAAAAATAATTCCGTTAAGCCATCAACCAAAGCTTCCAAACCAGCCGTAAAATCCGTAAAAACTACAAAAACCGCCACAAAAACCGAGAAAACCGCAAAAAATCCAGCAAAATCTCCTGTAAAAAAGACGACTACAAAGAAGACCGCAGCTAAAACTACCGCTAAAAAACCAACTGCCAAAAAAACTTCTACAAAATAAAACAAAAAACACCCGTTAGGGTGTTTTTTGTTGCCAAATATCTCATCTGTTATAATATAAAATATGCCGGAACTGCCAGAGGTTGAAACAATCAGACGTGGGCTAGATGAACTTATAAAAGGCGCAAAAATTAAGCGTGTTAAGATTTTGTGCGAAAAATCGTTCATCGGCCCAAAAGAAAAAATAGAGCACCAAGAAATTATTTCACTTCAGCGAAGAGGTAAAGCTCTTCTAATCAATCTTAGTAATAATATGACCTTACTGATTCATCTTCGCATGACTGGTCAGCTCATTTTTCGAGGCAATAATAGATCTGAAACTAATTTTGCCGGTGGACATCCTACGGATAGCTTCATCAATCCTTTACCCGACAAACAAACTCGCGTGATCATTGAGCTTGAAAATGGTACTCTATATTTTAATGATCAAAGAAAGTTTGGCTTTATCAAATTACTCGAAACTTCAACTGTGGACCAAGACCAATTTATTCGTTCTCTCGCAAAAGAACCGTGGGATATTTCCTCCAAAGAATTCAAGCATAATCTCTTAAGACATAAGAATTCAAAAATAAAACCTGTTATTTTGGATCAAAAAGTTATTGCTGGTATCGGGAATATCTACGCTGATGAAGTACTTTTCTTTGCTAAGATTCACCCTGAGCGACTAGTGGCTACTTTGAGCGATTCAGAGATTCAAAAACTTCTTAAAGGAATACAAACCGTCATGCAGGCGTCCATCGATTCCGGCGGTTCAACTATGCGTAATTATGTTAAGGCAGACGGAACGAAAGGAGATTATCTTAAATTGTTTGCTCAAGTCTTTCATCGAGAAGGCGAAGAATGTTTGCGTTGCAAGGCAAAAATTATCAAAACCAAAGTGGCAGGACGTGGCACCCATCTTTGCCCCAATTGCCAGAGAATTGAGAAAATATGAAATATCTCATATATGATATATTTTTTTGTCAAACACTAGAATGGAGTTTGTTGTGATTACTATTTTTTGTGGAGAAAATCGTGCAGATTCAATTAATCAGGCTAAAAAAATATTGGGACAAGATTACGAAATAATCGATGCAGAGAATCTTGCTATTCAAGATTTACCATCAATATTTTTAGGCACAACTATTTTTGCTGACAATAGGAATATACTTATCAAAGATCTCTCCGTAAATAAAGAAAATTACGACGAATTGCTAAAATATTTGGATACTTCGCATAATATTGTTATCATTGAAGACAAACTAAACGGTACCTGGGGATCAGTAAAAAGCTTAAAAAAAGACGCTCGTGTCAAAATCCAAGAAAATAAGAATCCGGAAACTAACAAAAATAAATATATCACATATGATATATTTAATGCCGTATTTCAAGATCCAGAAAAGGCTTTTAGGCTCTTGAAAACTGCTGAAAAAATTGAAGACCCGTACTTAATGTTTGGTGCATGGGCGTCCATTGCAGTTAAAAATTTCAAAACCAGTCCAACTGCTAAAAATCGTAAAATCCTCAAAGAACTTGCTAAAACTGATGTTTTGCTTAAAACTAGTCAATACAGTTCAACCCCGTGGCTAGTCTTAGAATCTTTGATTCGTAATCTGCAGATTACCTTATAAAAACTTGCCTAAATAAAACAACAATGATAACATAAAAATGTAAAAGGTAAAATAAAAATGTCAGATGAAGAACCAACAAAAGCTAACTCTAATACCAGCTCTCTAGGTGGTTCTAATCTCAAACCTGCTTCTAGCCTCAAGCCTGCCTCTAATCTCAAACCTGCCTCTGGCTTTCAACCAGTCTCTAACCAGGCAGTTCCATCGGTTGCTGAAAGATTTACGGATGTTGTCCAAAAAGTCACTGATCAAATTAAATCTTGCAACAATATTCTTATTGCTTTATCTAAAAATCCTAATATCGATGAGATTTCCGCCGCTCTCGCCCTAACTTTTATTCTTGACAAAATAGGAAAATATGTTACTGCTATATACTCTGGCGAAACTCCAAATATTATTGCATTTCTAAAGCCTGAGCAAACTTTTGAAAAAAACACCAATTCTCTACAAGATTTTATCATCGCCCTAAACAAGGAGAAAGCTGATCATCTTCGTTATAAAATTGAAGGAGACTTCGTCAATGTCTATATTACGCCATATAAAACCACTATCTCTGAAAAAGATCTTGAGTTTTCACAAGGCAATTTCAATGTCGACCTAGTCATTTCAATTGATGTAGAAACAGCGGAGTCTTTAGATGTCGCCCTTTCTGAATATGGCCGAATTATGCATGATGCCACTGCTATTAATATCACGGTTAATCCAGCTGGGCGTTTTGCTGAGTTAGAATGGAGCGATCCGTCTCGTTCTTCAGTTTGTGAAATGATCTCAGTTTTAGCAGAAAAACTTGATTATACCGAATACGATGAGGCAACTGCCACAGCTCTCCTTACTGGTATTGTTTCCGCCACAGAGCATTTTTCTAATGCACGCACTACGCCAGAAGTTCTAGCTTTATCCTCAAAGCTCATGGCATCTGGCGCCGATCAGCAACTTATCTCTACGAGTATTATGCAAAAAGTGGAATCTCGGGAAACGACTAACTCAGAACAAAGTACTGAAATATCATCAACTTCGCCAATCGTTGAGCCATCGCAATTTGTTGTTGAAAATCCTCAAATTACTGTCGATTCAACTCAACCTGCCATTGACTCTACTTCGATTCCTGAGGTACCTCCTCTAATACCCGCTCCTTCTTTAGCTCCATCTTCTCCAACTGCCCCAATTTTAAATTCAGCTCCGCTAATCTCACCAACCCCACCAGTCTCGTCAACTCCATCAGTTTCGCTAACCCCAGACCCAACTGCTCCAGTCTCGTCAACTCCATTTCCACAAGAAAATATTGTTATCCCTCCCGCACCAGTACCAGATATTGATTTTAGTCTTCCAACTCTTCCACCAACCCCAATTACACCACCATCAGCGAAAGATGTAATCCCCGCTCCATCGGCTTCACCAGTCCAAGCCCCAGTCCCAGTCCCAACAATCTCAGAAAATCCAATTGTTTCGTCAGTTTCGCCAGCCCCAGTTCCAATTTTGCCAGCCCCAACCCCATCAATTCCGCCAACTTCAGTCCCTCCATTAACTCCGTCCCAACAACTCTAAACTTCTTGATATGGAAGAAGAAATAATTTTAATTGATAAACCAAAAAATATCTCATCTTTTGGTGTTGTCGCTCGTGTTCGTAAAAAACTCAGTGAAAAAGAAGGAAAGAAGGTCAAAGTCGGACATACCGGCACGCTTGATCCTTTTGCTACTGGATTACTAATTTTACTCGCAAAAAAAGCCACTAAACGCTCAGACGAGTTTTTGAAAAAAGATAAAGAATATGAAGCCACAATTATCCTCGGTAAAACTTCATCCACTGGCGATCCAGAAGGTGAAATTACTGAGTATCAAGTCTCAAAAAAGCCTACGTTATCAGAAGTCAAGAAAGTATTAACCTCTTTCCTCGGCAAAAATTCTCAGAAAGTTCCTATTTATTCTGCCGTTAAAATTAATGGCAAAAGAGCCTATGCTCTTGCTCGCTCCGGTCAAATCCCTAACACCCCCACTAGAGATATTACTATATATAATATAGATCTAATCAAATATGAATATCCAACGTTAATCATCAGGACTAAAGTATCTTCTGGCACCTATATCCGCACTTTAGGTGAAGATATTGGTAAGCTTTTGAAAACTGGGGCTTACCTCACCGAATTACGTCGCACTAAAATTGCCGATTATGACATAAAAGACGCCATAAAACTCGAAGATTTTTCTTGTTGATTTTTACCTCTGTCTATGCTATAATTTCCCCAATATGATTACTAAAGAAAATAAAGCTAAGGCTATTTCCGCTCTTGCTCGCGACGGAAAAGATGTTGGTTCCTCTGAAGTACAGGTTTCAATTCTCACGGAGAGAATTAAAGAAGTAACTGAGCACTTGAAAACTAACAAGCATGATTTTATGGCTCGTCGTGGATTAATGCAAATGGTTGGAAAACGTAAAAAACTTTTGAAATATCTCGAAAATACTGATTTCGAGCTATATAAAAGTACTGTTGCCAAACTTGGTCTTAGGAAATAATTAAAATACCGCCAATTAGGCGGTATTTTTTGTAGATAGTGGCGGCGGTTTATTTTATTTAAGATTTTTCCAGACTTATCCAATCATTCAAGTAACTATCAATTAATTTATAAGATAATTACTTCCGGCATTTCTAACCGGATATGCTCTTTATCTTTGTTTTTGGTCTTCTCGCTCCAATAAGCTTCAATATACTTATTGATTTTCTCCAAAAACTCCGATATCGCACTTTGTCTATAATTACTTATTTGCTCCTCCGTGGGCTTCTTCATCTTGCGAATCAAGACTGAATAAACCCTTTGTTGATTTATAGAATTCGACTTATTTCTTTTTACGAATTCTTCGTATATTTCCTTAGAAACATACTGCATCCTAACCTTTTTCGGGTCATATTGAAAGCTCCGTATATCTCCTCGGATTTTTTCTCTTCTGGAGATTTTCTGATAAACAAATTCGTCATCCTTTAAGCTGTGCTCGTTATAGACGAAACTGCATACCGTTGAAAAACTCACTCCAGGAAGCCTGATTTTTCTGCCATCAGCAGTAAATCTGTTTTCCTCTTCGACGATACAATCTTTATAACACATAATTACATCGACGTTATAAAGTAGACGATACTGCTTCCTAATCGGCACCCAGTAATGGTTAATTATTTCTTCTATTGGGTGTTCCTTTCCTACAACGTTTTTTATGATAAAGCCTTTCGGCAATATATCAAAAACTTCTATACAGTTACCTTCATTGCAAATTTTCGTTAAATTATCCATTTTCCGCCCCTTTTTTTAATGTACAATAAACCGCCGTCTATCTACTGGACACAAAAAACACTGTGTCTCCCCTTATTATAACACAAAAGAAAATAATGTCAATTTTACTATATTATCTTACAACTAAATAAGGAGGCATTTTGCCTCCTTATAAGATTAATTTAAAACTATATCTCAATGATTTTTCCAGGGCTATATCTCACCCAAATATTCGTGAGATATTTCGGACTATCCTTTCCAGTATTTGGCACCACAAAGTGATACGCGCTCGCATCATCAGGTGTGGTTTTTTCCGCATTGAACAATATTACTGCGAGATTATCCAAATACTCTCTAAAGCTCGCTAAGACGAGTGTGCCATTTTCGGTGCTGGCATTAACGTAGCATATGCCACGGCACTCCCTCGCTTTTTCGACCGCCTTTTCTATCATGCTCCTCGTCGGCGCGACCCACTTGACGTTTTTCCCTGGACGCAGATCATGCATCCCCTCGCCAAATGTACGTCCGCCAAAATCAAACTTTACAGCCTCAAATGTAACCATTTTTCTACCCCCTTTAAGGTACTATCAACAAGTATCAGATGTAATTATAACACACAATAGTAATATAGTCAATGTCTTGTGATAGTCCAAAAATTATTATATAATAAACAAAAAGGTTAAAAATGTTTGTTGATACCGCAAAAATAAAAATTCAAGCTGGGAAAGGTGGCGATGGTGCCGTCTCTTTTCGTCATGAAATTTATATTCCCAAGGGCGGTCCAGATGGCGGCAATGGTGGCAAAGGTGGGTCGATAATTTTTCGTGCAGATAAAGACACTAATACTTTGCTAGATTTTCGTTTTAATCCTGAATGGAAAGCGGAAGATGGTAAAAACGGTTCTGGCTCACGTAGCGCTGGGCGTGCTGGCAAAGATTTAATCCTAGAAGTTCCCATTGGCACCATTATTAAACGTGATGGAAAAATCCTTGCCGATCTTGACGAAGATTGCATGGAGGCAGTAATTGCTAAAGGTGGCGATGGCGGTTTTGGCAATGCACATTTTAAGTCATCTACTCGACAAACTCCAATTATTCGTGAATTGGGTGAGCCAGGTGAGGCTTTTGAAGTTGAACTTGAGTTAAAGCTTCTTGCTGATGTTGGTTTAGTTGGTTTACCTAATGCTGGAAAGTCGACTTTTCTGTCAGTAGTTACTAATGCGAAGCCTGAAATAGCCAACTATCCTTTCACCACCCTTATCCCGAATCTTGGTGTCGCTACTGTTTCCCGCCAAGATATTTTAATTGCTGATATTCCAGGATTAATTGAGGGGGCGTCTGAAGGACGAGGTCTTGGCTCAGACTTTTTACGTCATATTGATCGCACTGCTATAATTTTGCATTTAATAGATATTTATAATGATGACGCGGGCATTGCATATCGCACAATTCGCAACGAACTTAATAAATATTCTGATCTAAAAAATCGTCCAGAAATTGTTGCTTTAACAAAATGCGAAGGTGTTGACGAGGATATTATTAAAATGCAACAGGGTGCTATTTTAGCAGAAAATCATCAGGCTGAGATTTATGTAATTTCTTCTGCTTCAAAACAGGGAATCAAAGACCTACTTTATGCTGTCAAAAATAAACTAAATGAAATTAAAAAACAAGTCGTTGTTGAACATACTCCTGCAGTTACGGAAGACTTTGACGATCAAGGAGTTGCACATATTACTTTAGATTCTCCAGATTCTTTTGAACATGCTTTTATTACTGATCAGCAAAAATCCAAATTACCAGTGATTAAACTCAGTCCAAAAAACGTTAAGGATATTTGGACTATTGAAGAGCTTGGACCGATAGAACAAATTAACGATGATGGAGAAAAAGAAATTATTAGACATTTTCGTGTCTATGGTCAAAAAATCGAAAAGTTCGCCAGCCAAACCGACTATGACAACTATGAATCGCTTAATCGTCTACGCGATATTATGAAAAAACATGGAATTAGGGCAGAGCTTACTTCTCGTGGTGCTACTCCAAATAGCATTATTGAGATTTCCGGACACCGTTTCACTTTTGTCGAAGATTATTGATCAAAAAATATTTTCTCAAAAAAGAAACCTCTTTTGAGGTCTCTTTCGCGCTGATGCGCGCCCACCCTTGGGGCACATATTTTTGTTTTAATCCGCTGTTTTTGTTTTTGAAATCTCCACACTCCACTAACTATCTCAGTGGAACCCCTGTGAAGCGTATCAGCTTAAATTAAGTCTAAAAAAGAATAAACGTTTTGTCAAGTCTAAAACAATAGATTCCCTTCAAAATCTCATCTCACCTCTATGTTATAATGTTTTTATGTCAAAGATTAAGTTTTCTATTATTACTCTTTTTCCAGAATCGCTTGAGCCATACCTAAAAACCTCGATGATGTTTAAAGCAACCGAAAATGGTATTGTTGAATTTGAATTAATTAATTTACGTAATTATGGACTTGGGCCACACAAAAAAGTTGATGATACAATTTATGGTGGTGGTGATGGTATGTTGTTACGATGCGAGCCAATTTTTAATGCCATAGAAGATATTAAGAAAAATTCAAAAGACGCCAAAGTTTTTTTACCTACTCCAGCTGGTGAGATTTGGACTCAAGCAAGAGCTCAAAAAATTGCTACAGCAACTGCAACACCACAACATTTTATTCTTTTTTGCCCACATTATGAAGGGTATGATGAAAGGATTCTTGCTATCGTTGATGAAAAGTTTTGTATTGGTAAATATATTTTGACTGGTGGCGAACTTCCTGCCTTAGTTTTTGTTGATAGTATTGTTCGTTTATTGCCAGGTGTACTTGGCGGTGAAAAATCAGCAGAAATCGAAAGTTTTTCTGACGGAGATAATATTGAATATCCACAATACACCAAGCCATATGATTTTCGTGGTATAACTGTACCTGATATCTTACTTTCTGGAAATCATGGTGAAATTGCGAAGTGGCGTAAAGCTCATGAAAAATAACTAATACCAAAAGGAAAAACGACATGGATGTTTCAGCTTCAATCGAAACACTAAAAGGTATTGGTCCTAAAACTGCTATTGCTCTCAAAAAATATGGCTTTGAAACAATCAAAGATCTCATCTATTATTTTCCGCGTACTTACGAAAATTATGATGCAACTGTCAAAATAAAATCGCTTACTCCAGGCAAAGTTGTTGTCAAAGGCAAGATTAAAAATCTTAAAGTTCAATATACAAGACGTCGTAATTTTACTATTGTTACCGGTGAAATCTATGATGACACTGACTGTATTAAGGTTGTTTGGTATAACCAACCTTATCGCGTAAAAGGTTTTGACGAAAAACAAGAATATTTTTTTACGGGACTTTACGATTTTAAGTATAATCGTTACCAACTAACTTCACCTACTGTTGTTTTAGCATCGGAAGTTATGAATTATAACCAAACATTTCAGCCGATTTATTCCGTCAAGGGAACATATAAATCCGCTTGGTTTAAGCTTTTTTTCATCAAGCACAAAGATATTCTAGTTAATACACCCAACTTACTTCCTAGCCAGAAAAATCATGAACGTGCTGAAGCACTTTATAAAATACATTTCCCAGAATCTGAAAAAGAAGTGGAAGAGGCAAAAAAATCACTTGCTTATGAAGAACTTTTTGAATTAATTCTTGCCAGTAAGCTAAATAAAACTGCTAATCAAAAATTAAAAGCCGAACCTCTCAGTTTCCATTTAACTGCAACTAAGAAGTTCATCTCGTCTTTGCCTTTTAAATTAACTAATGCTCAACGTCTTGCTACTTTTGAGATTTTGAAAGATTTAGAGAAAAATGAACCAATGAATCGGTTACTGCAGGGTGATGTCGGCTCTGGTAAAACTATCGTTTCTGCCATTGCTATCTATCAAGCTTGTATCAATCATGCTCAAGCTGTTTTACTTGCTCCAACTGCAATACTTGCCACACAACACGCTGAAACCATTGAAAAGATTCTTCGTCCTCTTAAGCTAAAAGTGGGCCTGCTTATCGGTTCTACTAAAAATAAAGAACTTCTCAAATCTCAAATCGAGAAAGGTGAAGTCGATGTGGTTATCGGTACTCATGCAATTTTAACTGACGACACAAAGTTTAAAAATCTCAGACTTGCAATTATCGATGAACAGCATCGTTTTGGTGTTATGCAACGTCAAAGGTTACTCTTAAAAGCCAGAGATTTTGCCCCACATCTTCTCTCTATGACCGCCACGCCAATCCCTCGTTCTCTTCAACTTACAGTTTTTGGGGATCTTTCCATTAGTACGATTAATGAGCGCCCAAAAGGTAGAGTTGAAATTAAAACTAGGATACTTTCCGAAACAGTATTAAGTGAAGAGCTTTATCCTAGACTTAATAAAAAGTTAAGTAACCAAGAACAAGTTTATTGGATTTGTAAAAAAATTGAAGACGGGGCTAGTGAAACAACCAGTGTCAAACAGCAAACTGAAAAAGTTAGAAAACTTTTTCCAAACGCCAAAGTCGGATTTTTGCACGGCAAAATGAAGTCAGAAGAAAAAGATGCAATAATGTTAAGCTTCAAACAACATGAAATTGACATCTTGGTTTCTACGACAGTTATTGAAGTTGGAATTGATATCCCAAATGCTACGCAAATTATTATCATGGATGCGGAGGGTTTCGGACTTGCGCAACTCCATCAGTTACGCGGTCGTGTTGGTCGTGGTGAAAAATCAAGTGATTGTTATTTAATTATTGGTGCCGACAAAAAACCGTCGCTTCGACTTCAAGAACTTGAACGATCAACTAATGGTTTTCACTTGGCTGAAGTTGACTTAAAGCTTAGGGGCCCAGGTGAGATTTATGGTCAATTGCAACATGGAGTTATGAATCTAAAAATTGCCAGTATTACAGACCTTAAAACAATTAAACGGGCTCGTGACGATGTTGAAAAGTTCCTATTAGGCCAAGAAAGCATGTTAAAATATAAGGAGCTAAATCGAGAAATTAAAAAATATCAACAATTAATCACTCTTAATTAACATGTACGCCACTCTTGCCATTAAAACTAATTCAAAAAATTCAGGACGCATTATCGGAACTCATCAGCGGATTGATGAGATTGCTTATAAACTTATCAAAAAACAAATCCCTCCAGAATGTCAATTTCCTACCATTAAACAAATCTTAAATTTTGAAGGAATGGGCGGACCTGATGGCTTAAAGCGTAAATCTCCAGGAAAAGATGAGCCAATGCACTTTATTATTCCTGATCATGATGATGGCAAATTAATCAAAATGCTTGAGGACCATCAATATAATATTCGCCAAGCTCTGAAAAATAAAAATCTTGAACGTGCAGCTTTTGAGCTTGCATGGATGGCCCACGCAATCGCAGACGGATTAACTCCAGCCCACCATTTTCCACTAGTTGAAACTCAAAAGCAACTCATGAGCGAGCATGAATTTGTTAAAGTTTTTGGTGTTCCGATTAAAGGTATTATGCATGGTAGAAATGCGCGTGAAACTTTGAAAAACAACTGGATTTATTGGGGTTCAAATGGTCATATGAGCAAACATATTGCTTTTGAATACGGTATTGCAATTACTTTGACGGCATTAAGAAAAAAGCAAGTTACTCCAATTATCTCATCGCAGGACTTTAAGACTGCTGATTTACACGAAATATTTTATACTGCCTTAAAACGCGTTGCAAAACTCGATATGTATACTCGTTTTTGCGAAAAAGGCTGGACGACAAATATCGCGCTTGAAATTAAAAAAGTTTTGCTACCAGAAGTTATTCGTGCTATTACTCTCTGTTGGTATTCTAGTCTTCCCCAAAATTGGGTTAAAAAATCATGAAATATACAAACCTAAAAATTACTGGCGGGGAATTACGCGGGCGCGAAATAAAGTCTCCTGAAAATGTTAATACGCGTCCAATGGGTTCAAGGGAACGACTTGCCTTAATGAATGCTATCGGCCCAGAAATTAAAGATAAAATTATTCTTGATGTTTTTTCTGGTACAGGCGCTCTCGGTATCGAGGCTTTATCTAGGGGTGCTAAGCACGTTACTTTTATCGAAAAAAATCACCAAACCGCCGAAGTCCTTCGCCAAAATCTAAAGCACTTAAAACTTCAAGATAAGACTCGTGTCTTTGAATCGGATATTGCAAAAATAGATTTTGATAGTCGTTTTGATTTAGTTATCGCCGACCCTCCTTATAATCAAATCTTTCGAATTGGTCCTTTAATTTTTAATAAATTAATAAATCTTTCTAAAATAAAATTTATTTTATCTCATCCTGATTCATTTGATCCTCATGTCCTAAACGCCCAACTTCTCTCTACCAAAGCTTATGCTTCTGCCAGGATCTCTACCTTTATAAAATAGCAATTTTGTGGTATTATTTAACTAAATATTTGAGGTTAATGGTGGTATCTAACCAAATGGAGTTTTATGGAAATTAAAGATAACACTAACAAACGTAAAATAAAAACTATCATTACACTCGCAGTCGCAGGATGTTTGATCTTTTTTGTGGCAATTTGGGCAATTGGTGCAGTGCTAACTCCTACCAAAAAGATCTCTCCTAGAAAAGATGATGTAGTTGTCAAAACTCAATCTCAAACAGAGACTAATAAGTCAAAAATCTCATCTAATGTCGAAGCTAAATCTCCAGCCAATAACTATACTCCTCGGCAAGAATCTAATAAGCCTGATAAAACTACTCAATCTACTAAACCCGCAAATAATCCTTCCAATACTGAAAAAATCCCTTCAACTGGTCCAGTCGATCATCTCATTGCTATTTTAGCACTAGGACTTGCAACGTATTTAATTGGTCTCAATTTTCAGCTCAAAAAAGCTTTTCGTCAAAACGTAAATCTCTCATAGGCACCCCATCTCTATTATATTCGGAGTACTTTTGGCGTCTCTTTATTTCATAAATAGATTATGCTAAAATTAACCCATGAATTTAGAGCTAGCCACTAGATTTTTGTTCAGCGATCGGTACGCTACTGACCGCCCAACTTTTGAAAAAGTAGTATCTGCCAATACCCAACTTATTGTTGTTTTAGTTTTTATGCTAGTTATATTTTTTATCGGTAGATATTTGATCGGTGAAAAAATTTTCGGCAAAGGCAAAGGTTGGAAAGCGATCATCCCATTTTATGGGGCTTATGAATTATCTCGTACTGTTAGCCTGAACCCTGCTCTTGCGATTACAATATTTATCCCAATTATTGGTATTATTCCATTTTCTATTTTTAATTTTATTTTACCCAAGGCTTTTGCTAAAGATTTCAAAATGCAACTTTTTTGTCTCTTTTTTCCACTTATCGCTTATATTGTCATTGGTGTTGATAAAAGTTTTGAATATCAATATCAAAAAGGTAAAAATATTGCTTTCAAAAATGATTTTAAGACTATTTTGCCAGAGCATCTAACTAGCTCAGAGGGCTTATTGGATAAGGAAACCTTAGTTTCTCAGGCTGCTTATGCTGCAGCCAGACAGGCCGAAGAAGTCTCAAAACAACGTGCAGAACTTGCAAAAATAGAAGCTGAAAAACGCGCTGCTGAAGAAACGCATCGAAACACTTCAAAATCTCCAATCGAAGAATATCATTATGATATTTTTTCCGACAGAAATAATACTGGCGCCCTAACATCTGTCGACATTGATTTTGATCGACAATTTGTTAACGGCTACTTTCATTCTGCACAAATTAGCGGAGTAACTGTCCCAGAAGATAAAGATAAAAACAATGACCAAGTTTGAATTAGTTTCAAAATACCAGCCAACAGGCGATCAACCTACAGCAATCAAAACGTTACTTGCTGGGCTCAAAAAGGGAGATCGCGAACAAACTTTACTTGGTGTAACAGGTTCAGGTAAAACTTTTACTATGGCAAATATTATTGAGAAAGTTGGCAAACCAACTTTAGTGCTTGCGCATAATAAAACTCTCGCAGCACAACTTTACGCCGAGTTCCGCGAATTTTTCCCCAAAAATGAAGTACATTATTTTGTCTCGTATTTTGATTATTATCAGCCTGAAGCCTATATCGCTTCAACTGATACTTATATTGAAAAAGATTCTGCAATTAATGAAGAAATCGACCGTCTTCGTCATGCTGCTACAGTCGCATTATTAACACGTCCAGATACGATTATTATCGCCTCAGTTTCATGTATTTATGGTATTGGTTCTCCTGATCATTACACTGAAATGTCTTTACCATTGATTCGTAAAAATGGAATTTGGCAAATCATGAATACTCAACATTCAAATCTCGTCACCAGTACCATTGCTAATCTTGAACAGCAACAGTCTCTTGTTAATACTATTACTCAAACTAAAAATAGTTTAAGCCAAACAAATTTCATGATCTATCTTGTTGCTATGCAATATCATCGTAATGATTTAGCTTTCGAGCGAGGTAATTTTCGTGTAATGGGAGATACTATTGATTTATTTCCTGCTTCAGGCGAAATTGCTTATCGTTTTGAATTTGGTTTTGATGATTTGGAATCCGTCAAAATTATTGATCCCTTAACTTCTGAAACTTTAGAAAAGCCAGACCAAGTTCATCTTTTTCCAAATACTCATTATGCAACTCCAAAAGATGAAATTGATCGTGCCATTGAAGCAATTAAAATTGAATATGAAGAGCGATTAAAATATTTTGAAGATCATAATAAGTTTCTTGAAGCTCAACGTCTCTCCCAACGTGTTAAATATGATTTAGAAATGCTATCTGAGACAGGTTTTGTTAAAGGTATTGAAAATTATTCAAGATATCTTGATGGTCGCATTGCTGGCGAGCCACCTGCAACTTTATTAGATTTTTTTCCTAAAGATTTTTTACTACTTGTTGATGAATCGCATATGACCTTACCGCAGGTTCGCGGAATGTATAACGGCGATCGAGCACGTAAAGAAACCCTAGTAGAATATGGTTTTCGTCTGCCATCTGCTCTTGATAATCGTCCGTTGACCTTTTATGAATTCCAGGATCATATTAATCAAGCTATTTATGTTTCAGCTACTCCAGGAGAATATGAACTAGAGCACTCGCCGAAACCAGCCGAGCAAATTATTCGTCCAACAGGATTGCTTGATCCACCCATTGAAGTACGTAGTTCAGAAGGGCAAATTGATGATTTAATGGAAGAAATTGATCAGAGGATTGCTAAAAAACAACGTACCATTATCACTACTCTGACTAAACGTATGGCGGAAGATTTAACTGATCATTTGAAAGATCGCAATGTTAAAACCGCTTATATCCATTCCGATATTGATACTTTGGAACGAGGAGATATCCTACGAGACTTAAGATCAGGTGTTTATGATGTTTTAGTCGGCATTAATTTATTACGTGAGGGGTTGGATTTGCCCGAAGTTTCATTAGTTGCGATTTTGGATGCGGACAAGGAAGGCTTTTTGCGTTCTGAGTCGGCTCTCATTCAGACGATTGGGCGTGCTGCTAGACATAAAGAAGGTAAAGTTATTATGTATGCCGATCATATCACAAAAAGTATGGAAACCGCCATCTCCGAAACTAATCGTCGTCGAGAGCTTCAGCAAGAATATAATAAAATACATCACATCACTCCTACTTCCGTTAAGAAAGCAATTTCAATCGGCCTACGTGCTATTATTCCAGAAAAGCAAGTTGAAAATAAATTAGATCTTCGTAAAGTTCCAAAAGATGAGATTCCAAATCTTCTTAAAGAATTAGAAAGTCAAATGAAGCTTGCGGCCGCTGAACTTAATTTTGAACAGGCAGCTTCTCTCCGTGACTTAATTGAAAAAATCAAATCCGAAATGTAGTAAAAGACATAAAAAATGGAGCCATTGACTGGGATCGAACCAGCGACCTGCTCGTTACGAATGAGCTGCTCTACCAACTGAGCTACAATGGCATCTCAAAAAAATCATACCATATCTGTTAATTTATTTAAACCCTCCACTGCCGAACTCGCAGCCGTTGCTCCGTCTGCCGCCGCCGTAATGATTTGCCGTAGTTCTTTTTGACGGCAATCGCCCGCAGCATAAATCCCCGCACAGTTCGTCCTGCCATTCTCATCAGTGACAATATATCCATCCTCTGATAAGTCAACCAGTCCTTCTAAGAAATCATTTTTCGGTTTACGTCCAATCAGTACAAACAATGCTGAAATCTCTAAGTTTTCTTCTTTGCCTTGAAGAACAGTCTCACTATTAAGTTTTTCAGCGCCATTTCCGGCATTATTTTTTTTAAGCTTAATTCCAGAAAGTTTTCCTTCATTACTTTCTAATTCAATAACTTCTCGTCCCAGCAAAAACTCAATTTTATCGTTTCTTCTCGCTTGTTCGGCTATCGCAGTATCTGCCCTAAAACCTTCTCGACGATGGATTAAATAAACTTTTTTAGCTAAATTAGCCAAATAAAGTGCCGAATAAAACGCTGAGTTTCCTCCGCCGACTACCGCAATCTCTTTATCTTGATAAAGACTTCCATCACAGGTCGCGCAATAGGAAATCCCCTTACCAGTCAGTTCAGCCTCTTCTATCAGTCCTAATTTTCGATAATCCGTCCCCGTTGCGATAATGACCGTTTTTCCAAGAAAAACCCCCTCGTCGGTTGATATCTCAAAAGTATGATTTTCTAGTTTTTTGAGCGATTTCATCTCAGCTAATTTCAATTCCACACCTAGATTTTTCGCTTGCTCCCAGATTTTAGACGCTAATTCATTTCCCGTAATTTTCGAAAATGCAGGATAGTTTTCAATTTTATCAGTCGCCAAAATCTGTCCGCCCTGCGCCATTTTTTCAATCAATAAAACACTTTTTCCCGCTCTTTTGGCGTAGATTCCTGCGGTCATCCCCGCGATTCCTGCCCCAATCACTAAAATATCGTACATACCCTCATTATAGCGTAATTTGCTTTTTTCCAAAGACTAATATATATTATAGAGAAATGGTCATAAAATAAAAATCAGGTTATTATCACAATGGAATCTCAAGCAAGAAATCTTCATCAACCACCAGCCAAAAACAGAGGTAGAATGATGGATTTTGTGCCTAGAACGCAGAAAAATATGACTTCTGCAACTGCTTCAACGATTTCCGCTACGGTAACAACTATTTCTCGAAAAACCATCATTAAGCCTAAGCCAGAAACCGTTAAACCATCCTCTAATAATATTCCTCTAAATAAAACTATCATCCATCGTAATCTTACCGAACAGGAATTGCGTCGGCGTGAATTAGCTAAAAAGGAAGCCGAGCGACGTGAACGTATCCAGAAACAAATTGAGTTACAGCGTGAACGCGATCTAGTTGCTAAACGTCAGGCGATTATTGCTCGCAAAGATTTAGCAAATCGTCTTCAGATCGAGGCAAAAGAAAATGCTGGAGCTTTGGCTGTCAGAAAACAAGAACTCGAATTAATACGGGAACGTGAAGAAAAAGCAAAACAGGAAGAGTTGATTCGTCAGAGAATCTTAAGGGAAAAACAGAGAGCGATGGCAGAACGTAGAGCCAAAGTTGCAAGGGAAGAACTTCTTCGCCGTCGTACCGTTGAGCCAAAACTTAAAGCCTCAAAGTCAGTTCGGATAGAAAATTCTAAAAGTTCTTCAACCGATCCACTTTCTTTAGGCTCTTTACAAGAGTTTGAAGACGATATCGAAGCGTTAGAGCGAGAAGTTGAAAAAACCATCGATGAACAGCCTGACACTTCTGAAAACAATTCTAAGTATATTTTAGGTGGCAAGTCCCCTTTTATTAATACGACTGTTGAAAAGAGACCTCTTTCTGGTGGTAAAAAGGATCCATCTCCAACTATGGGATATTCTCGTTCTGCGAACCGATTTGTCCCTTAT
The DNA here is from genome assembly GCA_963545945.1 of uncultured Candidatus Saccharibacteria bacterium. Classification (GTDB taxonomy): domain Bacteria; phylum Patescibacteriota; class Saccharimonadia; order Saccharimonadales; family Saccharimonadaceae; genus Nanosyncoccus. The sequence continues at coordinate 2,444 of CAUUKA010000003.1, read as the reverse complement.
GAAGAGCCAAAACCGCATAAAAATATTTATGCTCGCGCCCTTACCAGAAAAGATCAGGACGATTCTCCCGAATTTGTTAATAAAGTCCCAACAAAACTGAATATTTTCTTAATTATTGCCATTATTCTCACTGTTATATTTGGTGCCTTAATTGGTTCTATTATCTATCTCGCATTTTTCCAATAGGAGGAATATGTTTTTTATCAACAATAAAATAATCCGCAGATTCACTGTAGATAAGAATAAGAGAAATTTTTTCCATACGCAACCAAATCAAGAGTTTTCATCAGCGGAAAAGTCTCCAGATCCTACTTCACACGCCAAAATTGAAGAAAATTTGCGTAGATTAGAACAAATGAAAAAGAAAGCTCTTGAGGAAAATCGGGAATATATTAAAAAATACAATAGTTCAAAATTATTCAATTCCGCACTTTTAATGCGACGAGCTGAAAAATATACTTCCTCTACTAATAGCTCTGCTCAAACTCCCCCTGTTTCTAACGACAAAGTTAGTACTGTTAATAACCACGGGACTACCTCTTATCGCCCTCGACCAATTTCGCCGAAATAGTTTATAACTATTGACATTTTACAATAAATATGATATGATGGAATCATCTTGGTAAAAGGTGGAGCCGAAAGTATTGGTGGCTTTCGGAGTAACTTAAAAATTTTGATTTTGTTTTCCTCCCTCAGGGGGGAGAGAAAGTGAGGAAAAAAATGAAAGCATTTGATGAGATCGGAAAAATGACCAATTTTTTGAACGGAGATAGAAATCAAAGTCAGAAACCGGAAGAGGCATCAGTATCGTCTCAGAAACTTTCTGACGATGACTTCATCTCCGCATGGGATTATTGCGAGGAGGAACTTGCTATTGATAGCAAGAACCTGCTCAGGAAGAAACCCATGACGAAGGAGATGAAGAACTTTCTTCGTATTATGGTTACTAAGGAGGAATTCAGAAAATACCTTGAATTTCTCCTAAAAAGAGAGGAATACGAGACGACTTTCTGTTACGTCGACCCGATTTCTCTTGAACCGGCTTCAAAAGAGCTTGTCGATAAATACGGCGGCAAGCTTGTGCTTATGGGCTATTCTATCCATTATTACCGTAAGGGTAAGAATGGAGAGGAGATAGCTGGTGCATCTCTGGCTGATATAGCCGAGTACCGCCAGTCTATTAAGGCCAACAAACCCAGCGACGCCGGTGCCGGCAATAAACAGCCGGCTAAAAAATCGGAGGCTGATGATAAAAATCAGTCGGCTGAAAAACCGACCGATAATAAGAAAGGTCGGCCGGCAAAAAATAGCTAATCTCTGGGGGCTAAGATTTTCTGAGACTTCTCAGTCTCTATAGCCCCCGTTTATCGACCACCAGCCAAGAGAGAGCTCGCGAAACATCGCGGGCTTTCTGCTTTTAAGAAATATTTTTAACATAGTGCAATTTTTAGCACATAAAATAAGCATAAGAATAATCAAAATAGATATAAAAACAGGTATAATTATTATTAGTAGTATTGACTTTTTATACTTAATATGCTATAATTTAACCAGTCTATGGAGCTCGAGACGGATAGCTCGAATCCTCCATGACGACCATTAAAAACCGAATCATCTCAGGTATAAAAATACCTAAGAAAGTATTGTTAGGCCATTTTGGCCACGCCTTTTTAGTTAACTAAGAGAGGCGTGGTGGACCTCTCTTGTAAAATTGTTTTGCTCTAGATAGAGCAAGAAAGAGAGGAAAAAATGAAAGCATTTTTGTATTTGATACTGATAGTTATATTGTCATTTAAGGCTTCTTATAGGTTTTTCGCTGAAATGACGGAAATATCGTCAATAAAACAGCGAAAAGACCATGCTGGTAGAAATGAGATATTAACATTTTCTTTTTCTACCAAGTTGCTTTTTGCCGCAGTTATAATTGCTTGCGCATTTGTACTGCAGGTGACTAGCAAGCAGTTAATAGTGGCGACAATGCTATCAGTAGTGATGACATCCGTTGTCTCCTACTGGTACATTGCGATTGTTAAGAAAGAAGCTTCAAAGATTGTGGCAACAAAAATATATGCCACAATTTGCCTGATTTTTATCTTGTCGGCACTTTATCATTTGTCGGCAAAAGAGCAGATAATCGTTGTTGCAGTAATCGTTGTAATTGCGGTAATTACGACAATCGTTGGGTGCTCTCAAAAAATCAGGAGCATCAGGAAGAATAGAGGGGGGGAGAAGAAATGAAGAAAAAAATAATTTCTATTATTGTTGCAATATGTATTTTAATCGTCGGCGCAGGCTACATCGCCGAAGCCTACTTCGGCGCCATCAGTAAATTGCCGACTAGACCTAGCCAGGCGCCGGCAACCGAGGAGACTGTTGTTATGTCCGAAGAGTATGACCCCTTAAGGGTCAACTTGACGGAAGAAGAGCTCGGAAAGATCTATACA
>CAUUKA010000002.1:0-104798 GCA_963545945.1 uncultured Candidatus Saccharibacteria bacterium | reverse complement strand
GGGGAAATTTCAAAAAGATAATTCAAAGGGTTTTTCTGGTGGGGCGAGCGGGCGCACACGCCCGCAGGCGTTGGGGCTGAGCCTGCACGGCTTAGCTTTTACGCTCGAAATAGGTTCGAGCTTTAGCATACATTGCCACCATTATTTTAGTTTTAACAAAAAAGACACCTTAAAACGGTGTCTTTTTTTGCTAGTGACTAATTACTCTTCTTCTGAAAGTTTCGAAGAAATATCCGAGATAAAGAATCCAAGCACAGCACCGACCATTGGTACAATAATATAGACTAGCATTGATTTTCCAACAGCACTCATCAATTGACCAAAGTTTTCAGCTACTGATGGGAAAATTTGTTGCATAGTTGCAACTGCTGGATTAAGCGCAAAGTTTTTCGAAAGTCCAACGTAATTTGAAGAAATTACTACTGCGAACAATACTGCCAAAGTTAAACCACCAGCAACAATTGCGGCATACGTAAATGCACCACGAGGAGTTTTGTAAACCTGTGCACGACAGAAGAAATATCCAATTACCACGGCACCAAGTAATTCAATAGCAGCTGTAATCATTAATTTATTTTCTGCAATTGCTGTCATTGCTGGCAAATCAGTCGCATTATTTCCTGCAACTCTAAAGCCACTAAGGATAACTAGTCCAATCCACGCACCAACAAATTGTGCGATGATATATAATACACCACGAATTGCTGAAATTCTTCGTGTCGCCATCATTCCAACTGTTATGGCTGGGTTTAGATTTGCACCAGAAAAAGCATATACTGCCATTGTGATCGCAATCATACCAATCATCACATATAACGGCTGATAAACTCCCAACGTCAACATCAACATAGTGAGCAACATTGTTCCAACCAATTCTCCAAGAATTGCCCCCCAGATTTTTGGGCTCTTAAAAATTGTTAGAATATTTTCTTCCACACCGCTTTTCTTTGCAAAAAACCCCTTAAATGGATTTTCTGATTTTTTAGTCGTCACGGTAGCTACAGCTTCGACTTTTTCTATCTTCTCTGTCTTGGTTGTAACGACTTTTGGCTTTGAAGACTTTTTTTCATCGGTCTTCTTTGACTTTTTAGTAGCCATTTTACCTCCTTTAAGTAATATATCTTTAGTATAACATAATTCATGCTAAAATAATAACATTATCTTTAAGCTTAGAATTTGGAGGTTTTATGGGTTATATCGTACCCAAACAACAAGATAAAAATACAGATCTTAATAATCGAATTACCGCCGATCTTCGTCTTCGAGCGACTGAAGCTTCAAAAATGACTGATCCAGATTTTGTCGAAGATTCAAACTATACTAAAAATCTAAAAACCACTGGCAAGTTTAGTTGGTTCTGGATTATTTTAGTCTTATTTTCTATTATCGGTCTACTCTTTATTCTATTTTAAAAAATTAAACTAAAATTACTGATTTAAAAGTTCAGGATGTTGCTGATAATATAATGTGTAGTATTGTTTTGATAAAACTTGATACTCTTTTTCTGCTTTTTTATAGTTTTCATCAGGATTAATTATCATAACAATGTATTTCAAAGGTGAGTTTTTTCCTCCACAAATTTCCCGAGTATTGCCATAAGCCAATTCTCCAGGTATATTAATTTCTCTCACTCCCCCCACTTTCATTCCTAGTACTCCTTCTTCCCACCCAGCAATAAATTTTGATTCCCCATTATTGTAAGGAATCGGTGACTTAAGTGCTGTTGGTTTTTTCCAATTATTAAAGGAAGAATCGAAAACCGACTCATCTGCACACCAACCTATATAATAACTGTAATAAGAACTTTTATTCGAAATTACTTCTCCATCACCCGCCACTAGGTCATTAGTTTTTAGCCCAGCACTCGCCACACTCGTCGCATTGTAAGATTTCACTTTCTCTTTATATTTCAGAAAATTAGCATAATATTTATCACTCAATGTTTTCGTTGCACTATTTAATGTAGCTTCTTTTGCCCTTAATTCAGGTTGCATTTTTTTCAATTCTTCAGAAATAGCCGTACTTGATTTTTCCTTTTTTTCACTTGAAAGCACGATTAAAACATAGACCGCGACTGTTGAAAAGAGCATCAAAAACGCAATTACACTAACAATTACTCTTTGCTTCCAGGACGTTTTTAAATCTTTTTCGTTCATCACTTCTCCTTTAAACAATTTCTGCAGAAATTTTAGAAACTCCTTGCTCAATACTGTTCATTATATCAGAGATTTCCGTCGCCGAAAGTGTCCTTTCTTTATTCGCAAAAGACAAGTGGAAACTAATATTTTTAGATTTTTTATTCTCACCCTGATAAATCGAAGTCGGCTTCACTCTATATACTAACTCAGAAGAATCTACAAAGATTTCCAGTAAAGCTTCTTTTACCACCTCAAATTTCTCTTCCGTTTTTACTTTTACAGTCAAATCCCTTTCCACGAACGGGTATTTAGATAAATGTAAAATGATTTTTTTCTTTTCACGTAACCTTATTACCTCATCTAAATTAATTTCAAATCCCGCACACGTCTCAACTTTGAACTTTCTCAAAACTCGCTTTTTAATTTCGCCGACTACCCCTACCGTCTCACCATTAATTGTTACCTTTGCCGATCTCACTTTTTCAAAATACGGAAATTCATCAACATTATTATTTTCAATTTCCATTTTTACGCCGACTCTCTGCATCGCCTCTAGCAACATTTTTTTCGCCGCATAAAAATCCCCAGTCAAAACCATTCCTAAATGATTTTCAATTTCAGGCACATTTTCATCATTCAATCCACTCGATCTCTTAGAAATCTGATTAAATTCATAAATCGCAAATTGTTTAAAGCCATTTCGAACGTTTTCGTATATTTTATCAATCAGCGATGGCACTATCGATTGTCTAAAACATTGCAATTCTGGAGAGATTGAATTTGCTATTTCATATGAGTTTTCGATTTTTTCGCCAGTTTTTTCTAACAATTTTTTTGAAACAAACGAATAAGTTAATACTTCATTTGCCGCTAATCTTTCCGATAAAATCGTCCTTAATTCTCTTTTAAATTCAAACATTTCGTTCTTTTTTGCACTTGTAAATGTCCTCTTTGGTAAATCAAGTGGAATATTATCATAACCCAAAAGCCTTCCCACTTCTTCAATAATATCCTCTGGGATACCTATATCATTTCTCCATTTTGGAATTGTTATTAAAAGTTCTTCGCCTATCGCTTCACTCTCAAAACCAACATTCTCCAAAGTGCGAATTATCTCATTAATAGTATACCTTGTCCCTAATAAGCTATTAATTTGAGTTGTTGTAATTTTTACAACATTCTCTCTATCCATTTCCCCACTATCTTCATAGTCTATTATTTCCTTTGGATTATCCAATAGCATCCTCAAACAATTGGCTAGTGCCGGCACTGTTCCAGCAGTAGGTTGTCCTTTTGTGAATCTCGTTATCGCCTCTGAGAAAATCCCATGTATCATCTGCGTTTTTCGCAAATTATACAAGCTAAATGTTGCTGACTCTAAAATCACTTTAGTCGTATTTCCATCAATAGCCGCTTCTTCTCCTCCCATTGCACCAGCTAATGCCACTGGTTTGTCATTTGATGCAATTACAATATCTGATTCGGCTATTTTAACTTGTCTACCATCAAGTAATTTAATTTCTTCATCCTTTTTTCCAGCACGCACATTTATTACAGGATTATTTCCTCCCCCAATAGCTACAAACTTGTCATAATCAAAAGCGTGCAATGGTTGACCAGTCATCAACATCACACAATTAGTCGCATCCACAATTTTTGAAACTGACCTCATACCAGATTTCGCTAAAAATGTTTTTTGCAACGTCCAGTATTTTTCATTTTCCAAAGCATCACCCTTATTGACTTCAAACACTGCCACTGAATATCTCGGACATAATTTCTTATCTTGAATCTGAATTTTTATCTTCTCTAAATCTTGAGTATATCCGTTCAATTCATCAGATTTTAAAGTAGTCGTAATTTCTAAATCACCAAATTTAGTCCTTGGCTCTTGGAATTTTATCCCTAAAATACCTGCAACTTCTCTAGCAAAACCAATGACACCAAAAGCGTCTGGGCGATGCGTTAATGATTTATTTTCAATATCCAGAATAACATCATCAAGCTCAAATTTATCCACAAAATAATCACCAGCTTTTGCAAATTTAGGATCAATCTCTACAATCTCTTTATGTTCAGCATTAAAACCAAGCTCATCTGCACCTGCCAACATTCCATGAGATTCATATCCTTTTATTTTTCGAACACCAAGCTTGAAGTTTTCTCCTCCATATGTTTCAGGTACAATACATCCAGGCTTTAACCAAACTGCCAACATGCCCTTATGTACATTTGGCGCTCCACATACTACTTCTACCAGCCCCCCATTACTTCCATCGTCTATTTTACATAAATGTAAATGTGTCTCTGGTATAGGCTCACACTCTACAACTTTAACAATCAAAATCCCTCGATATTTTTTTGCTAAATCTTCAGTTCCCTCAACTTCTACCAATCTAGAACCGATTAATTTCACAATTTCTTCGGTCGAAATTTCTTTTGGGATTTTTACTAATTTTTTGATTTCATTTAATGATATTAACATTTGCATTCTCCTCTGAAAAATATTATTTTTTAAAACTCATCCAAAAATTCCAATTTCCCAGATTCAAAATATCTCACATCGTCTAATTCATATTTCATCATAACTAATCTATCTATTCCTCCACCCCAAGCAAACCCCTTGTATTTTTCAGGGTCAATTCCCGCTTCTTTCAACACATTTGGATGTATCATGCCACATCCCAAAAGTTCTAACCATCCATCACCTTTACCTCTTAAACCTTTTGGTTTTTCAACTAACAATTCAAACGAAGGTTCAGTAAATGGGAAATATCCAGGTTGAGTTTTTATTTTTAAACTTTCACCATAATACGTCTCAAAAAAATTCTTAAAAATACCCAACAATTGTCCCATAGTCGCATTCTTTGATACGTAAATTCCTTCACATTGATAAAATGTGTGTTCATGTGTCGCATCAACATCCTCATTCCTGAACACCCTTCCAGGAATTATAATTGCAATTTGTTCACCTTTTTCTAGTTGTTTTCTGTATTTTTTCAAAACTCGATTTTGCATTGAAGAAGTATGTGCGATTGGAATAAATCCTTCAGTCGTTCTAAATGTATCAAATCCATCTCTTGCTGGGTGTCCTTTCGAAAAGTTCAACGCGTCAAACATATGGTATTCATCATCAATCTGTCTCGGTTCCTCTACTTCAAATCCCATAGATTGATAAATATCAACTACATTATCTAATTCTGTCATCAATGGATGTTTTGCTCCACGCCTACCTAAAAAACCTTCAAATTCTTCGCCATTAATATCAAATGGCGCAGTAATATCTAACGGCTCAATTTCCGCATCTTCGTATGTAGCTTCAATTTTTGCAATTCTAGCCAAAATTGCCTGCTTCTCTTCGTTAATTTTTTGACCAAATTTTTTACGCTCTGCAATAGGTATATCGCGAATTTCTGCATATTTTACATTAATTTGCTTTAATTTTTCTTTTAGTTTTTCGATTTCCATAAATCAAAACCTTTCCGTAGTACGTATCTATCTTTTATCTTATCAAAAAATAGGCAAAATGTATACAAATATGATATAATAATTTTTGTTGGGTCGGTAGCTCAGCTGGTTAGAGCACGAGCCTCTTAAGCTTGGTGTCGCGGGTTCGAGTCCCGCCCGACTCACCAACAGGGGGACCTGTGGAAAACTCAGGTTCGAAGATGAAATTAAATGGTGATTTATATCTGTAAATCACCATTTTTTGTGCATCAATTTCAAGGTTCGAAACCATATTTCTGACCAAAATGTCCTTTTCAACGAGATATCCTTTTTCTAATCTGTTAATTAGCGAGTTCGAAAACTTTTCGATGGTCATGCGCAATTTTTCAGGATTCTTGATTTTGGCTTCAATTTGCTTGATTCTTTCGTCGATATTTACAACATCATTTTGCAAATCCGCCATGTCCTTTTTGAGCTTGTCTTTGACGGCTTTTGGCGACTCTTTGTCGAGTTCGGCGTACTTTTTGGCAAGGTCGTCGATTTTGCGTTGTTTCTGTGTTTTCTGGCCGAGTAGCTCGTGTTTCTCGACAGTTGCTTTCTGCATCTTCTTGTTGGCATATTCGGTCATGTCGTCGACAAAGCTCATAAAATCGTATTTCTGACTGATACGACCGAACCCTTCGTAGAGTTGATCCATGATGACATGCATACGTATATTGTTCTTCGGACACGTGCAGACCTTGTTATGGCATCGATAATTGAGGCAATACGTGCCGAAGTGTCCGCGGTTTCTAGCCGGGATCATATAGTGGCCGCATACTGAGCATTTGATGAGGTAGCGGAACGGCAAGAAATATTTACCATGTGTAGCTTTCTGATTCTCATAGTAGGAAGATTGAATTGAGCCGCGGTCTTTTCTAAACATCTTTTGGACTTGGTCTGAGTTAAAGATTTTTTCGTTAATTTCGTCACGCTCAATTTGGAGCGACAAAATATCTTCGCAACATTAACCTCTTAGGTCTTAGTGGCGCAACTTATTCCGCAATTTGATAACAACTGCCATCATAATGAAATTACTGGTAATCCGGGGTTCATCTTGATTAGCTCAGCAAGTTTTTTGCGTTCATCTTCATCCATTTTATCTTTAATATAAAATATGCCAGCAGGTAAATCTCTCGTCGTAATTTCACTATAAGTTTTATCTTCTTTGGATTTTCTGAGTACTCTATCGTAAGACATAATTACTGGCACTCCAGACCTAAGAGAGAATTCGTCGTTATTACTCCAATTATGCGTATAAATATCATGTGGTGCTGCCGCAATAATATGATCTGGAGGAAAGATGAAGCCGAAACTTCCACTGTCGCCGATTGTTTCGTGATGGGAATCGGTTAATAAACTACAAGAGAAAATGCTATTTCTGCTCTCTCGCGCTGAAAATGGCTCTTTGACGCGACTACAGAGAAACTATATTCTTGGCCTTGTTTGTAGGTTTCTAGCGGTGTTATTCTGCGTTGCCAATCTTGTCGCACTACATCATTTATTTTCGAAATAAGTGGGAACACTGTATATTGGTCAATTTGTTCAGGAATTTCTTCATTAAAATCCTTCACAACAGCGTCAATTCCTTTAATATCCGCATATGCATCAAAAGCATCCTTCAAGCTTCGCTCTCCAACTAAGCGCCAGATTTTCTCGTCTTCTTTATATTCGTGGACTATCGATGCCAATTCGTGACAAAATTTTTTAGTCAATATTGGCGGTAATTCTGGTGACCCAATTCGAGCTCTGTGCTCGGCGAATTTCTGATAATCCGACACAAGCTCGTTATATCTATCTCCTAGGATTAGCCTATCGTCTGTTCCTACGTCACGAAAGTCGTGTTCGCCTGGCGGATTCTCCTTGGCATATTCGGCAAAGGATTGTATTTGTGTTAGGGTTTGTTTAGTCTCTTGGGCTGGTTTATCCATCTCATCTACGGATTCTGTTTTTACTTCACTTGGGAAGATTTGCCAATCTATTATTTTTTGCATTTCAACGGCCTCTGGAAAATGTGGCTCTTTTTCCGGCATATCTAAATAAAAGGCTTTTATTTGCTCTTTCTCAGTTTCTGCTTGAGAGGTCTCACTTGCTTCTCTTAAACGAAAAATACCTTGCTCGCTTCGCTCCGTTGCTAATTTCTTTTCTTCTATCTGTTTAACTTCTTCAAAACTTAAACCTACATATTCATCTGGTATTGATTTGGATTTAGACAAATCGTAGGCTGTATAAAGCGACCTACGTTTTTTGAGACGGTCATTTTCGTCTTTATGTAAAAGATTATAAATCCTCTTTTCTTCAGATTTCTGTATATGATTATTCCTAAAATCGTCGTTCATGCGCTGTTTGGTTTGTTCATAAACGGTTTTATATTCTTCGAGGAGCGGCAATGCGCTAGTGAGTATCGCTTGGACTTCGTCCTCAGACGGTATCTCTCCATCGGGGTCATAGTGCAGACTATCTTTTATATTAGATATTTTCTCAAATAAATCAGGATTATCAATTGAGATTTGTTTACTCTATTTTCGAAAGTCGAAATCATAATATCTTTGACTTTTTCTTTTAAGATAATCGGTTTAAAGTCTGCAGACTGTCCAGGATCAGGCGAAAAATCTTCATCAGTCATCAATATTGGCGGCCTTTCTTGCAATTTTAAGCTCAAATCCGTTGGCTCTATATGAACTTCTTTTCCGTTTCCATACAAAACTGACTCAATAGCTGGAGTTCTCGGCAAAAAGTTATTAGAAACGCCCGTCTGAGAAGATGAGGTTTTAAATTGTTTAATATGTTCTTTGAATGTCGGCATTTTTTCCAGTGGGTGCTTCTCTGTGTTAGTTTGCGAATTTTCACCAGTTGTGCCAACTTTTTCTATATTGCCAGTCATAAAATCCTCTACAAATGTTTATGCGTGCCCATAAACCAAGTGGAATACCTGCTATGGGTGTTCTAATACTTATTTTCTACAGCAAGCAATTGATCACCGATTGGAGCGGGTACTCCGCGCGGGGATCAATTCTTTTACCTACTTTGTCAAGAGTAGACTTGTTATAGAATTGAGTATTAGAACTATTTAATTATAGTATATTTTTGCATAGAATCTTAGCTCAAAATTGATAATTTTGGTGTCTTTACTTTTCGAGCGTTAAAACCCTCGTCCTCGTTAAAATACCTATATCGTAGCTCGGCGTAATATCGATTGGCTCGGCCCATAAAAAGCGCTTCTCGACCGACTAGCGCCAGACAAAATACCATGCAAAGCCGAATAAGGTAGTCTTCTCGCCCCTCACCATATACACCCTTTATATTTCCTTTTTATTTATTTTCCGCAAAAAATTTTTCTTTAATCTTCATCCATTGTTTAGATTGTCTTACTAGTTTCGAAACATCTGCTGGGTCTCTTAATAAACTCTTTATTGTTTCCTCTAAATAAATATCCCCTTGCGAGCCTTTAACTAAAATTATTGAATTTTTCGTTATTTTTTTCTTAACAAATTCACCCGCTTCTCGCGCATTCTTAAAACTATATACTTCACATCCATTTTTATTTGCCTCTTCAGCAATGAATTTTTCCGCTTCTTCACCTACTGTGACTAAAAATTTTAGCTTCTTCGGATCACACATTTTTCCTACTTCTCTATGTGCTTCTTCAGAAATAGGTCCTAATTCATTCATCGATCCAAGTATTGCGATTTTTTCTCCTTCCACAGTAAATTCATATAAAGTATTTATTGCTTTCTGAACTGCCACTGGGCTAGAATTATAGCTATCATCAATAATAGTTGAAGAATTGATACCATCCAATAAGTTCATCCTCCCATAAACTGGCACGATCTTCGAAATACCTCTTTTTATGTTTTCAACACTCAGCCCAAAATCTAATCCAATTGCAATACCCACTACTATTGATTTTAATACGTGTTCACCAAACATCTTCACTTCAAATTCAAATTTTTCATCTCGGTTACTAAACTCGCATTTGAATCCCTTCTTCTCAGAAAAATCCAATATTCTAATCTGATTTTCTAGTGATTTTTGCCCATCCTCAATTCCATAGCCAACTACATTTCCCGTTACTTTCTCGTAGTCTACGTCATTCTTATTTATATAGCCAGTTTTTGAAAATGAAAAAATCGACGTTTCTTCTCTTGTTACCGTCTCCATATCCTTAAGTGTTGCAAGATGCTCTGGTGTTACCGCTGTCAAAATCGCAATGTCTGGTTGCAGATATTTCTGGAAAATTCCCATATCTCCAGGCTTATCCACTCCTAATTCTTGAATTATAATATCAACATCCGCTTTACTTCGTATTTTACGTCTAGCTTCTCTAAAAACTTGCATCCAAGCTATCGGAGATTTTATATTTTTCGGATATTTAATTCCCAAAATACTAAAAGGCACCGAAAACTCGGTATTATAATTTTTAGTTTTTAATGCGCCACCAATCTTGTATTTTTCGCTCAAAATAGTCGCAATTACATTTTTAGTTGTTGTTTTACCAACACTTCCCGCCACTGCTATTAATTTGATTTCAGGATGAGTCACAAAATATTCCTGAACCAATAATTCCATTTTTTTCTGCAAAAATTGCTTAAACATCTACCTCATATTATCAAATTAACCCAAAAAATTGTATACTGTATAAATAAACGTATCTATGTTATAATAATAAGATTAATTTACGTTCGATTTTCAAAGGAGATGGTATGGATATTGTTGTAATTTATGGTGGCAAAAGTACCGAACATGAAGTTTCAGTTCGTAGCGCCAAGACCATTATTAATGGCCTTGATCGAGATAAATATAGCGTTTATGCTGTTTTTATAGATAAAAATGGTATTTTTAACCCTATCGGAAAAATTACAGAGCCTATCATCGCTAATTCTGAATTAACAAAAAAAATCAACAACTATAAACTTGATTCCATAAAAAATTTTTGCGATTTCGTCCAAAACCTTGAGAATCCTCTTATTTTCCCTGCCCTACACGGACAATCTGGTGAAGATGGTGAAATCCAAGGTTTCTTACAGACCTTAGGTCTCCCATATGCTGGAGTCGGATTAACTTCTAGTGCCATATGTATGGATAAAGGGTTTGCCGATTTAGTAATGAAAGGTGCCAATATTCCTCACGCAAAATTCTATATTTTAACCAAAAACGAATATGAAAACACCGATTGGAGCATCATTTTTAATAAAATTTTGAAAGAACTTGGCAAAAAAGTCTTTGTAAAACCCGCAAATTGTGGTTCTTCTGTCGGAGTAACTAGAGCTAACAGAAATAACTTAAGAACTGCGATAGAAACTGCTCTCAAATATGATAATCGTGTTGTCATTGAAGAATCAATTGATGGAGTCGAACTAGAAATTTCTATTATTGGCAACCATAACAATGCTAAAGCCTCACTTCTAGGAAACTACACTTTTGTTACGGATATCTTCAACTACCATGCGAAATATGTCGATACTTGTACTATTGAAAATGTTCCATATCCATTATCAGAAGAAAAAACCAAGGAAGTTCAGGCTATAGCCCTCAAAACTTACCGTGAATTAGGCTGTGAAGGTCTATCTCGCATCGACATTTTTATGGACAAAAACGAAAACTTCTTCGTCAATGAAATAAATACTTTACCAGGCATGACTGAAACTTCCCTTGCTCCTAAACTTTGGACTCAGTTAACTGATATGACTTTCTCAAAATATCTAGATATCATCATTGAAAGTGCCATTGAATCTAATAAAGATCGAAAACGTATTCAAACTTCTTACGATAAGATATAGAACAAACTCTTATCTCACCATTTTCTTTGTTACATCAAATTTTTCCATATATCTTCCCAACATTAATCTCGTTTGAGAATAAAATGCTGCTGCCGAAGTATACACGATTGCGATTATTGGCATTAAACACCATTGCAAAATCATTACAACTCTTGGTGTTTTTAGTCCCTCCGGTCTCTTTGGAATCATATGTAGTGAAACCAAAATTGTCGCCATCAAACCAATTGATGCAAAAAGTTGCACTACAGAAACAGTATTTGGTAAATTGTATGTCAATAAATCTCTTGAATTATAATAAATCATTCTCGGCACCCAACCTCCAAACGCCACAATTGGACTCATTGCAGCCAACATTACATGCCCATCTAATAATCGCCAAAATTTTACGAATAACGGCAAAAAACTCATTCCCAACTGACGTTTCCTATCCTTAGAAAACAATCTTACTCCTACATATGCTACATCTGATGCACCATAGTCCCATCTTCGTAATTGCACAAATTGGGCACTTAATGTTTTCACTAATGTTTCGTCTATCACTGCATCCTGATATATCGGCACATGAATCGGTACCACTTCGTAATCTCCCTTAAAGTGGAATAAAGATCGCCAATACTGATGTCCATCTTCCACTATCGTTCGCTTACTCCAAAAATTCATATCAATCAAAGCGGAAAGTGGTTGCGAATGTGAGGCAAAGTTTTTCAGAGTATGTGGTTTCATCGTTGAGATGATATTAAAAAATGAGTTCGATATCGCAATCACTCTCATCGGTGCCGTTGTTTCCCATATATTGTTCATAAACAACGAAACTGGCTGATAACTTAATCGTTGTCTGTTTGGTCTTGTTACAAATTCATACGCCACATAATCTAAATAATATTCACTCATTCTATTATCTGAATCAAGCGAAGTCACAATTACATGGTCTGGATCAATTTTTTTCTTTTTTACAATTTTCTTCAATGCTTCACCAGCAAAACATAGATTCGGACCTTTTCCTTTTATTTCATTCGGTAAACTATCTGGATGTTTTACTATCACAAAATCAAAAAAATCATCCTTGAAAATTTTATTTAATTTTTTCGCTGTCAATTCCATTTCAGCTCCACCACGTTCCTCATACCCCAAAATCACAATAATTTTTTCACTCGAAAAAGTTGAATCTTTGATCGCTCTAATAGATGGTTCAAGCGTTTCAATTCCCTCGTTATACGCCATCACTAAAATTGCGTGATAGATTTCACTTGGCTTAGGAAAAATAGTTTCATTTTTTTCTAACTGACATTCATTATTTTTCTTACCCTTATTATTTTTACTTGTTTTATCATCATAAAGATTTTCCACGCAAGACAATCTTTTAAGATTAGCCAAATGAATATATTCTTGAAAATCCAATTTTCTTTTTTCGCATAATCGCTCGTATGATTCGTGCGGATTGTTCAAATCCAAAAATCTTTGGTGCCAATCAACTTTTTCCGCTTTTTTAACTGTTCGATAACCTTGAACTGTTCGATATGCTACCCCAATCGCCTTTACTAATGTTGTCGTAATAATAATCAATAAGTATATTGATCCCAAAACTGGTGAGATTAAAGATAAAATTGGCAATAACAAAATTACTGCATAAGATAAAGCCCCAGGCAAAATCTCAAAAAAACGATATTTGATCGTTCTTTTTCCCTGAGGTATTTCATTATCAATCCAATCCTCTCCCTTTCGGATTGCTATATTCTTTTTATGCATTTTTTAATCTTCTCCAAGCAGTCTACCTAATACTAAGAAGGTCGAAAATACTAAAGAAAATGTAAAAATCACAAAAAACAATGCCACTTTTTCACCTTTTTTTGTAAAAATTCGTATCGCTATTAAATTATGCAAAACACCAAATACCAAAGCCAAAATTAAATACGCCAATCTCTCTGTCCATCGCCCATCGTAATATCCTCCCGCATTTTGCATAGACGACCATTCACCACCTTGATATCTCCCAATGTCACTATACGATGATTTAATCACCGTTGCTCTAGAGTTCAAATTAACCATTACATAGATCATCAACATTAAAGAAGCAATCAAAAGCAAAACCATCGCCACAAACAAACCTCGATGTTCTTTAAAAATTTTTTCTAAATTTTCTCTAAAATTTAGCTTTTTCATTTTTACTATTATATCATAGCTCCCCTAGGTTTTTGCCTCTCTTCACTTCTACCTCAAGTTTTATTTTTAATTCTGGCGCAACTCGTTGCATTTCATTTTTCATAATCCCCTCAACTTCATCAGCAAGTTCTTCATCAGTCTCCACCACTAGCGAATCGTGTATTTGCAATATTAGATATGCACCACTCGGCAATTTATCATCAATAGCAATCATTGCCCGTTTCATCAAGTCTGCCTCTGTCCCTTGAATTGGCATATTTTGAGCAGCCCTCTCTGCACTTGCTCGTATCAAAAAATTAGTCGATTTAATATCAGGTGTCGGGCGACGTCTCCCATAAAAAGTTTCAACAAAACCATTTTCTCTCGCCTGAACTAAAATTTTATCCAAATATTCTCTCACTGCTTTTCTTACATTAAAATAATCTTCAATAAATTTTTTCGCCTCAACGAACCCCATACCAGTAGCATCTGCTAACCCTTTAGCGCTCATTCCATACATTACGCCAAAATTAATTGTCTTAGCTGCTCTTCTCTGAGTCTCCGTAACATCTTCCATCGGTATGCTAAATATTTCAGACGCAGTTTTTACATGGATATCCTCACCAGAATTGAAACTTGAAATTAATCCTTTATCGCCTGATAATATTCCCGCAAGTCTTAATTCAAATTGCGCATAATCCGCTGAAACAAAAACTTTACCAGGTCTCGCGATAAAACCTTCTCTAATTTTCTTTCCCAATTCAGACCGTACAGGAATATTTTGTAAATTCGGATTAACTGACGATAATCTTCCCGTAGCCGTTATATTCTGTGTAAAAGTCGTATGTATTACTCCGTTTTCATCTGCTAACTCTGGAATTGGGATAACATACGTAGATAATAATTTTGCTAATTCACGATGTTCGATAATTTTCTGGATAATTTCATGCTCATCACGCAACTTCTCCAATTCTTTAATTCCAGTCGAAAAGCCCCTTGTAGTCTTTTTTATACCTTTGGAAGATAGCTTCATCTCTAGAAATAAAATCTCAGATAACTGCATTGGCGAATTAATATTAAAATGCCTACCCGCCATTTGATAAATTTTTTGTTCAATTACTGCTACTTTTTCTTCTAATTCTTTTTGAATTAATCGGAAAAAGTCTTTTGAAATCAAAATACCCCGTTTTTCCATTTTATATAAAATCGGTATTAATGGCGCATCAAATTCTGTGTAGATTTTTTCTAATTTCGGAAATTTCTTAAAGCCCTCAATAATTTTTCTATATCTTTCGGCTTCATCGATAAGATTGAAACTCACTTGTTGTTCATTTTTTCTTGCCAGTGGATCCAATAAAAACTCAGCCTGCAACAGATCAAAATATTTTCCTCCTGCTAAAATCTTTTTCGCCGTTTCTTCATCACGATGCATCTTATTTTTTATGTCATCAGCTATTATTGTATCTTTCGGCAATATTATTTCTCGCTCCATTTTCTCATTTTTTGTGACATTCTGACTTTTTTCTGATTCGTCTACATCTAAATCCTCTTTATATTTTCTTACCAACGAGAAAAATTCCAATTCTTTCAGTTTTTCTAATATTCTCTTCTTATCAATCACAAGATCAGGTATTTCAGATAATGAAACTGGAGCGTCAGTCATAATTTTCGCTAATTTATAAGACATTTTTGCCGATTCTCTACCAACTTCTAATTTATCACGTATTGAACCCGTAATTTTATCTAAATTCTGATAAATTCCTTCCAAAGTCCCATACTGATTTAGTAACTTAACTGCCCCTTTTTCACCAATTCCTACAATTCCAGGGATATTGTCGGAATTATCACCTTTAATTGCTTTTAGCTCTAAAAATTGACTCTTTAAAATCCCATATTTTTTTTCTACTGCATTCACATCAATTTCTTCTAATTTCGAAAATCCTTTCAATAATCGATACATCTTTGTATTTTCATCAACAATTTGCAACATATCAAGATCCGAGGAAATAATATACGTTTTCCAAAGGCATTCTTTATCCTCGTCATTTTCTTCATCCGCCTGTTTTGCTAGCGTACCTATAATATCGTCTGCCTCATATTCGTCAGCTTCCAAAAATCCCCAGCCCAATGCTTCTATTAATTCTTTAAGTAAAGGAAATTGTGCAAAAAAATCTTCTGGAGGCTTAATTCTCCCCGCTTTGTAATCAGGATAAATTGCCGTTCTCTTTTTAATAGAAGTTTTCGCCTTATCCCAAGCTACTACAACTTTAGTTGGTGTCAATTTCTTGACTATTTCCATTGCAATTGTTGCAAAACCATAGATCCCAGATGTCGGCGTACCATCACTTTTCGACAAATTCGGCATTGCATAATACCCCCGATAAAATACACTTTTACCATCAATAATTACTAATTTTTTCTTCTTACCAAGTTTTTCGTTCTCTTCTTTCGGCATAGAAGACGTTAGTTTTTCAGACATTTTAAAACTCTATTTTTCTTAAAATTTCATCAGTTGACTTTTTAAGCTCATCGATTGTGTCATTATTTAAAACATAATAATCAGCAATCGCGATTGGACCACCTTTTTCCAAATTTTCTATTTCTGCTCTATCTCTCTCTTGGATTTCTGCGATATTAAATGGTCTAAGAACCCTCTTTCCGACCCTCTTATGCCTTAAGTTTTTATCCACCACTACCGCCAAAACTGTGATCTGTCCAGGAAACTCTTTTTTTAAATATTTATATTCCGTCCAAGTATACAATCCATCAAGTATTATTCGTTTCTGTCCTGCCGAGATTAATTTTTTAGTTTCTTCAATTACCTGCTTCACCACCCAATCTTTTCCCTCGGTTTCTCGAATCATCTCTCTAAAATGTTTTTCGCTCTCACCATCTGGCGTACGTTCGATTCCCCTTCGTTCCATCTCTTTATAAACCATTCCACCAAAATACACTTTTGGTAAACCCTTGTCAGCTAGATGATCTACTATCACTGATTTTCCCGATCCGCTCATCCCTACTACTGCCAAAATTTTGATATCCATATCTCTCACTTCTTTTTCGTTCATATCCGTATTATAGCAAAAAGACCATCGTTTAAGCTAAAATTCAATGTTAAAAGATTTTATACTATCTTAATTAATGATTCGCGCCATGTTTTTGGCAAATCTGAAAAGCCCAATAGATTTGCTAGCGTTGGCGCAATATTGGTCAAACCAGCGTCTGAAAACCGATTAAGCTCATATCGTTTTTTATTTTCAGTATTATCATAAAATATGCATGGCACAAGATTTGTCGTATGGGAAGTTTTTGTCTCACCTTCTTCGTTAATTAGCTCTTCTGCATTACCATGATCTGAAATAATCAAAAGCATTCCATCAAGCTCATCCACCTTTTTCGCGATACGCCTCAGCTGAAGGTCAATCGCCTCAATAGAAACAATTGTCGATTCCAATTCCCCAAAATGCCCCACCATATCACCACCAGGAAAATTAATCCTCACAAATTTATAGTTTTTCATTTTATCTAAAACTACATCAGTAATCTCAGCAGATTTCATCCACGGTCTTTCATTATAAGGTCTCGTGTCAGACTTAATCTCGATCTGTTCTTCATTATAGTATTTCGCATAACTATTGCCATTGAAATAATAAGTGATATGCCCAAATTTCGCAGTTTCAGAAATCGCAAGCTGAGAAATATTATTTTCGCCCAAAAAATCATGTAAAGTATTTTCAATTTTCACCGGTTCAACTAAACGATGTTCAGGAACATGCGTATTGGAATTATATTCCGTCATGCCAGCAAAAAATACATTTAATCTACGGTTATTTTCAGTTCCACGATAAAATGGAGCAAAATCTTCATAAGTAAAAGCTTGAGCAATCTCAAGCGCTCTATCCGCCCTAAAATCATAATAAATAAAACTGTCTCCATCTTTCACTCTTCCAACCGGTTCACCATTTTCTTCAATTATAAAAGTTGGAATATATTGATCCTGCAACTCAGGATTTTTCTGACGATTTTTAAGTATAGCTTCTTTTGCTGTTAAAAATTTATCATCAGCTTGACCTCGCACAATTGCGTTCCAACCTCTCTCGACAATCGTCCAATCAGTTTCATATCGATCAGCAACATAAACCATCCGACCACCGCCACTTGCAATTTTATAATCACATTTTTCACCATCCATCGTAGTAAAAGTTGTTAAAAATTTTTCAAGTGAATCAATATATTTTTCCGCAGATTGAGGAGCAACATCCCGTCCATCCAATACTAAATGGATTCTGATCTTTTCTACCCCCTCTTTATTTGCCTGAGTGATCAATTTAAAAAGATGGTCTATCGAACTATGCACCCCCCCATCAGAAAAGATACCAGCAAAATGTAAAGTAGAATTATTTCGCCTAATTGTCTCTATTATTCCTTGCCACGCTGAAGACTTCCAAATCTTCCCTGTCTTAAATTCCTCTTCTATTTTAGCAATTCCCTGCTTTATAATTTGTCCAGCACCGATTGCATTATGTCCAACTTCCGAATTTCCCATCTGCCCAGGCATAATTCCTACAGCTTCGCCAGAAGCCTCAAGCGCCATAGTCCTATGTTTTTTTATTGCTTCATCCAAAAACTCTGTGCGTGCTTTTAATACAGCATTTCCTTCTTTATTTTGCGAAAGACCCACGCCATCCAAGATAGCAAGAACAACTGGCCCACTATAATTCAAATTGTTCATATATTTTCATTGTATCACACTGTAAAAAATAAAGTATCCACTATTATTTATGGACGACCCAATAATCTAAACATCTCTTTTTTATAAGCTTCCACTCCAGGCTGATCAAAAGGATTAACTCCTCCAAATTTTCCCGAAAGTGCACATGATACTTCAAAAAAGTATATTAGCGCTCCAAGATTTCTTGCAGAAAGCTCCGGGATAATCAATTCAATTACCGGAATATGCTTAAGGTGCGCAAGAATTGTTGCATTTTTTGCTTGTTCGTTGATAAAATTTAAAGTTTTGTCAGCTAGATAATCAAGATTATCCAAATTATCTTGCGACTGTTCAATTATAATTTCTGGATTAACTCTATTAGTATATTTTGGAGTTGGTGCATTCTTAAAACTCATTACCGTTTCAAAAATATTCTCCCTACCTTGTTGCATATATTGTCCAATTGAGTGTAAATCTGCAGTATAAGACGCAAAAGCTGGAAAAATACTTTGATTATTTTTACCTTCCGATTCACCAAACAGTTGTTGCCACCATTTCCCCAACATCTCCAAGCATGGTTCAAAGGATGCTAATATCTCAGTATCATATCCTCGAGTTCTTAAGATATGCCTAATTGAAGCGTATCGAAAAATTGGCTCAGAAATACTGTTTGCAATTTCATTATCATTCGTCGATTCAAGTCTTAAGGCAATTTCCTCTTCTCTTGCTCCGAACATCAACTCATCAATGTCAATTCCTGCAACGGCCATTGGTAATAGTCCAACTGCAGTCAATACTGAATATCTACCGCCAATATTATCTGGGATCTCGAATGTTTCATAATGGTTAAATAATGCCTCGTCATGCAATATCCCATTTTTTAACCCCGTTGTAACATAGATTCTCGCATAAGCTTCTTTTTCGCTGTACTTTTCAAGCAATTTCTTTTTTAATATTCTAAAAGCAATCGCTGGTTCCGTAGTGGTACCAGATTTTGAAATAACATTAATCGAAAAATCATCGTTTCCAATTTCATCAAAAACTTTTTGCAGCTCCAAAGTTGAAAGATTATTTCCAGCATAAAGAATTTTCACCGAAGATTTAATCTGAGTTTCCAATGCTTCTATAATTGCTTTATGTCCAAGATAAGATCCACCAATCCCCACACATACTAAATATTTAGAGTTCGATTGAATTTTTTTTGCAATATTTTTAGTACGTTCAAACTCATCTTTATTATATTTTTCTGGCAAGGTTAACCAGTCAGTCATTTCCTCTTTCATCAATTCGTTCAATACTTTTCTGGCTTGGTTGGACTGCACTGCCAACGCCGATGCATCAATATTACAATGAATTTTTAGATCAATCATATCTTCTCACTCTTTCCCGATTATACCACATCATAATAAAAACAACGCACCAACAAAGGCATATTATTTTACAACCATGTAAGTTTATTTCGTGATACAATTATATCTAAAGCCCGAATGGCGAAATTGGTAGACGCGCTAGCTTCAGGTGCTAGTTCGAGCAATCGAGTGCAGGTTCAAATCCTGTTTCGGGTACCAAACATATTTTCCAAACTTTTGTTTGGATTTTTTATTTTTAAATATCATAAAAATAGTCTAATACATTATGGACCACAAAAATCATTTGCAAAATACCATTAAAGTCGAAGGAAAATTACTAGATCAACAACAATGTGAATGTATTTTTTGTAATTTTCATAACCATTTAGTCATTGCTGGCGCAGGTAGTGGAAAAACTACCACAATTATCGGTAAAATTAAATATTTATTATCACAAAAGATTTATCGTCCAGAAGAAATTCTCGTTCTGTCTTTTACGCATGCTTCTGCTCTTGAAATGAAAGAAAGAATTATTCGTAATACTCGAAAATACATTTTAAATCTTTCAGAAAAATCTACGATTCATATTTCAACCTTTCATAGTTTAGGTCTTAAGATACTTAAAGAAACGTGGCCTAAAAATAAACTATCCAACACTATAGATAAGCAAATATATGAAAAATGTCAAAATTATCTCAAAGAATACCAAAAATTCATAGACACTCATCACCCTAATCAAATTATTGAGCTTGGTGAATTCGGAAATATCAATCCTGACACTTCTTCTCAGCATGAATCCATCACTTTTGATTTTTCAAAAATGATTACCCTTGCAACCGAAAAAATTCAAACTAAAAATTTTGTAAACCCTTACAAAATAATTATCATTGACGAATATCAGGACATTTCTCTTCCCAGATACCATTTAATTCAATCTCTTCGTAATTCAAAAGATTGTAATTTATTTTGTGTCGGAGACGATTGGCAAGCTATTTACAGATTTGCTGGAAGCGAAATTGATCTCATTCTTAACTTTGAAAAATATTTTGGCAAAACTAAGCTATCCAGAATCGAAAAGACCTATCGCTTTCCTCAAAGTATTATTGATGTTTCTTCCAAATTCATTATGCAAAATCCCAAACAAATTCCTAAAAAAGTTATGGGAGTTACTCATGAAAATACTTTTAATTTAATCGAGGTTCTAGGAGATTCCATCCGTGATGATCTTAATTTCGTCATTTCTAAATTACCTTTATTACCTATTAACTCAACTATCTTTTTTATTGGTCGATATAATTTTGATCTTCGTTATTTAAAAATGATAAAAGACCTACAAATTGACGGTGAATCTATCTACTTCCCAAAACGTCCAGATATAAAAATGCATTTTCTTACCGCACATCGTACCAAAGGTTTGCAAGCTGATTATATTTTTATCTTAAATTGTCTGAAAGGACAACAAGGCTTCCCCGCAATCAAACATCCTTCAAATATTGACGAAGAACGTAGACTATTTTACGTTGCGCTCACTCGTGCAAAAAAGCGCGTCTTTCTATTAACGGTTCATAATCAAGAATCAATTTTTATCAAAGAAATCAGAACCTGTTGGCATCGAAAATTAAAATTAATTCAATTAGGATCGCCTGAAAGTTGGATTGAACTATAATTTATTTGTTTTTCTTTTTTAACCGATCTTTTCCATCCATTTTTTTATGTTTCAAATTCAATTTCCAAGGTTGCAAGTTTTTTGCAGTTTCCGTAATTTTCGCAAGTTCTTCAAGTTGAAAAGCTTTTTTAATTCCCCTTTGCATCTTTCTAAATTGTCTAAATGATTTCTTTTGCATCTTTTTCATGTTTCTCAATGCAACTTTCGCAATTTTTCTACGTCTTCTAGTTTGTTTTCGGTAATAATTGATCGTAAATTTCTTAATTTCTTCCGTCAAATCAACATTTCCACCTGTCAGAATATGTCTAATATTCAATGCAGCCTTTGATGACAAACAATAATCAATTGTCACCAAAATTAATAACAAAATCGACAAATACATTTGAGTTTCTACGGACAAGAAAGCCGTTACAGAAATAATCCTTGAATGGATAAAATATTTAATAATCAATCCTCCAATTCCAAATCCTAAGGAAGTACTAAGCGATACTCTCCCATCCAAATGAAATTTAGAATATGAAGAATAATCCCACCATCTAGCATGAAAAATTTTTTCAAGCAAAATACTACACAAATATTCTATTAAACTACATACAAAAACAATAATTAAAAAATCTAAATAAATTGGCAAAGAGAGATTATAGGTCAAAAAAGTAATTAAAACGCCTCCAAAACCATAAATTGGACAAATCGGACCTATCAAAAATCCTCGATTAACAAACTTCCCTTTTCTTTCTTTTATTGAACAATAAATTGACTCAAAAACCCAACCTATAAATGCATAAACAAAGAAATAAATAATCCACGTAAATAAATTTTCTATGGGTTTTACCATAAACATATTATAGTTCATAAATTAAACACTTTTAATTATTCCAATCACTACACTCGATTGATTACTGGAATTACAATCGGCGTATGTCCAGTTGCGTCAAATAAAATTCGTGATATGTCTTCTTTAATTTCTTCCTTAAAAGCTTTCAGCTCAGGATCAGTTGAAACTAAGTGATCAGTTTTTACCCTTAAATAATGACGAATTTTACCAATTAGTTCTTCCGAACTATCTAAATAAATAAATGCCCTCGAAACAATATCAGGAGTTTTTATTAATCGACCAGTCTTTTTACTCATCGTTAGAACAAGCACAAAAATCCCTTCGCGAGAAATATGGATTCGATCCTTAATTACCGCTTCATGAACCAACATCCCTGCATCATCATATAATTTGTTTCCCACGTGCACTCGACCAGTTTTCCTGATCCTCTTATCTTTAGTAAACTCAATTACATCACCATCATCCGCAATAATAATATTTTCCTTAGGTATTCCTAGTACATTTTCCGCCATTTCAGCGTTATGTTGCATCATATAGAACTCTCCATGATAAGGCATATAATTTTTTGGATTCATTCTAGTTACAAATTCAACATGATCTTCATAGTAAGCGTGTCCAGATAAGTGCAATGGCCCAATATTCGTCAAATGTGTTTTTCCGTTTTGGATGACCTGTGCCCCCTCACGCAATAATCCATCCACCGTACTTACCACGTGCGGTTCATTACCAGGAATCGGATTAGAAGAAAACACAATCGTATCCGTAGATTTGATTTTAATATATTTGTGTGAACCAGAAACCATTCGATTCAAAACTGCATTCAATTCCCCCTGCGATCCGGTACACATAATTGTTATCTTTTCGTCTGGAAGTTTAATAATATCTTCCATCTTCATAATTGTATCTTTTGGCGCTTTAATAACTTTCGTACGCAATGCAACTTCAGTATTATTAATCATTGAAAATCCAGCAAAAGCAACTTTTCGTCCTCGCTTCGCTGCTTCTTCCAAAACCATTCCAATACGAGAAATTTGCGATGAGAAACATGAAATAATAATTCTGCCATTTGCGTAATGATCCATTACCTTGCCAAGATTATCACCAACATCATATTCGGAATGTGGATGATGCCCAGGAGAATCAATATTTGTCGATTCGTTAAGCATCAAATCAATTCCCTCATTTTTTACAATTTCATCAAGACGTTCATAATCTGTTTGCTTATAAAGCGGATTTTTCTCAGTTCGCCAGTCGCCAGACATATAAATTACTCCATTTGGCGTTCGAACCACAATTGCGTTATTTCCAGGAATTGAATGCAGTGTATGAATAAACTCTACCGAAAGATGTTCGGAAACTGCGATTTTTTCATGCTTAAATGGATCCACTGCAATATAGTTCATATCTGGAACTTCATCAAGTTCAGACATCTGTTTTTTAATCATATTCAAAGTAAACTCTGACCCATAAACTGGAATCGTAGTTGGAAATTTTGGCAAAAGATGTCGACAAGCCCCAATATGATCAAGATGTGCATGAGTAAAACAAATCGCTTTAACTTTTTCAATATTATCCTCGAGGTATTTAATATCCGGCACCATATAATTCACTCCAGGATAATCTTCTCCAGCAAACAAAATACCCATATCCACAACAATCGCTTCATTCTTATACTGTACAACTGTCATATTTTTGCCGATACCAAATTCCCCAGTACCGCCAATTGGGATAATCAAAACTGACTCACTGTCCGGCCGAGCATTTTTCAACTGCGTATTAGTGATTTGTGCTCCGTTATAACCATTATAACGAGATTTATTTACCGGCACGCCAATAATATGCTGTGTTGCTTGAGCATGCACATCTTGCGACAGCATCCTTTGGTGGTGAATCATCTCACCCTTACGAGTCGAGACCGATAATTTTACTTTTTTCAGAGCATTTTTTGTCGTTTTTTGCTCTTGTATCGTTTTTTTCACTTTCTGATCTTTTTCGTTCCTAATAGCTCGCCTCTTTACGGCTACTTTTACATCTTGTTTCACAAGATGAGCATCTTTTCCACCGGGCTTGAAATTAGAATTAAAATTTCTCTTCTGCACCTCTTCGAAAATCACTTCTTCACCAGTTAATGGCGTCTTTTTTTCTACTGGACGATTCTGGTTTTCTTCAAAACGTTTTTTTATATCTGGCAAACGTTCTGCTTGCATTTTCATCAAACGTGCTCGTCTTTCTTGTTCTTTTTGATTCATATTTTCCTTTTAGTTTGTTAGTTTCATATCGACAAAAAACAAGTGTTTTAATGTCTTTACAAGTAATATCTATTACTTACATTATAGCACAAAATCAAAAAAATTTCTAGTACCTTTTCGCTAATTTCAATAAATAGAATCGTTCAAGATTACCATTTTTTCCTGCAATCTCGTTATCTCGTTTTTTTATGACCATAAATCCTTGAATTTTTAGCCAATCTTCGAAGTTTTTAATAATTTCTCGTCTAATTTTATTATTTTTAATGATTCCACGTCTTAATTCATCTGGTCTTGCCTCAAATTGCGGCTTCAACATCACTAATAAATCAGTATCAAAATCTGCTAAATTATCTTTTACATGCAATAAAATTTTCCTTAAAGAAACAAACGATACGTCCGCTAAAACTACATCAAAATGTATAGCACTTATCTTGGAAAAGCCCAAATTTAATTTCTGGTCTTTCTCTTTTTCTAAAACTTTATCTTCTCTCTTGGAAAAATTCAGATTTAACTTATTTTTATCAAAAATATCAGTTTTTTCATAAAGTTCAACTTTTGGATGAAAGCGTAATGGTGCTTTCATTTGATTAGTTCCTTTTTCTATTGCTATTACTCGTTTTGCACCAGCCAATAACGCAAACTCAGTAAAACCTCCACTGCTAGAGCCGATATCGAGAACTACTTTATCTCTAAAATCATAAGAAAACTCACGAACAGCGTCCGCGAGTTTTCCTTCTGCTCTTGATACTTGAATCAATCTATTTCCTTCTCTCTCGATAAGCATAAGTTTCTGTATCTACAGATACTATATCTCCAACCTTGATAAAAGCTGGCACTTTAATCACTATGCCAGTTTCAAGAGTGGCATCTTTCTGTACAGAGGTAGAAGTATCACCTTTTACTACCGATTCAGTATATATAACTTCAAGCCATAGATTTTTAGGTAGCACAAGATTAATTGCAGTTCCATTATAAAACTGAATATCCATCTCGTCACCATCCCGCATAAAATCCTTCATGTCCCCCACCATTTCAAAAGCTAATTCATACTGTTCAAACGTTTCCGGATCCATGAAATAGAATTTTTCATCATCCTTATAGAGATACTGTACATGTTTATTGGTTACTTCTGCTGGCTCAATTTTTTCCTGACCTTTAAAAGTTTTTGGTAATAACGCTCCAGTAATTAAGTTTTTTACCTTCACATTTACAATCGACCCACCACGTCCCATTACTTTCTGTGCATATTCAACAACCTTGTATGGCTGACCATCAAGTGTAATCAATACATTCTTTTTTAAATCTGTTGGTCCGTACATTCTCCCCCTCTTATTCAGCTACAAATGGCATCAATGCAATATGACGAGCACGCTTAACAGCCACCGCCAATTGTCTCTGTTGTTTTGCCGATAAACCGGTCTTTGCGATCGGTTCAATACGTCCGTAGACGTCAATATAACGTTGCAAAGTCTTTACATCGCGATAATCGAAATAAAGATTTGAATCGTTTTTAACCCTTTTCATTCATTCTCCTTTAATTTGTTAGAAAGGAACATCACTTAAATCAATTGGTTCGTCTGGAATATCATCCGGAACAATTTCCTGTTCAACATCACTATTCATACTTGTTCCAGCATTGTCAGAACGACCACCAAGAAAATTGAAATCCTCAACAGTAATTTCAACAGTCGAGCGTTTTGAGCCATCTTTAGCTTCATAAGAACGCTGATCGAGTCGACCTGATACCATAATTCCAGTACCACGTTTTGCATATTCTGCAATAATTTCGGCAGCTTTATTCCAAGCTACACAATTTATAAATGATACTGTTTCCTTATTAGAACCATCTTGTCCCTTAAAATTACGGTTAACCGCTACGCTAAATGAACAGACCTGGCTACCTGAAGTAGTAGTTTTAAGTTCTGGATCACGCGTAACGTTCCCCATAATAATCGCTTTGCTAAATCCCCGCGCCATAAAAACCTCCTTGATTATTCTTCGTTTGTTTCTTCTTTATCTGTTTTACGACGAGCAGCATATTTTGCTTTTCGAGGATCAACAGTTACTAGAAGATAGCGAATCACTTCATCAGTAATATTAAGAGTTAAAGAGATCTTCGCAGGAGCAGAAGCCGGAAGCTCAAGCTCGTAGAAGTAATAAATTGCATATTCTTGTCCCTTAATAGGATAAGCAAGACGCTTTTTGCCTTCTTCTGTACTCTTAGTGATTTTACCCTCAACTGATTCGATTAGTTTCGAAATCTTGTCAAGAGCCAGTGTTAGATTCATTTCCATATCAGGATGAATCAACACAGTAAGTTCATACTGTTTCACTTTTGTACTCCTTTGGTTAAAGCAAACACGCCAAATGCTGTTTGCTGAGCTAATATTACTCTAATAATAAAACAAATTATAAAAAATTTCAAGTGTGTTCTTCTTAAGACAAAAATTATAATCCAGCTAATTCGTCAAATTCATCCATTGATTTAATCAATACATCACGTGGCTTATTCCCATTCTGTGGTCCAATTACTCCAATTTCCTCAAGCCAAATTGCCAATCCCGAAACGAATCCATGACCCTTACCAAGATAAGTCTGTAAAGAAGCCGTAGAAAACTTTCCTTTACTTAGAGTAATTTCTACCGCCTTTCGGACATATTGATCGTTTGGATCATATTTTCTTCCCAAATCACCGATCGCTCCACCATCAGTTGGTCCAATTCCCTTAATCTGAACTGCTTGAGAGATTACTTCATCATTGTATTCTGGCGGAGCCTGTTCCCTCAAGAAATTTGTTAGCCTTTCTATATCGGCATCAGGCACAAATGCACCCTGAATACGGCAAGGCTTACCCATCATTTCCGTCGTTAGCATCAACATATCGCCTTTACCAAGTAATTTTTCTGCTCCGCCCATGCCCAACATGATTCGCGAATCAGTATTAGTAATTACCGCAAGAGAAATTCTTCCAGGAATATTTGCTTTGATCAGACCTGTAATAACCTTAACTTCTGGTCGCTGGGTCGCAAGCACAAGATGAATGCCTGCCGCACGTCCCTTTTGTGCAATACGAACAATTAGCATCTCAAAGTCCTTACCAGCCTGCATCATTAAATCTGCCATCTCGTCAATTACAATTACAATATATGGCATATGTCCATTATTGTCTTGCTGGACGTCATCATTATCCACATTCGACGTCTTTTTCAGCATTTTTTTGTTATAATCCACAATTGTCTTTGCTTTCTCTTCTGCCATTTGCGTATAACGACGTTCCATTTCGTTCACCGCCCATTTCATAGCCGAAAGAGCCTTATCAACACTATTGATAATTGGTGTCAAAAGATGTGGGATAGCATCATATTGCACCATTTCTACTTGCTTCGGGTCAACAATAATTAACTTCATATCAGACGGAGCGTTACGGTAAAGCAATGATGAAATTAAAGTATTAGTCATTACAGATTTACCCATGCCTGTAGCACCACCAATCAAAAGATGTGGCATTTTTGCCAAATTTCCCACTATTACCTTACCAGATATGTCCTTACCAACCGCAAAAGTCAACGAACCATCAGCCTTTTTCCATTCTGGACTCTCTAAAATCGATCGTAGAGAAACATCTGCCGATTTAATATTTTCAACCTCAACTCCCACCAAACGAGTTCCAGGAATCGGTGCTTCAATACGAATTTTATCAACTGCTAAATTTAAGGCTAATTCTTTATCACGTGCCGTAATCTTACTTAAATTAACTCCTGATGGTGGTTTCATCGTATATTGCGTAACTCGAGGCCCAACATTTGCTCCTTCAACTTCAACATCAATGTTAAATTCAGCAAAAGTTGATTTAATAATATAAGCATTTTGCTGGATATTCCCGCCATCAGGTGCAGCTGTTTTCTTCGACAATAATTCGGTCGTCGGCATTTGCCAATTTGGATCAGAAACTGCAACCAATGCTCGTTCTGTATCTGGAATAGTTTTATCAATCGTCGGCTTAGCCACATTTATTCTAGAGTTCTTCGCCGTCACTTCAGGAATAGAAGATATGGTACCTGTATTAATTTTCAGATCCCGCATTGCACTCGTCGCTTCAGTATTTGCCCGCTTAGCAATCTTTGCATTTTCCCTATCTTCATCTCTCCTAGTATTTCTGAAGAAATTTCCAATTGCACGAAAAACTGCAGCTGGAGAAATAGCTAAAATAAAAATACCCGTTACAAAAATCATTGTTATGTATATAAAGAACACCACGCTTTTATCTAGAATTTGTATCATGATTTTATTCAAACTTTCGCCAATCACTCCACCTGTCGACAGTTCTTTTCCAATTGTTGGGACGCCAAAAATCCCAGCCAACCAAAAAATCATCAAAATAGAAGCAACCCATGCCGCCATCGGCAATCTATTTCCTTCAGCTCGAAAAATCATTACTGCAAGATAAACTAATAAGACTGGAATAAAATACGCTGCATAGCCTATGACAAACGTGCTTAATCCATGAATCTGCTTCAAAAGCGTTCCACCACTGCCAAACCAAGTCATCACTAAAATAACTGCAACAGCCAACAGTATTACTGCCCCAACTTGTCGCCAAAACCCACCAGGCAATTCATGTTCTGGCGCTGGTTCTCGATTCGTTTTTCTTCGTCTTCTTTGTTTTGCCATAATGCCATTATAGCACAAGTGTAACAGAGATTTATCCTAACTATTCTTCAGTAAATTGCGAATTATATAGCTCAGCATAGTTACCATTCATGGCAATCAGTTCATCATGTTTACCTTGCTCAACAATATTTCCGTCTTTCATTACTAAAATCAAATCCGCCTCTCGAATTGTTGACAGCCTATGCGCAATTATAAACGAGGTTTTACCTGTTGTTAATTTAGCAAAAGCATCTTGAATCAATTGCTCCGCCCTTGTGTCTACATTTGAAGTAGCTTCGTCCAAAATAATCATTGGTGGATCTGCAATAATTGCCCGGGCAATTGTTAAAAGTTGCTTCTCTCCGGCAGAAATATTGTCCGAATCTTCACTTATTTTAGTTTTAATTCCATTAGGTAACGCAGAAACAATGTGTAAAATTCCTATTTTTTCTAATATTTTCGTTACGGTTTTTTCTGATATATCTTCTACTACTCCATATTTCAAATTATCGTAAATTGTGCCTGAAAATAACCACGTATCTTGCAAGACCATTCCAAACATTTTTCTTACTTGTTCACGTTTAATGTCTTTAATCGGAATATTATCTATTGTAATATAACCAGAATTAGGCTCATAAAATCTAGTCAATAAATTAATAATGGTGGTTTTTCCAGCACCTGTCGGTCCAACAATTGCCACTTTCATTCCCGCATTAATCTTGCAAGAAAAGTTCTTAATTATCGGCTTGTCGTCATACGAAAAACAAACATTTCTAAATTCAACTTCGCCCTTAATTTGTTTTTGTTCTATATTTCTATTATTGTCCTCGTTCACTTCCTCTTCTTCTGCTAAAAAGTCAAAAACTCTTTCAGCCGCCGCCGCAATTCTTTGAATCGTCGAAAACATATTTGCCAACATTGTAATTGGATTTCTAAAATGCTCTGAATATTGAATAAATGCTTGCATTTCACCAATTGCCATTTTTCCAGAAATTACCGACATCCCGCCAAGAATACATACAGCTATAAAATTAATTGCCGTAAAAATATCGACTATTGGTAAAGCTAACGAGCTAAATAATGATCTTCCATAAACCGTTTTAGCTAATTCTTCATTCGTTTTATTAAACTCTTCTATTGTTTTCTTCTCTCTTGAATTAGCTTTAATTAATAATAATCCAGTATAAGATTCTTCAATTTTTGAATTTAGACTTCCTACTAATTTTCGTTCCATTCTTACAAGTTTTTGTGCTTTTTCCG
This sequence comes from uncultured Candidatus Saccharibacteria bacterium, assembly GCA_963545945.1. Classification (GTDB taxonomy): domain Bacteria; phylum Patescibacteriota; class Saccharimonadia; order Saccharimonadales; family Saccharimonadaceae; genus Nanosyncoccus. The sequence continues at coordinate 74,535 of CAUUKA010000002.1, read as the reverse complement.
CTGTAGCCTTAACAATAATCATCGAAATAGACATGATAATTAGCGTTACCACAGTTAATATTGGTGACATTAAAAGCATCATTATTAATACTCCAGCTAATCGCACTATTGCCGATAAATTCATACTTAACGCATAAGAAAATTCGCTTGCCATTTCATCGACATCATTCGACATCCTTGACATCACGTCTCCAATTTTCACTCTATCAAAATAAGCCATTGGTAATGTAGCTATTTTGTCTAAGATTTTCATTCTTAAACGTTTCGTCAATCGCACCGAAACTTTTGTCATAATTACACTTTGTACATATGAGAACAAAGCTGAAAATATAGATATAATTGCTAATAGCACCAATAAGCTATTAACTTCATGCCATATTATTCCCTTACCAGCACTAACCGACTCAACTACTGAAGTAGTAATTTTACCAAGCAACATCGGACCGAATAATCTTAAAATTACCCCTAAAATAGCTAAAATAAATGCGATAATTAACCATTTTCGCCAAGGTTTAGACTCCTGATATATTTTTCCAAATATTCTAAAAACTTCGCCCAAGTTCTTTTGTTTTTTATCATTCGCTTTCATATTTTTAATTTTTCACCCCCTGACCTCTTTGATTTTCCGCGATTTCAAGTTCTTCTACAAATTCTTCATCAGAAAATTGCGATTGACAAATTTCTTTATAAACTTCCGAATCAAGGATTAAGTCATAGTGTTTCCCTTTTCCGACAATCTTTCCATTGTCCAAAACTATGATTTGTTCTGCTTCACGAATGGTTGATATTCTCTGTGCAATTACTAGAGTTACCGTATTTTTCGTAATCTTTTTTAATTCATTTCGTAATTTTTTATCTGTCTTCATATCTAAAGCAGAAAATGCATCATCAAATATATATATTCTCGGATTTTTAGCAATAGCTCTTGCAATGGATATTCTTTGTCTTTGCCCACCAGAAACATTTGTTCCACCTTGCGTAATTTTAGCGTCAAATCCTTCTTCCAACTCTAAGATAAAATCTTCCGCTTGAGCAATTTTTGCCGCTTTTTTCATATCTTCTTTATTATCTTTTTCAGCACCGAATAGAATATTGCTTTTTATCGTTCCAGAAAACAAATACCCTTTTTGTGGAACATAGCCAATTTTTTTCATTAAATCATCTGCTGAATATTTTTTAATATTTTTTCCATCTACCAATATTTCACCTTCTGAAACATCATATTGACGAAGCAATAATTTAGCCAATGTCGTTTTTCCAGAACCAGTCGAACCAATAAATGCCGTAGTTTCTCCAACTCGCGCCACAAAAGAAATATTTGTTAGAACTTTATCTTCAGCCCCCTGATATCCAAATCCTACTTTGTCAAAAACTACCCCTCCATGTTTTAATAATTCCCCGTTATTTTTATCGCCCTCTCTCTCATTTGGCTCTAAATCATTTTCTTCCTCAGTCTTTTTTAGCCATTTAATTCTCGGCTTCATTGTTAAGACCTCATTCAACCGTCTTGCCGACACATTTGCAATCGGAATATTTACGAATAATGAAATTAAAATCATAAACGCCCCCATGGTTCGCATTGTATATTGTGTGAACGCCATCATTCTCCCAAGGTATGTTGGATTAAATGTCAAATGTGAAACTCCAATCCAAATACAAAGAATAATCGTCGCGTTAAATATTAATGTAATCAACGGATCCTCAATCGATAGAACAAGTCCAATAAAAGAATCTACTTTCATTAATTTATGATTGGCTTGTTCAAATTTTTTACGTTCTATTTTTTCATTATTAAAAGAGCGTATTACTTTTAATCCTGTTAAATTCTCTCTCGTTAAAAGACTTACTTTATCAAATAATTTTTGATAAATTTCGAATTTAGGCAACACAGTCATTACAATTATTGTTATTATAATCATTAAAGCCATTACCGAAACTGCCATAATCCAAGCCATATCTGGCGCTAACGTCATAGCTCCAATCACTGCCCCAATAGCAGTAATCGGGGCTTCCGCCATTGTCGAAAGCAAAGACATTAATAATTTTTGAATTTTTCTTGTATCATTCATTGTTCGATTGATAAGCGATGAAACCGTTAAATCATCCACATCAGCAACAGACAATTCAAATGTCTTTTGAAATAATTCTTTTTTCAGATCACGATTTATATTTGCACCAATCTTTGCTGAATAAAATCTTGTTGCAATCATACCTATCATTGAAATCGCTGTCCAAAATAACATTTCTCCGCCCAAAATAAAAACCAGTTGCATATTTTTTCCGACAATTCCATCATTTACAATTTTAGACATCAAAAACGGCAATTTCAGAGAACTCCAAATTTGCACCCACATTAAAATAACTGCAACCACTATCTCTTTCAGATAAGGCTTTAGAAACCTCAGCATTCGCAACATTATCTTATTTTATCATATCTTTATGTATCATTAATACTCTTCCCTCTCATTGATACAGAATCAATGATTTTTATAAAACATTTTTCTAGTCAATAAAAGTTTTTTCGAGATTAAAAATTTTAGTACAAAGTCTTTGCAATAATTTAATAATAGTATTATCAAGTACAAAACAGACAAAAACTGAAATAATTAGAACCATTAAACTTGACCCCAACCAACCAAAAATATTATGTGATAGAAAATTCAAATCATTAATCAAATAAACAAATATCATATGGATCATGTAAACACCGAGAGAATGTTTACCCAATAAACTAATTAAGCTATCGATAATTTTAGAAGAATATTTAGCTTCAAAGTTTTGAGCTAATTGACGAAGACCGATAAACATAGCAATAGTAAAAATAACATAAAAAGGAGAGGTGGAATTATATCCATGATTGATCCCAAAGTTAACGAAGATTAAATTAATAGTTAACGAAAACAATCCACACAGATAAAGTTTAATACGAGATTTCTTGAAAACAAAAAACTCCTCAACAAAGGAACCCAAATAAAAGAAAAGCGTATAGCCGATAAATTCGTATTTAATTGCAAAATCAACATTAAGCAAGTGCGGCAAGAAAGTCGAAATAGTAGCAAAAAATAGACCAACCATTAAAAAAGCTTTCTTGTCTTGCAGTTTAAGATTTTGAATCATATGTGCAGTAAACGGAACAGCAACTAAAAGCGCAATCAATAAATACAAAAACCAATATTCCATATAATAAAAACCATTAAAAAGCGCAACTACGAAATGTCGAAGATAGAAAAGAGGAGTAACAGCAAGATGTTTATTATAGGCCATAACGTGCCAATTCTTAATCGCCATATAAACTAACATTGGGATAATAAGTCCAATAACCTTTTTCCAGTAATATTTTTTATAAAGATTTTGATCTTTAAGATTTAATCTGAAAGCGAATTTACCAGAAAGCATAAAAAAAGAGTAACACCAACAGTAGTAAAAACCTCCATTAAAATACTAAGAGTAATTTTTTCACCTAAAAAAGGGCTAATTTCGTGAGTCAAAATAATTAACAGCATTGCAATAACGCGAATAAATTCATAACTTAAATCACGTTTATTTTTCATTATATTTTTTATCCAACCCAATCAAACCAGGCATTTCTTTACCCAGCAATAATTCCAATGATGCTCCCCCTCCAGTAGAAACTAATGTAAATTTAGAATTATCATGAAAAGTATTTTCGACAAATGACACCGTATCACCTCCACAGATAATCGTCTTTGCTCCATTTTTTCCTGCATCAACTATCGCTTTAGCAATCTCCAAAGAACCATTATTATATGGCTTTTCTTCTGTCTTCCCCAGAGTCCCGTTCCAAATAATTGTCTCCGCACTCATAATTTTTTCAGTCATTTTGGCAATCGTTTTTTTGCCAATATCAAGTTTAATTCCATTCTTATTCTGCTCAAAATCTTCCGCCACATAGATTTTTTCATTTTTTGTCGTATAGCCGTCCGCCGCAATCTTTCCTCCCACCATAATATCATCCGCAATTGGTAGAAATTGTTCGATTAATGGTTGTTTATCTTCCACTTTTGCTCCCCCCACAATCAAAATCATTGGATGGCTGACGTTGGTTATTGCCGAAATTAGCGTTTCAATTTCCCTTTTTACTAAAAATCCAGCCACACTTGGTAATTCTTCTGTTATCGCACTCGTACTTGCATGCGCTCGGTGAATTACCGCAAATCCATCTTGCACAAAAATCTCTGCAGCAGTAGAATCTATAATTTTTCGAATAAACTCTTTCGAATTCTCTTCTTCACCATCGTTGAAACGCAAATTTTCCAATAAGACAATATCTCCGTCCAATCCTTCATCGACAATTTCGGCAACATCTTCACCAAAAACATTCTTCGAAAAACGCACATCAACCAACTGTCCATCATTATTTTTTAACTCTTCTTTTTCTACAATCTTTTTTAATTCTATTGCGACCGGCCTCAACGAAAATTCCAAATCAATCTTCCCTTTCGGTCTTCCAAGATGAGAAATCAAGACAATTCTTTTAGCCCCATTTCTAACCAAATATTTAATTGTCGGTAAACTAGCTAAAATTCGATACGAATTCTCAATTCTTCCGTCTTTGATTGGTACATTATAATCAACCCTAACCAGAACAACTTTATCCACCACTTCAACATCTTCAATAGTTTTTCTATCAAACATTTCAAATCCTTCGTATTTGAATCGTGTCAGTTCCACCAAGTGTATTTGGCTGTCCTGAAACAATTACTGCAAGTAAATCTTTTCTATTTTCACGCTTTCTTAGATATCCTTGACCAATCAATTCTTGTGCCAAATCTATCCCATAAGTATCCGTAAATGGACGCACAAATGCAGAATTCGCATACGTCAAAGCTAACTGCCCAGCCACTCTTTGATTACTTGTTACCGTAATAATTGGCACATTTGGTCTTTGCGCTGCAATAGTGACTGCTGTCGCACCAGACGCAGTTTGACAGATAATCACATCTGCTTCAATTTTTTCTGCCAATCTCGCCGCCGCAAAAGCAACTGCATCATAATTTTCAAATTCTCCTACTACCTCCTCAATATTTGGTAAAATCTTAGAGTTATTTTGTGTATACAGTATTACTTTCTTCATTTGTTTTACAGTCTCAACAGGATATTTTCCATTTGCAGTCTCGTCTGACAACATCACTGCATCCACACCCTGCATTACAGCATTTGCCACATCAGATACTTCCGCTCGGGACGGCTCAGGATTATCTACCATCGACCCCATCATTTGCGTCGCTACAATCACAATTTTTCCGTAACGTCGACAGAGTTCAACTAATTTTTTCTGTACAATCGGTACTACTTCATTTCCCGCCTCAACCGCCATGTCACCGCGCGCGATCATGATTCCATCCGCCACCTTAACTATTGCTTCCATTTTTTCATCAGTTTCAATCGCCTTTTTCGTCTCTATTTTCGCAATAATTTGCGCCGTTGAACCATGAGACAATAAAATCTGTCGAAGTTTTTCAACATCCTCAACACCTTGAACAAAACTCATCGCCACATAATCAAAATCCCTCGATGCCCCAAATTCAATATCCGCCATATCTTTTTCCGTAATAACATCACCACCAAAATCCGTCTCTGGCAGATTTAATCCCTTTTTGCTCATCAAGAAACCTTCATTCTCAATTTTCACTTTTATCGCTGTTTTAGAAATAATCTCAGTTACTTTTGATTTTACTTTTCCATCAAACATGAATAGAGGTTCACCGATTTTCATTCGCTCTGCAAGGTTATATTGCACTGGCAAAATATTTGATCCATCATGTATCTCAACCGATGAATCTAAGATTAATTCGTCTCCAACATGCACCTCAAAATAATTATCTTTAAGCGCACCCAATCGAATTTTTGGACCTTGTAAATCCTGCAAAATTGCCACTGAACGACCTTTTTTTCGTGCTGCTTCTCGAATCCATTGTATCTGTTGATCACGCTCAGTATAATCACCATGCGAAAAATTTAATCTACATCCATTTACCCCCGACATAATTAATTCTTCAATTTTTTCAGCCGAAAATACAGCTGGGCCAATTGTTGCTAATATCTTTGTTCTTTTAAATAATCTACTCATATTCACCCTCTATTCTAGCATAAATATTTTTCTTCCTATTTATTCATTCTTTTGAAAGCTCTACCGCGGTATAGTTTCCAATCGAAATTTCATTTTTTATTTTTAATCCCTTAAACGTTCTCGTTTCCAGTCCATCGTTAATATTTATTGGACGATCACCAATGTACCAAAATTTTTGGTTTTTCAACAAAAAATCTTGGATATCATCATATGTATTTATTTTATAATTTCGAATCGTCTCCATTGCTCCCCACTTCTGACAATTTTCGTCCAAAATAGTACTTATTCGATAATTATCCGAGGTATATGGTATCGCCTCAAAGTATTTCTGACAATTCCACACTAAAACTGCTTCAGCTGATTCATTTTTATTATATTTTATCTCCGAAATTAGTGTTCTCAAATCTGTATTATTTTGAGATTTTTTTACTAAAATATTTCCTTTTCCAAACGAAAAAATTACAAAAGCTAAAACTATCAAATTAATAGCTATTTTTTTTGAATTAGTTATCAATACTCCAATCAACACCGGAATAAAGATCACACTATATAATATATATCGATTCATAAAAACCGGTTTAAACGGTGGCAAACTTAGCAAAATTAATAATATCATTGGTACAAAAATCATGATTATTATACTCAAAATTTTTATTTTTTCTTTCTTGCAAACTTGCACTATCATAACAGTCAAAACTAGTAGTAATAAAATAATTCCATACATCCAATTTTCAATTCTTGTCGAATCAGTAAAATAAAAAGCCTCTAAAATAAAATTTATCGGCGTAATAATATTCACTTTTGGTATCCAAAATCCACCTTGTATTCCGCCAAATTGGAACAAAGCCGTTTTCATCCAAGGCAAAAATAGCACTACGGAAAACAAATAATAGCCAACCGCTCTTTTTATCAAATTTATCCTTTTTTCTTTACTCTGTTCATCGAACCAACAATACACCAATATTATAATTACGTGCGCTATCCATGCCAAAGCCGAAAAATAATGCGTCCACATCCCAGTCGCGACTAATATTGCATAGACTATCCAATATCTTTTCTCAATTTTTTCCAATGCCAACATTAAAAAGTAAGTAGCCATCACAATAATCATTGCTACCATCGTATACATTCTCATTTCTTGCGCATACCTCACAAACATTGGAGAAATTGCTGTTAAAAACGTTGCGACTGTTGACGCTTTCATCCCAAACAGCCTTTTAACCAATTGAAATATAAAAACTAATGTTACTAGCCCAAAAAATACCGACATAAATCTCAAAGCAACATCACTAGTCCCAAAAAATAACGACCATATTTTAAGTGCAAAATAGTAAAAAGGAGGATGCACATCAACTGCTGTCATTTTCCAAATATCTTTGAAGTTTCCACGAATAATATATGCTGAGTATCCCTCATCATACCAAATTGCTCTCGTCATATTTGACAAACAAAGCATCAAAAAAATACCACCAATCACAAGCGGAATTAGAATCGCGAGCAAATGTTTTTTATTCTTGAAAACCTCCAAATTCATAATCCGATTATACCAGATCTTATCAAATAATACGTCATAGATTACTCCACAGCAAACTCTTTCTTTCAAATAATTTTGTTCAGCTTTTTTCTCTCATCTTGTAAAAACACTTTCTCTGTTATAGAATATCCCTAATCTGGGTGTGGCGCAGTTGGTAGCGCGCAGCGTTCGGGACGCTGAGGCCGTCGGTTCAAGTCCGATCACCCAGACCAAAAATCTAGTCATAATTTATAAAGGAGAAATATGGCAAAAGCAACCGAATTCGTAGAGCGTACTCTTGTTCTATGTAAGCCTGACACTGTTCAGCGTGGAATTGTTGGAGAAATCTTACATCGCTTTGAACGAGTTGGATTAAAAATCGTCGGCATAAAAATGGTCAGCCCAGATGTCGATCTATATAAGAGACATTATGGGGACATTGGGCAAGTAATTGCTCGCCACGGCGAAGAAGTTTTTCGCTATAACCTAGAATATATGATGACCGGTCCAGTTATTGCCATTTGTCTTGAGGGTGTTGAAGCTGTATCACTCGTTCGAAAAATTGTTGGACCAACTGAACCAAAATCTGCACCTATGGGAACTATCCGCGGTGATTATTCTCATATGAGCTTCGGTTACTCCGACGCCAAGGGTATCGGTGTACCGAATCTAGTTCATGCTTCTGGCTCCTTAGCCGAAGCTAAAGAAGAAGTTGCTCTTTGGTTTACTCCAAAAGAAACTTACGATTATGAAGATCTTTCTGAAAAATTCACTCGCGGTAATTTTTAATCGCAAATCACAGAATTTATCAATTCCTTACAACCGCCAACTCGGCGGTTGTAATTATTTTGATAAGTTTCTCGAATAAAGTTATACATTTCTTCAAATTTTGTATATATTTTTGCCGTATCTGCCAATTCCAACGGATAAAGTTCCGTCACAACTGGTAAATTTTTGATTTTCCATTCATTAAAGGCTTTTTGTTTTGCTTCCATCTCATTTTTTGCTTCATTTAAATCACTAACCGTTGCTGAATGCATAAACGAATAGGTTGCCTTCGTCACTTCTTTTTTATATTTCGCCCATTCCGTACCATATTTTTGGAACTCATCTATTTTTGAATCAGTTAAAATTTTTGTCGCATTATCAATATCCGCTTCAGACCAATCCCAGTCATTATGAATCGAATTACCTGAGTTCTCTTTCACTATCCAAGAATGCCACAAGACATAAGTATCCAACAATTTATCAACTTTTGCATTTCCGTCTCGTGCCGCCACAATCACCCTGTAAAAAGTTTCGTATCGTTTACGCACTTCTTCATCCCTTAACACTCCAGCTGTATCACCAACCGCCGTAACTATATCAAGTGTAACTCCTTCACCAATCTTTCGACATTTTTCAACATATCCATTGTAAAGCTCCATATTTGTGTATTGACTATTTAAATATTCAATTACTTTCTCACAACTTGCATCACTTCTTAATTTTTGCATCGTACCACGTAATTCTTTTGCCGTTATGTAGGTCGCTGAGTAATCAATTTTGAACATTCCAGTAATCATTGCATATATCGCAAAACCGCCAATTACCAAAAATAAGCTTACAGAACCGACAATCAAGCCGATTTTAGTCTTTTTTGACATTTTATTTCCGACATGTTTTAATCGTTCCGAAAACTTAGGCTTCTTCAATTTTTCAATCTTTTTCATTCCAGCATTTGGACCATATCCAATCGGAAACCCATTATTTTGCACTTCATTCAAAACTTGTGGTTCAACTAATACTGAACTTCCCGTCAAAGGCTCCACAATTTGCGGTGGATTCATATCTATATGTTCATCAACAGCATGCTGATCATAGTCTATTGTTTCCTGTTGAATTGACTCTCCGTTATTCATCTCCTAGATTATAACATTAAAATCATAAGTGTTATAATATATGTTATGTATATTTCTGAATTAATCGCAGATTTTCTTCAATCACTCGAAATTGAAAAAGGTCGTTCTCTTCGTACAATTGACAACTACAAATTATATTTAAATCGTTTTTATGAATTATGCAGTGAAGAAGTTACTGACCATGACTTAAAACCTTCAGACATTACTCCAGAAATGCTTCGAAGATATCGTCTTAAATTAAATCGTTTTGAAGATAATCAAAATCATGAACGACTTTCTGCTCTTACCCAGAGTTATCATCTCATTGCCCTACGCGGTTTTCTCAAATATGTCGCCAGACGCGGGATAAGATCTCTTGATCCTAGCCTCATCGATTTACCTCGTGCTTCAAAAAAACAAGTAACTTTCCTACATTATGATGAGGTCGAAAGATTACTCTCCGAGATTCCAGATGATACCGAAACTGGACTACGTGATCGCGCTATTATTGAATTATTATTTTCTGGCGGACTACGAATTTCTGAACTTTGCGGGTTGAATCGCGATTCAATTAATTTAGAACATCGTGAATTCGTCGTTCGCGGAAAAGGCCGCAAAGATCGCCCAATTTTTATTGATCAATCAACCGCTGACCGCATTCAAGATTATCTCGATATTCGCACCGATTCTCTACCAGCTCTTTTCCTCAATAATTCTAAAAATCAACAAGCTCCTTCAACTTCTGGTGATTACCGCCGTTTAACCCCCCGTTCAATCCAACGTATTATTGAAAAGTACACTCGTCAAGCCGGCATCACCAAACATGTTACCCCTCATACTCTTCGTCATTCTTTCGCCACTGACCTCCTCATGAATGGTGCCGATATCCGTTCCGTTCAATCTCTACTTGGACATGCCAATATTTCTACTACTCAGATTTATACTCACGTTACCGATCCACATCTTCGCGAAGTCCATGAAAAATTTCATTCGGAAACAAAAGAATGATTTTCTGTATTTTTTATCTTCTTGGCACCATCTTAGGATCTTTCATTTGTTGTCAAGTAAAAAGAGCTTTCCTAAAAACTCGTCCTAGTCGCTCATTCTGTTTTTCTTGTCAAAAACCCTTAAAATGGTTTGACAATATTCCAGTTTTCAGTTGGATTCTACTCCGCGGAAAATGTCGCTATTGCCAAGCCAAAATTGGCAGAATTGAACTCTTTTCAGAATTAGGACTCGGAGTCATTTTTGCTTTTTTGTCGCAAAAGTTTCTTTCTTTCCCTTCTCTTCTTGTAATTCTTCTTATTGCCACCTGTTTTTTCTGGTATCTCTTTCTCTACGATTTACAATACCAAAAACTATCTCTTTTACCTATGTTCATTCTCATTTTTCTTGCCATTCTTTTTCGATTTTCTATGTTTTATTTTGATTATCCCTCTTTATCCTATTTAAAATCTACCCCCCTCACATTTCTCGGTTCCATCGCAATTCTTCCTGCTTTATATTTTTTACTTTATTTTTTCTCTAAAGAAAAATGGGTTGGTGGAGGAGATTGGATCTTATGTCTTTCTATTATTATTTTTCTTGGTCGTGCCGAATTGGCACTTTCTGTTCTCTTTTTGTCTAATCTTCTTGCTACTATTTTTTCCCTCCCCTTACTTACAGCTAGAAAAAATCAGTCCTCCGCATCCATTCAGATTCCTTTCGGACCATATCTTATTTCTGCATTTTTAATCGTTCTATATTTTAGTAATATTCTTATTCGCCTCTATCTATTTTAATTTCCTAATTTAGCTTATAATAACTATATGAAAGATACTCCCAAAACTTACCTAGCCGATCTAAAAAAGAAACAACCAAAATTCATCAAAGAATTCAGCGACTTTATAAATCGTGGGAACGTTTTAGATTTAGCAGTAGGCGTAATCATTGGTGGTGCTTTTTCGAAAATTGTTAGCTCCTTAGTCGACAATATTATTACTCCCTTTATAGGCATTATGATTGGTGGTGTCAATTTTTCTGGACTAGAACTTACCGTTCCAAATTTTTTTGGCAATAATACTGCCGCCGTTGTAAAATATGGTCTATTTTTGCAAAATATTTTCGATTTTTTAGTTGTCGCTTTATGTATCTTCATCTTCATTAAATTAATTAACAAATTAAATAACAAAAAAGCAACAGAAAAACCAACCAAAAAAACACAAGAAGCTCGAATAGTTGAACTTCTTGAGAAAATTGAAAAGAAAATCAAATAGTTATTTCGATAAATTATACGACAATCTAGTCATATCATATAATTCGTCTTTTGGTATTTGACCTGACAAAACAATCTCCACCCCACCTCTTCCAAAATATCTTGAACTCATCACTGATTCATATTTTTCACATAATAATTTTGCTAGATTTCCATCAGTTCGTACTTCAATCGTCCTAACATCACCCTCTCCTCCACCAAAGTTTTCAATTAAAAAACATTTTTCATTGGACAACAAAAGTTTTCTACCCACGATTTTTTCATTTTTTACAATCTTCTCTTCTAAATACTCTCCAATCCCCGAAATTTCTTCTACCTTAAAATCCATTTTACTCCTTCAATTTTCAAAGTTTTATTTTTTCTTAAAAAATTTTGATCCCTGTACGCGTTCAAGATAAAAACGGATTTCTTCGATCGACCCCTCAATATCGCCCATTGCTCTATGTAAATCTTTTTTCACAAATTTAATTTTCATTGCATTTTCAAAATAGACTTTCCAAGCTGAAATATCAAACATCCTATAGTGCAAAACTTTGTCTAATTTTTTCCATTCTTTTCTGATAAATCTTCTATCTTGATGAATTGAATTACCAGCTAAAAAAACTTCTCCAGAGAAATAGTCTTTTACAAATTTCAAAAGTTCTTCTTCAACTTCATTACTCTTTTTGCCATCATCATTCTGTTTTAATAATTGTTCATGCGATTCTCGATTTTTTTCCCAAAATGCCCCCGTCATTCTTTTTCGCATTAAATTTTTAGACACTTTTACTACCGCGCTCATTCTTGCTACTTCTTGGAAGTTCCAATCTGTCGCAATTGCCGCCACTTCTAAAATCCGATCCTTTTTAGGATCAAGTCCCGTCATTTCCAAATCAATCCACAATAATTTTGCTTTTTTCATTTTTCCCTCATTAATTTATTTCAAAAATCACATACTTTCCGGTACTTCAATTCCCAGCAATTCCAATCCATGAGTTAAAACTTTTAAATACGCCAAAACTATTTGACTCCTCTGAAATTCATATTCACTTCCTGCCACTTTTATAGTTTCATAAAATCGAGAAAACTCTTGCGCCAATTCATACAAAAAATTACAAATTTTATTTGGCGCGATTTCTCGGATAGCCACCTCAAGTTCATTTTTATAAGTAACAATCTTCTTGATCAATTCTCTCTCTCGTTCCGTAATCTTCCATTCAGTTCTTTTTTCAACATTATTCTTTAATACTTCACCTAAGATCTTTCTCGCTCTTACTGCTGAATATTGTAAATATATTCCCGAATTACCAGTTGTCGATATTGATTCTTCTGGTTCAAAAATAATATCTCCCCCAATTTTATATCTCAAAAAGGCATATTTAATTGCTCCAAGAGCAATCTTTTTATCGACTTTTCCATACTTTTCCGACAACAAAGTCTCAATACCATTCAAGACATCAATTGCTTTTAAGAAATTTCCTTTCCTTGATGACATTTTTTCATTTCCAGAAAGCCTCACATTTCCATGCGTTAAATGAACAGTTTTTTCAACCAAATCTGGACGAAATTGTTCTACTGATTTTAGAACAACTTTCATATATTCAATAATATCATTACCGGTTATTACTACCGATTTATCAAATTTCCAATCATCATCTTTTGTTAAAATTAATCCCACATCTTTCGCTTCGTAAGTCGGTAAACCATTTTTATTCACGAAAACTCGAGTATGTAAACCATATTTTTCCCCTCTAAATACCGTAGCACCATTCGATAATTCATAAACGCCATTTTCTAGCTCTTTTCTAATTGCCTCCAAACCTTTTCCTGCTACTGCCGATTCTGGATAATATTTATCAAATTTCAAACCAATTTTATTATAAAAATCTTCAAAATATTGATAACTCGTTTTTCGCCCCCACCAATATATTTTCGCAATCTTCTTTACATATTCAACAAAATCATTACTTTGATCTTCATCGCTATCTTTAATCTCTTCAGCGAACTCATTTTTCCATTCTCCGACAAAGTTTTCCCCTTTTGCAGAAATTACATACAAGATTTTATTCAATTTGGTAATTTCATCATGAGCTTCTTCTGATTCTTCGTAAGCATTAGTTCCCTCCACATAGCATTTTGCCATAAATTCTGCCTGCCCATCTACTGACATATCAATAAAATTTCCCTGAGAATCAGTAATTTCACTAAAATATCGCAAAATCGCATAAATATTTTTCGCAACATGAAGACCAACATCACCACCAAAATTTGCTCTTATTACTTTTCCACCAGCAAATTCAAATAATCTAGAAATCGAATCTCCCACGATCGAAGTATATAAATGCCCCACATGTAATACCTTAAATGGATTAGGATCAGAAAACTCACAAATTATAGTTTTTCCAGAATATATCTCCTGTGATATATTTTTCGTAAAATTATCACTAAAATCTACTATTTTTTGTTTAAAATATTCATCTGATGATGTAAAATTCAAAAATCCAGGCTCTGCAATCTCTACGTCAATTCCCGTACCGTCAAATCCTTCAGCAATTTCCTTAGCAATCTCTTTTATATCTTTATTTATTTTTTTTCTCAACGCCATCGCCACATTAGATGCATAATCCGCAACAAAATTTTTTGGAGCAACAGTTACATTCGGCTCAATCTCAATTCCAAATTTTTCAAAAATAATTTGTTGAAGTTTTTGCTTTATTTCATTCATCCTAGATTTTTCCTTACCACTACAAAAATGCTTCCCACTCTCTTAAAAATCTAAAGTTACTATAACACTTTTACAAACTTTTTACAAACTCAGCAAATAACGGATGAACTGTTAACGGTCGCGATTTAAACTCAGGATGTGTCTGTGTCGCAATAAAAAATTTACAATTAGGAGCTTCGACAAATTCAATTAATTTTTTATCTGGCGAAGTTCCCGCAACCACTATTCCACCTTTTTCAATCGACTTCAAATATTTTTGATTTACTTCATATCTATGACGATGTCGTTCAATCGTTTTAACTGTTCCATCTTTAGTGTAAGTCCCCCACCACTTCTCCACTCCTGAAATTTTACCGCTCAATAATCCGTCAATTGCTCTTTGATAGATTTCTGCTGTTTTTGTTCCTGCTTTCAACATCGAAACATAATCCCCCAATCTCATCGTTCCACCAGTCGACTCTTTACCAGCTTGTCCATCCATAATATATATTACATTTTCACCTTGAATCTTCTTTGTTTGCCACTTTCCGTCTTTATCTATTTTTGTACGAATTTCAATTTTTCCATGCTCATCCATACATTCTTCCGAAGTTGCCCCAGAAACACCAGCTCTTCTAGCGGCCGCCACACAAGCTAACTGCATCCCCAAACACAATCCTAAATATGGTTTATCGTTTTCAAGCGCATAAGTTGCCGCTGCAATTTTTCCCTCCACGCCACGTAAACCAAAACCACCAGGAACTACCAATCCATCAACTTCTGCAAAATCTTGTTCACTAGCTGTTTCCGCATTTATCCACTTTATCTCTAAATTAACTTCGTTCCACGCCGCTGCCGCTTTCAAAGCTTCCGTTACACAAATATAAGTATCTTCGTTTCCTACGTATTTTACCACCAATCCAACCTTAACTGTTTTTGCATATTTTTTTGCTCTACGTCTCGAAAAATCTTCCCACCTTCGCATATTCGGCTCTGAGTCATCATCTATAAACTCATCCAAAATTTTCAACACTCCCGATTTTAATACATTAAATGGCACGTCATAAACCGAATTAATGTCTGGTAGATTTACTACCGCATCTTCTGAGATCCCCGCAAATCTCGCAATTTTTTCACAAATTTCTCTTCCAGCTGGTTTTTCCGTTCGCACACAAACTATATCAGGAATAATCCCGAACCCTCTTAAATCCTTTAAAGCATTCTGTGCCGGCTTCGTTTTTAGTTCTTTCGACGTATTAATCCATGGCACATAAACCACATCAAGATATAAACAATTACGTTTCCCAACTTTATTTGCAAATAATCGAATTGCTTCTAAAAATGATAGTCCTTCGTAATCACCAACTGTTCCACCGATCTCCACAATGTGGATATCCGAATTAGCTGATGCTTTAGAAATTTTTTCTTGTACTAAATTCGTAAAATGAGGAACCAGTTGCACCGTTTTTCCGCCAAAACCGCCCGCTCGTTCTTTATCAATCAGTTCCTTAAAGATTGAACCCGAAAGCGTAATTGAATATTTGCTCGTTTGAAAATCCAAAAATCGCTCATAATGTCCAAGGTCCAAATCCGTTTCCACTCCATCATGCGTCACAAAACATTCCCCATGCTCGACTGGATTCAAAAGTCCTGCATCAACGTTAAGGTATGGGTCGCATTTTTGCATTGTTACTCTATAACCTTTAGCCTTCAAAATAGCCCCAATTGAAGCTGCCGTAATTCCCTTGCCAACTCCAGATAGAACCCCTCCTGTAACAAAAATATATTTACATTTTTTATTTTTCATGGGGCAACCTCTCTCCTTTCGCCCATCCTTATTTACAGCCACAGTCTATTCTCTGCGAACTTTTATATTACTATCCATCATAGCATAAGCTACATGTTTTCACATCATTTTCGCCACGGATTCCCCTCAACTGGATCAGTTGGATCCCATCCTCTTCTTGGATCATCAGCTGATATTTTTTGTGCTGTTGGTTTTACCACTCCAGATGGCAATTTTCCCTCATAAATTTCAACTTGCGTTCCATTTGGTACGTTTTCATACAACCATTTAATATTTTCTACCCCCAACCTTACGCAACCTGCTGAAGCCGGAGTACCAAGCTTATTATACTCTTCCCATTCCAATTGATTATTTTCCGCTTTATAATAAGGCACCGAGTGAAACCAGTACGGACCCGTAATTCTAATTGCATATTTTCCCCAAACATTACCATAAAGTTGCGACCATAATGTTGGTAATTTGCTCATTTTGTAGACTCCCGTTGGAGTATTTCCATCTTTTCCAGTCGAAGCGACAAAAGTTTTAATCAATCTCGTGTATTTCCCAGCATTATCTTTTCCATAGACCATTACCACCTGATGTGTTTTAGAAACTTTAATATAATACGGTGGTGTATTTTTATTTTCTTCTCTTCGTCTCTCCTCTTCTTGACGCTGTCTTTCTTGTTCTTTAATTTGTTGCTCTTGCTCTTCTTTTTTCTGTTCCTCTTTTCTAGCTTTTTCCTCCAATAATCGCTGCTGTTCTTCTTACTCTTTCTTTTTATTTATTTCTTTTTGTTTCTCTTGTTCAATTTTCTCAACCTCCGCAATACGTGCAACTTCTTTGTCCATTTTTATTTTAAGAAATATTCCTAAAATAGTACCTACCAATACAAATATTAATAAAATAACAATTATTTTTTTCGGTTTTTCATATTTTTATTTTACAACTAATTCACATGTTTTATAAAAAATAATTTCCTCCACATCCTGGACTAATCTCTTTTATTAGCAATAAAAATAACTCTGATGAGTTATTTTCTGGCGGAAGCGAGAGGATTCGAACCTCCGGAACGGTTACCCGCTCACACGCTTTCCAAGCGTGCTCCTTAAACCACTCGGACACACTTCCACTCTCCACATCCTAACATATTTTACTCTTGAACGCCAGCTTTCTCAGTTTCGTCACTATTTTTCTCTATTCCATTCTTGTCTATTTCTTTTCTCAAATAATTCTGTATTTTTAAATAATTAAAAAGTGAATATTCAGACGTAGTTGAAGCACCAGATGGAATTACTACGCTTTGTGAATTTATCGTCCCTGTCGTAAACAGATCTTTTGTATCTATCGATTTTACTCCATCTTGCAATCCAGCAGCCACATCAATAAATGTTCTCATTTCCGCCAACGTAATATTCGTTCGTAAGTTTTTTCCCATGGCATCAACCATTTCAATCACCTTCATTGGCTTTGTTAAAATATCTATATTCAGTGCTTTATCCTTAATTGCATTAATAATTCTCTGTTGGTTAATTTCGCGATCGAAGTTTGAATTAGACAGTCCATATCCACCCTGCGCATTTCTCGCTCTAGCCAATCTTAAAACCGTATCGCCATCTAGGCCTTTATTTAATCCTTTTTGCAATTTCAAATTACCCATGCAGATATCAAAAATACCACGCTCATCTGTCGCATGTACATCAACATCAATCCCGCCAAGCGCATTCACCAAATCTCGTAAAACCGTAAAATCCACTGCCACGTAATACTGTATATTTAACCCAGTAATTTCTGCAATTTTCTTCGAAAAATATTTCGAAGCTATTTCTTTACTCCCGCCATTTGCTTCTTGAGCACAAAAATGTTCCGCATTAATTTTTCCCTTATATCCAACAATGCAGTGCATTTTCTTCTCTCCAGCAACCGTATAATCCACCCATAAATCTCTCGGAATCGAAAAAGTTGACGCATTTTTCTTTTTCTGATCAATCGATAACACTAAAATTGAATCCGTCAACATCGCCCCGTCATGTCCCGCATCATCTTCCGCCGTTCCGAATACTAAAACATTCGTCTTTCCATATTCATCTTTTGCTAAATCCGCACCAATTAAAATATCCATCGGATTTCCTTCAAAGACTTTCGAAGTTTTAGTCAAAATTGTGTATATATACGCTCCAGCACCCACTATAGCTACAATCACTAGCACTAAAAATTCGATCAATATCTTCGTCCAAAGTGGTGCTTTCTTCTTATTTTTTTGTTTTTTCTTTTTTCCTTTTCCCTTATGTCGTCCAGAAACCAAATCTTCTTCATTAAATAAAATTTCTTCAGGATTAGATATCTTTTTCTCAGCCCCAATTTCTCTCTCACTTGCTCCCAATACTAAGCTGTCATCAACCGTCGCTTCTCGCATATTCCGCGGATTAGCCCTTGCTGGACGCCTAACCAGCCCATCAATCGAGGATTTATTTCTTTTATTATCGCCCATCACAACCAAACTCCAAACTTATAACTGTCATTCATATTAACATATTGAATACTTCATTTCAATTCTTGTTTTTACTCTATTATTCCTTATAATTATAGAGAATGAATAAAGAGGAACAATCGGATATTAATCCTGAGTTAATTCAGTTAGTTAATATTTGTCGCAGTTATGGCTATGGCGACACTGAATCTTTTGCCTTAAAAAATTTTTCTCTCACTGTTAAGCGTGGTGAGTTTATTATGTTGATGGGACCATCTGGTTGTGGTAAAACCACTCTTTTGAATATCCTCGGGTTATTAGACAGTCCAACTTCTGGTGCTTACTATCTAAATCAGAAAAAAATCAACAATTTAAGTTCCAGAAACAAAGCCCGGCTTCGCGCAACCAGTATCGGCTTCGTTTTTCAAGATTTTAATTTAATCCAAAATCTTCCAGTTATTGAAAATGTCGCTCTTCCTCTTTTATATTCTGGCGCAACAAAAACCCATCGTCTCATTCAAGCTTCCGACATTCTTAGCCGTTTTCGGCTTCAAGAGCGTGAATATTTCTATCCATCTCAACTTTCCGGCGGTCAAAAACAACGTGTCGCTATTGCTCGTTCTCTCGTTGCCAAACCCGAAATCATTCTCGCTGACGAACCTACTGGAAATCTTGATTCGCGTTCCAGTCATATTGTCATGGAAGAACTCCGCCGTATCCATTCCGAAGGTAATACTATTATTATGGTAACTCACAATCCAAACCTCACTACTTATGCAACTCGTGTTATTCATATGTTAGATGGCGGAATTGACGAAGATATAAAAACCGTCGCTGATGAAAACCTGCCAACTCGCGTTGATATTAAATTCACTCCTCTAAAAAAAGTTGAAAAAGACAAAAAAGACACCCCAAAATCCAAAACAGAACAAAAAATCGAAAAAACTCAAAAAACTATTCATAAAACTCCGGAAAAAGCAAAAACTACTAATTCAAAATCTATTTCCAAAAACTTTCCCAATCCTTCTCCAACTTCTCCAAAAACTACCAAATCTCAACAAACATCATCAAAGACCAAACTTTTTACCTATAATTCAGATCCGTCCGTCCGGATTGTCCCAAAACCATCTATTGAAGATCTAGTAAAAAAGGAAAAAAGATCGTGAAACTTCTCTTAAGCACTCATCTAACACTTGCTAAAGCCTCTCTCAAAGAGCGTCGCGGTCGCACTCTTTTAACTTGCTTCGGTATCTCTATTGGCACTGCTAGCATCATTCTTATCTTAAGCCTAATGGGTAGTATTCAATCTCTCATTAAAAAACAAATCACCTCTGCTGATGGTAATCTTATTGTCGTTCAGCCATCTAATATTTCTCATCACACTTCCAATTTTCTAACCGAGCTTGCCAATCCCACTTTCAATAAATCAAATCTAAATTTTGATGACCTCAAAGCCATCAACCAAATCAATTCTATTGAATCCAAAAATCAAAACACTCCTCTCATTACCGCCATCGCTCCAATCGCCGCTAGCGTTAATACTCTCGTTGGCGACCATATTATTGAATCCGCTTCCGTCATCGCCACTACACCCGACCTTAAAGATATTGGTAATTTAACTCTAAAATCAGGCACTTTTCTTAAAAACGACATTCCGAAATCCGCCGTTATTGGCAAAGATCTATCTCTAAAGCTTTTCGGCACTACCGAACCAATCGGTAAAACTTTTAGTCTTCTTGACGAAAAATTCATCATCACCGGCATTTTAGTCGAAACTGATTCTTCGATCAATATTAATAATATTAACTATAATAATTCCGTATTAATAAATATTAATCAACTCAAATTAATCGATCCATCAATTCAAATTCAACAAATAGATATTAAAGCCAGAAGTACCGACGAGATCCCTTCTTTAGCTCAAGCTATCAAAGATACTCTTACTAAAAGTAAAAAAGGCGATAAAAATTTCGCAGTTTCCTACGGTGACAATATTTCTCACCCTGCTGGATCTTTACTTACCTTAATTTCTGGCATGCTAACCCTAGTCGCTAGCATTTCCCTCATCGTCGGCGGAATTGGCGTGATGAATATTATGCTTGTTTCTGTTTCCGAACGCACTCATGAAATCGGTATCCGCAAAGCTGTCGGCGCTTCAAATATGAATATTTTTCTTCAATTTCTCTTTGAAAGCCTCATTCTTTGTATTTCCGGTAGTGTTTTTGGCTTTATCCTCGGGTATTTTCTCTCTTTCCTCGTCTCTACCATCACGCCATTTCCTCCATTCATCAATCTTCAAATTGTCATCACTGCTTTAATTATTCCTATCGCCGTCGGCACTATTTTCGGACTTTATCCCGCCATCAAAGCTGCTCGCCGGGATCCAATCGCTTCTCTTAAAAATCAAAATTAATTCCCCATCACCTTAAGCTTCCCTACTCTTCATGATATAATGTCCCCATGTTAATTTTGGGAATTGAAACTTCTTGCGACGAAACTTCCGCCTCTGTTGTTGAAGACGGAAAAACCATCCTTAGTAACGTTATTGTTAGCCAAATTGATATTTTTGCGGTTTACGGTGGGGTTATTCCAGAAGTCGCCGCCAGAAATCATCTTGAAACAATTCTACCAGTCATTAATAAGGCGCTAAACGACGCCCAAAAAACTTGGGATGATATCGACGCCATCGCAGTAACCCACACTCCAGGCTTGCTCGGTTCTCTTTTAATTGGCACTCTTACCGCTAGAACTCTCTCCATTCTTCATCACAAACCTCTTTATGCTATTCACCACTTAAAGTCTCATATTTACGCCACTTGGCTCAACTCAGATCATAATATTCCAACATTTCCTCTCCTCTCCCTACTTGTTTCTGGTGGACACACTCAAATCCTTTACATGCCCGCTCATAATTCTTTTAAAATTATTGGCACCACTAGAGATGATGCAGTTGGAGAATGTTTCGATAAAATTGCTAAGATTCTTGGTCTTCCCTATCCAGGAGGCCCCGCCATCACTTATGCCTCTAATGGCATCGTCAAAACCTCTAATAACGAAATTATTCACACTTCAGCTGGAAATCCTCAAAAATATTCTTTCCCCCATCCAAAAGTAGAAAATCTAGATTTTAGCTTTTCAGGACTAAAAACTGCCGTCCTAAGACAAATCCAATCCGAGTTAAATCTTCCCATCTCCCATCCATCTCATGACCTTAAAAACCATCTCACCCCTGAACAAATCGCCGATTTCTCTGCCAGTTTTGAAAAAACCGCCATCGATATTCTGCTCGAAAAATTAAAATTAGCCCTCAAACAATATCCAAAAACCACCTCTATCGTTATCGCTGGTGGAGTTTCCGCTAATTCTCTTCTCCGAAAAGTCGCAAAAGATACTTTTCAGTCTCCACCAGTCTTCTTCCCCGAACCAAAGCTTTCTGGCGACAATGGCGCAATGGTCGCTTCAGCCTGTTATTACGAAATAATTTCTGGCATCCAACCAACTGACCCATATTCTCTCAATATCCTTCCTCGATCCGATATTAAATAATTCATTTCTGTTATAATTAGCCATATATGAGTACAATACGGGAAGTTCCGCTCCAACAAACCAAAGAGTGGAAAAAATTACAAGACGAACTTCATCTTCAATCCTTTTTTAAACAAACTTCAGATTTTCAATTTCTTGCCATCAAAATGTCTACCCCTATTGGTTCTTACCTTTTTTTACCCTACGGCCCACATCTCTTTACTAAAAATGGCGCTAAGACCTCACTAGAAGCCCTAAAAGCATTAGCGAAACGCGAACAAGCATTCTTTATCCGTATTGAACCACAAGACCCTGAAAAGGCCTCAGAATTGCTCACATTGCAAAATTGCCAAAAATCGCATGATTTAAACCCTAAACGCACTTGGCAACTCGACCTCACTCCAGATAAAGACTCTATCATCAAAAATTTCGCCACTGGCACTAAACGCTGTTATAAAGACTTCACTAGAAAAGGTTTAGTAGTCGAAAAATCAACCAACCCCGAAGATATTAAGTATCTCATCGATTTTCAAACTCAATTAGCTAAATTAAAAAATATTGGCACTTTTTCTCACGAATATCTTAAGACTGAAGCTAGACAGCCCTTCTCCTCTCTTTACTTAGCTAGATATCAAACTTCTCTAGATCAATCTTTGAATAAATCCACTAATGATTCTTCTGTGCAATCTCAGCCTTCATTCCAATCTCAACCTCAACAACTTCAATCACGACCAAAACCAGCAAACAATCAAGTTATCGCCGCTCTTTTATTTTTCGAAACTGCCAATACTTCTTTCTACATGCAAGGAGCCGAAATTCCCGCATTCAAATACCTTCCCGCCTCTGTCGCCTGCATGACTACTGCCATGTTTGACGCCAAAGAATCCGGCAAAACTACTTTTGATTTCTGGGGTATAGCTCCAGACAACGCTACCACGACACACCCCTGGTACGGCTTCACTAAATTTAAAAAATCTTTCGGTGGCATTGCCATAGAATACGCTGGCACTCACGATATTATCTTAAATCCCGTAAAATATCATCTCTATCAGTTATTGCGAAAAACCAATCGTCTTAAACATAAACTTCTTCGTTAATCTATCAATAAAAATCGACTTTTAAAAAACAAGCTTCTTCGCTAATCTTTTTTATTATCAAAAATTGCATCATCAAAAAATCCAAAACCTCTCAATCAAGAAAATTTAATCTCATACTCTTTTATTAAATTTATCGAGATTAAACATCGGTTTTTTATCTCCGTCAATAATCTCCTGTGCTTTTTTCAGCAATTTTTCAATTCCTTTTTCAGATTTTGCCGATCCTACATGGATTGTCTTTACCACTTTTCCCTGCATTTTCGTGCAAACTTGCACCCCCGTGGATCCTGAAGCTGTAGTAAATTTCCGTATAAATGCCATATCTTACCTTATTCTCTAATTATCATACCATTTTCCAAAAATTTTAACTAATTACTCATTTTAATGTGATAAAGGGCGCCGCAGGCGCCCAAGGGGTAAAATACCTTTTTCACACGTATAACCACAAGCTTTTCCACCAATTCTCTCTTCTTCAAATATCTTTCTCCCTATATATTAGCAACCATTTGACTTAGCATCCTCATTCATATACAATATACATAACAGTTATGCACTTTTGAGTTAGAACAGCAAGGTTGAGAGAATCTGATCGCTCTCATAAGATCTCCACATCAGCATAATTGGGAAAACAAAAACTAATAAGGCAACATCATTTTTTAACAAAAAATGATTTGTTTTTAACAAAAATTACAGAGATAAATATATTTTATATAATATATTTTCTTTTCTGTAAATAAACATAAACTCATTCCGATAAAAGCACAAACGCTTTCACGTGTTTGTTGTTTGTTTAAAACCCAACAGGGAATTGTTTTTGTATTTTGAAACTATATTTTGGAATTATTTTTATATTTTTAAAGAAAATTTTAACCACAAAAAATCACCCCAATACGGGATGATTTTTCAACAGATTATAACTCCTAGATTATCTCTAATTGCCCTTTAAGTTTCGCAATTAACCCCTCTTTTTCTGCAATCAAATTTCGAGTTTCTTTTACTAATTCCACCGGAGCTCGCTCAACATACGACGGGTTCATCATTCGTGCGTTTAGTCCATTCAACTCTTGTCCAATCGCCAAAATCTTATCTGTCAATTCAACACGATATTTTTCAACAATTTCTTTAGTAACATCCAAATATATTTCATGTCCAGCAACCGCCAATCTCAATCCTCTTGGTAAACCATCTATTGAGGAAATTTCTGGCATTCTTGACATGAATTTCACTAATATCATATTTTCAGTCACTAAACTATCATCGCCTACTAAAATCCCAAATTTTTTGCCGTTTGCAACTTTTGAAAGGGAATTACCGGTTGCTCTAATTTCCGAAATGACCTCTGTTAAGCGTTCAAACTTCCCGGCCGTAATTTCATCAAAACCAAAATCATTCGGCCATTTAGCATCGATAATCATCCCTTCCGTCCACGACAAGTTCTGCCAAATTACTTCAGTAACAAATGGCGCAAAAGGATGCAAAATAATCAAAATCGCCTCTAGCGTCGCCTTGAGCAGGGAAGTATTCTTAAATATTTTTTGGCTTTCAACAAACCAATCCGCATATTTATCCCAAATAGTCGCATATACCGTCTCAATTACTTCAGCAAAACGATATTCGGACATCGCTCGTTCAACTGCCTCTCGACAGTAATTTATTTCACGGCAAATCCAGTCCTCACCGCTATTATTCGTGATATATTCAAGTTTATTCTCCCCAAACATTACCTGATGAATTGCCATACCAACTCTCTCGGCATTTTCCGATGCACCCTCATTCACCAAAACCGTATCAACATTAGCGTATGAAAAACCATGAGTTTTTATTTCTTCATCAACCACACTTTGTACAAAACGTGAGATATTCCACAATTTATTACAAAGTTTCTGTCCCGATAATACCGAGTTTTCCGAAAAAGCTTGGTTCATTCCTGCCGAACGACCTCTAAGTATCCCCAATCTAAATGCATCAGAACCATATTTTTCGACCAAACTCATCGGATTAATCACATTACCTTTAGATTTAGACATCTTTTTTCCATGCTCATCCAAAACTAAACCATGTAAATAAACTTCCTTAAATGGCACTTCTCCAGTTACATAAAGCCCCATCATAATCATTCTCGCCACCCAAGCAAAAAGAATATCCGCTCCAGTTTCCATTACATCTAACGGATAAAAATCATTCGCTAGCCCTTCTTCCCAGTTAGTACAAACTATCGGCCAATGCGCACTTGAGAACCATGTATCAAATGTATCCTCATCCCGAACATATCTCACTCCTCCAATCTCTATTTCTTTCAAGTTTGTTCGGGTATCAAAGATCCATTCCGGTAGGTCATTATCGTCATAGCTTGACATTTCATCAGTAACTTTTTTGAACATAGGAATTGGTATCCCCCATGGAATCTGCCTTGAAATATTCCAATCTTTCAAACCTTGCAAATAATTTACTAAAATCCTACCCTTACCTTCAGGGAAGAATTTAATTTCATTTTTCTCCAAACGAGAAATTGCCATTTTCGCTAATTTTTCCGTATCAATGAACCATTGTTCCATCAATAACGGCTCAATCAATGAATCACATTTATAACAATGCGCCACCGCGTGCGAAATTTTCTTCTCTCCCCTAATCAGCCCCTGTTCTTTGAGTTTTTCCAATACTTTTTTACGACATTCCAGCGTCGTTAATCCAGCAAAATCCTCGCCCACAACGTCTAGCATTCGCCCATCAAAACCTATTACTTTCACTCTAGGCAATTCATGTCTTAATCCCACCTCAAAATCATCAAAATCATGTGCTGGCGTAATTTTTACCGCTCCCGTCCCATATTCAGGATCAGCATGTTCATCAACGATAATTGGTATTTCACGCTTCGTCAGAGGAAGCTTCAGCCTCTTTCCAATCAAACCCTTGTATCTCTCATCCTTTGCATTGACTGCCACTGCTACGTCACCAAATAGCGTCTCTGGGCGTGTCGTCGACACAATAATCTCTTTATCTTCATCCACTACCGGATAGGCAATCTCCCAAAGTGTCCCTTTTTCTTCCGAATGCACCACTTCAATATCTGCAAACGCCGTCTGGTGCTTTGTGCAGTAATTTACTAGTTTCTCACCTCTGTAAATCATTCCGTCATGCCACATTTTTTCAAACGTCGCATAAACTCTTCGCACTACATTTTCGTCCAAAGTAAACGTCAAATCTCCCCAAGAACACGAAGCCCCCAATGCTCTCAGTTGTAATTCCATATTTCCTCTTTGATTTTGCACAAAATCCCAAACACGTGCGTACAGCTCTTCTCTAGAATAATCAAAACGAGTTTTTCCCGCTTTCTCTAGCTCTCGCTCATAAACTACCCAAGTTTCAAATCCAGCATGATCCGCCCCAGGAATAAACCATGTATTTCTTCCTCTTAGTCGATAATATCTCGTTAAACTATCCTCCAAAGCTATTGTAAGGCCATGTCCGATATGCAAATTACCATTAGCATTAGGAGGAGGCATTACAATCGAAAAACGCTGAGAAGCCCTCTCATCGCGTCTGAACGGCAAAAATTTCCCAGTCGCTTCCCATCCTGCATAGATATCTGTCTCAAAATTATTCGGTTCGTAACTACTCGCGAATTTCATTTTTATTCCTCAGATTCATCGTCATATCTATTTTCCAAGAAATCTATCACCTCTACTCTACATTCTCTCGCCCAATTCTCATCTCCAACAATCTCTTCTTGTACTTTTTTAAAATCTTCCTCTGTCAATTCCAAAGTTTTACCATGCTTCCAGTTTGAATCAAGTGGCATTAAATGGACATGCGCGTGCGGCACATCTGTTCCCACTACTTTATAAATTACCCTATTATCAAATACATTTTCTAATCTCTTCGCAATTCTTTTTACTACCAAAAACAAATGTACATAGGTCTCATCTGGCAAATTATAAACTTTGTCTACTTCAATTTTTGGAATCACTAAAAGATGACCCTTTGTCTCTGGACGAATATCCAAAAAAGCTAGCACCGTTTCATCTTCATAGATTTTATATACCGGAATCTCTCCCGCCACAATTTTTGCAAAAATACTTGCCATAATAATAACCTCTTTTCTAACCTCTTAATTATATCATAGGTCATGTTATAATTATTCTATGTTAAACCAAAGGTTGAGATCTTTTGTCTCTAATATCGCCGCCATTTTTATCGCTTTTCTCTTTGCCTACACCTTCCGTTTCGGTTGGTTACCAGAAGACGACACTTTTAACAACATCAACGATGCTCTCGTAATTTATTATCTATTCTTTTGTTATCTACTAGTTTTTCTTTTTTATCGCCCTACAAAAACTCCAAATCGTCGAGGACTTTTTCGTCTTTTCAAAGAATCTTTTATAAACACTATCTTAATTGCCGCTATTTTCTCTATGATCGTTTATTCGACTCACATTTCCGACTCCATTCCACGCCTCTTCTTTGGCTATTTTTTCTCTATTTATTTTGTTGCCAGTTTTCTTCTTGCCAGCATTCTTCATCTTATTATCCGTAAAATATCTTCAAAACATAAACGCCAAACCGTCATTTTTACCGATCGTGAAGATAGGGAACATCTTGTTAAATACCTTCTGGAAAATGGTCGCGATGATTTTGAAATTATTGGCGTTGTCGCACTTACCTCAACTGACCATAATTCCTCTGCAACATCTTCTGAATCCGATATTTACTATCAAGTAAAAATCTCTTCGCCAAAATCTCTTATTAAAAAATCCGGTCTTATCTCTATTGATCCTGAATCCCTAAAATACACTTTTACTAAAACTACCGAAGATCCTATTTCTTTTCTCAAAAAACATAACATCGATCTTGCCATTATCTCTGTAAATCATTTGGATCGTAATCGCATCAATAAAATTATTGATCTTGTCGGAGAAATGGGCATCGATTCCATGCTAACTTTGGATAGTTTTAGTACTGAGGCTTTTGAATCAAAACTCGAAGATTTTGGCACTTTAGAAGTAGTCCATTTTGCTCCTCGTATTTTTACTGATTTTGAATTGATTATCAAACGTCTTATGGATCTCATCTTTGGATTAATTGGTTTTTTATTCACCCTTATTATAGGTGTTTTTATTGCTCCTCTCATCTATTTTTCCGATCCAGGACCAATTATTTTCAAACAAAAACGCGTCGGTAAAAATGGTCGCTATTTTAACATTTATAAGTTTCGTTCAATGTATCAAGATGCCGAATCACGCCTAAAAGATCTCAAAGGGAAGAATGAAATGAACGGTCTAATGTTCAAAATGAAAAATGATCCTAGAATCACTAAAATTGGTAAATTCATTCGTAAAACCTCCATCGATGAATTACCTCAATTTTTCAATATTCTCAAAGGCGATATGTCCCTCGTTGGCACTCGACCACCAACAGTTGACGAATATAAACAATATTCCGCCCATCATAAACGTCGTCTTTCTCTCAAACCAGGTTTAACTGGTTTTTGGCAAATTTCTGGACGCTCAAATATCACCGATTTTGAAGAAATTGTTCGACTAGACTGTTATTATATTGATCACTGGTCTGTACTTTTCGATCTTAAGATTCTCATCCTAACTGTTTGGACAGTATTGATTGGCAAAGGCTCAGAATAGTCTTCTTTATATTAATCCCCCACAAAGACTCCGAGCAAACCCTCTCTGCGTCTATTGCAAAAATATAGTTTTTATGATATAATAAAAAAGTAAATCAATTTTTGTTTTTTATGTTCTTTTACAAGGAGGGGAATCTCATGACGACTAACACAGGTAATATTCAGAAATTGCAAAATGCAGCAGTCAACTACACAGAGCTCAGAAAAAAGGTGCAATCAGCAATCTTCGGCATCGACGCCGAAGAATTAATTACACCGGTGAATTTGAGGGAAGTTAAAGAAACCTGGATTAATCAGGCTAAAAAAGGCTTCTTCAATATTCCTGTCTTTAAATATGACAAGAATAAACTGGAGATCACTTCGTTCAAATATAAGAACTTAGTGTCCCTTGAAGATGAGGTATTAGAGGCTTATACGTCAACAAGAGACGTTTTTCAGCGTCTCGTCTTGAATTACCTATTGGAGCCATTACAGGATGCCATCCATACTACACTTTTAGCAGATTCTATTCTCTGCGAAAAAGGTGATCGGCATGTCAGTTCATATTTGCAGGTCATTTACGGCCTGCCGTCGAACAAATCGCTTGAAAAGGCAGATTTTATCGCGTCAATTCTGCGACAAAATCCCTACGGCGAGCATGTTTGTGTCCCGTTATATCAGGGAGATAAATATCGCAAACTCAGAGACGTTATTTTACCGGCAACTGCTGTTAAGCAGGTGTTTGAATGGGCACTGTCAAAATACAATGCCAAAAACACTACTGTAAAAATAACCGATGAAAAAGAAAGTCCGAAAATTACTTTTCAGACTTTCACAGATTCAGCGCTACCTTTCGTTTTTCGTATTCCGTCTAATTTGAAGTTAAATGGTTTTCAAATAGTCGGACTCATCGGTGACTATGTTGAATGCAAGTGGCGCAGCTTGCAAAATCTCAAGGTCATTGGCGCGTTAAAATGTCCTCATGATCTTGTTTTTCAGGGACTTGCTAGCGTAAAAGATATTGCCTACGTTAAGCACGTCACCGGAAGACAACAGTTTCCTGATCCGTATTATATTTTAACGGAGGCGCAAGCCTTATCAGGAAAGTCTTTTGCCGAAAGTGCAGCATATCTTGAAGACATGTTGCCTAAAACAAAAGACAAAACAGAAAAGATCTGGGAATATACTTATAGCACGTATCGTGGTAGCAGTACCAACGAATATCCGTATGCGTGCTGTAAGGATCGAACAGATTTTGAAGGACATTTATACGTTAGCGAATTTAAGTCGCTAAATGATGACCTTCACTTAGGGCTTAGCGCTCTTAGCCCTAAGCTGTTCGAAAAAACAGTTCCGCGTATCAGCCTATCTGATATGAAAGACTTTTTCATATCAGATAAAAATCTCCAACACGAGACATTAGAATATATTCTCTATTGTTTCCGAGTTGGTAATTTCTAAAAATAAGGCTTCAAAAAATAATACAGCTTATATTTTCTCCGAGTCTCTTAAGTCCCTTCTCAATGATTTCTCAACCAATCATATCTCAAAAAGCACCAATATTGTTTTGGTGCTTTTTCTTCATTTTTATCAAAAACAAAAAACAGCCTCATTTAGGCTGATTTTTCTATGGTACACCCGACAGGATTCGAACCTACGACCTTTTGCTCCGCAAGCAAACGCTCTATCCAGCTGAGCTACGGGTGCTAATTACTTTGTGTGGACTCGCCATGGCATATGTCATAGCGGTTCCACCTAGAAATTAAATGAGCATCGCTTTATATACGACAATCACATTCTATCACACCACCCCTAATCTGTAAACTAAACCCCTTAATAAACTTTGTCATTCTTCCATGGCGGAAGCGAGAGGATTCGAACCTCCGAGACCTTTCAGCCTACACGATTTCGAGTCGTGCGCCTTCAACCACTCGGCCACGCTTCCATCTCTAATCCTACCACATCTCACCTCTATTTTCTACTCTAGACAATAAAATGCTATAATATCTTCATGGCTATCAAAAAAAGTATTAAGACCATTATTACTGATAAAATCCCTAATTATAATAAATTGATTCTTCCTTATCATCTGTTAAAATCTATCGTCGCTGCTACTAGCTATCGTTTTCCAGCCAAAAATCTCACAGTTATTGCCGTAACTGGTACCAATGGCAAAACTTCCACCGCTTTTTTCATTTGGAAAATGCTTAATTCATCTGGCTATAAAACTGGTATTCTCACTACTGTTGCTTGGGGTGGACTTCCAGAATTCAAACAACAAAAAGGTGATAAGGATTCAAGAGTCGCCGATGAAGATGGTCTTTTCAAGCAAACAAAGCATATGACCACTGTTGACTCTTTTACCTTAAATCGTCGTATTAAGCGTATCGTCGAAGCAGGCGCCAAATTCATTGTGCTTGAAACTACCTCTCATGCACTGACACAATTTCGTACTTTTGGTATCCCCATTGATCTTGCCATTTTAACAAATATTACCCACGAACATCTTGATTATCACAAAACATTCGAAAATTATCGTAATGCCAAACGTAAATTGTTCAAAAAATCTCATTTCGGCATTATTAACGCCGATGACCATAGCGCCATAATTTTTAAGCAAGATGTCAAATCAAGTCTCAGCTACGGCATCGATCACGGGATTTTAAAAGCATCTGAAATCACCTTAAACCCTTTAGGCGTTTCTTATCTCATTTCAGAACACTCTCTTAAAAAATCTTCTGAAATTATTCAAAATACATCCTCAAATCATCTAAAACGCAAACTATCCAATCTTTCTTCTCAAAAATCACTCGCAAAAACTCCACTTTCTTCTCCTCTTAAAATTGAAACTAATATCCCAGGTAGATTTTCCGTTTATAATTCACTTGCAGCGGTTGCTGTTGGGCTAACTCTTAATTTGAGTTACGACCAAATTACACAGGGAATCAGAAACCTAAAATCTATTGAAGGTAGAATGAATACTATTAATTTAGGTCAAAACTTCACGGTTATTGTTGACTACGCCCATACCCCAGACGCTTTTCAGAAAGTTTTTGATTCTGTTTATCCAAATAAACATGGCAAAATTATTTCACTTTTTGGCGGAGCAGGACGTCGTGACGAGTCAACCAGAAAAGAGCGTGGAAAAATTGCCTCAAAATATTCCGACATCTGCATCATTACCGAAGATGATTCTAGGGACGAAAATCCAAAAAATATCTCTGATATGTTTGTCGAAGGTTGTCTTGATAAATCTCAGAAAACACCTAATCATAAACCTGCTATTAAAACTCTAGGAAAAGACCTCTTCGTTGATCTAGATCGCAAATCTGCTATCCAAAAAGCCATAAATCTCGCCCATAAAGGTGACATTGTACTAATTTTAGGCAAAGGGCATGAAAAAACCATTCTCAAAAACGACGAGGAACATCCATTTGAAGATCTTATTGAAACCAAAAAAGCCATCAAAAACAAATTAAAACTATCTTAAAAATCGTCTAGACTTCTGTGTTGTTTGCTATTTCTTCAGGCTCAAAGCTTGCTATTCCTTCAATAATCTCACCAACTGTTGCACCCACAATCTCGCCAACTGTTGCTGCTGCTGCCATATAAGAAACTGCTATCGCTCCAGGTAGAAAACTAGCAACACTAAAACGTTCTCCAGAAAAGTTCAATTTTGCTTCACTTCCTTTATTGTATAGTTTTGACGACTCAATTAACATCTCTGAGTCCAAATCTTCACCATACGTCAAAGTCTCTTTTTCTCCCCTAAAATTTGCAAATTCCGCAAAATTTAAATCATCACGATTCAATACTACATACTCTGGCATCATATCAAACAGCGTATCTGTTTTTAATTCATATTCTTTCGCTGATGCATCGTTTAATTTTGTTGGAACATAATTCGTTGCTATCGCGATATGTATTTTCAGACCTGCAAAAATATCCTTCGCCAAAGAATCCATCGGCGCAGTAACAATTACGTATTTTACTCCCGCTTTCCACGCATCACTTAAAAATTTGTGCAAAATTCCTATTTTAATCTCATCTTCCGAAGCCAAAACCGCCACTCTTTCACCTTTTTCCCTTAAGATTTGATGAATAAAATGTGCCACTGTTGTTTTTCCGGTTGTTCCAGTTACGCAAATTAAACGCATATCTCTTGCTGGATGGCCATAATATAAATCAAAAAATTTCGCCTTTGCTCGATTAATCGATACTTTTCTTTTTCCAGTTTTTTTCTTTACTCGATTTTTTTCCTTATTATTGACATTCTCTATTTTTTTCTGATTAATCCCAAAATCTTCGTCAGCATTTTGGCGACTATAAATCTCCGCAATATTAGGTTTTTCTTCTGTCATATCTCATCCTCACTTTTTTTCACTATAGCATACCCCCCTTTAACTTTCAAACCTTCTTAAAAATTACTATTTTTGAAGCCATAAAATTGAAAACAACCACCAATATATTCATCAAAATTTTCATTATCATATCATTCATCCCGACGATTTCGATAAAAAACCACATTCCTCCCCAATCTATTATTCCTGACGCAATTCTACATCCAAAAAATCTCATCATCTCACCTATTATCCCCATCAATGTTTTTTCTTTACTCGAAAATACCCATTTACGATTGGTGATATATGCAAAAAATACCGAAAAAAACCAAGAAATTATCGTCGCACTAAGTACATTGATACTAAACCATCTTGTTGCAATATAATATAAAGCAATATTTATTATCGTAGTTAAACCCCCAAATAAAGCATAAAGTACTATTTCTCTATATTTTATAAAATTCTTTTTCAGTTTATCCCACATAAATCTAGTATACCTCATCCTTATTTATTTCAAAATTAGCACTCAACCATTGACAGTGCTAATTCATGTGCTACAATAACAATATAAACACTTAATTAGGAGTAATTATGAAGTTAAAACCTCTGACGAATCGTGTCGTCGCTACCAAAGAAAAGCCAGCAGAAAAAACTGCATCCGGACTTCTTCTTCCTAATTCTAATAAAGAAGAAGTCGCCTATGCTATCGTAGAATCCGTTGGACCAGATGTCAAAAACATTAAATCTGGTGACAAAATTATCTATAAAGAATACTCAACTACCAACGTTAAAATTGCACAAATCGAATATATTATTGTTGAAGAAAAAGACGTCTTAGCAACTCTTTAACTTTATTTTATTTAATCTTGAAAGGAAATCATGAAAGAAATTTTTTACGAATCAACCGCTAGAGACAAAGTTCTCTCTGGCGCTAAAAAGCTCTACGACGCCGTAAAAGTTACCTATGGGCCAAAAGGTAAAAACGTTATTATTGAAAAAACCTACGGAGCCCCAGTCATCACTCATGACGGTGTAACTGTTGCAGAAGCTGTAGATCTTGGATCAACTAAAGAAAATCTTGGCGAAAAAGTTGGCGCTAACCTCATCAAAACTGTCGCTCAAAAACTCAATAAAGTTGCCGGCGACGGCACAACAACCGTCACTGTCTTAACTTACAATATCTTGAATGAAGCCAATAAGCTCATTGCCGCAGGAGTTAATCCAATGGAGCTAAGAAAAGATATTGAAAAAGTAGGCGTTGATCTTGTTAAAAAGATTGACAATCTATCAGAGAAAATTGATGGCGACGATAAAAAAGTCGCTGAAGTTGCTACTATTTCTGCTGGTGATCAAGAAATTGGACAATTGATTGCTGATGTTATTTCTAAAATTGGCAAAGATGGTGTCGTTACAGTTGAAGCTGGACAAAGTCTTGAAATGGAAAAAGAAATTGTCGAAGGCTTCAACTATGATAAAGGATTTGCCTCACCATTTTTCGTCACCGACGTTAATCGTCAAGAAGCTATTATGGATAAACCTCTAATTCTTCTCACCGATAAAAAGCTTACTTCGGCAAATGATATTCTTCCACTTCTTGAAAAAGTCGCCGGTTCTGGTAAAAAAGACCTTGTCATCATTGCTGAAGAAGTTTCGGGCGAAGCACTTTCGCTTCTCGTACTCAATAAACTTAAAGGTGTCTTTAACACCATCGTCTTAAAAGCTCCAGCTTTTGGTGATCGTCGCAAAGAAATTATGGAAGATATTGCTGTTCTCACCGATGCTACTGTAGTATCCGAAGACAAGGGAATGAAGCTAGAAGAATCTGGACTTGAAGTTCTTGGTAGTGCCGCAAAAATCATTGCCACAAAAGACAACTCCACAATTATCAAAGGTTCCGGTTCAAATACCTCTGTCAAAGACCGTATTAAATTAATTGAATCTCAGAAAAATCTCTCCACTTCTGATTATGAAAAAGGTGAATTTGACAAACGCATCGCCGCTCTTTCTGGTAAAGTTGCCGTCATCAAAGTTGGCGGAGCCACCGAACCAGAAATCGATGAGAAAAAATATCGGGTTGATGATGCTGTATCCGCTACTAAAGCCGCTCTCTCTGAGGGAATCGTTGCTGGTGGAGGTGTAACCCTCGTAAATCTCGCCAACGAATTAACGGGAAATGACAATGGTACTAAAATCGTTAAAAACGCTCTTAAAGCACCTCTACTTCACATTCTAGAAAATGCTGGGCTTAACTCTCAAGCTCTTCTCGCTGAAATTGAAAAAGCTAAAACTGGTTTTGGTATTAATGTAATGAATCCAGAAAAAGGACTTCAGGATATGAAAAAGATTGGTATTATCGATCCAACTCGCGTTACTCGCGAAGCAGTCCAAAGTGCCATTTCTATTGCATCTACTGCAATTACTATGGGTGCTCTAATCGTAGAAGTTCCAGAAGAAAAAACCGCTTCAGCCGACGATATGGGTGGAATGTATTAATTTTCTACCGTAAAAAAATATAGCTACAGGCTTCAAAATCTGTAGCTATATTTTTATTTATTTTAATTATTTATCTGTTTCATTAATTAAATACAGCAATGCTTCTGCTTTATTTTTCTCGTCTGTAATTTCTTTTACGGCGCGATAAGCAGCCGGCACTATTTCTTTATTATGTTCTTTTTCAATAATTTGTTTATAAAATTCAAACTTCTTTTCTGCTGGAAGTTCTACTTTGTCAATCAACGGCAACAGTTCCTTTATCATTTCATTTTTAGTTTTTTCCAAATCACCATCTACTTTCGGCGTTTCCGTCATATTTAACTCTGGCACTCCTAAATCATTATTTAGTTCTGGTATTGATGGTATAGCCGGTGTAGGTGGTATTGGCGGAGCAACAAACGCTGACTCTATGCTATTTTCATTATTCACGTTATTTTCTCTCCCTACAATTCCATTGATTGCATTTTGTAGATCGTCGTTATTTGTTTGACCCAAATCCATCCCACCTCTTTCTATTATTTTTATTCAATATTGTCTCAATCATAGCATAAGTTTTTTGTTTTACAAAACTAGCTATTTTATTTTTCAGATTCTTAATTTTCTTACAATTTTATCTACAATATCAAGTTTCACTGTCTCCATCGGCAATCTTGCGCCAAACATATCTACAATCTTTTCTCCTTTTTCTTTTGGAAAGTAAACCGTTACTGCTGGCAAAAATCTCTTGCGTGGCGTCATTACAATTGCAAAATTAGTATCATCTTGTAATATACCAAAAGACTTAAAGTCTTCGAATCGGTATATTTTTTCACCCTCGCTCAAGCCTTGTCTAGAAATTTTATAATTTATTTTTCTTGGCGGTCTCAAACTATAACTAATCAATGTTATTATCGACACCACAATTAAACCTGTAAAACTCCACCATCTCAACCAAATCGAAAGTGCCACTAATGCTATTCCAACTCCAGCCAAACCAAAATACCAACCGACATTTTTATCTCGCCTTATATACTCTTCCGCTTCCCACTGCACTATTTCCTCATCCATTTTTGCTCCTTATATTGCTAGGCTCTTAAAACTATGAAATTGATTATATAGATTTTGCAAATTACTTTCCACCTTTATTACAAAAGTTTTCACTTTTTCATTTTTCGTCCTCTCGCTACACTCAGATTGATAAGAGATTAAGTAGGCAATTTGCATTGTCATTTCTCGCACAAAAGTTCTATCCAAAATCCCATTAAGTCTTCCTTCCTCTAATACTGTGTTCAATTTTTCATTTGTTGCAAGTTCAGTTGAAGCTATTTCTCCTGATTCCAATTCACCCACGCCTACCCCATACTCATTGGCTAGCAAATCTCTACCATTCACCAATATCTCATTCAAAACACTCTTGAGCGATGCCGACATATTTCGAATATCAGAATTTTTTATCATATCCACGTAATTATCTAAACTTTTATCTGCCAAATAATGTGCCGCGTAGTAACTTTTGACAATCAAATTTTGATCTTTTTTGTCTATTTTTGATAGGGAACTGTGTTTAACTATTGAATTAATCGCTATAATTACTCCTATAACAGCTATCACTCCAATTATTATCTTTTTATTCAAAAACTTCAAAAATATCTTATTTTTATTTGACGTTTGTTGTCCCTGA
Organism: uncultured Candidatus Saccharibacteria bacterium; assembly: GCA_963545945.1. Classification (GTDB taxonomy): domain Bacteria; phylum Patescibacteriota; class Saccharimonadia; order Saccharimonadales; family Saccharimonadaceae; genus Nanosyncoccus. The sequence continues at coordinate 37,129 of CAUUKA010000002.1, read as the reverse complement.
TTATTTCTCTCGGATGCAATCTGTTGCAAATAAGCCATTTTATCCATAATCTTATTGTACCATATCCTTTTTTCATATTTTTATCAAAAACATTAGTCAGATTTAACAGATACGACATGCTATAATATAACTAAATATGCAAGATGTAAAAGAGGAAATTAAGGCTCGTCTACCAATCGAAGATGTTGTGGGACAATACCTCGAATTAAAACGTTCTGGCAGAAATCTTAAAGGACACTCTCCTTGGGGCGTTGACAAAACTCCAAGTTTTATGGTCTCTCCTGACAAAGGTATTTGGCATGATTTTTCCGCTAATAAAGGTGGTGATATTTTTACATTTCTTATGGAAGTTGAAGGAATTACTTTTCGTGAAGCTCTCGAACGACTAGCTGAAAAAGCTGGCGTTGAATTAAGAAAATACTCCAACAACGATCAAGAAAATCTTATCAAAAAACAGAAAATCAAAGCTGTTCTTGAACTTGCTTGCAAATATTACCAATATTGTCTCAGCAAAAATAAACCTGTCTGCGAATACGCCTTTTATCAACGCAATCTCGATCGTCAAACTGTCACAGATTTTCGCATCGGATACGCCCCAAATGGTAAAGATTTTCTCACTAATTTCCTCAAATCAAAAGGCTTCCAACTTGACATTATTCGTGACGCTGGTCTTCTTAATCAATACCGTGGTGATCTTTTTCGCGGACGATTGATGATTCCTTTTTTTGACAATCAAAAAAACGTTATCGGGTTTACAGGTCGAATCATCAATCAAGGTGAACCAAAATATCTCAACACTCCCGAAACTTTACTCTTTAATAAAAGTCGCTTTATTTTTGGACTTTCTCACGCTCGTGAGGCAATTCGTCGTTCTAATTTTGCTATTATCGCTGAGGGAAACATGGATATTATTTCTTCCCACCAAGCCGGAATTAAAGAAGCCGTTGCTACTTCCGGTACTGCCATGACCGAGAATCATCTTCGAACCATATCTCGTTTAACCGAAGATGTCCGTCTGGCCTATGACAGCGATTCTGCTGGTATCAAAGCCACCGAACGCGCCGTTGATCTTGCGAATGATCTTGGCATCTCTCTCAAAATTATCTCCAGTTATCACGGAGCTAAAGACCCAGATGAATTAATTCGAAAGGATCCTAAACTTTGGCAAACTTGTGTTAATGAATGCATCCCCGCCATTGATTGGCTTTTAGAAAAATATGCTCTTAGTCTCGATTTAACCTCTGGACCAGGCAAAAAGACTTATTCCGATATTGCTCTAAAACTCATTCAAAAAATTCCAGATATTATCGAAAGAAAACACTATCTCCAAGCTACAGCAGATAAACTTAATGTTTCCGTTTCAGATCTTCTCGAAAAGAAAATCCCAACAAGCTCTTCTCGATTAAAACCGATAAAATCTTCTCTAGATTCAACAAATTTTAAATCCGAACTTGATCAACAATTAGAAACTACCGAATCATTTCTTGAGGCAATACTTGTTTATGGTGGCGAAGCAGGTAACAGCATCAATCTCGCTATTCCTGAAGACAGCACTCATCTTGCTGAATTAGAACTTATTTACGAACATGATTTTGCCAATTTAGATCACGACACTCTTCAAAAGTCCGTTAAAGATCTCTTAAAGCGCTACAATAATCTTAAAATTAAAAAAGAAATCGAAACTTTAATCTCATCACTTGACTCACTCGATGACAATTCCGAAGAGACCAATAATATCCTTTTAAAAATCAAAGCTCTTCGCAAAAAAATTAAATAATTTTACCTATTTGAAGCGCAAAGAAATTTTCCACTTTCCAAAATTGTCAGCATCACAACTTGTCTTCCTCGAGTACTAGCAACCAAAACATCATCATAATCTCTTCCATTGCAATCTGCGTTATACACAATATATAATTGTCTTTTATTTTTCTCCCAAGTCATTTCATCTAATTTTATACAAGATTCGCTAAACTTACAGATACCAGACATTACATACTCCTCTCCCGTCGCACCGTCATGTAATCCATTTTTAATATAGTTATTAATAAATTTTTTCCACTCCTCAACACTATCACCAGGTAATCTTCCTCTATTATTCATCTGAAAGCTCGAGACCGCCCTAGAAAAATCCCTCAAATCATCCTCTCTCTTTTTATCTCGTTCCAAAATTTCTGATAAAATCTCTGTTTTTGGTGTTGTCTGTTTTTGGCTATCCGTCTTTTTTAAGTCTTTCTTACCACGATTTAGCATAAAAAATCCCGCAGTCCCAATTACCATCAACAATACTATTCCCAATATTCCAAAAATTAAAATCTTAGACATCTTCCTTCTTGGTTGGATTTTTCTTTCAGTTTTCATATCCATTCGCGATAAAAAATCATTACCTTTTTCCATAAATTGATTATACATCAAACTCTTTTATTTTATCTCCTCTTATTAGCTACTAAAATGTTATAATTACTTCTATGATAAAGACATTTGGCACAATTATTCTTGGTAAAACCACAAATTTAATCTGCAAAATTAGAGGTGGCGGATCTGCTTTACCAGGGCTAATCATTGAAAAAGTCAATCCCGACATTCTAAAAAATACTCTTTCAGAACTACCTTATGGAGTTGTCGTTGTTTCTGGCACTAATGGTAAAACCACCACTACAAAAATTATTACCGAATTACTTCAAGCTCAAGGGTTAAAAGTTTTCACCAATGACTCTGGCTCAAACTTCGTCCGTGGAATCCTCGCCTCTCTTGTCGACAAAATCAAGTTTTCTGGAAAATTTGATTATGATATCGCCGTACTTGAATTAGATGAAGCGCATTCAAAAAAATTTGCCGAAATTATTCCTATTAATTACTCTGTTTTATTAAACGTTTCCGAAGATCAACTCGATCGCTTTGGTAGCACTAAAAACATTGCCGAACTCTTAATCTCTCTCGCTCAAAAAACTAAAAAAGCTACAATTATCAATCGTGAAGATCCTCTTCTCTCCACTTTTGAATCCCCTAATCAATCTCTTGATATTCGCTATTTTGGACTTAATAAAAAACTCCGAACCACTTTTCTCACCGAAGACCAATCAACTCTTCGACAAAATAACCTTGATTCCATTGTAACTTTAGAAAAATACGCAGAGAAACGCGCTGTTTTTAGAATAAACCACAAAAATTATTCTGTAGATTTGCATCTAAAAGGGAATTACAATGCTCTAAACTCCGCTGCCGCACTTACTCTCGTCAAAACCATTTTTCCAGATACCGATGATCAAGCTCTAGTTTCTACACTCGCAAATATCAGCTCCGCTCGTGGACGTGGCGAAAAATATCTCTATCATGGACAAGAATTTGAACTTTTTCTCATCAAAAATCCTGCCTCATTTCAGCTCAGTATTGCTTCATTTGCCAATGATAAATATGATTATCTTGTTGCAATCAATAATCATGTCGCGGACGGCATAGACATTTCTTGGCTCGATAAAGTTAATTTTCGACCACTCAAAACCGTCGCCGTCGTAGGTGGAGAATGCGCCATCCGTCTTGTTACTTATCTCAAAAAAGATCACGTTAAGGCTAAATATATTGAATTAAATCTTCATAAGGCTCTTAATAAACTTGTTGCCTCTTCGAAGAAGCCAAAACGCATTTTTGCAAACTATACAGCCATGGCAGAAATTCTCAAAATCCTCAAAAAACCAATTTCGGAGTAATTATTTTGCGTTTTCAAGTCGAACATTTATCCCTAGCTTCAACGACCACTACTCCAAAAATCTGTATCGCTTCAGATATCCATTTTAGCTATCTTTTGACCAACCGCCATCTTAGCCATATTTCTCAAAAATTAAAATCTCTTACTCCCGACTATATTTTTGTTCCAGGAGATTTAATTGATAGCAATGAAATGATTTTTGACCCTAAAGAAGAAATTCGTCTCCTCAATTTTTTGAAATCCCTAGCTACTTATGCTACTGTCATCATCTCTTTAGGGAATCATGATTTTTACAGAAAAGTTCCTCGAAAAAATAGTACTAATTATAAAGATCAAACCTGGCGTAATTATAAAAATACTCGTCTAATTCAAATCATTAACACTCTTGAAAACGTCTTTCTTCTCGATAACGCTATTTATGAAGATGAAAATATTTTTGTTCTCGGTTTTACTCAACAACCAGTCTATTATCATCTTTCAAAAAAGTCTTCAACCTCCAACCTTAAAGCAAATCCCAAAAACCTTTCTCGTTATCATGAGAATTATCCAGAATTAATCCGAGAGCTCAAATCCCTTCATAGCCAAAAACTATCTCCTTTAAACCAAACAAATATTACACTCGACCATCGTCCCACAGATCAAAACTCAAATACTAATACTTTTTCACCATTTAACGATCTTCCTTCCGACAAATTAAAATTTGCCCTCATCCACGCCCCTCTGTTCCTTTCTGAACCTGAAATCCAAGAATATTTCAAAGAATATGACTGGTTAATTTCTGGGCATATGCATGGCGGAATAGTCCCACCTCTTCTTAATCGTCTTTGGCGAAGCTCCAAGGGAATTATTACTCCAGATAATAAGACATTATTGCCAATTAATACCCGTACCTCTAAAAAAACCTTAGCCAAAAAGCTAATCATTTCTCACGCTATTACCACCTTTCATGAATGCGTAAAGCCCCTAAATTATCTTAATATTTTTTATCCCCCGTTCATTACTGTTTTAAGTTTCAAAAGATTTGACTAATTTTATAAAATTTCATACAATGTATATAACATTTTAAACGCGAGAATATCTATTTTTATGAAAAAAGTTACAAAAAATATTACCCAAGCTTTAACAGGCTTCGGAGCCGTTCTTTGCCTTTGGACTGGCAAGGCTATGGCTTTAACCACCGTCGAAGAAGGAGCTGGATTAGCTCGTGCTGAAGGCATGCCAGCCAATTTAGTTGGCAATAATGGTGTCTTTGGCAGAATCACCAATACCGTTCTTCTTATTGTCGGTCTTATATCTGTTATTATGTTAGTTTATGGCGGTCTTCGCTATATTTTGTCTGGTGGCGACAGCAAGAAAGTAACCGACGCTAAAAATACCATTCTTTACGCTATTATTGGCCTCATTATTTCGCTTTTAGCTTACGCCATCGTCAATTTCGTTATTACTTCTGTTGTTGGCGTCAACAACTAATTTTTTATTAATACCTCTTAGAATTAAGAGAAATCATAGCTGTCATTTTTCGCAATTACTATTCCGTATATATTCTTAAATCCGTAATCGCTCAAAACTTTTCTTGCCGCTTTCATTGATGCGCCTGTCGTCCATACATCATCCACCAATAAAATCTTCGCATCCATAGAAACCTCTATTTTTTGTTTAGTTATCACATATGCCTCTTCCGCCTGCTTCATTCTTTCTTCGCTATTTTTTCCAACCTGCACCGTATTGTTTCTTCTTTCTAATAATTGGATGATTTCCTCACTTCTCATTTCATCAACTATTTTGCAAATTTCCAAAATATGGTCAAAACCTCGCTCTCTTATATGTTTTCGAATTGTCGGCAGTGGAACTATTAGAAAATGGCTTTCACTATCAAATCTTTCTAAGCATTCACAAATCATTTTTGCAAAAACTTCAGCCAAATATCTTCTTGAATAAAACTTATATTCCGCTATCATCTCTTTAATTATTCCTTCTCTTAGCCCACAAACAAAAATTCGCTCAAATCCTTCAACCTCAGTACTGCAAAAACATGGATTTTTTCGACTGTTGTAATTAAAACAACACTCACAAAAAGCCTCTCCTCTTTTTCCGCAACTCTGGCAATAACAGGGGTAAATTATCTCAAGTATCCTAGCAAATGTTGTAATTTTTACTTGTTTTTTCATTAAAATCCTTGCATTTTAACATAACCGCTCTTATAATAAACATAACAATAGTTAAATGTGGAGGAAAAGCAAATGGCTCGTTCAAATAACGATGACATGCTTATGGAAGATGAATTAGCTGCCGCATTTTTAGAGGATGCTCCTGAAGAAGAGCCTACCGCTAAAAATATCGCCCCTATTGATGTTCCAGAAGAACCAGAAGAGTGGGATGAACCGGAAGATTTTCCGGGACAATTAGCCGTAGATGTATACGAAACGGCAGATCATTTAGTAGTAAAAGCTCGTACAGCTGGCATTTCTAAAAATGACCTTGAAGTAACAGTATCCGACAATATCTTAACCATCGCTGGCGTTCTTAGTGGTGGCGAAGATGAACAAACTACTCGTTGGCATATTCAAGAATGCTATTGGGGAGAGTTTTCTCGTACAATTGCTTTGCCAGTACAAGTTCGTGAAGATGAGGGAAGCGTCCGAGCAGAACTAAAAGACGGCGTTCTTACTATCACTTTCGAAAAAGAAGAAACTGAACGTCCAAAAGTCATTCCAGTACTATAAATCGTTACCGATCCGAAAAAGAAAATCTCCCAGAAAAGGAGGTTTTCTTCTTTTTTAGCTAAGTTTAGATACTTTTATTATATTTAAAAATCTTTTTATCTTCCAGCATAAGAAATATAAACATAAAAATGTCAGCACATTTCTCCTAAGACTCAAAAAATCCCCCATACGGGGGATTTTTTATTTTTATTTACTTAATTGCACTAATCACAAAACTTACAATTGCAAATGCTAGAAAAGAAATAACAAGCCCTACAATTCCATAGAGAATCGTGTCTTTTGCCTTTTTGATTTTATTAGTTTCTCCAGCTGACAATACATATTGAGATCCACCGTAAATAATTACTATTACTGCAACAACTCCTAATATCCCAACCATAACACTAAGTAAGGTACTTATTGTTGGCATTAAACTATTATCTTCTGGGACATTACATTGTGCCAACGTCTCTGCTTCTTTTCGATTTGAACCATCTGGACATTTAATAGCCGCAAAACTTGATGGAATATTAAAATATCCTAAAATCGCAATTAACAACGCACTAACAATCATTTTTTTTATTTGTTTCATATATCTCCTCTTCCTTTAGTTCTATTTTATCATATATCAAAAAATCCCCTATATGGGGGATTTTTTATTAATTTTCATTATCTAATTGAGCTTAAAACAAAGCTTACGATTGCAAATGCTAGAAGAGCAACAACAAGACCAACGATTCCATAGAGAATTGTATTTTTTGCATTTTTTACTTTTCCGCTATCACCAGCTGAAGTTGTATATTGGATACCACCGTAGATAATCATTACTACTGCAACAAAGCCAATAACACCTATGATTACATTAATTATAGTATTAACGGTCTTCATTAAATCAACATTAGCATTACCGTTATCCTTAATACCCTTACAGTTACCTATATTCCCACCAGGAGCTTCTTTTCCATCAGGACAGTATACAGTTACTGCCGAAGCGACACCAGCTTTCAGCGCTGTACTAATCACAGCTATGCCACCCACAACTAAAGTTTTAATTTTATTAGAAATTGTCATCTCTTAATTTCCTTATTTTATTTACTTACCTATATTATATCATACCATTCAATAAATAGCAAGTGTTTAACTCCTTATATTTAGATTTGCGTTCGACTGTACAATACCTGCTATAAAATTCGTAATCGCAAAAGCCAACAACGCCACTATTACGGCAACTACTGCGTAAAGAATCATGTCTTTCGCAGCTTTAATTTTCCCAGGATCGCCATTCGCAACCAAAAAACGCTGTCCAGCAAACACAATCATAATTATCGCAATCAAAGCCACCGAACCAATTACAGTATGAATACCTTTAATTATGTTTTTTATTACCGTCGTTTTTGCGTTACAACCCGCTGCTTCAAATAAAGCTGGGTCTACTTCTCCAGGACGATCACATATCGAGTTCATTTCATCCGCAAATACCGAATTACTCAAAATTCCTCCAGAAATACCAATTGTCATCAATAACACACTCAATATTCCTGTTATTGTTCGCCTCATAAGACCCCTCCCGCAATAAAATTAGTTATCCCCGCTGCCACCAAAACTACTATCAATCCAACCACTGCATAAGTAATAGCTTGGCTTGCTTCCTTAATTTTCCCAGGATCACCCTGAGACAAAACATATTTCACCGCTCCAAAAACAATATATCCCGCCGTCAAAAGCCCCATCAGTGCATAAATCCAATTCAAAATACTCACTACGCTGATATTCGTATTTTTTGGAATTTTTTGAATAGCATCATCTATTTTCCCGATTTTGTTCACAATTCGCCAGTCCATTATTTCGTAGCTCCTCTTATTATCACTAAAATTGTATTAGTTATCACCGTCGCCAACAATGCAATCACCAAACCGATCACCGCATTTGTAATTGTTTTCTTTGCTATCGCTACCTGTCCAGGTTCTCCTGCAGAAGTAATATATTTATACCCTCCAAAAATAATAAAGCCCAATGCAACATAACCCGTCAAAATGGCTATATCTGTTGAAATATTCAAAATAATCGTCCACACAAATTTTGCCAAATCATCACCTTTATCATCTAACGCTCCACCACCTTTTTTTGGCGTTTTAATCACACAGGTACTCGTTTTTCCCGAAACACCGTTTTCAACCGGCACCTCTTCAGCTAAGCCCATATACCAAGGCCTAAGTCCTAGAAAAATAATACGGTTGCATTTATCATCTCCGCTACCACTGGTAGGACCAGCAGGAATCGTCTCAGCTGTTGCCAAAACCGCTTCAGATCTCACTGAACTAAAAGCCGTTATACCCAAAACAACCACCAAGATGCTCACTAAAAACTTCTTCATAGCCCGATAATAACATATTTATTTCACTTCATCCAGTTTTTACCACTTTATGCCTCCATTTCTTAACCCCTATACATCAATTATTTGCATTAAAAATTAAAACCATAAACATATTAAAACATAATCAATATATAATTTTCTGTATTATATAGATATAATCTAGTTGACGATTTCGCTTACGTATGCTATAATAGGACAAATTTATTGAGTTTTTATTATGAAGTTAATCAATAAGCTAAAAAAAGCATTGCTTATTCCATTAATTGGGGTTATTTTGGCTACTACTTCATTTATTTCTTCCAATCAAGTATTCGCAGTTCCTACATCAACACCTGCCACTGAAACCTCTACTAATTCTCAAAACTCAACCTCTAACAATACTCAGAAAACAACTAATACTACCACTACTTCCGAACAATCAGCAGAGAAGACTGAAGATTCAAATCCTCCAACTTGTTATAGTCAAGTGGGCGGCATGGCTCCAATCATTTGTCCAGCTACCGCTTTTATTTCTAAGGGAATTGACACTCTTTATCATTTAATTGAAGACTTTCTCGTCATTAAACCGATCAGCACTGAAGAGAACTCGCCAGTGTTTACTATCTGGGTTTACGTTCGCAATATTACAAATATCATCTTTATGCTATTTTTAATGATCGTCATTTATTCTCAAGTTACTGGTCTCGGTATCACCAACTATGGCATTAAGCGCCTTCTACCAAAGCTCATTGTCTCTGCTATTCTTGTCAATCTTAGCTATCTTTTCTGTGTCCTTGCAGTAGATGCAAGCAATATTATCGGTAAATCTCTCTACGATTTTCTTGCCAATATCGCCCAATCTGCCGTCCCAGCCGACTTCCTAGCTGGCGGACAACCAATTGATTTTTATAGTATTTTTTCCACTATTTCTGCCGGTGGTATTATTGGCAGTTTTGCTGTCGGTTTATCTGGCGGTCCAATGGCGCTTCTCTTTACTATCATCCCTGTGATTTTCAGTGGTTTTATTGCTGTCGCCACTGGTCTACTTACAATCTCTCTCCGTCACGCTGTTATTATTCTATTAATTGCCGTTTCGCCTCTAGCCTTTGTGGCTTCACTTCTTCCAAACACCGAAGGATGGTATCGTAAATGGCAGAAGATTTTTTCACAAATGTTTTTTTTCTATCCGCTTTTTGCTCTTCTTTTTGGCGCGTCCAAAATTGCTGGCTGGATTTTCATTTCAAGTGCCAACTCCACTTTAGGCGTCATTCTTGGTCTAGCGATTCAAGTTTTCCCACTATTTTTCTCCATCAAACTCATGAAAATGTCCGACAGTGTCTTGGGGAACATTAGTAGTAAACTTAGTCAGATCGGCGATAAAGCCAATGCAAAACTCAAAACAACCATTGATCCATACAAAGATCTTGCTCGCAATAAACACCTTGCGGATAGCATGCGAAAGCCTTTCATTCCGTTTTCTGGCAGTTCATTACGTGCTTTTAGCCACAAACAACAAGCTGAACTAAAGTTCCGCATGGATCAAGCTGAAAAAACTCTTTCAGGCCTGACTAACGAACACCTTAACGCCTTACGTCGTAATAGTAGAATCGTTGGCTATGACAAAAACGATCAACCAATTTATACTCAACTTCCATTTCGTAAATCTAATAAGTTTCTTGATGCTGAATCTGAAGCTCGAGAAATTGGGCTTCGCAATATGGGAGACGATGTTCGCACTGAAAATGCCCTTGGCAGTCTCAACGATTACCTTAAAGAGAATAAAATTACTAAAGGGCGTGCAACTAAAACTGCCACTCGCATGGGGAATCATTATTTAAATTACCGTACTGCACTCGACGCCAAAGCCAGAAACGATGAAGCAGACGATAATTACTATAATGAAACTGTCATGAAAGCTGCTGAACGCGATGAATTAACAGGAGAGCTGAAAGACAGAAACGCTTACGATCGTTTCGTTAAAGCCGCTGCCGGCACCGCCGCCTACGACATCAACCAACTTACTGAAGAAGGCAGAAAGAATGCCAATCAAGCCTTTGTTAACGTTATTGGCGATGCTTACAGTCGCAACGAATCTTATCGTGCTGGCAATATGAAACGCTATGAATCCTATATGAGCAAGCAAGTAACCAAAGAAGTTCTTCGTCAATATGATGATATGCTCAAACATCACGACATCGATGGAATTATTGCCTCTAATCATGTTCTTGGCAAACGTGGAGATTTTGATCAAATTGCGAAACGTCTTACTGAGTACTTCAATTCCGGTGCCGTTAAATTAGGCGAAGATTCTGCCAATGCTCTCGCTATGGATTTATTAAGTATGAAAGATTTAGCCCCAAGCCTAGCCAGATTCGGCAAGTTTATCAATATGGAAACTTGGCGATACACCAGTGGGGAACGAAAAACTCGAGAAATCACTGCTGAACAATACGTTCTCGGTAAAATCGAAGATAAATATCAACAACAATACAATGAAAACCCCGCTTATACTACCAAAATTACTATGGCAACTGGTCTTGAAGGTACAAGGCTCAACGGAATTGAACGTACCGCCTTTGGTGTTAATGATGCCTTCACCAATCAAATCAATTCTGCCAATGGACTATCTGCTGAAGAAATTAAACAACGTAAAATTGCTATCGAAAATGCCATGCTTCCACAAATGATTTCAGCTCTTCCAACTTTCTCTTCAGGCTCCGAACAAATTCGTGCCATGGTTGGACATATGACTGGCCTCAAATACGATTCTATTACTGGTTCATGGAAAGAAAACCTCAAACGTGGCACCATAGAAGGCGATATTGATCATGAAGTTTCTGAATGGGTTATAGACAAATACCTAACTGGACTCACTCCTAATAATCTTATCAATATCAAAACTGATACTTGGGATGGTTTAGTCCAGCGTTATCGTTTAGACTACGCACATAATCATGGAATTGACCTTTCTCAGCTTTCAGAAAACGATCAAGCATTCAAAGATGCTACCGAATTTGCCCATGATACATTGCGCAGTAAACTTGATCGTCAAGTCAACCGTCTTGTTGATAGTAATATGAATCTTGATCTCATGAAAGACAAGGTCTACAAAGTTCTTCGTCTCGACGAGAAACGTGAAAAATTCCTCCAACAAAATAACCAAAGACGCAATAATAACCAAAATCGCAATCGCAATAGAAACAAAAAACAACGCAGTTAAAGCTCCTCAATTTATTTTACAAATCTTGAATAGTAAAATTGATTAAACAAAAACATTTTGAACCGTTCGCTATATCATATATGGTAAAATATATAATATGGCTCAATATAAAGTTCCTCAAGATGTTGAGGCCGAAGATAAACTCATCGGACCATTTACTTTCCGTCAGTTTATATATCTTCTCATCGCCGCCGGTGGTGTTGCTGGCGCATGGGGACTTTTTCAAGTTTTTCCATTACTCGGTATTATCCCACTACCTCTCATCCTCTTTTTCATCATTCTTGCTCTTCCTATCAAAAAAGATCAACCTATGGAAACTTATTTATCTGCCATAATTAGTTTTCATCTCAAACCACGTAAACGTTTTTGGATCCCAGGACAACGCGAAAGTACTATTTTAATCACTGCCCCAAAACAAACTGAAAAGTCACGCGTGCGCAATATTACCGAAAATGAAGCCTCTCAAAGATTAAGTTTTCTTGCCAACCTCATTGATACCGAAGGTCATGCAATCCGTGGAGAAAACACTTTAATGAAAGAAGAGTACGCCGCCGAGGCTGATGAAATTCAAGACATTCTTGAAGCCGATAATCCAGTTATTGATCGTATCATTAATACCGAACAACAAAATCGTCATCAAGAGCTAATTTCTCAAATGCGAACCGCCATTAATCGCAATGAAAATCTTATAGCTGAATCTCCTCAAGCACCTATAACACAACAATCCAATCAAGTCGCTCGACAAATGCTCAATTTAGCTAATTCCTCTGATTTTTCTATTCAAACCATTGCTAATCAAGCTAATCGTCTTCAACAATCCAGTCAAACATCAGTAGATCAAGCTTTACCATCACTTCCAGTCCAACCTTATACTCCTTTCTCTAATCAATCTTCAAATTTTCAATCATCCCCAAATTTACAAAACGCAAACGAAATCTTTATTGATCAACCAAAACCAATCTTTAGTCCAAAAGAACAAGGAGAGAAATGAACCCACAACAACCATCCCCACAACCACCAATAGCTAATCCTCAAAATGCTTATAAATCTTTACCTGATATCCCAATCAACAATACCATTTCTGTCTCCGATAATATCAATTCAACTCAATCAACCTTGCTTATCTCTGAGCTTCGAGATGGACTTGTCATTATGAAGGACGGTTCTTTTCGCGCCGTCGTTGCTTGCAAGTCTATCAATTTTGATCTCATGTCTGAAACTGAGCGTGAAGCAATAGAATATGCTTATCAGGGCTTTTTGAACTCCATTAGCTTTCCAATTCAAGTTATGATCCGTTCGCAACGTGTCGACATTGGACCGTATCTAGAAAAACTCGCCGATATTCGTCGCAACACTGACAATATGCTTCTCGGAGTTCTAATGGATGATTATATTAATTTTATCGACGTACTTTCTCAAGAAGCCAATATTATGGATAAAAGCTTTTTCATTTGTATCCCATATCACACTTCTCAAGAAAATGATAAATCTATCACCCAAACTAAAAATATTTTTTCTAATCTTTTCAATTTCAATAATAAAGAGTCCAAAACAACTAAAATTGATCGTACAACCTACAATAAAGCTATCGATGTCATCAATAATCGTGTTGAAGCCATCATCTCTGGATTATTTCAAATTGGTATTCACTCAATTCGTCTCAATACCAAAGAGCTATCCGAGTTATTTTACAGTTATAACAATCCAGACACCGCAGTTCGTGAACCATTCATCGATTTTAGTAAGCTTGCCACAACCTACGTAAGAAAAGGAGAGAAACCAAATGTTCAAGAAAAATAAACAACCTAGCGTTGCAGAACTAGCTGCTCAAGCCCAATCCATGGAAGAAGCTGAGATACAGCATGCTTTTGAACAGGGAATCACAACTCTACGCGATTTAATTTCTCCAAGCTCCATAGAGATTCATTCCTCCTATTTTCGACTTGGCACCAAATATGGGCGTACTTTATATGTTTATGGTTATCCTCGCGTTCTTTACACTGGCTGGCTCTCTCCTTTAATCAATATCGACGAAGTTCTTGATATCTCTATTTACATTTATCCTGTCGACACAACCATTGTCATGAAAAACCTTCGCAAAAAAGTTACCCAACTTGAAGCCAATATCGCTCTTGACTCTGAAAAAGGTCGCATTAGAAATCCAGAAACTGATGCCGCTATCCAAGATGCCGAAGAACTACGTGATAAGCTTCAGGTCGGTGCCGAAAAATTTTTCCGTTTTGGATTATATGTAACTCTTTGGGCAGACTCTCTTGATGAGCTAAATTTCGTTCAACATAAAATCGAAACTCTTTTCGGGCAACAAATGATTTTCTCAAAAGTTGCTACTTCTCAGCAAGAACAGGGAATGAACGCTACTTCACCTATTTGCACCGATCAGCTACAAATTCGTCGCAACATGAATACTGGCGCTATTTCAACCAGTTTTCCTTTTACTTCAGCCGATTTAACTCAAGAACGTGGCATACTATACGGTCTCAATATGCACAATAACGGTCTAGTTATTTTTGATCGCTTCACTCTTGAAAATGCCAATATGGTTGTCTTTGCTAAATCTGGTGCTGGTAAATCTTTCACCGTTAAACTTGAAGCTCTTCGCAGTATGATGCTCGGTGCTGAAATTTTAATCATCGATCCTGAAAACGAATATCAAAAAATATGTGATGCTGTTGGTGGAGCTTATGTTCGCCTTTCCTTAAATTCCGACATTCGTATTAATCCCTTTGATTTACCAAAAATAATTGATTCTGAAGATGCTTCCGACGCTCTACGCGCTAATCTTGTTACCTTACATGGACTTTTCCGTCTTATGCTTGGCGGAGCTCAAATTAGTTCAAACGGACAAGTCATTCCTGCTCTTTCCGCCAACGAAGAAGCCGATCTTGATCAAGCTTTAATTGATACCTATGCTCGTGCCGGAATTACTTCTGACCCACTCACTCATCAATCTACTCCTCCCACTATTATTAATCTTTACGACACCCTTCTTCACATGGGTGGTACAGGGCCACAGCTTGCACAACGCCTTCGCAAATATACCACAGGGACTTTTGCTGGCATTTTCTCACAACAATCAAACATTAATATCAACAATCCCATGGTCGTCTTTAATATTCGTGATCTTGAAGACGAGTTACGTCCCGTCGCTATGTACATCGTACTTTCCCATATCTGGAACATTGTTCGTGCCAACCAACGCAAGCGTATCTTAATCGTTGATGAAGCTTGGCAACTTATGAAATATGACGATTCTGCCAACTTCCTCTTTAGTCTCGCTAAACGTGCTCGTAAATATTATCTTGGTTTAACCACCGTCACTCAAGACGTTGAAGATTTTATGAGTAGTAAAATGGGTCGAGCCATTGTCCATAACTCATCTCTCCAATTTCTTCTCAAACAGTCTACTGCAGCAGTTGATGTTTTATCTGATGTTTTTAAATTAACTGAAGAAGAAAAGAAACGTCTCGCCAGTTTTCCAGTCGGGCAAGGACTATTTTTCGCTGGTCAAAACCATATTCATATTCAAGTAATTGCCTCAAAAACTGAAGAAGAACTCATCACCACTAATCCGGCTTCAAAAAACTAACTTTCTCATTGCTTCATTACGCTTAACCTTTATAATACCTCATAAAACTGTTATAATTTATTTATTATGGCAGGGAAGGACTACTTCGGCAGAAACGACATTCGCCCTAGTTTTTTGCGCCATTCCAACGCCAAAAATCTTTTAAAAACTACTGAAGAAATTGCTATTGAAAACACCTCATTAAAATCTCCGTCTTTTTCTTATCATGGTTCTGGACGTCCCTCATTAAAATCCTCAAAGTTAAAAAATTTCAAAAAAAGTTCTCCTCTTCTTGTTATTATTGGTGCTATCATTATCTTTGTTTTTGTTACTTTCTCCATGCTTTCCACCCTTGGCAACCAAATAGAACAACTCGTTACTCGTGCAACAGACACTATGTTTGGCGCTTATTCCGAAAATACCCTCACCGTTACCTCTGAGTTACTCGCTGGAAAACGCGGTAATTTTCCAGAAAAATTCAAAAGCCGTCTTGAAAAGCAAAATATTTTAGTTTCTAGTACTGAAGATTCTTCTTATACTTTAACTTTTCAAAACGAACAAATCACTTCCAATACCTTAAAAGACGCTTACAAAACCAATATTAATTTTCGCGAGGCCTTTACTAGAGCCAAACGTGGGCGTACTGCTAATTTTTTCGATTCGAGCGCTATTTTCGCTTTAAATCGACTTGGCATTAGTCGCAATCTTTATCGTAATTATCAAAAAACTGGCGATGAAAAAATTGACCAGAAAAATTATCACCAAACCGAATTCGATTCTTTCGACAATACTACTAAAGTCGGCATAAATACTGTAACTGAAAAGCAAAAACTCGACGAAAATGGTAAGCCAATAATAGAAAAAGTTAAATCCGGCGAGAATATCATCAATAGTAGCAGTGGTGATACCCGCGTAAAAGCCAAAGAATTTTTATCTTCCACAGCAGGTCGAGCTGCTGGTGCTGGTAATTTAGCTTGTAATGTTCTTCGTGTAGGTAATTTAGTTTCCACTGCTATCGCCGCCGCCGAACTATATAAATCCATCCATCTCTTCATTCATAATGCCGAAAATATTAGCAAAACTACTGCTGGTTACGGTAGTAGCTCTGCTCAAACTTCCTTTTTTAATATCTTACATGAATCAGTAACAACTAAATATACTGATGCCAAAACTGGCGAAGAGAAAGACATCACCGGCTCACCTTTGCAAAGTGAGGGTGCTGCCACAATGCTCGCTTTTACTCCTCCAAATCTTAATAAAACCAGAAACTATTCTCTCGAATCTGCATTCATTACTACTGCAACTGCAGCAGGCCTTACTTTCACTACTCATAAACTTTGTAGTGGGGTCCGTGCTACTAGTGCTGTCATTAGCATTGCCGTCGGTGTATTAGGCGGAGGTATTTCAACTATTTTTGCCAGTCTCGCTAAAAGTGTCGTTATCAACGTCGCTTTGCAACAGAGTATTACTGTCGCCTTATCTGCTCTTATTCCTCGTATTGCTTCTTCCATGTTCGAAAACAGTGCAGATTCTCTTAAAGGCATTCCTCTAGGTGAAAATTTTTTCAAAGGAGCAGCACTCTACAATAAAAAGCTTGCACGCGAAACTTCTGGACAACTCCTCGCCGACAAAGCTACCGCCACCGCCTACGCCCAACAAACTACTATTGCCAATGTCGAAGAATCCGCACTAAATCGTAAAAATGCCTCACCATTAGATATAACCAACCCTGATACTTTTCTTGGTTCAATTATGGGTAAATTTGCCATCTCATTCAGTCGCAATTCCATTTTCTCCATCTTTAATTCATTCTCACATCTTACTCATTATTCATTTAATAAATTAAATACCCCTCCACAAACTTTTGCTGAAAATCTAATTACAAAAGATCATCAATCAGATACTGAACTTACAAAAAATAGCTATGGCAATCTCTTTGCTAAAGAAGATACTTGTCAAAATCTTACCAATATCAATGCTGCTTGTGACATTTATGGAATAGAAGTTACTGCGACAAATCCTAAAATGCTAAAAATATCCAGTCAAGATCCAAAATATCAATCAGTTCTCCGTAAAAATTTCACTAAAAATAAAGATGGCACTTATGAATTAAAATCTAACTCTCTCGCTTCGAAAAAACTTATCGCTTGCGATAATCGAGACTCTCTTTTTGGTACTTTAGATCCGAATATTATTAATGCCCTTACCACTTCTCTCGGACCGCTAGATCATCTACCAATTTTAAATGATGCTCTTGATATTGTTAACGTACTCGAAGAGATGAGTCCTGAAGTTGAAGGATGGGGCACAGGAAGCTATTGCGTATTAAACGACCAAAATCCTTATCGCGAGGAATTGGAATATATTCAATTAATTCAAGATCGCACACGTATCGCAACTCAGCTAGAACTTGACGAAGTCAAAAACTCTGAAGGTATTATTAAAAATCCTTTCCTTGCTTTCACGGAAAAATATTATCATGACAATCCAATCGACACTTCTCGCGCAGGACTTCTTGCTAGATACACTGGTACAACCAAGAAAAATGCCGAAGAAATTCTTGCGCTCATAGATTATTCTAATTTTATCTCCACCTATAATCCTCCAACAAACACCACTTCTTTCAACATCGCTCTTTCAATTCCACAAAATTATCCATCTCACATTGCTCACATGCCAAAATATCTCTTTCTTTATAATCTTAGAATGGAGGATTACATCTCATGAAAAAACACCGATTTCTTATCTTTTTATTAAGTGTTGTATTTTTTACAACATTACCCATCTCCAGTGTTTATGCACTTCCAGAAAATCTTTGGGATTTCTTTGATAATGCTGGAATCTATTACTTTAATCCAGAAGGAGAATATTGCACTCCATCTCAAGATCTTACTAAAATCAATCTAGATTCAATTATCCAAAAACGAATTACAGAAAATCAACCTTTCTACGAAAAATCTGCTAAAAAATATAATTTCTCCTGGCAAATTATCGCCGCCCTTCATTATCGTGAAAATAATTCTGATAGGAGCAATCCTAATAATGGGCAAGGAGCCTACCAATTATATTCTTATACCAGTGGTGGAAAAGTTAACCGTTTTAATCCAGGAACTATCACTGATGAAGAGTTTCAAAGACAAACAGATATTGTCGGCAAATTGATCACAGAAGTATACGGCAAAGATCTCAATCTTAAAACTGATAATGGCGTTAAAACTATGTTCTTTCGATACAATGGCGTAGCCGGCTCTTATATTGCTCAGGCCCGTTCACTTGGTTTTTCGGAAGACGAAGCACATCGCGGTGAAGGCTCACCTTATGTTATGAATCTCGCAGATGATCAAAGAAATAGTAAAATCAATCCTAATTGGAAACAGATCCTTTCAGACGGTGGTAGTTTAGGTGCCGCCAATCAACAACCGGGCGCTTTCGTCGTCTATGCTTCACTTGGCGGAAGCTCAGGTATTTCTTCTTGTTCTAATGGCCTTCCATCCAATAATGGCAATATCAATAAGACAGCCCTAACATTTGCCTGGCCAACTAAAGGTCACGGATTAACTCCAACTCAAGCTTATAAAGATGCTCTTGCTTCTACTGGGTTAGCTAGACTAGGTGTTGGTGACCATTGGTCACGCATAGGCGCCTCTTGCGATTCTTTCGTTGCTGCTGTTATGCGTTTTTCTGGAGCTGACCCTAATTTTGTTTGTTGTCCAGTCAGTAGTATCAAAAACTATATCTTATCATCAGGCAAATATATTGAAGTAAAAAATTTTCCCTCCACTCTTCAAGCCGGAGACATTCGCATCAGTCCTGGACACATCGAATTAGTGGTAGAAGTTAATGGGATTCTAAAGATCGCCTCTGCCTCTCACGGAGAACGTACCGCTGAAGTTGGCAATTTCTACCACAACGCACCTTCATTTAAAGCTTATAGGTTAAAATAACATGAAAAAAGTTTTTATCAATTCATCCTCCAAACAACTCTTTCTTAAAAAGATTATCCCCGCTCTTTTACTACTCGCCATTATTATCCTTTCACTGTTCTTATTTTTCCGTCATAAACAACAATCTGAGCCTCTCGCCATCGAGACTATTGCGGGCCGTGAAGCTGATAAGCTTCAAGAAGAATTCAAAAAAGATCCAATTTGGCTAATCACTCCTTATGATAGCTATCAACAGGGCATCAAAATCTATGCTGAACCATCAAATTTACCTAACGAACTATCATCTTCTTCATCAATTCCACCCATTAATAAAACAAAAATCATTATTTACCTCTACACTTGCACTGATTCTGAAATTGAACAACTAAAAACCACTGCTCTTAATTATTTAAGCTCTCACGGCATAACATTAGAAAAATATCAAATTATCTATAAACATTGCTAATTTTATGCTTATGTTATAATAAATCATATGAAGGTTACTTGGCTTCGAAAAAAAATCCTCTATTTTTTAATAGTTACTATTTTAAGTCTTTCGTCTTCACTTTTAGCTTATACTACTAATCAGTTATCTTCATTCGGCACTGTAATCCTTCCTACTGGACGCGAAAGAGAGTGGGAAGAAAATAGTTATCTTTTCTACAATCCTAACGGTACTGAACAGAGTACTAGAAAATGCTCATCCAGTGTCAAAATTACTAGTGACCTTCTATCTGCCGATCAAAAAAGACTCATTCAAGAAAATCAAACTTTTTACGAAAAATCTGCTAAAAAATATAATTTTGCTTGGCAAATTATCGCTGCTCTTCATTATCGTGAAAATGACCTCAAACGTAGTAATCCTAACAATGGACAGGGTATTTATCAATTATACTCCTACACTAACGGGGGAACTATTAATCGTTTTACCCCAGGGGCTGTCACCGATGAAGATTTTCAAAAACAAAATGACCTCGTAGCAGATCTAATCGCTAATAGTTATGGTAAAGGTCTCGATTTATCAACTGACGTTGGTGTTAAAAAATTATTTTTCCGCTATAACGGACAAAGTTCACGGTATTCTTCTCAAGCTCGTGATTTAGGTTATGGTGAAAATGAAGGTTATGAAGGTTCTCCTTATGTTATGAATCTTGCAGACGATCAAAGAAATAGCAAAATCAATCCTAACTGGAAGCAAATCGTTACAGATAATGGACCTTTAGAAAAAGCCGATCAACGCTTAGGCGCTTTCGTCGTCTATGTTTCACTTGGCGGAAGTTCAGGTATTAACAATTGTAAAGAATATGACCAAAATGGCAAAGTTATCAATGCAAATAATAAAGATATTGTCGCTACTGCTCTCAATTTGGCCTGGCCTGACTACATTGAAGGTAGAAAAACTCCTACCAAAGCCTATAGACATGCCCTGGAAGTTACCGGTGCTGCCAGTGGCTTTAAAGACCCCGCAGTAATTCACGGCTATTCTTGCGATGTTTTCGTTGTTACTGTTATGAGATATTCTGGCGCTGATCCTAATATGCCATGCTGTGGCACTCTAGGTGGATCAAAACTCAGAGAATATCTCCAAAAATCTCCACGTTACATTCAAGTCCCTGCAAATCAACAGCAACCAGGTGATATTCGCCTTGACGGAGGACATATCATGATTATTGTCGAAGTTAATGGTGTTAAAAAAATAGCTGCTGCTTCATATAATGATCGCACCGCTCAGATCGAAAATTTTTATCCTAAAGATCAAGTCGAACCAATTGTTTATAGGTTAGTAAGGTAAAATATGAATAAGAAAAAATTATTTACAATCATTTCTATCATTACTTTATTTATTTTTATTCCCGTCCTTTTCTTTTTTATTTTTATTTACAACACTGCAACTCTAGATATTTTAGTAGCTCCATCAGATTCAACCGTCACCATTAACGATAAAAAATACAAAACTAAAGCAAAAATCAGACTAAGACCAGGAAACTACAATATCAAAATCACTAAACCCGATTTTTCTACATATGAAACAACTCTTACTCTTGATAAAAATCAAAACGCTCGTCTATATGAATACCTAGAGCCTCTCAATGATTCTTCATATTATGCAAATAATCCTCAAGAATCTCTATTATCTCAAAAGATAGCTGATATTAAACATGATTTATCGTCTAAAAGAAAAGACAAAACAAATCCTATTTGGAATATTACTCCTTACGATAATTACCAACAGGGAATTAAAATAGAAGCCGAAGAAACAAATCAAAAAATCCTCATTAAAGCCTATTTATATACTTGTAATGATAATAATATCGAAAAATTAAAGCAAGCCGTCCTAAAATATCTAGAAAAACATCAAATAAATCTTAATAACTACGATATTGAGTATAAAAATTGTTAATTTTACTCTATAATTTCTGTACTTGTAATTAATATTTGGTTATCTTTAAAATTTTTCATCAAACTTTCTTGCCTATTATTATCCAATTCAGAAAACACATCATCCAATAAAATTACTGGTCTTTTTCCTGTATTTTCATAAATCATTTCTGCCTCAATAAACTTTAAGGCAATCATTATAGATCTTATCTCACCTCGGCTTGCCGAACCATCCGCGTCAGCATCATTAAATATAAAATTATAATTATCTCGATGTATACCAAATCCAGTATGTCCACTCATTATATCTCTATCTATTTCTTTTTCTAATTTTTCTATATATTTTTGTTCCGAAATTTCTCCATCTTTTAATTCATAGTCTATTTTAATTTCATCATTATTTCTCGCAATAGATCTATAAATTTCTGTAATTCTATTATTAATATTTTCAATAATTTCTTTTCTTATTTCTCTTATCTCGATTCCATATCTCGCCAACATCACATTCCAAGAAAAAAACACATTTCTTTTATTTTTATCAAAGTTATCCGAATATTTCTTTAATAAATCATTTCGCTGTTTTAATACTTTATTATATCGATTTAAAATAGTACTATATTTTTCGTTCAAACCCGAAATTACTTTATCAAAAAAATCCCTTTTCCTAGTTGGCGATGAACCAATTAAATACAAGTCATCTGGTAAAAATAACACTATTGGGTATTTATTTTTTCTAGGAAGTCTAGATGTTTTTTTATCACCAACTAAAAATTGTTTAACCCCATCCTTATTGTATAAAATAATTATTTTTTCATTATTTTTATATAATAATTCCACCCTGTAAAAATCAGTATTTTTTTTCAAAATTTCAACATCTGTCGCCCTAAAAGATTTACCCTTCAAAGCTTCATAAACAGCCTCAAGTATTGATGTCTTACCAGAACCATTTTCTCCAATAATCACAGAAGTCTTATTTTTGAATACAAAATAATATTCCTCATGACATCTAAAATTCTTTATTTTTATTGACTGAATTATCAAAATTAACCTTTTAATGGCATTACGATATGTACGTAATTTTTATTTTCTTGATTCATTAATTTTATTGGTTGTAAACTTCCAGATAATCCGATAAAAATTTCATCTTCATTTAATGCATTTATCGCGTCAATCAAAAATTTTGAATTAAGAATTACTTTTAAATCTCCATCTATTTTAGTTTCTATTTCTGAAACGTTTTCCCCAAATTCATTAGCTACTGAAGACACCATTAATACTTGCTTTTCTTTTGATGTTTCAACCACAATTGAACCACCAACTTCTTTTGCAAATAATCCAGCTAATTTCGTTACCCTTAATATTTCAGCTCTATTAACACTTATCTCTACTTCATTTTTCTCTGGAATTAATTTTCGATAATCTGGGAATGCCCCATCAATATATTTCGAAATAATTTCTATCTCTGAAATCCTAAAACACACTTGAGATTCGTCAAATAAAATCTCAATCTCTTCTACATCATCAGAAATTGAAGATAAAACCTCATTAATTGTCATTGCCGGAATAATTGCCTTTATTTCACTTTTTATATTTTCAGCTATCTTTCTTTCTGCCAGTCTATATCCATCTGTCGCTGCTACATATAATTTAGATTCAAAAGTATTAAAATAAACTCCAGTTAATACTGGTCTCGTCGTATCATTTGAAGTAGTAATCTTTACCGAATTCATTCCTTCTTTAAAATCTTCAACTGGAATCTTCAAAATAATTGCTTCTTTCTCATTAATTTCCGGTAATTCTGGAAAATCATCTGCCAAAGAACCATTCATTACTGATTTATATTTACCTGATATTGTAGTAATTTTAGTATCTTTAACAACGATATTAACTTCTCCTTTTGGTAGATTAGATACAAAATCAGCTAATAATCTAGCTGGTACAGTAATTTCACCATTCTTAGAATTAGCTACTGGTAAATAATCCACTACAGCCATATCTAAATTAGTAGTAGTTAATGTCACTTTTCCATTATTAACCTTAATTAAAACATTATTCAAAATTGGTAAAGTGTTTTTACTATTAGTTGCCACTCTACTAACTATATTTAGAGCTTTTGTTAATTTACTTTGATCAACTTTTATTTCCATTTTTTCTCTTTTCTCCTTCTAAATATTTAATTATAGTAATAGTAATCTATGTGCATAATGTGTAAAACTCTTCTATATAAGAGTAAAATCTTTAATTTTATCGTGGAAAACAATCTGGAAAACTTTGATAAAACTTTTATTAAGAACCAAATAATATGTGGATAATATATAATGTTTAATTTTTCCCACAGTTTTTCCCACAAACTTTTCAAATCCTTTCCCACAGTTTTTCCCACAAACTTTTCCACTATTTTATTCATATATTTTTTCTCGCAGAGAATTAATATCTTCACGTAACTTAAAATCCATTTTTAATTTTTCATTAATACGGGAAAGTCCGTTCAATATCGTTGTGTGATCTTTCATATCTAATTCCCGTGCAATTTTAGGTGTAGAGAGTCCAAGTTCCGTTTGCATTAAGTACATTGCTACTTGCCTTGCATTTTTTATATGAGAGACTCTACTTTTACTGAGCATTACTTTTGTTTCTAACTCATAAAACCTAGCCGTTTTATCTATAACTTTTTTAGGAGTGGATTCTTTTCTTGATGCTCCACCACTTATTGCTGGACTTCCAAACCCTGACTTTATTACCTCAAGCGGAGTTATACCTCTTAAATCAGCAAAAGCTAATAATTTATCATATTCAGCATTTAGATCTCGAATATTAGTTTTTACATTTTCTGAAATATATTCAATTGCTTCTTGTTCAATTTCCACACCATTAAAATCTGCCTTAGCTTTTAGAATTGCACATCTATCTTCAAAGGAAGGAAATTGTATGTCGTAATAACCAGTTTGAGTTAGGCGTGATGCTAGTCTCGGATCTAAGGTTTTTATTTCACTAGGTAATCTATCTGATGTTACGATAATTTGCTTATTTGCTAAGTGCATATCGTTAAATAAATTAAAAAATTCCTCTTGACTCTTTTCCTTACCAACAATAAATTGAAAATCATCAATAATTAAAACATCAAGGTTTGCATATTTTTTCTTGAAGTTATCAGGTTTTTTATTAGTAATTGCATCGATAAAATCACTATAAAAATGATTAACTGGAGTATATAGAATTTTTAAATTAGGATTTTGAGTGGCTATTTCATTTCCAATTGCTTGCACTAAATGAGTTTTACCAAGTCCAGATTTTCCATAAAGAAAGAAAGGATTATATTTCTTACCAGGACTCTCTACTACGGCTTTAGCTACAGAAAAAGCTAAATCATTATTAGTTCCGACAATAAAATTATCAAATCTGTAATCTAAAACTAATCCATTATGATGTTTTTCATTTTTTAGAGTGATATATTGTTTTTTAATTGGTGTTTTAATTTTTTCTTCAGTAACTTCTCTTGGTTTTTTCTTAACTTTTGTACCAGAATTAGTAACTATGTACTCTGTAGATTTTACTTCAATATGGTTCTTCCTCAAAGATTCAATAATCTGTGTATTAAAATACTTACAAACATTTACCTTCATAAAAATATTAGAAACGCCTATTATGACCTTTCCATCATCAATAGACTCTAAGGAAGTTTTGCTTAGGTACATTGAAAATTTTTCTGGAGAAAGTTGTTGTTTTAGATCTTCTAGTACATTTTTCCAGACATCAAACATCAAATACCTCCTTATTTCCACCGACCTTATAATTAATTTTAATTATAACATCTTTAGTCTAGTTTTCCACAGATTTTTATCTCTAAAAATTATGATATAATAATAAAGTCAAAATAACAGGGGTTATATTTTTCCACAAAATTAAAATTAATCTATTTACGGTGTGGATAACTTATTGAAAAATGTGTAAAACTAAGGTATAATAAGTAGAAATTTACAAATATTATAAAAGTAAAGGGAAAAAATGCCAAAACGTACTTATCAGCCACATAAACGTCAGCGCAAACAAAAAACTGGGTTTATGGCTCGTAATAATTCGAGAACTGGACAGAAAGTTTTGAAGCGACGTCGAATTAAAGGTCGTGCAAGAATCACAAATTAAAAGAATAATCTCCATTAAGTTTATGCTATACTAAACAAAGATGGAGATTTTTTATTATTAAAAATTATGAAAGATTATGTTAAAGCTTTTCATATTTTTATGAATATTACTGGTGGGCAAAAGCTCGCTATCTTTAAGATTTTCTTTTCTTTTTTACTTAAAAGTATCTTTGACTTACTCTATCCTTTATCTATTGCTGGTATTATTGCAGTTATTACCGAGAAACAAGATATTAATAAAATATGGATTTATGTAATTTTATGTATTTTAATCGATATTGCATATTATGGTGCTTTTGCTATTCAAAAGTATACCGCTGGAAAATTACATAATTATTATTATAATTTTGTTCAACAGAAAATTTTCAATCATATTGTTGAAAATAATATGATTATAAAAGATATTTCAAAAAATAAAATTATTGAAGCTTGTAGCCAAGATGCACGTTATTTAATTGATATCGTTGTAAACTCTTGTGAGATTCTTAGTGATACATTGAAATTATTAATTATTTTCTGTATTTTTATTTCATATAATATTTTCGTCGCGATTATCGCTATCTTCGTTGATTTACTTTATTGTCATTTTATGAATCGCAGTGCGCATTTTATTAATCACCATTATGAGGGAACTAGAAAATACCAAGATAAAATTATTGATATTCTCAACCAAATTATCAATAATCTCCATCAAGTCAAAATCTTTAATATCATTGGTAATCTTGAAAAAAAGTTACTAACAACTCGTAAATCATGGCTTAAACATTCGAATGGTAAAAATCATTATACTATTTATCGCTATTCAGTTATTCCGTTAATTATTTGTTCTGGAGAAATTATTTTATATATTTTACTAGCGTATCTAGTTTTTAATGACCAATTAACTATTGATAGATTAGTTTTATTAGCTAGTTATTATAGTATGGTGACTACTAATACTGATAGTATTTTGGAAAAAAGTTTAGATCTTGAAGGATATGTAGTTCGCTTGAATCGTATTAATACTATTCTCGAATATAATAATTTTAATGATATTGATTATGGCGATTTAGATAATGATTATATTAATGGTTTAGTGATTTTTGATAATGTTTATTTTGACGTTAAAGATAAACATATTTTAAGTAATGTCTCTTTTAAGGCTGAACCTAATCGTATTACGGCTATAGTAGGACAGCCAGGATCTGGTAAAACCACCATTATTAATCTTTTGTATCGTTTATACCATGTCAAATCTGGTTCAATTTTAATCGACGACCAGTCAATCTATAATTACAGCAAAAAAGTATACTCCACTAATATTTCTGGCGTATTCCAAAAAGCTTTTATTTTTGAGATGAGTATTCGAGATAACCTCTCTCTTATTGATTCAAGTATTAAAAATCAGATAGCTGCCTGTAAGAGGGTAGGTATCTATAAAGAAATTGAAAAACTTCCTTATGGATTTAATACTATTATCGATTTAGATAGTGGAGTTTTGACCGAAGGGCAACTTCAAAAATTAGCAATTGTTCGAGCGCTTCTTTCTAAATCTGAGATTCTTTTATTTGATGAGGTAACCAGTAATATTGACCCAAGTAGTACTAATGATATTATAGATATTCTTAATGATCTAAAAAACGATCACACAATTATTATTACTACTCATAAGCCGGAAATTATGGAGATAGCAGATGATATTGTTGTTCTAAAAGAAGGGAAAGTTGTTGCCAAAGGTAAAAATAGTAAAGTCTTTGAAAAATCTGCTATTTATCGTAAGTTACGTACAGCTACTTTTGCCCGTCCTAGTCTTAATGATGAGTTTCTTACTCCAAAAAATGATGACGTACTTATAGAATCATAGACGGTATTTATATTTACCTTAATCTCTGATATAATACAGTTATGTTGGAGTTAATTGATTTTTTAATTGTTAGACCAGTTATTAATATCCTTTTTATTGTCTATAACTTTGTTGGAGATTTTGGTCTTGCTATTATTGTTTTTACAGTTATTGTAAAATTTTTAACTTGGCCATTAATAAAGAAGCAACTTCATCATTCCAAGGCCATTAAAAAAATTCAACCTGAATTGGCTGAAATTAGAAAACGTTGCAACGGCAATAAACAGCTCGAATCAATTCAAATGATGGCGCTCTATAAAAAACATAATATTAAGGCTTTTGGCTCTTTTTGGACACTCTTAATCCAGATTCCAATTTTCTTTGCTCTTTTTTTGGCAATTCGCGTTATGACGATACCAACGGTTAAGGATAATTTACAAACTAGAGCCTATGCGCCAGTTTCTTCGCTTGAAAGAATTAATCAAGTTATTGATTTACAGAAAAAGTTTTTAGAAAATCATGACAGTAAATATGAATTTAAGCCAAAACTATTTAATACTGTAGATTTATCTGCTCGCGCTGGTTTTAAAAATATTAGTGAGATCTTTGTGCTATGTTTTGCTTTAGGTGCCGCAATTCTTCAATATGTTAGTAGCAGACAACTAACTAATAATAAATCTTCTTTTAAAGCTTCTTGGAAGAGAATGGTAAGTGATGCCAAAGCTGGCAAAGATCCAGATCAGAATGAAATCAATCAAATGGTTTCTAGTCAGATGTCTTTCATGATGCCGTTAATGATGTTGATGGTTACAATTAATCTTCCAGGTGCACTTTGTTTTTATTATGCAATAAGTAACTTCATCTCCACTATCCAACAAAGAATTATTTTAAATAAGGTAGATGATGAATTGGATGATAATGCAGATAAAACAATTCTAAAAGAACTAAAAGATAAGACTAAAAAGATTCAAGAAGCCGAAATTATTGAAAATAAAAAAACAGGCACTAAAATCACGCGTATCAAAGCTAAAGACGCTAAAATAAAAACCAAGAAAAATCTCAAACATAAACAGTCCAACAAGGGCTGATAAAGGAGAAAGTATGAATCGAGATGAATCTATTCGTTTTGCGACAAAATATCTTGAAGATTTATTGTCATTTTTCGGTATTAATGTTGCTGTTTGGTCTACAGTTGAAGATGATGTAATTCAGTTAAGTGTTCCATCAACTTCATTAAACTCGTTATTAATCGGTAAAAATGCAGATAATTTACGTTCTCTCCAACATGTCGTCAGTCAGAGTTTAGTTTCTCGTAATGCAGAACTAACTAGAGTAAATGTTGATATTGCTGATTATAAAAGACAGCGTGCCGATAGAATTGAGCAAAAGGCAGAAGGTTGGATTAAAAAAGTACGCGAAACAGGAGAGCCTATGACTTTAGAATTAAATGCTGCTGATCGACGTGTTGTACATAAAGTTGCCCAAGATTACTCTGATATTGAAACCCACTCTGAGGGCGAAGGGCGAGAACGCCACCTTATCATGTCAAAGAAAAAACTTGCAGAATAAGTTCTTATAAAGTTTTGCATTGCTCCAAGAGATTAGCAATCAACTCTTGGAGTTTTTTGAATTCCATATCTTTAATATCTTTTGAGTAAATAATAAAAATACAATCTTTTTTAGCATTAAAATTCTTTAGACTTAGGCGAATCGCTTCAAAGACTCTACGTCGAATTCTATTTCTCCCCACAGCAGTTTTTAAAACTTTTTTTGAAACAGTCACTGCAAAACGTTGATTGCCACGAGTATTATCGGTAGAAATTAGAGAGATTTTAGGTAAACGGATCGTTTTTCCTTTTTGATACGTGAATTTTACACCACCCCGAGAATGAAAACGATATTTTTTTGCTAGCATATAATACTTATTATAGCATTTATTACCTCTATCTTCATGATATAATAAACACATCCATTATTGGAGAAGATTGTTTGAAAAAAAAGATTTTTATTGATGGTTTAGCTCCGAAGCAGGATCGGGATAAAAAAAATAATCGACCAGTTGATCGGTATTTTTCTGCAACAAGAAAAATCTCTCAAAAAATGCCAGATTTGGCAAAAAAAGTCAGAACAACTATTAAACCTAAAACAGTTCAAATTTCTCAATCAACCAACTCTTATTCATCTCAAAATCCAAAATATAGGCCTAGGATTTCACCTATTGTCGAAAAAAAAGACTCTCAATCATCTTATGCGCGGGACGTTTTAGGTATCCAACCGGAAGAGGATGAGATCGAGTTTAATTTTCATTCGGAAGATTTTAATATGAAGAAAAAGAAAAAAAATAAAATCAAAAAACGTAAAATATGGATTCTAGTTGGAAGCATTATTTTTATTATATTTCTTATTATTTACTTATGGGGCAATAATATCCTTCTAAAAATCACTGGTGGTAAATCTGGGATTATTGATTTTTTACGCTCTTCCGTGTCGGAAAAAACTGATCTGAAAACTGCAGAAGATGGACGAACTAATATTTTAGTTTTTGGTACTAGTGGCTATGATATGCAAGGGAGTGAAGCCGAGGACACTCATGACGGATATCAATTGACGGATTCAATCATGGTCTTGTCGCTTAATAAAAAACAAAAAAGCGTTTCAATGATTAGTATTCCTCGAGATGTTAAAACTGATACCTGCATGCCTACTTCAAAAATTAACGAACTATATTATTGCGGTAATCCTAAAGATGATAATGAAAAAGCGGGCGCTGAAATGCTAAAAAATCGCGTTGAAGAAATCCTAAATTTAAAAATTCAATACTATGCCCATGTCAACTGGAGCTCCCTCACAAAAATAGTTGATACTATTGGCGGAATTAACGTTACTCTCGATGAAGATATTAATGATGTAAACTATACAAAACTTGTCATTAAATCTGGAGTAGCAACAGAGCTTAATGGTGAAAATGCTCTAAAATTAGCTAGAGCTAGATATGGTACTGTCGGTGGAGACTTTACTCGTGCAAACTCTCAGCAAAAAATTATTATGGCTATTAAGGATAAAATATTGCAGAAAAAATTAAATCTAAATGAAATTATCAATTTAGCAAATATTTTTGGCGACAATCTAAGAACGGATTTTTCTGCAAATGATATTACTGCTCTCGCTAAATTTATGACTGACAAAGATTTGGCTTTTCACCAAATTCCGTTAGTTGGTGCTTCAAACAGCTATATGAGTGCGGGTAGGATTAATGGAATTTCATACGTTTTTCCTACTTCAGGTGTAGGAAATTACGAATTATTAAGAGAATATGTTAAAAATAAACTTGGCACCACTCCTTCTAAAAACGAAAACGCCAAAATATTGGTATTAAATGGTTCAGGCGTAGATGGGTTGGCAAAAAAGGAACAAGAGGAACTTGAAAAAAACAAGTTCATCGTCAAAGATATTGGTAACGCTCCTTCGGGCAATTATTTTAAGAAGCTATATTTATATAATCTTACAAACAAAAAAGAAACATTATCTCAACTTGAAAAATTTTATAATACTAAAGCGGATAATAAAGAAAATCTCCCAGAGGGAATCAATATTGATGGCGTTGATTTTGTCCTAATCCTTGGTATTGGATATAGGGAATAATAAATATTCACCTATGTTATAATGAAGCTAAATATGGGAATAAAGTTAACAAAAAAACAGAAGTGCCTATTAGATTTTATTAGGGATTTTACTGATAAGAATAATTTATCTCCGACTTATCGAGAAATCGCTGCTGGATTAGAATTGAAATCTGTAGCTTCGGTAGCTGAACATATTGATAACTTAGTAAAACTTGGCGCGCTTAAAAAACACGGTGAAGGCACTGCCCGCGCCCTTGAAATTGTAGATTTGACTTTCCCAGAGACTACTAATTTATTTAAATTTAAAATAGAACATTCCACTCCTGAAGAAAAAGATATCTTACTTCAGGCCGCTAATATTCTAGGTTTAGAGGTTATTGAAAATGAATAAAAAGATTTCTATAGTAGTACCGGTTTATAATGAAGAAAAAGGTATCGCTCATTTTTTAGATGAGCGTTTATTGCCGGTTATCGAAAAATATACTAAAAATTACGAATTTGAATTAATTTTAGTTAACGACGGATCTAGTGATAATTCTCTTGAGATTTTACAAAAATATTCGACAAACTCAAAAAACATTAAAACGGTTGCGCTTACTCGAAATTTTGGTAAAGAAATGGCGCTGACTGCTGGTATCTCTTGCTCGACAGGCGATGCGGTCATTACTCTAGATTCTGATGGACAGCAACCGCCAGAAAGGATTATAGATTTTATTAATGCCTGGGAAAAAGGTGCTGAAATCGTTATCGGCGTACGAGATCGCTACACTAAGCACGGCTTCATTCCAAAACTTGGTTCAAAAGTATTTTATTGGCTTTTGAGAATCATGGGCAATAAAAGTACCACGCCAGGTTCTACTGATTTTAGATTAATGGATAGAGCGGTAGTAGATAAATATAATGAATTAACTGAACATAACCGTATTAATAGAGGATTAATTGATTGGCTCGGCTATGAAAAGCAAGAGATTTATTATACTTACGGTGAGCGTAAGGCTGGACGTCCGTCTTATACTTTTAAAAAACTTTTTCATCTAGCAATTGATAGTTTTATCTCTATGTCTTCGACCCCACTCATTATTTTTGGCTATATTGGTATTTTGATTACTATAGGCTCTTTTCTGTTAGGTACATTTTGCATCATTAATCAATATATTCTAGACGATCCACTCCATCTTTATTGGAATGGAGCAGTGCAAATGGCAATTTTTATTACTTTTCTCGTCGGACTTGTTTTGATTTCACAGTCAATTATGTCGCTTTATATTTCGCGCATCTATAATGAAGTTAAAAATCGTCCACTCTATATAATTTCTCAGAAAAAATCGAGAAACATTGCAGTGCAATCTGTAAAACCGAACAAAAAACACGAACCCGAACGATAAAAACCGAACAATAAATGTGGAATTGTGGAAAACTAGGAGGAAAAAAATGAAGATCTTTAATAAACAAAATAAAATCAACGACTTTAG
Source organism: uncultured Candidatus Saccharibacteria bacterium (assembly GCA_963545945.1). Taxonomy (GTDB): domain Bacteria; phylum Patescibacteriota; class Saccharimonadia; order Saccharimonadales; family Saccharimonadaceae; genus Nanosyncoccus. The sequence goes on along the minus strand of CAUUKA010000002.1, from coordinate 4,204 downwards.
TTATCTAAAGGAAAAAGACATATATTTTGATAGTGCCTGCCAGTCTCTTAGGCCAGAACCAGTTATTAAAGCTCTCGAAGAATATTATTATAATTTTAATTCTTGTGGAGAGCGTGTTAAATACCAATGGGGTAAGACGACTGATGAAAAGGTGAGCCAAACTCGCCAAAAAATATTAGAATATCTCAAAATCAAAAGAAAAGATTATTTTGTTAGTTTTACTTTGAATACTACTTATGGAATAAATCTTATCTTATCCCAAATTAATGTTCAAAAAGCGAAAATAAAATATATTGTAACCTCGGACATCGAACATAACTCACCTTTTTTATCCACAATTACTTTTGCCAAAAGGAATAAAATTGAACGAATCGTATTGTCTCGAAATAATGACGGATCTATTAATCTTTCCGAAATACCAAAAAATGCCCTAGTAGTAATTAATGCTGTCAGTAATGTTGATGGCAGAGAATTAAAGAATATTCGAGAGTTAGAACAGTATGTCGCCAAAAACAAAGGTTTTTTGATTATTGACGCTGCACAGGCCATGGCTCATCAAAAAGAAATTCTTGAAAAAACTACCGCTGATGCAATTTGTTTTTCTGCACACAAAATGTATGCCCCCTCTCTCGGTGCTATTGTTATGCGTCGAGATTTTGTACAGTACGTTGATACTGGATTTATTGGCGGTGGTATGGTTGATGATGTTTTTCTCGATCGGTATTTATTGAGTAGTGATAATAAAGAGCATCTATATACTAAGTTTGAAGCGGGCCTACAATCTTGGGGAGAAATTATTGCGCTCGGCCAGGCTATTGAGTGGCTTAAAAAAATCTCAAAAAATCAAAAAAGGGAACTGATTGAATGCGAGCAGAGGATCTTTAATTTTTTCAAAGAGCACGGAGAAATTGGCGTGCAAACTATGGAATTAGAAGATAGAGAAAAAAGCACAAAAAAACTACATTTATTAAATAACGTCCCATCATCAACATTCTCCTTTTATATTGACGGTATAAATTCGCATCTCCTAGGGGAAGCTTTGGCTGATGAAGGGATAATGGTTAGAACTGGATATTTCTGCGTACACTACTATTTAGATCATAAAAAACATTTCCCTCCACTCGTTCGTGTCTCTCTTGGCTATCACAACACCGTTTCTCAAGTCGAACATTTTCTTTCCGTATTGAGGAAAGTGTTATAATAAACGCATGGTCTGTATTGCTGCATTTATTATCCTTTGTTTGTCAGGAGTCATTGTTGCATTTCTTAGTATTTTTAAGCGAGAAATTGGTAGAAAATATTTATTGATTTTTAAAAAATCATGGCATTGTGTTTTCAAAAAAGTACGTCTTCAGAAATGTGATACTAATTTTAAAGATGATGTTAAAAATACAATATTAAAGCGTGTAATTCTTAAAAAACCAAAACTAGTCAAGCCTCTTAGTATATTTATTGAGGCAATATCTGTAATTATTGTTTTTATTACGGTCTGGTCATTAATTATATCGATCAAATCACTACTTGCTCTCTGGGTTTTTGGTACCTGTAATGTCACCAAGCCTAGTGCTTGTTCTCTTACTTCTGATGTTTGTTCTATTGATGCCGAAGAACCAACTAATTTTCTAGGAAAAATTGGTCGAAGTTTTGAGGAATGGGGCGAGATTTTCTCTGGTATTCCCGATAGATTAAAAACCTGGGGCCAGAAAGATTTAGAAGGTATTAAGAAAACAATTTTACTCAATCCAACTTCATCTTTTGAAAGATACGACGAGAAAAATAATGCCTATGACATTATAGATCCAGGATGTACTGCTTGTCTTAATGCCTATAACAAACAGAAGAACTCAGATTTTTATCAAAAACATAAAACTTTTGCAATCCTTTATCCCATCAAAAATCCTAATGGTAGTACTAGATTTAAAAATTCAGAGATTGCGACTAGTTATTTAATTGCCGTAGAAGAACTTTTTAGTGAAAAACATTATAGCGCAAAAATTATTGACAGGTTATTTACGGGTTTTGATGAGTCAAACATTAGTTACCAAGTAAGATTGAATAATGATTATTCCGAGGTTGAGGTTATTGAAAGATTTAATAGCTGGCTTAAAGAATATGGCGCAAACGATTCTGAAATAGAAAAAATCAAACACGAAATATACTCAGAAAAAATAAAAAATATAATTACCAATAATCGGAAAATTGTCGATGAAAAAATTCGTACTAAGTCAATCCCAACATTAATTTATGATGGTAGAAAAAACCATAGTTAGGAGAAAAATGAAAAAATATCAAAAAGGGAAGAATCTAAAAAGACTTTTGATTTTTGCGGTAGCTTTAGCGGTCGTAATTTTCTCCACTATCGTTTTACTTAAAATATTATCTCCTAAGACTAAAAAAGTAGAACCTCAACCTACTGTTAAAAAGTCTCAAGAGATAAAAGAGCAAACGTCGTCAGAGTTAACCCCTACGCCTATTGAACAGTCTGAAAAAGAGGACGACATAAAAACCGAAAAGACACCACGTCAATATGAGCCATCTTCAGAAAAAAGTGACAAAATTAATGCGAGTATCACTTTTAACTCTGTCAATAAAAATAGCAATAAGTATCAACTCAGAATTGCTATTTATGAGATGGTCGGAAATAATGGACTTTGTAAATTAAAGATGATCCCAAAAAATGGCAATACAATCATTCGCGAAGCAAAAATTATTCAATCTGGTGCTAACAGTGCCAGTTGCGAGGGGTTTGATATTCCGCTAAAAGATTTAGTTCCTGGAGAATATAATTTGGAAATTGAAATAGCTTTCAATAATAAAACTAGTAAAATTGCCGATAAAATAAAAATTTGACATAAGCGAATTAAATAATATATACTTAGGAAAATAATTAACATAAAAATGAAAAATAATATAAAAATATATCAACACATCGATCGTCAATATGAAAAAAAGCGTCTTGATCGCAGATATCCAGTTTTTGGGCTACTCATTTTTACTATCGTGGCAACTTTTAGTTTTTTTCTTACCAGAGATGCGAAAAAAATTCATGCCGTAGATTTTTCCAAGTTTAAAGCGGGAAACATTATTGCGGACGAAGTGATGCGTGATTTTAATTCTTTGAATGAGCAGGAAATTCAATCTTTTCTTAAATCAAAAAACCATTGTCGTAATACAGATATTCAAATTGCAAAACAGTATCCAAAGTTAAAATATAATATTCAAGACGGACATTTTGTCTGTATGGCTGATGATACTTTTCTCAATAATGATAATGGTAAATATGAAAGTGCAGCTAAGATAATTTGGCGTCTTTCTCAAAAATATAAAATTAATCCGAAAGTATTATTAGTTACTCTTGAAAAAGAACAAAGCTTAGTTACTGATTCTTATCCGAACAATATCCAATATCGCAGTGCTACTGGTTTTGGTTGTCCAGACAATAGCGATTGTGACAGTAAATATTATGGATTATACAATCAGTTAAAGGGTTCAGCAAATCTATATGATCAGGTTCTTTCTGGAGGATGGACAAACTATCCAGTAGGCGAAAATCAGATTCTTTATAATCCAAGCAGATCTTGTGGCAGTGGAACTGTTAACATCGAAAATTTGGCAACCTCTGCTCTTTACCGCTATACTCCATATCAACCAAACAAAGAAGCCTTGAATGCTTATCCAGGCACCGCTCAATGTGGCGCTTACGGTAATCGAAACTTTTTTGCCCATTACACTAATTGGTTTGGTCTTCCGAATGATCCTAAAAACGTTAGTAAGAAGACTCAATTTGAGAGCGAAGCTGATAAGTCTAAAGTTGATCCTAAAGATAAACAGTCAGAAACTCCGAAAGAAGATCCTAAAAAAACTCCAGCCAAACCTGATAATACTCCAAAAGAGGAAGATGATCATAAAAACATGCCTAAAAACCTAGTAGAAGTGTATAAAAAACATAAAAATATTTTAGGTAAAAAACTTAAGGTATCTATGGGTAAGAATGACACCACCGGTATTGAATGGCAAGAATACGAGAATGGCTTTGTTGTTGGTAATAATAAAAAAGGTTGGTTTATCTCAACTGGTAAATCTCGTGAAGTATGGAAAAAACATAATTTTGAATATGGTGTCCTAGGTTTTCCAGTTTCCAATTTCAAGAAGAATGACACCACCGGTATTGAATGGCAAGAATACGAGAATGGCTTTGTTGTTG
>CAUUKA010000001.1:0-162216 GCA_963545945.1 uncultured Candidatus Saccharibacteria bacterium | reverse complement strand
AGAACTGGCAATTACTACAACTGGATTGCTACTACGGCGGGGAGCGGAAATGCTAGTAATACTAATCAAAGAGTAGAAGATAGTATTTGTCCTAGAGGTTGGAAATTACCGGAAAGTCAGGGCGAGAAGTCTTTCGAGCATTTGATAATAACCATTCATCAGATTGGAAATATGGATTATACTAATAGACGTTTTGCTCAACCACCGTTTAATATGCTATATCCTGGACACGTTGAGGGAGGTAGTGGATCTATGCTGTATCAAGGTAGAGTCGGTATTTTTATGAATAATCTTTTTGCTGATGGTATTTTTGATTATCATGTTAATATTAGGCTTCATGTAGTCCATTTTATTGGTAGCGGAATGTCTATCCGTTGTGTCGCCCGCTAATCTTAATCTTTTACCTCTATAAAATCACCGACTTTTAAATTGCCAAGTTTATATTTTCCAAATTCAATTCTCTGCAATTTTTCAACGCTATATCCTAGAGCGCCAAATGTTCGCCGAATCTGGCGATTTCGTCCTTCACTCATCTCAACTTGCCATTTTAATCGATCTTCCGACAATCTAATTAGGAAAAGTTTTGACAACCCATCTTTAAGAGTGATGCCAAAATCTGAAATTTCTTGTTGATGTAATGGTTCTAATGCATGATCCAATTCCACTAAATAAGTTTTTAGTTTAAAAAACTTTGGATGAGTGTGCAAAAAAGCAAAATCACCGTCATTGGTCAGTAGTATCAGACCCGAGCTATTTTTATCAAGTCTTCCAACCGTCTTTAGTGATTGATATTTTTTAGGTAGTAACTCATAAATTGTTGGAACATTATCTTGAGATTTACGAGAGCAAACATATCCAACAGGTTTATTTAACATTAAATAAATATAATCTGTCTTATTAATAATCGCTTTTTTACCCCTAAAAATAACTTCATCCCCCATCTCCGCTCGAGCACCTATCGTCGCCAATAAACCATTCAGGACAACCTCACCTTTCATAACTGCTTCATCGGCTTCTCTCCTTGAGATGCCGTATTTTTCAGCCAAAAATTTATTTAGACGCATATTAGAAACTAGGCGATTGTGTGGCGACAGTACTTGCTTCAGGTGGCTGAGCCGTATTTCGGTCATTCAACACATCATGCACTGCATTCACTACGTCTTCAATTCCTACCTGAGACTTTACCAAATATCGATCTGCACCGAGCGCGTTTCCACGTTCTCTTTGATCTTCAGAAGATAATGCTGTCATCATAATTACCTTAATATCTTTAGTGTCAGGAGTCTGTCTTAAAATATCTAGCATGTCAAAACCAGAAATTTTTGGCATCATCACGTCAGATAACACTAAATCTGGTTTTTCTTGTACGGCAAGCGCCAGTGCAGCTTCTCCATCACCTGCAGCAACGATTTCATATCCCTCTGCTGTCAAACGAATACTATATATTTCTCGTAGACTTTGATCATCTTCTACTAGTAAAATCTTTGCCATATTACCTCCATTTTAACATTTTTTATAATCTAGTGGGATTATTTTCTTTCATAAATGGAATTTCACCACCAGCTTGCATCCCAGAATTGATCTGCGACCCACTCGTGTATGAGTTATTTCCTCCAAGAGTCATCATTTCTTGATTCTTCTGTATCTGTTTTCTTCTTTCATATTCTTCATAGGTCAATCTTGGTAATGACAGATAGAAAGTAGAACCTTCTCCAAAAGAACTCTCAGCCCAGATCTTACCGCCCATCGCCTCGGTTCGCATTTTAACAATATATAATCCTAAACCAGTCCCTCCAATTTCGCGTGTCTGAGAATTGTCTACCCGATAAAATTTTTGGAAGATATGCTTTAAATCATCAGGAGAAATACCGATTCCTGTATCAGTTACATTAATGAGCACTCGATCACTATCGCCTCGTACATTTACCCAAATTGCTCCGCCCTCCGCAGTATATTTAATTGCATTTTCTATCAAATTATTCAAAATTTCACGCAAAAAATCTATATCCACCAGCGAATAAGAAGATTGAGTAATATTTTTAATTCCACCTCCATTTGCATCACTTATCATCGCCGAACCGAAAGTGTATTTTATTTTTTTCTCCGCCATCATTGGCATCTGTCCGCTAATAATTTGTTGGACCAATTCAGTCATTTCTACAGGCACTAATCGTACACGAGTCTTTTTATCGTCAAGTTTTGTAACGTCTAATAAGTCTTGGAACAGTTTACCTAAATGTTTAGCAGAGTTATGGGCTTCTTCTAGATACTTTCGTGCTCTTTCGTCAATCGTCGCACATTGCGGATTTAATGCAAGTCCCAAGTATCCCTCAATCGAAGCAACTGGAGTTCTCATTTCGTGAGAAGCAGTAGAAATAAACTCAGTTTGTTCTGCCTCTGTTTTTAAATCTTTTGCAATATCTCTAAGAGTTATAACTTTTTCGCCGTGATTAGTTTTTACTGGCGTAACAGTAATAGCTATAGCCTTCCTTTGCTTTTGTTGATTGATTAGTATGTAATCACGAGTAGTAAACTCTTTATTTGCTTTTAAGGCGATAAATATTTCATTTGAATCTTCTGATATCTCAGCACCTTCTCCATTTTCAAATTTTAATATATTTAAGATATTGATTCCTATTACAGAATCAGGGCTTGGCAGACCGATCATTATTGAAGCTGAAGGATTTAATAATTTAATGTTATTTTGCAAATCAACAATCGCTACGCCTTCAGTAATTGAATCCAAAACTAGGTTTGCTAACATCATTCGCTCAGCCATTGCTTGGCTCGTAGACACCACATTTGGCGCAAAATTGTTTTTTGATTTTTTCTTAAAAAGACCCATTAATCCTATTTTAACATAAAAGGTTTAGAAAAACGTCTAAAACATGTTAATATAAACATATGAATAAAAATGTCATTTATATTGAACCAGAAGATGACATTACGGATATTATCAACCGTATCAAATCTTCGAAAGAGAAAATTATTGCTCTTGTCCCACCGAAGAAAAATAGCTTGTTACGTAGCGTCGTGAATGTAAAGTTAATTTCAAAGATCTCAAAGCAAGAAGATAAAGCTGTTGTAATTATTACAACAGATCCGAGTATTATCAAGCTTTCTTCTGTTTTAAATCTGCCGATAGCTAAAAATCTTACATCAAGACCGGTACTCCCTTCCGACATCAAAGAATCAAAAGAGTCCACTAAGGAACAGTCTGAAGATAAAACCGAAGAAAAAGAAAACAGAAAAGTCGAGTCGTTCGAAGAAAAAATTGAAGATACCATTGAAATTGCAACTGATGAAATCGAAGGAGACTCTTCTGATAAGAAAAAGCAAACAAACAGTAAATCTAAAATCAAGGTGCCAAATTTTGATAAATACCGTAAGTTTATTATTCTTGGATCTGTTGCTGGCGTTGCAGTGATTTGTTTTGCAATTTGGGCAATAGTTTTTGCTCCGTTTGCAAATATTACGGTAAAAATGAAAGCTACCGCCAATAATATTTCAGAAAATGTTGATTTTGTTACGGATAAAGATCAAGTTGACTTAAAAGCTGGAAAATTTCTTCTAGAACAAGTTAAATTAGAAAATGAAGAATCGGTTGAGTTTGTCGCTACCGGAAAGAAAAATAAAGGAGAAAAAGCTACAGGAACACTAGTTGCTACTGTCAAGTTTAGAGTTCCTGGTGAAGTTCGAATTCAACCAAACACTTCTATATTTTCAAGTGGTAAAGAGTTTTTCACTAATTCTGAAACTGTTTTTAGCTATAATACTTCAAATACTAATGATTGTATAAATCGTGATAATCCGGCATCTCTTATCGTTAACGGCTGTATTATCCAAAAGCGAATTAATATTGTTGCTGCAGAACCAGGTTCTAGTTATAATCTACCAAAAAGTGGTGCATGGGAATCAGCTAAATTAGCAAGTGGTATTTCTATCTATTCGGACGCTCCAACTTCTGGTGGCACGGATCGTGAAGTAACGACTGTTTCTGAGAAAGATATTGAAAAAGCTAAAGAGCAATTTGTAGCCAACGAGAATGAGCAGAAACAAAAACTTTTTTCTAAAATTAAAGATCATGAAATGATAAAAATTGAAGCTAGTTATAAGGTGGAGGTTAAAGACCCAGTTTCTTCACCCAAAGTTGATGAAGAAGTTTCTGAAAATCAGAAAGCCAAATTAACTGTCAAAAATATCTATACCGTATATGTAGTTGACCGTACCAGCATTGATGAATATCTTAAAAACCATGAATCTAGTAAAATGGCGGATAATGAAAAAATCTATAGTACCGGCACGCCATTCTTTGAACGATTTATCGAAAATGATAAAAATTATTCTGCTAAATTAAAAGCGATTGTCAAAATTGGTCCAGAAGTATCAGAAAAAATGATCTTAGATACAGCTAAGGGCTTAAAAATTGGTGAAGCAAAGGCTAGGCTTAAAGATCTGTCTAGAGGCGTGAGCGATGTTGATATTAAGGGGAGCTATCCTTGGGTACGTTCCGTCCCTAAAGACGTTAATAAAATTGTCGTCAAAATAGAGGTAGAGGAATAATGGAATTGCTCGGTCTTGATGTCGGCACAAAACGTATTGGCATAGCTAAAGCGAATACTAAAACTAGAATAGCTGTTCCAGATGGTTTTATCAATGTTAATGGTCAGGAATTTGCTGAAATCGCTAGAATTGCAAGGCTATATAATACTAGTACTTTGATAGTTGGATTGCCAAGGAATAATAGCGGAAAAGAAACTAAACAATCAGCTTATGTCCGCAATTTTGCTCGACAGCTTGCGATGAGTATCCCGAATGCAAGAATATATTTTCAAGACGAATCTCTAACTTCTGTCGAGGCGGAAGCTAGATTAAAAAAACGTAAAAAGAAATACGAAAAAGGCGAAATTGATTCAGAATCCGCAACCATTATCTTGCAAGATTTTCTCGAACGAATAGTTTCTAACGGGAAAATAACAGATACTGCGTATACACCAGAGCAAGCAAAAAAAGATACTGCTTACATTGATGATGGCGCCAAACATTCCCAGGCTATAAAACATTTACCTGCCAAAAGAAAGACCGGATTTGTGCTAGGGACGGCGGTTGCTATTATCAGTTCGATTGCTATTATTTCTGGTGCAGTAGCATATTTTTGGTACCAAAATAACATTAAAGCAGTATCTGACAAAAATTGTAAATTCAAAACTGCCTCCGATGAAGCTATTTCTACCGAACCTGAAGAAAATACGGAATGCAAATATATTAAATTTGAGATCAGAGACAATGACACGGTTTCCAAAATTAGCGAAAAGTTAGTAAATGACCGATTAATTCGTTCGGCACTGGCATTCAAAATTAACACCAAAATAACCAAACGTACTGGTAGTCTAAAAACTGGTATTTATAGTTTACGCCCTACTATGAGTGTAGATGAGATCTTAAGTCAGCTAGAAAAAGGCACTGCTGGTACGAATGTTTTTAATTTTACTATTTTACCGGGAGAAACAATATCTGATATTATTTTGAAGCTAAAAAAGCTTGGTTATAGTGATGAACAGTTATCAAAGGCTTTTCTTAAAAGATACGAAAACGATGTTTTAAGAGGACTTTACGATAGAAATGGCAATTTATCTAATTCCGCTCAGCCAAAACGTGTTCAGCTCGAAGGGTATCTGTTTGGTGATACTTATCAATTTTATAAAGGCGAAGCGCCAGAAAAAATTATCTCGACCGCTATTAATAGCTTAAATGAAGTAATTATTGGTAACAAAATTGAAGAAAAATTAAAAGCGCATAACCTCACTCTAAGAGAAGGGGTAATTTTGGCATCTATTGTTCAGAAAGAAGCACGTCCAGATGATATGGCAGGGGTTGCTCAAGTTTTTCTAAATCGTCTTCGATCTGGAATGTCGTTAGGGTCAGATGTTACGGCGACTTATGCGGCAAATTTAGATGATCCTGAACGCAAAAGCTTAACTAGTAATGCGGAAGTTTTAGCTCACGATTCTTTATATAATACCAGAATGCATACAGGGCTTACTCCGGGACCGATTTCTAATCCAAGTATTACAGCGTTGCTGGCAGTCGTCAATCCAGATAAGTCTAAAAGCTCAATGTATTATTTCTTGACAGGTGATGACGGAAAGATGTACTATAGTAGCAATGAGTCTGGGCATAACCAGAATATTCGTGATTACTGTCGAACTCTCTGCAACGTCTCCCTTTAGTCAAGACTCAATTGATTATGACAAAGCATAAGACAAAAAATAAAAAGAATAAAAATATTGCTAAACGAGTAATATTGTATATTTTTTCGTCACTGATATTATTCAGTTTGGCGTACTTTGGTTCAAGAGATAAGTTCCTAAAACAGTCTTCTTCTGTAGATATGCGTGTTTTGGCACAGAATAATTTTACGGCTTCCGCTGATCAGATCATCGCAATGTACGCAGTGTCTGAATTGGCTGAGGAAATGTCTCTTTCGTCAGCTCCCGTAATGCGTACTAACTATGATACCTTAACTACTGTTAAAGAAATTGTCTCAAGTGGTAGTACAACTCGACTGGAGAAACCGAACATCGCAAACGAAGAACATCTGGCGGTGGGGGTAATCGAATATACTGTAAAAGATGGTGAAACTATTGCAACTATTGCCGCGAAATATGCTAAAAATGGCGTGAACGAGACTATGATTCGTTGGTCAAACCATCTTAAAAATTCGGCTACAGTTAATGCTGGGCAAAAGATTTTTATCCCATCGCGAGCAGGAATAATTTATAAAGTTAAAAAAGATGAATCCATCGATTTTATTGCTAGAAAATATAAATCCTCTGTAGAAGAAATTATTTCTGCCAATTCCTTAGAGCTCAATGAAAAAATTAGTGAAGGCATGGTTATTATGATTCCAGAGGGTGAATTGCCAGCTACAGAACGTCCAGACTACGTCCCGCCAGTAATAAATCGCTTTTATACCAGCTATAGTCCTGCGTATTCTTCAGGTAACCGTTATGCTTATGGTTATTGTACTTGGTATGTTTGGAGTGAACGCGCTAAGCTGGGGTATAAATATCTTTTGCCGGGAAATCTAGGCCACGCTAGAACATGGGCAGAGCGTGCTGCTGCTGCTGGATTTAAGGTTAGTAGAACTCCACAAAGCGGAGATGTCTTCCAGACTAAATCAGGATATTATGGACATGTAGGTATGGTAGAAGCAGTTCATGCCGACGGCTCAATTACTGTTTCGGACATGAATGGCATTGCGGGTTGGGGACGAGTAGGGCGCCAAGTCTGGAGTCGCGCAAAATGGCAGGGATATATTTTTATTCATAGCCGTTAATGCTATAAAAAATGAATTTTCTATGTTAATATAGTTAAAACAATACACAGAGAGGTTAGAAATGCATTTTAAGACTATTTTCAAGTCATTCAGGAATAAAGATATGCTAAAACGTATCGGAATTATGCTGGGTATTTTGGTAGTTTATCGCTTTTTGGCACATATTCCAGTACCTCTTGGTGACGCCAAAACTTTTCGTGATGCAATGGAAAATCTGATTTCAAAGTCTGATTTTGGCAATTTTCTTAATCTTGTTTCTGGCGGAGGACTTGCTAGTTTTTCGATTATCTTAGTGGGTATTTCTCCTTTTATTACTGCCTCAATTGTCACTCAGCTTCTAACCAAGGCTATCCCTCGCCTCGAAGAACTAAATGAAGATGGAGAAACTGGTCGTCGCAAAATTAGCCAATGGACTCGTATGCTCGCTGTTCCGTTAGCTATCATCCAGTCAATAGCTTATATTTATATTTTATTCAAAACCACCTCTTCTTACACTACTACTAGCTTTAGTCCAGTATTTGGCGATTGGTTGCTCGCGGTGACAGCAATGTCTGCTGGATCAATAATTTTAATGTGGTTAGGTGAATTAATCACTGAACAGGGTATCGGTAACGGCATCTCTATTATTATCTTTATTTCAATTCTTTCTGGTTTTCAAACCAGTACAGCTCAAGTTAGTTCTGCACTCTTCAATACCTCAAATGGCAGTTTAGATCTTTTTGGCTGGCTTAAATTGCCCGTAAATCCCACTATTTTTTGGATTTTGTTAGGTTTTGGCGTAGCTATTCTAATTGCTTTCTATTTCCTTGTAAAAATCAACGAAGCTCAACGTATTATCACTATCAATTATGCAAAACGCGTACACGGTAACAGTTCTTATGGAGGAATCAAGTCTATTCTCCCAATTAAGTTAATTGCGGCTGGGGTCATTCCAGTGATCTTTGCTACAGCTTTTCTCTCTTTACCGGCGTTAATCGGGCAATTTATTACCTCTAGCGACCCTAATAGTGTTTTAGGCAAAAATCTCGTAGGATTATTTACTGCTCCTTCTGCCAATAATTTTTCATCTATGTACCCACATGGGATTACCCCACAATGGTTCGTCTATCCTATTGCATACTTCGTACTAGTTGCTATGTTTACATATTTTTACACTAGCATCATTTTTAACACCAAAGAGATCGCAGATAACTTACAAAAACAAGGTGGCTTCATTGAAGGTGTACGCCCAGGTTTAAGTACCGCAAAATACCTTGATAAAACAGTAGTACGACTTAACTTCTTCGGTTCTTTTGCGCTTGGTTTTATTGCTATAGTCCCATTTATTACTGATTATATCTTTATCGTCTTAACCGGCAAGCCATTAGGTCTATCTATTTCTGGCACCGGACTTCTCATAGTCGTAACTGTCGCCTTAGAGTGTATTCTTGCATTAGACTCTCGAGCATTAATGGTAACTTATGACGATTACAAATAATAATTCATAGTATAATAACCATAATGAGTTTAAAAATAAAAAAGTCTATCATACGTCTTATCCCTAAAATAATTTTCTATTTAGTTATTTTAGCTCTTAGCATTATCATTATTAGGCTTGCGTTATGGGAAAAAAACTATTACGAGAGTAAAGAGGGTACTACTAGAGCTACCGTAGGGATAGTTGGTGATATTGCAGAAATAAACACCGAATCAGATCCTGTTCCGATTACTGAAGAGCAAAGAACTAGCTATAAAGTATTATCTAATTATCCACGATACCTTACAATCGAAAAATTAGGTATTATTAATGCAAGAGTTTTACCCATGGGAGAAAATAGCAAAGGTCAAATTCAAACTCCTTATAATATCTCTGATGCTGGGTGGTATCAAGAGTCTGCTCTACCAGGTACTGGTAAAACCGCTATTATTGTTGGGCATAATGGCGGTCCAAATGCTCAAGGAATTTTTAAAAAAATTAATAATCTTACTTCTGGTGATATCATTACGATAGAAATGGGAGATGGTAAAAAATATAATTATCGAGTATATGAAAATTATGCAGTTTCTTTGCAAGACGCCTCTAAAAAAATGCATTTATTACAACAAAGCCCAGTTAGAGGTACCGAATCAATTTCGCTAATTTCTTGTACTGGCGAATATAGCCTATCACAAAAAACTTACCTCTCCAGGCAATTTCTTCGTGCAACTAGAACCAACTAAAAAGTCTCCCCAAAAGCTATTTACTTTTTTATCTTTTACTGCTATAATCACCTAGTAATTTATGGCTAGTCAAAAGGAAGTGATTAAACTTGCTGGCAAGATTGTTGAATCTTTGCCTAATACGCAGTTTCGCGTAGAACTTGAGAATGGTCATAATATCATTGCGCACATGAGCGGAAAAATGCGCAAAAACTTTATCCGTCTCGTGCCCGGTGATCGGGTTGAAGTTGAGTTAACCCCTTACGATTTGACTAAGGGTCGAATTAGCTTCCGCCTCAAATAATATCAACCGCTTTTTGGCGAAACCTACTATTTAGATCGATATTCCGCATCGATATAAAGAGTCTTAGTACCTAAAAAGCATTAAAAAGGAAAGGTTTTGACACTGTGAAAGTACGTGCAAGTGTTAAGAAAATCTCCCCAGATGACATCCTAGTCCGCCGTAAAGGGGTTCTTCGTGTTATCAATAAGAAAAAACCTAAGAATAAGCAAAGGCAGGGTTAAGCATGGCAAGAATTGCAAGTGTTGTTATTCCTTCCGAAAAACAAGTTTGGATTGCTCTAACTTATGTTTACGGAATCGGACGAACAACATCAAAAGCCATCCTTGCGGAGGCCAAAATTGAGCCTACCACTCGGGTGAAAGATCTCACCGAGGCTGAGGAACAGAAAATCAACGACATTATTTCGAGTAAATATCAAGTCGAAGGTGATCTGCGTCGCCTCGTGACTAATAATATTAAACGCGTCAAGGACATTAATTCTTATAAAGGTGTCCGACATAAAGCTGGTCTTCCAGTAAACGGCCAAAGGACCCGTACGAACGCACGTACGCGTAAGGGTAAGGCGATCGCGGTCGGTGGCGCACAACCAAAAGCTGCAAGTAAAACTTAGTAAGGAGTGAAAATGGTAGAAGAAAATAAAACTATAACTGAAGCTCCTGTCGAGACTACAGTTGCAAAAAAAGCTAAAAAAGGTAAACGAATCGTTAACGCAGGACAAGTCCATATCCAGTCTACTTTTAATAATACTATTATTAGTATTTCTGATAAAAAGGGGCAGGTTCTTACTGCCTCATCCGCTGGAGCTAACGGTTTTCGTGGCTCTAAAAAAGGGACTGCTTATGCTTCCCAAATTGCGGCTGAAAAAGCTGGTAAAATTGCCCGAAAAGATTATGGATTGAATTCCGTTGATGTTTTCGTAAAAGGTATTGGACTAGGTCGTGATAGTGCAATTCGTGCTATTTCTAGTCTTGGAATTAAAATCGATAGTATTACCGACATGACACCTATTGCTCACGGCGGTGTACGTCCTAAAGGAGAGAGGAAACCATAATGGCAAGAGATAAATCTCCAATTGTTAAACAATCACGTCGAGAAAGTTGGGCTCTAGCACCAAAGGCCCATAAAGTTATGGCGAAAAAGACTGGTATTCCAGGACAACACGGTGACATGCGTGTCCATGGTGGTAGTTTATACCTTACCCAAATGCGCGAAAAACAAAAAGTTCGTCGTTTGTATGGTCTACTCGAGAAACAATTTGCAAAATTAATGAAAGAAGCACAAAAGACGGAAGGCTTAACTGGTGAAAATCTTTTACAATTCTTAGAACGCAGAGCAGATAACGTTGTTTATCGTGCTGGTTTTGCAACTACTCGTCGTCAATCAAGGCAACTAGTATCCCATGGTCATTTTACTCTAAATGGCCGTCGTATCGATATTCCATCAATTAGACTTAAAGCTGGTGACGTTCTTGAAGTTCGTCCTCGCTCTCAAAAATCTGAGTATTTCAAAAACTTAGATAATATCGTATCTGTTGCTGGCTCTCAATCGTTAAGCTGGATTAAAACAGATATTAAAAAAATGAAAATTGAAATTACTGGACTACCAAAGCGCGATGAAGCTGAGGCGGGCATTAACGAACAATTAATCGTTGAGTATTACTCACGCTAAGGAGAAAAATGACAACAAAAGTAATTCACGAAGCAAATTTAGCAGAAGTTAAAGATCTATCAAAGACTAGCTCATCTTTTATTATCAAACCATTGTATTATGGCTATGGTAATACTCTTGGTAATTCTCTTCGTCGAGTCTTGCTATCGAGCATTAAGGGAGCTGCAATCACCGCTTTCTCTATTGACGGAGCAAGCCATGAGTTCACTACTATCGAAGGTATCCGTGAAGATGTCGTCGATATTATGCTAAATCTCAAAAACATTCGTTTCAAGGCTTACACCGATTCTCCAGTTGAATTGACACTTGAAATCAAAGGAAAAGATCAAAGTAGTAAAGATGGTGACAAACGAGTTGTTGCTGGCGACATTAAATTAACTTCTGATGTTGAAATCGCAAATCCAAACCAACTAATCTGTCATATTGATAATCCAAATTACACTTTGAAGATGAACTTCATCGTAGAAACTGGTTGTGGATACCTAACGATTGAGAAGGCTGGCGAAGAACGTCTACATAGCAATATGATTGCGCTAGATGCTGTCTTTACGCCAGTATTACGTGTTCGTTATAAAGTAGAAAATACTCGCGTTGGACAAGATACTAATCTTCAGCAGTTAACACTTACTGTTGATACCGATGGTACTCTTACTCCTCGTGAGGCTTTTGAGAATGCCGCTGCTATCCTCAAAAATCAATATACCGCCCTTGCCGGTAAAACTACGGTAGAAACTGCGCCTGCCCCAGGTAGTCGCGACGAACAGGAAGAATCTGGGCTTATGCTTCCAATTGATGAGCTCGGACTTTCTGCTCGCACCGCAAATGCTTTAACTAATAATGACATTAAAACTTATCGTGATCTTGTAGTTTTAAGTGAATCTGAGCTACGAGAACTCAAAGGTTTTGGTCAAAAGGCATTTGAAGAAGTACAACAAAAACTTAAGGAGTTTAATAATTAAATGCACCGCCACGGATATAAAGGCCGTAAATTCGGCCGAGAAACCGACCAGAGAACTGCGCTTCTTCGTGGAATGGAGTGCTCTCTGATCAAATATCAATCAATTGAAGTTACGCTTGCTCGCGCAAAAGAAATTCGTCGTATGGTTGAAAAGCTAATTACCCTAGCTAAGAAAGGGACTCTTGCTAGTCGTCGATTAGTCATTGCCCGCTTAGATAATATTAAGATTGCTGATTTATTAATTGACGAAATCGTACCGCAAATTAAGCGTAATTCTGGATATCTTCGTATTGAAAGAACTGGTTTTCGTAAAGGCGATAACGCTGAAATGGCTACTATTTCTTTTGTCGACGATATCGATTTAAAAAAGAAAGGGGATAAATAATGAAAACCTATTCCCAAAAATCTGCTGAGATCAAAAGAGAGTGGTATCTCATTGATGCTTCAACTCTTCCTCTTGGTAAACTTGCTGTAGTTGTCGCTGATAAATTAATGGGTAAATCTAAAGTAACTTACACCCCACATATTGATAATGGTGATTATGTCGTAGTTATTAACGCTAAGAATCTCCAAGTAACTGGCAATAAGCTGGTTGATAAGAAATATCACCATCATAGTGGTTTTCCAGGTGGGCTTAAAACGCTAAAATTGGAAGAAATCATTGAAAAGAAACCTGAATATGCAATCAAACAAGCTGTAAAGGGTATGATTCCAAAGAATAAATTAGCTGCCGATCGTCTTGCTAGACTTCGTGTTTTTGACGGAGCAGAGCATACGCATAGCGCACAAAATCCAAAGGAGATTAAGTAATGGCCAACAAATATACCTACGGACTTGGTCGTCGTAAATCTGCCACCGCAAGAGCTCGTCTCTATAAAGGTAAAGGCAATATTACGATTAATGATAAAACTGCCCTTGAATATCTTTCGGGGAATAAAACTTATTTAGCTGAAATCACTGACCCATTAGCACTCACCCAAAAACAAAAGGAATATGATATCACTATTCGTGTTTCTGGCGGTGGGATTGCAGGTCAAGTCGATGCAATTAAATTAGCAATCTCCAAAGCCCTCCAATTAGAGTTTTCCGATTTACGTCCAATGCTCAAAAAGGCTGGATTTATCAAACGAGATCCACGCGAAAAAGAACGCAAGAAATACGGTTTACGCTCTGCTCGCAAGAAAGAACAATTCTCTAAGCGTTAATCATAGCAAAAATAAAACACCTCTTTTCGAGGTGTTTTATGGGGCGTTAGCTCAGCTGATAGAGCGTACGATTCGCATTCGTAAGGTCGCGGGTTTGATTCCCGCACGCTCCACCAAAACGAAAGAATATAAAAATACTCCACATTCCTGGAGTATTTTTATTTTTTCTTAAAGAGAATTGTTATTATCAGCCACACAACCGACAATAAAACTATAATTGAACCAGGTTTGAGGTCATAGAAATATGACAATGCCAGTCCTATCATCATAAAACTCACCGTATATAATATAGCCAAAATCAATGTTCCAAAATAAGTTTTTGCTGTTTGCATTGCTGAAATCACTGGAATTATCAATAAGGACGATACTACTAGTGACCCAACAAGTTTAGCGGAAATTGAAATAGTAATTGCAGTAAGAATAGTAAAAATAAAATTAATTATTTTAGTATTGATACCTAAAATTGGCGCAGCTTTTTCATCAAAAACGCTTAAATATAATCGGTTATATAATATTCTATATATCACCAAAATAATCAGTGCTGATGCGATTGCCAGAATAAATTCACTATCAGAAATAGTAATAATTGAACCGAAAAGATAAGAGTTTATCGAGTTGCTGTTACCAATTAATCCAGCAAAAATACCAGCCAAACCAATTGCCGCTGCCAAAATAATTACCGTTGATACTTCTTGATATGATTTTAATTTATTTCTAACGAATTCAATACTTAACCCAGCAAATATACAAGCCATAATGGCGCCAAATAATGGATCAATTCCAAAACATAATCCAATAGTGACACCAGCTAGAGAAGAATGAGATAAAGTATCACCCACCATAGAGATTCTCTTAAGCAATACGACAATTCCAATACAGGGAAGAATCAACGCAAGCAACCCACCAATAATAAACGCTCGTCGCATAAACTCATATTCAAACATCAAAAGTCCTCCTTACGACATTTTACGCATTTACCATCAGTAATTTTAAAAGCTAAATCTATAAATTTTTTCACCTCATGTAACTGGTGTGTAATCATCACTACAGTTTTACCATCAAGTGCCATTCGTTTTAAAATTTGATAAAGTTCAATTGAAAATTTTTTATCAACACAAGTCGTTGGTTCATCCAGTAAAATTAATTTCGCATCCTTAATCAAAGCCAGCAAAATACCAACTCGTTGCAACTGTCCACCAGATAGTTCATCTAATCTCTTTTTTTCTAACCCATTCAGTCCTACTTCCTTAAGTAATTTGGGTGCTTTTTTTGTTTTTCTCAAAAATTTTAAATGTTCAGCCAAAACTTCAGACACAGTAGTCGGAAAATGTCTATATTTATCAATAGAGTTCTGTGAGATATAAGAAATATCTCGAAAATGATTGTCTGTTTTTATATCATCACCAAAAATCCGAATATTACCAGAACTCTGCTTTAAGTTTCCAAGTATTAAATTAAACAAGGTAGTTTTACCGGCCCCGTTATCTCCGATAATCGCAACAAATTTTCCATTCGAAATCGTAAGGTCCAATCCCTTTAGTAGCGGAGTATCTCCATAGCTAAAACTTAAATTCTCAATTTGAACCGCACTATTCATTAAACGATTTCACTAACTCCATAAAATTGCGTTCCATCAATCCGACATAGCCAATCTTCATCTCTTCTCCTGTTAAACTCTCCATAGTATATAGTGAAGCAGTCTTAACTCCAGCGTTTTTTGCTAAAGTTTCGGCTACTTTTGGCGTAGCTTTACCTTCAAAAAAGATAGTTTTAATCTTATACTCCTTCACGAAATCGGTAATTATTGCTAGTTGTTTGGCGGTTGGCTCATCTTCTGGCGAAATACCTGTTACAGCAAGTTGTTTAAGTCCATAGTCACGAGCAAGATAGTTAAAAGCTGCATGTGAAACTACAAAGTATTTTTCTGTATTTTTAACTTTTGCTAATTCTTCCTCAATTTTCTTATCCAAAGCCCTCAAATCTCCCTGTATTTTTTCTAAATTCTTCGCATAATATTTTTCATTTTTAGGGTCAATTTTTGCAACTTTTTTATAAATCGTCTCTGACTCTTTAATTGCATTTTTCACACTCAACCATGTGTGTGGGTTTACCCCTCCGTGGTGGTGTTCATGATTATGCTTCTCATCTTTCTCATCATGATCATGTTTCTCGTTTTCTTCATCCTTATCGTGATGATCATGATCATCTGTCTCTTCAGATTTTTTATTTTCTAACAGTATTAAACCTTTTGATAAATCTAAAAATTTGTCGTCATTTTTAGTAGATTTCTTTAAATCATCAATGAAGTTCTCCATTCCAGCGCCATTATATATCACTAAGTCAGCTTTAGATATTTTTTCCATATCTCCAGCCTTTAGTTCAAAATCATGTGGTTCTTGATTGCCGTTAATTATAGTTTTTACTTCCATCCTATCGCCCACAATTCGACTAGTTAGATCCTTAATCGGGAAAAACGAGGTATAGATTACTTTTTTAGTACTATTATCTACTCTTTTTTGGTTAATTTTCAAAAATATTAAACTAGTAAAAATAGCGACAAACACGAAAAAAAGTATCAACATTCGGTATTTATGCAAAAAATCCTTTATTTTTCTCATTTATGGTTCTCCTAATTTATCAACTATGTATTATCGTAGACTAAAAAAGACTAGATGTAAACTATTGACATTTTCCTAAAAATCGATTATAATTAAAGATTACCATTAAATTGATGGAATAGGGAACTGTAACGACAATTTTTTCACTTCTTCTCTGATTTCAACAATTTTTTCCTGATGTTTTATCGTAAAATCTGCAAAATCTTCGACGTTTTGACATAGTAAAACCACCCGTTTCATCCAATCGCCAATCTTTTCCATCTCTAAAGCCCCCATTCCTCTCGTCGTAATTGCCGGTGTTCCTAATCGTACACCACCAGGATTAAACGCCCCGCCTTTATCACCAGGTAACGTATTTGCGTTAAGAGTTAACCCTACTAAATCCAAAGCTTTTTCGAAAAATTTCCCCTTAACGCCAAAACTCTCGTCAACTTTTACTAAAATTAAATGGTTTTCCGTTCCATTCCCTTGTAAAATAAAACCATTCTTTTTTAATCTTTCCGCTAAAACTTTTGCATTTTCTACAACTTTTTTGGCATATTTTTTAAAATCAGGTTGCAACGCCTCGCCGTAAGCTACCGCTTTCGCAGCAATTACGTGTTCAAGCGGTCCACCTTGTGTGCCAGGAAAAACTGCCCTATCGATTAAAATCGGAATATTTTCTAGTTTTTTCTCTGGTCTTTTAAGAGGAGATGCAACATTCCCCATGGATAAAATCATTCCTCCTCTTGGTCCACGTAAAGTCTTATGCGTTGTTGTGGTCATAACATGAAAACCATGCTCTAATGGGTTCGGATGTACTCCTCCCGCGATCAATCCAGCCACATGTGCCATATCTGCCATTAACAACGCTCCAATTTTATTGCCAATTTTTGCAACTCGATCAAAATCAGGGATTTTCATAAAAGCTGAATAACCAATTAAAATAATTTTGGGTTTCTCGGCTAAAGCCAATTTTTCAAGCCCTTCGTAATCAATATCGCCATCTTCAGTCGTACCATAAGCAATAAAATTATAGACCTTAGCAGAGCGAGTAACCGGTGAACCGTGTGTCAAATGTCCACCATGTCCAAGATCCATTGCTAAGATTTTGTCTCCCAGCTCGCACCAAGCATGATAAACCGCTTCATTCGCATTAGCGCCAGAATGAGGCTGGACGTTTGCGTGATCGGCCTTAAAAAGCTTCATTGCTCGGCTAATTGCAATCCTCTCAATTTTATCAACATTTGTTTGACCACCGTAATATCGATAATTTGGTAATATCTCTTCTGCTAACTTTTGGTCATCTTCTAATAAATCACTAAAATTTGGATACCCCTCTGAATATTTATTTGTCAAAACTGAGCCCATTGCTCTCAAAACATTTTTCGAAACATAATTTTCCGATGGGATCAGCTCCAACCCCTCACTCTGTCTAATTTCTTCTTCCTTAATCAACCTAAAGACAACATCATCGTTCATATTATTCCTTTCTTTTTTAGATATCGCTAACATCAAACTGATATTTTAATTACGTTCATAGATTACAAAGTTATATTTCAGTCCATCTTCTTCGCCACTCCCAAGAATTGAACGGCTAAATAATTTTTGATCAAATCTTGGAAAAAAAGTATCTGCTTCTTTGTCTTCGGCTTCTATTTCGGTTAAATATAATTTATTACAAAAAGGTAACATTGATTTATATACCATTCCGCCACCAATTACAAAAATTTCCTCATCACAGTCTTTGTATTTTGCTAATACTTCATCAATTGAATGGAAAACCGCAATTCCATCAGAAGCTATATCATTATAGGATAATACTAAATATTCACGATTAGGTAAAGTTTTAGGCAGACTCTTAAAAGTATTTTCTCCCATCAAAACTTTATGCCCTAAAGTTTTTTCCTTAAAATATTTTAAGTCAGCAGAGATATGAAAACATAAACCACCTTTCTTACCAAGCTCATAGTTTTTCCCAATTGCTGCAATTATTGAAAAACTCATCAAATTCCTTTCTCTTTTTTATTAATTATTTACTCATCCATGTTTATTCAGTCACAGGCATTTTAATTTTTCCCAGATTCTGATAATTCTCCAGTCGGATATCTTTCAAATCTTTTGAATTATCAAACTTAAAAAAATCCTTAATTTCAGGATTTATCCATAATTTTGGCGCTTTAGGTAAATTATTATTCTTTACTGCCTCATCATATCTTTTAATTTGCTCTAAAATTCCATCAACTTGGTTTAAATAAATATGCGCATCGTTAGTGACAAAAGTAAATTGACCAGGTTTAGCTCCAATTACACTTGCAATTAAATAGCAGAAAGTAGCATACTGCACAATATTAAACGGTAATCCAAGCGGAACATCCGAAGACCGAGAATTGACTAACAAATTTAATTTACCGTCAATCAGATTCCATTGTGAATTCCAGACACAAGAGGGAAGTACTGCCGTTTCTAACCATTCATTTTGCCAAAGTGACATTATCATCCGCCGATTGCCAGGATTATTCTTCAGAGTTTGAATTAGATTTTGGGTCAGCTGATATCGTCTAACAATCCAACCGTAAGCCGTACCAATTGTGCCGACGGGATTTTCTTCTATACCTTTATCGACATACATTTTTTTAAAATTTCGGCCCATGTATATACCAGTTTCAGGGACTCTCCACTCATCCCAAATTTTCACACCACGTTCTTGCAACCAAGAAACATCATTGCTTTGCATCTGATAGATCCAAAGCAGTTCTAAAATTGCCGACTTAAAGGCCACTTGTTTAGAAGTTAAAATCGGAAACTCTTCAGCAAGATCAAATTGTAATATTTGATGAGGTAATCTAATAGTTGTCGCTTCAGAATTAGCTTGCGCAATATGATCGGGAATTACTGACGATGTTTCTTGTCTATTAGTATTTTTATAATTAGTAATTTTTTCACCTTGCGCCAAGATTCTTCGACATAAATCGATATATTGCTCATCAAATTTACTCACATAACCTCCTTTTTAATCAGTATAGCATATCAATATATGGAACAAAAAAGCCTCCAAAAAATTGAAGGCTTTCGCTAATAAATATTTTTTGTGTTTTTCATTACAACAAAAGCTTTATCATAGTAAAAGCTTTTTTACAACAAACTGACTTTATTACAGTAAATCAGTTTTATTACAACAAATTAATACATTACGACAAAAATTGTTGCTCATCGCAACAGATTAGAAGCCCAATCATTAAAGACTTCTTTATTATGTAGTTCTCGCAATAACTTAGTATCTCCACTTTCAATTAGGAAACTATTTATCCACGAGCATTCCTCTCCACGCACATCTTCAATTGCATAAAGAGCAATTTTTAAGAACTTTGAAAAATATACGTAGTGCGAATAACCACTGATCGTCCGTGCTAGCCAGACATCAACTGTTGAAGATGATTTGACGCTGTTCATATGGGACCGAATTGTCTCTGTCATCCGATACCCCTCTTTTAAAACGTCTCCAGCTCGACCTTTCTTTTCGAACAATATTGCCGAGAAAATTGCTTCAAATTTGTCACATAACTTTGCAAATTGTGCAATTCTCGCATCAGCTACTGACAAATATGCTTTGTCAGCATGTTCGAATGCGCATATGTCCTTCAGTAGTATTCTCTGCTCGTTAATAGGCAAATGTGCTATTAACTTAAAAAATCTACTTAATTCATATACTTCCTTATTTTTATGGCGGTCAGATCCATTGTCCGGAACGTCTCCGTCCAGATTCTCACCAACATCATGATAAAACAAAAGAGTCAATATCCTTCTTCGCTCTTCATCCGTGAAGAATATATTTGCTTCACGCGGATGCAAGTATAGGAAATTATAAGCAATCCACACTGCTGATGCAGCATGCATCGTGACATTCTCACGATAATCATTGACAATAGGTTCATTATCATCATAATGGTAAATCCCACACATGCCAAATCCTGAACGAATTACTCCATCTCCAGAGCGGAAACATTGATATTGTTTCCACATAAACTCCGAAAAATCAAATTTCTCAGGCTCACGATTAATAGAATTTGTTATAAAAACTTCCAACTCTCCGTTAATCGTAGTAATGGTCGCCGTACGACCATCTTTTTCTCTTAGCTGAGTCGTGATGTTATTTTTTGTAAAACATACATCGTCGCATGACCCCTCTATGGTGTCTTCGAATTTTGTTTTTTCTGTTTTTTTGTACCAGTCATCAAGCCTACTCATAATAAGCACCCTCTTTCTTTGTGAAAAACCAGACTTTAGCTACATAGAGAATATGATGTTTTAGAAATTACAACATAAAAAACACAAAATTATTAAAATACACCCCCTAACCTATATTATACAATATAGGTTAGAAAAAATCAAGTTCAGCAGTCTTTAGATGTTTTCGTTACGGATAGTTTCAATAATATTTTGTTTATTGACAAGATTAACAGAATATTGCATGATAATACGAATAATTACAAATACAAATACTATACTAATCAAAATTGCCAAAATCGGCAATTCATAGACAAATGATTTATCTTCGCGATGGATTATCGTGAAAACCACATAGGTTAAAGCAATACCAAAAGATAATCCAAAGAACAATGCTTTCATGCCATAGAATAGACTCTCTAGCGAAATTATCTTATTAAACTCTTTTTTAGTTAGTCCGATTGAGTTTAATGTAGCAAACTCTTGCTTTCTAGTTAACACATTAGTGGTAATTGTATTGAAAATATTAGTTAATCCAATACCTGTCATTACTAAGATAAACCCATATCCAAAAATTTGCACCAATAAAATTAAGTTATTCACTAATCTTAATTGTTCATAATAGTTAGTGAAACTCCCAATTGTGGCTTCTTTTTTATTAAGGATCTCTTGTGTCTTATTCGAGGCTTCTGATTCTTTCTTGACTTTGCCTAAAATTTGATGTTTATATGTTTGACTTTCGAGTTTCTCGAAGTCTTTATCACCAGATCTCAAATAGACCGTTGGGTAATAAGTAAACTTTTGAGAAGCACCAGAAGGTAATTTCTCAATTTTTGCAACATTTACTTCTACTGTTATTCTCTTTGAGCTATCTTCTGGATAACGAAATTCGCCCGCTCGCAAAGCAACCTTGTCTTTTATAATTACTTCATCTACCGTTCTTGCTCCAGTTTCTCGATCTTTAATCGCCGCAAATTTTTGAGTAAATGCTTTGGTTTCTGCTGGTAATCTATTTTGAGACAACACTGCATTAAAACTCTCATTATCCATAAAAACGATATCCACAGGAGCCCAAGATGCAGTATCTACGATACCGCCATATTGCGCCATCGCTTTACCAAAAGTCTTATGATTGACCGCAGAGGCCTCTATCTCACCTATCATATCTGATCGAATCGATAATTCTCCATAAGGACTCATTGTATTTTTTATCTCACCTAAAGTGCTTAAGATCTCTTCCTTGTTTTTCTCATTCATTGAATAAAATTGAAACCCATAATTCATATTAAAATCACCGAGGATATTCTTTGTGCTCGTGATTAATGCACTCACGCCATAATTCACTAGTAAAAAGGACATGACACTAACGGTAATTGAAATGATTGTCGTACGATATTTTTTTCTACTACGTTTTAGGTTTTTATAAGCAATTACTCCACCAATTCCAAACATTTTTTGGATAATTTTTGGCGTACGTAATTTCTTACCTTTAATTTTTATATCTTTTGAGCTACGAATTGCCTCAATAGCAGAAATTCTTCTTGCCCTCCAAGCAATAATTACTACTGAAACATAAATAGTAATTGCACTAAGTAAGACTGAAATAATTATACCGAGTAATGAAACGTAAAAAACAATCTTAGTCGGAACTATTTCAGCTAGCAAGCTATTTATAATCTGAATTAAGATAAAAGTTGCCAGTACGCCAAGCAATAGACCTAGTCCAGTTCCAAATACCCCCAACAATCTCCCCTCAGCTATAATAAGTTTACGAATTTGACTTGTAGTAGCACCTAAGCTCTTAAGTATACCAAATTCTTTAGTCTTTTCTGTCACTGAAATCGCAAAAGAATTACGGATGATAAAAATTGACGAAACCATAATAATTAAGATAAAAGCTCCGACGATTATAATCATCGTGAGGTATTCTTTATTTGAAAGACTCAATGTTTCGAATTTATTTAGTGAATAGTTAGAAGCTAATGAATCAATTTCATCTTCCGTAAAAATACTAGCCAGGGTTTCTTTAGCAGTATTCATGTTTTTTAATCTGAAGAATAGAATTTCTTCAAAAGTTTTTCCTTGTGGCATCTCATTCAAAAGCGCCGCATTAGCCATCATTAGATTGACAGCACTACTAGAATAAAAACCTACCACAGTATATTCAGTGTCACTAACTTCTTTGAGTTCAACTTTTGAGCCTATTTGGACTTCATTACTTTTAGCCCAAATTGGAAGAGCTATCTCGTTATTAGCTTCCGGCGCTCGACCCGAAGCATACTTAAGCTTAAATTTATCGTAATCATTCTTACTGACAAACGCAATATTATATCTTTTTTGTTCTGCTGCTAGATTAACACTATTTTCATTTTCATTATTATTTTTTCTAGGCATTCGATAAGCTGAAAAATAATATTTAATTTTATTATTAGTTTTAACTTTATCGAATTTATCAGAATTGACCGTAGCGTAGTTATAATCTCCACCTTCTGCAATTAACTCTAGACGTATCGTCTCCTTTAAACTGACAAACATACTTGTCACACAAGTAATCAGTGCCACCGATAACATAATCCCAATTATCGTTGCGATATTACGGCGTTTATTTAGTTTAAAATTTTTTAGATTTAATGTATTTATAATCTTCATTATCTCTATCCATCTAAACTAATTTTTCTTATCGCTAATTATTTTACCGTCAGCCATTGTAATTATCCGATCAGCTTTCTTGGCAAGATCTGGATTATGCGTAATCATAATAATTGTCTGCCCATATTCTTTATTATATTTTTGTAACAATTTCATAATTTCTTCAGAGTTTTTTGAATCTAAGTTGCCCGTCGGCTCATCTGCTAACAAAATAGAAGGTTTCGCAATCAAAGCTCGCCCAATCGAAACTCGTTGCTGTTCGCCACCAGACATTTGATTAGGCAGATTTTTGCGTCGTTTATTAAGCCCCAGGATATTTATCATTTCGTCTAAACGTTCTTTGTCTATTTTTTTATTGTCTAGTAATACTGGAACGGAAATATTTTCTTCAGTAGTTAAAATTGGTAATAAGTTATAAAATTGGTACACAATCCCAATATTTTTCCGCCTAAAAACTGCGAGTTTATCAATACTCAATTTTGAGATATTTACATCATTAATGATAATTTCACCAGAATCTTTTTTGTCAACCCCGCCAATTAAATGCATTAGAGTACTTTTTCCACTTCCTGACGCCCCGACAACAGCTACGAATTCGCCTTTTTGCACTGAAAAAGAAACATCATCTACTGCATTAACAATATTCTTACCTTTACCATAACTTTTTACTAAATTCGAAACTTTCAGGATTTCCATCCTTTTACCTCCCAGTGATATTTATACTTTTATATTAACACCAATATTATGTAAAATCCAAGTCCTTCAAAAAACAAGCCACGTAGCTTGTTGATTTTTCTTAATTTTTGGTGGAGTGTAGGAGGATCGAACTCCTGACCTCTTCGATGCCATCGAAGCGCTCTACCAGCTGAGCTAACACCCCAAAACTATTTAAATTTTACCTAAGATCAGTTAAAATGTAAACATGGAAAATAAAACGATACTCACCGGAATTCGAGTTAATAGCGAGATGACATTAGGCAATTTTCTTGGAGCATTACTTCCAATGACGCGATTAGCCAATAAATATAGTAACAAAAATAATGTAAATATTTTTATTCCAGATTTGCATACTATTATTTCAACTATTGACGGCGAATTACAAAAAAATCTTCTCAAAGAAATAAAATATTATCTCGCCGCAGGGCTACAAATTAATCAAAACATTCACTTTTATCGTCAAAGTTACGTTCCAGCACATTCTGAACTTTGTTGGATTCTAAACTGTGTTGCCACGATGGGCGAAATTTCTCGCATGATTCAATATAAAGAAAAAAGTAAAGACGGTGACAATACTAACGTTGGTATTTTTGATTATCCAGTACTCATGGCGGCCGATATCCTTCTTTATGATGCTAATTACGTACCAGTCGGCGAGGATCAATTCCAACATCTAGAATTAACGCGCGATCTTGCTGAAAGATTCAATCGTAAATTTAGCCAAATTTTTGTCGTCCCTGAATCAACCAAAAAACAAGCCGAATTTATGTTCGAGAATCTTAGCGAAGATTCGGAAAAAGCGGTCGGTATTCGCATTCGTGACCTTAAAAATCCTGAAAAAAAGATGAGTAAATCCACTCCTTCTGAAAATAGCAAAATCATGATGAGTGATGACCCAGCTTCTGTTTCAAAGAAAATTATGGCTGCGGAAACTGATTCTTATGGCAAAATCGCTTTTGATTTCTTTAATCAACCAGGCATTTCTAATCTTCTTCAAATCGAAGCCCTAATTACTGGCGCTCCTCTTCAAGATGTCATTTCGACTTGGGCAGGCGAAACTCGTTACGGTGATTTGAAGAGAAAAGTTGCCGAATCCGTCTCTACTTATCTTGCTGATTTTCAAGAAAAAGTCTCTAAAATCTCCGATGATCAAGTTTTCACAATTCTTGAGGATGGAGAAAAATACGCAAATACTGTCGCCAATAAAAAACTTTATTCTGTCCAGAAAGCCTTTAGTCTCAGATGATTATTACTGGCAAAAAGTTTTCCAAACCCTCACTTTCTCGCGTTATTAATGGAGACGTTGATATCAAAACGGATAAAATTATTGAAAAATTCCGTTTAGATAAAATATTAGTTGAAAAGTTTCCCAAATATAATCGTAGTATTTTGCAATCTTTCATCAAATCTGGTTTCGTTTCTGTCGACGGTAAAATCTTTCAAAAACCAAACACCCTTATCGAAAAAACAGCCCGTATAGAGTTAACTCTACCGCCAGAATATCTAACTTCTTCGAAAAATCACGAAACCATCAAAACGAACTCTCATTCTAACAAACTTCTATCCCATAACGGACCAGATCCAATAATTATTTACGAAAATCCTTACGTTTTAGTTCTAGATAAGCCTTCTGGACTCCTGTCAATGTCGAAAGGTGAATTTAATTTTGAAACTACTCTCGAAGATTACGGTTTACTTGTCCATCGTTTAGATCGTGATACAAGCGGTACAGTTATTCTCGGTAAAGACGAAACAACTCAGAGTTTTCTGCGTCGACAATTTCAAGATCGAAAAACTCACAAAACATATTTTGCAATTATTGAAGGATGTCCTAAACTTCCTGAAGCAATGATTGATTTGCCAATCGCTAGAAACATTAAAAAACCGACTACTTTTATCGTTGATGCTAATGGTCGTCCGTCTCAAACTTATTATCAAGTTATCAAAACTATCACTACCATAAATCCGGAGACCAAGAAGCAAGGTGTTCTCAGTTTAGTCAAGTTAAAGCCCACTACTGGTCGAACTCATCAGCTTCGAGTTCATCTTAATTATCTTGGCACACCGATACTTGGCGATCGCGTTTACGGTAATGCTAAATCTGACACAAAAAACCGGCTCTATCTTCATGCCAAAGAGCTTGAAATTACTATCCCTACTCAAAAATCAAATCTTCGAAAAACATTTTCGTCGCCACTACCTAAAGAGTTTTTACAAATCATGAATATTTCATCAGAGAAAAAGCTAGAATCTCTCGAAAAAGGGAATTAAAATGTTTTTCAATTTCTTATCCGAACTTGAAAACATCTGTAAAAACTCTCATACCGCAATCATTCTTCTAAAAGATGGACAGAAAGTTAATGGTGACACTTTTTTAATCGAAAATCTTGTAAAGTCTCTTAAAAACGTCTTCTTAATTGCTCCAGGACAAACCAAAAATACTTCCAACAAACCAATCAACTCAATTACCATCGATCAAATTCGTACAGTTATTCAACAAACCACAACAAAACAGCAAAACGATCAATATTTCATCTTTAATTCGGCAGATAAAATGCAAGTCGCTGCCGCAAATGCCTCTTTAAAATTACTTGAAGAGCCAAAAGAAAAATATCATTTTTTATTATTTACTACCGATTTAGAAGCTCTTCTTCCAACTATTCGCTCGAGGGCTTACTTATACGCCCCTAAGAGTGTCGGACGCCTAGAATCGCCTATAAATGCAGAAAAAGCAGTATACGATCTTGCCAAACGCCTACTTATCGCTAAAAATAACGAAATTATCGAGCTTGCTGAAGAATTGCATAAACTAAAAGACACCGATAAGTTCTCACGACGCGACTTTACCTTAAAAGTTATTGAAACTACTATCGAATTTGCCGAAAAATCTTACTTCAAAACACAAAATAAAGTTTTTACCAAAAAAATTACTGGACTAATCAATGCCTATCAAAATATCAAAAATAACGGTACCATTAGATTACAAATCGTCGCTAACCTCGTTTAAGTATGTTAGAATATAGTTATGTTTGGCGTATTTTCAATTTTATTTTTGTGCATGTATCTTGTTTTTCTATATCCGATTAAGAAACCAGCCGAAATTAAAGAAAAAGAAGAAAAAGCTAAGCGTTCAGAAAAGTTTAATCTACAAATGAAAAAACTATGGGGAGTCGCTCAAACCTCAATGAAAGAAAAAAAGATTATTCGTGCTGAAAAGGCACTGCTGACTATCTTGAAATTTGATGAAAAAAACGCTGCCGCCTATAACCGTCTAGGTATCCTATATGCCAAAGAGCAAAATTACGATGAAGCAATCGAGTGCTTCGAAATTGCACAATCGCTAGATAGTAATCCAAGCTCCTTGCATAATGTTGGGCTAATTTATATCGAAACCGGAGCCTACGAAAAAGCTATTATGGCATTCCAGCAAGCAATCAGCATGGAAAGCCAGGTTCCTTCTCGCCATATTGCTCTTGCCAAAGCTTACGAAAAAATTGGGCAAAGAAAGCAAGCTATAGATTCTTTAGAAGATGCTTTTAAGTTAGATGACAGTACGTCTACTTTAAGGTTAATTTTAGCAATCTATGAAGAAGCAGGAGATGAAGAAAAAATTCATGAAACTACACTCAGAATTCAGAAAAAGATTGAAAAAGAAGCCCTACAAAAAGCTCAAACCCCTTCTAAAAAAGATTTAAGAGCCCCAAGAATTAAGCCAATCAAAACTACCAAAGTTTTACCGAAAAAAAGATCTTTTATCACGCAAAACAAAAATCCCAAGACTAACTTACTCAATAGCTCTCTACCAAGTTCCACCACAACGCCAAAGACCACTTCTCATAAAAAATTTATTCGTTAATTATCTCTACAACAATTAGCAACGTATCTTTTTATTCTATAATCCCAGCGAGAATAGTTACAATCCCAAGCACTGCATGACTTATTGATACCCCTAAGATGTTATTGCTCTTTTTGTAGCTAATAAACCAGATTATTCCCATTATCAATGTTAATCCCAAAGTAAGCCAATCTTTATATATAATATGAACAAAACTATATAAAACTCATATTTCTCAATAGCTGTTAATCAGCTAATATATCAAATGTTACCGTCAAACACGGACTTATTGACATCTTTCATTTATTATGAGATAATATCTCGGTAACTATGTTGTATAGAGCTCTTTAGGAGGGAAAAAATGGTTAAACATTTACGAGACAGCAAAAAGGTCTATATTTGTTTCCTTAAGGTTACAAATGGGCCAAGGACGTGGGATATCAAAGTCTCACCCCGAGAAGTATTTTTGAATAATGGCACTCGTAAGCCATTGACTTTTAGTACCAGTAAACACGGGGAACTTTATCTTGATTTGAAGGAGACTACCGTTATTCCTAATTCGAACGGTAGATGCTT
This sequence comes from uncultured Candidatus Saccharibacteria bacterium, assembly GCA_963545945.1. Classification (GTDB taxonomy): domain Bacteria; phylum Patescibacteriota; class Saccharimonadia; order Saccharimonadales; family Saccharimonadaceae; genus Nanosyncoccus. Next base: position 133,963 of record CAUUKA010000001.1, on the reverse strand, counting down.
CAACTTGTATGGGGATGCTAGTTTTGAAAGGTTAGCAGACGAATACAAAGTTCAGGTAATGATTCGATATAATTCGCTCACCAGAGAAGGTGAACTTTATATGGATCCCGAACCTTTCGCGCTTCTTCGCGCGATCAGGGAAAGCTCTTCTCAAACAAGTCTTCTTTAATTTTTCTCTCGTAATTATGAATTGAAATATTCATAATTATCTTCAAAAATCTCCGATCATTTTCGGAGATTTTTTCTTATCAAAAAACGCCTCTCGGCGCAAAATTTCACTATCGGTATTAAATAATTTCTAGATCAAGTAGAATATTTTTTAGATACAACAATATCGATTTGGAGCCGCGAGTCGGATTTGAACCGACGACCTATCGCTTACAAGGCGATTGCTCTACCAGCTGAGCTATCACGGCATCTTACCATCAAAATGGCGGATCCGACGAGACTCGAACTCGCGACCTCTGCCGTGACAGGGCAGCGCTCTAACCAACTGAGCTACGAATCCACCTAAAAACATTATACCTAAAAATACAATAAAATCAAGTCAGATAGCAATAGATGAGCCAATAAAACTAGATTTAATTTATATTTTATGTATTTTCATAAATTAACAGCATATATCTGATAACTCATAACTATGTTCAAGCAATTCTAAAATCTGACCAGTTTCTAATGAATTATCTAGTGGTATTGTAATCCAGTTTCGCTTATTCATATGATATCCAGGATAAATAAACTTATTATTTTCTGCAAAATCTAATGCTTGACCTTTATCGAATTTAAAATTTATAACTTCAAGTTTAGGATTATTGCTATGTTTAATTTTCGCTCCCGAAATAACCATTATGATCGCAAACCATTTTTTCGTTCGAGGATTTCTCAATACAAAATAATTTGGCGAGCGTTCTGGCCATAAAAACTCTGGATTGACAGCATATTCATGTTTTACGAACTCAATAAGTTGTTTTACTTGATCACTGTAACTATCCATAAAACTTAACCCCTTTTTCTTGATAGCGTCGTTTATTGACAAATTCATGTGTTGATAAAATTTCTTGATATCTTGGGCAATTTTTATCGTGATCGTGGATTAACCCACAAGCCTGCAAGTGAGAATATATCGTAGTCGGACCTAAATATTTGAAACCACGATTTTTTAGATCCCGACTAATTCTATCCGAAAGGCCATTACTAACTGGTATATAACCATCTTGATGTTTGTGATAAACGATAATTTTACCATCAGAATGTCCCCATAAATAATTTGAGAAACTGCCCTGTTTTTCCCGAAGTTTAATATATTTATTTGCGTTAGATATTATTGCCTTAATTTTCCGAGGCGAACGAATCATTCCATCCGTCAGCATAATACGCTCAATATCACCATCGTTATATTTTGCAATTTTTTCATAGTTAAAATCATTAAAACAAACACGAAAAATTTCACGTTTATTTATCATTAAATCCCAATTCAAGCCACACTGCATGACTTCCATCATTAAAAATTCAAATTGACGGAAGTCGTCATCAAAAATCGGAACACCCCATTCTTTGTCATGATAGCGAATATTTGCTTTTGAAGTAGTATCCCAATCACAATAACTCATTATTTTTGTAACCAAAAGCTTCCTTTAATTATCTAAAAACATCCTTTGCTGTGATTGATAATAAATTTTTTATCTACCTTGACTATATAACCATCTACTCACCCCACCATGATGCGAACAGGCTCCTCTTCCAGTTGCCCTAGATTGCCAACCATCACGACAAATTGCTCCAGTGCGATAACGCACTTGTTGTTGAACCGGTTGCGGAGCCGGTTTCGGAGTACGAACAACAATATGAGTAGTCGGTTGAGTTATTATTTCTACCTTATCCTTATATCCTGCTTTACTTGGCTTACAAATCTTTTTACTGCCAACAGTACCCTGCTGTTTGACAACTTCAGTATGTCCATATGCTCCCGTTTCCCCTTCATATTGTGTTTCAAAGGGAATTTCTTGTATTTTACAATCCAGATAAGTTACAGATTGCACTGCCGGGGTCGCGTCTAAAGATGGATTATTATGTTTATCGCCACCACTTATCGCTCCAACGGCACTAGCCAAAACAGCAACACCAATAATAGTACCAATAGTGCCCTTAAAGGCTCGTGATTTATTTTCCCCCATTACCAAACTCCTTTAATATTAATGTATTTTCATTATATATTAAGCCTAAAAATCTCTCAATAATCTTTTCTACCCCTAAATTCAACCAACCGCACAAATTCTATTCACGCCCCTCACAATCTCATAGCACAGTCCTAAAATATCTACAAACGCTTCTTCAATTTTCTTTCCAGTTTTCTCTAAATATTTCTTAACCAGATAATAACCAAGTGAATATCCCGACCAACGCGGAAGATCATCGTTTCCATTAAAAAATATCGTGTCGTAAAAAACCCGAGGCATAAAATAAGTCCTCGGGTTTCTCTATTTTCTATGATTTTTACGCTATATTTTTATTAAAATCTAATAAAAATATCCCTAAAAATTAACGAATCAGCAGTAGTCTCAAATTGACAAAAACGATAATATCTGATATAACTATAAACATATCTATTTTGTTCGCACATTATCAAATTAGGAGGGTTAATCATGATACGGATTCACAAGCAATACTCTAAGAACGTCAACGCAATTACACGCCCCATTCCGCATGACAGTGGAGAAACATTCAATATGGGAGAAATATTTGCAACAGCAATGCTTGCTATCTTGTCTCCAGTTGAATTATTCAGAACTGAAGATCAGAGCATTATCAATAACACAAACGCTATTGTATACAATGTCGGTAATGAGTTTGATCCTGCTCGAAAGCGTTTTGATTATCGTCAAAAGGGGTTTTTTGAAATCTATCCTGACGGAACTATCTATTCCACTGCTGGTTTGATCTGGCGTGAATACGGAATAGCAATCGTCAAAAAATTAGATAAGGATATTGACGACGAAATAGCGCTCAAGGTCATGCTTGATATTGGCAATAATCTGATCAGTGACTTTGATGCCATGGCCAACAGTCAGAGTAAAAGCAGTTTTGAATTCTATCTTGCGGTAAACTTGGTTCACTACGCTCTTGCCTGTAGTGAGGGGGAAGACTTAGATACGCGCTTTATAAATGCCTGTAAAGTTGCAGATGTAGTGCTGAGGAATGAGATCAAAATAGCCATTTCTTTAGCTCAGGTGAGGGAATTACCTCTTAAAGATCAAATCGAAACTATTGACAATACCATCATCGTAATGGATCAATATGTTCCTGGGTGGTCTCAACTTATTCATAGTTCTGATCACTCAAAAGTTGCAGATCTGTTATACGTAATTTTTTCTCCAAAAATCGATAGAAACTGTGTTTTAGAAGCAATTTTGTCAGCAATTGAGAGAAATTGGAGGGATCAGAAAGATTCAGCAACTTTCGATATCGATTGTTTCCTGAAGACAATCAATGATAGTTACGATCCAAGGATTAACTCGTCCATCAATACTGATTGGTATATCAATGCCATTCCATTGACGAGCGATGATTGGTCACCAGCTAAGAGACCTTTCCCCGAAGAATGGCGTGGGCTTCAGAATGAAGACCTTCAGAAAGCTTCTGGCGTCAAAACAGCTGTTTTTTGCCATACGGCTGGATACTTTGCCATAGCTAAAACTAAAGATGGTGCTATCGCTCTCGCCAAAAAAGCAATCAACAATTAAGATAATAGAGGATATTTTTATATCTCAGACAAAAACGGTCGGAATAAATCCGGCCGTTCATCATATCTGACGACGAACAGACTTTATACCACAGCCTATTTTCCCTTAAATATTAATAAAACGTTATACTTATGTTATAAATAATATAAATGAACCTCACAATAACTATTTTAAGATAAATAGGAGCAATCACCAATGCCAAACCCTAACCAACTTAACCATAATGCCAATCCTCACCCTCTAGAATCCATAGAACAATCAATAGTAGATATCATAGCTGTCCAATTTTCAGGCAAAGGGAAAGCCCGGACATTTGTCCGGGCTGTGATAGTTTCCCAATATTCAGTTTTAAGGAGAGCGCATCTAGTAGGAAGTGCTTTTCTGCGGTCCTGCCGCTCGGCAGAATTGAAACCTGGACTGTTATACTTCCACTAGAGTTGCTCTATGAAAAGTAGGCGATTAGCAACCTACCCAGCCAACATGCTCGAACACATTGACTTTGGTGACCGTTCCGTCAGGATTGGTCTTCTCCACGCTTTTCCTTTCAGAAAAACTGTAGAGAGGATGAATGCCTTTTTCTTTCAGTGCTTCCTCGAGGGGGCACATGAAGTAACCGACCCCTCCGAGCATTGATGCTTCCTACGATCTATTATAACATAAAATAAATAAAATAGTGCGAATCCGGCCAAGTTGGCAAAATTCGCACTATTTTTAGCGGTCCACTCGGATCGGCAGAAGTCCGGCAAGATCCATTTGTTCGAGAGTAACGCGAGTCAGTTCACTATTTTCAAAGCTAATTTCATACTCACGACCGCCCTCGTGGGTTGCCTTGATGAGATTACGATCACGAAGCTTCTTGATCTGCTGAGCAATAGCAACAGAAGTAACTTCACGTCCCCAAAGATCCTTAATGTCGCTAGCTTTGATGACATCAAGACGAACGGCACGGCCAAGAATATTACCCTCTAGCTTGGAGACAACACCGGCTTTTTCCATACGATCGACGGACGGAAGCAGAATCTTCTTATTGACAAATTCGGCGTCTGCAAGAGATTCAGACTTCTTGATTTCGTCGCGAACTCCAGACAAGAAATACTCGCACCACTCTAGGACATGCTCGTTTTTGTAATCATCGGCAAGAGCTAGCATATCGTAATACTTATTACGATCACCCGCAAAGATAGCCGTAGGGTTGAAGAGGCGCATTTTATTCGGAGCAATATAACCTTTCTTGCAAAGAAGTGCATAGGTCATAAGTCTATCCGTGCGACCATTCCCATTACCGAATGGGTGGATCCAAACAAAGCGATGATTGGCGATAGCGATTTTGAGCAAATCATACTGCTCGCCCTCATCATTATTGATGTAGTCAATAAGCTCACGCATAAGATCTGAAACATCATATGGTTCAGGTGGTTGATGCTTTGCATTGGCGATATAACGAGGTTCATCGCGCCACGCACCGGCACGCTTGTCGCCCTCATGAGTTAGACCACCTACGACAACACGATGAAGTTCTTTGATGAAATCAGCCGAGATAGGCTCTTCCATGACATACCTATCAATGAAATCCAAGCCGTCGATCAAGTTAGAGATTTCGATGATCTGCTCATCGTTCTTATGGCTGTCGTCATCACGCTTCTCGATGTAGGAAGCGATAGTTGTATGATTCCCCTCGATGCGCGCAGAAGCGACCGCTTCCACTGCATGGAGCAGTCTTTTAAGCTGCAAAAAGACGCTCTCGCTCGTGGTATTTTTGAGCGGACGATTCTTAAGGTGTTCTAGCTCAAGAATGATATTCGTGAGGTCAGAATCAAATTTAGGGGTAGGTGTATTAATCATAATATTCTCCTAGTATTATTTTACCATAATGGGTAAATTATTTAAAGTAGCGATTTCAATTATTTAAAGTTGAGAGGTCACGATAACAGGGGTAATTATTTAAAGTAGCGATTTCTCATTATTTAAAGTTAAGAGGCGCGAATCACGCTTCGGGATGCCGACGGCCTCCGCATCGAGGCATTCGTAGCCTCTAGCTTTCAAATACTTTAGAACAACGCGAAGCTTTAGGATATAGCCACGCACAGTATTTGAAGTGCGAGTCTTTCTGAGATCCGTAGTCCACTTACGGGCTTGATCAAATTCTAGCTCAGCAATCGGAATGTCACCAAGAAACGCAACAATGGATTTCATCGCGCACTGATTCATTTCCTCAGTTTTAGCCGACTGGTTTTTGTAGCCGATAACGTAATTGACGGCGTGCAAGTATCTGCGCTCTACGATGTCTTTAACTGCCAACAGAACCGCGACTTCGAGATTCAGACACCATCTGGCACAAAGTTGGCGCTGAACGGATACTTTAGCTCGTTTGGCTTTGGCGAAAAAACAACGGATGGTCTTGATACTTTCAAGGCGACCATTCGCGTAGGTGGTGCGCCAATGATTTCTAAGGAAAAGTAAGAAACAAAAAACTCGCAAACATTTTGTGTTCACGAGTTTTAATAGTCATTATATGGAGCCGTCTTCGGGACTTGAACCCGAGACCTCATCCTTACCATGGATGCGCTACTACCAACTGAGCTAAGACGGCATTTTTAGTAAAAATACAATAAAAATGGTGCTGGAAGTAGGACTCGAACCTACGAAGGCCGAAGCCGAGAGATTTACAGTCTCTTGTCATTGCCACTAGACGATTCCAGCATACTAGAGTTAGGCTCTAGCAACCAAAGAGCTTGGCTCGCGCCAACCACTCTCTAGACGCATTATATCAGACTAAAAGTTAGAATTCAATAGACAAAACTATTTTATAGCCATTGACATTATAAGTGAAATGCGATATAATATATATAATAATTTAATGGAATATAACCCCTGTGGAAGAAATTAATTTCAAAGAGCTTGGCTCCTATATTATGCAAAAAATCTGGCTAGTATTTATTATACTTGCAGTAGTTTTTGCAGGCGGAGAAATCTATACCTCTCTGTTAAAAACTCCACTTTATAGATCTGAAACCAGTCTCGTCTTAATTAATGAAAATAAAACTATTACAGCCAATGATATTACTCTTTCTAATAATCTCGTCAAAACTTATTCGGAAATCGTTAAAAGTCGTAACGTACTCGAAAAAGTTGCAAAAAACTTAAACTCTAATTCTGATGCTAGTGCTATCGCTAGCAAAATCTCAGTTTCTTCAACTGCTTCAACACAATTAATCCACGTTGCAGTTTCCGATAAAAACCCAAAAACTGCCGAACAAATCGCCAATGAAGTAGCCAAAGTCTTCAAATCCGAGATTAAAACCATTTATAAAATTGATAACGTACAAATAGTAGATCGAGCTATAGAAGCTACTTCACCATACAATATTAATATTCTTAAAGATTCACTCCTATATTTTACAGCTGGTTTAATTCTCGGTCTTGGCGCAACTATTTTGCTATACTCCTTTGATAAAACTATTAAAAATTTCGAAACGATTGAAGAAAGATTAGGATTAACCGTTATCGGAGTTGTTCCAAAACTGGAGGAAAAGAAATGAAAGATTTAGTCGTTACTACTAATCCAAAATCAGCTTTCGCAGAAGCAATTAAACTCATCAAAACCAATATTGCTTTTTCTAGTATTGATACAAACTTAAAAACAATCCTCATGACCTCACCAGAATCTGGCGATGGCAAATCTTTTCTTGTTGCCAACCTTGCAACTGCTTTTGCGCAAGAGAACAAAAAAGTTCTGATTATTGACGCGGATTTAAGGCGTGGTCGTCAGCATGAAATTTTCAATATTGAGAATGATAAAACAAAAGGCTACTCAAATCTTATTCGTAGCGTCGGTCAGCACCATGGCTTTTTCTTCAGCGGTTCACTTTCTGAAATATTTTCTTACATTAAAGGTACTTCAATCAATAATATCAGTCTTCTTCCTGCTGGTCCCACTCCCCCAAATCCGTTAGAACTTCTTTCTTCCGGAAGTAACCGTCTTATTATTGACCAAATTAAAGAGAGCTTCGACATTGTATTAATCGATTGTCCTCCAGCCCTTGGTCTTTCCGATGTGCTCGTGATGAGCAAATTCACCGATGTTAATATTGTTACAATTTCTAATGCAAAAACGAAAATTAATCAACTTGAAGACGTAAAAAAGAATTTCGACCGCGTCAACTCAAAAATTTCAGGTATAATAGTCAACAAAACTAAACAAAAACAGAATGCTTATTCCTCATATTATGCAAACAATAAATATTACACAGAAGACTAATCATGATCGATATCCACTGCCATCTTATGCCCAATGTTGATGATGGTTGTAAAAATCTCAACGAGTCAATTCAACTTTTTAAGAAAGCCGCTTCTTCCGGTATTACCGATATTATTCTTACACCTCATTATATTTTAAATACTAAGTATCATCTTAATAACCAAGGGAAAGCTCAAATTACAAACATTCTCAAGTCAGCCTTAGAGCGAGAGGGAATTAAAATCAATATTTATTTTGGCAACGAAGCCTATATCGATAGAAGCTTACCAGAATTAATCTCTAGCCAAAAAGTGTCAACCCTTGCAAACTCAAGGTATCTTCTTTTAGAACTACCAGTAGAATTAGAAGCTTTCTTCACGCCTAATCTCATCTTTGATTTAAAAAGTCAGGGAATTACCCCAATCATCGCTCATCCAGAACGCTATCGTTTCTTTCAAGATAATCCTCAAAAAGTTAACAAATACCTTGAACTTGGTTGTCTATTGCAAGGAAATTATATGTCTTTACTCGGCAAATACGGCAAACCAGCTCAAAAAACGCTAAAAATTTTACTAAAATTACAAAAGATTAGTTTTCTTGCCTCTGATATTCATCATTCAACTAGTAATTATCATCTTCCCGAAGTTACTAAAAAGCTAAAACAATTATTAAAAGACAACAATACTATCGAAGATCTTCTTATTAACAACGCCAGAAAAATTATAGCTAACCAATCACTTAAAAGTTAGTTATTAATAATATTTTGGATTTTTTCTTTAGCTGTTTGTAAAGTAGACATATCAATATCCATGACATATAAATCTTGATTCGGATAACTATTCGTTCGTCTCATTGCTCCACTTCCGTCAACGTTAAAAGATTCAATTTGCCATTTAGACATGTCATCAAGTTGCATTCTGATCAATGACAAGATGTCTTCAGACGAAATATTAGTATCAAAAGTTCCATCTAAAGATTGTAATATTTGTGAATAATTCCTCAGTACAGTTGATCCGCTAGTTAATTTCTTAAAGATTTGTTCAATTACATGAATTTGATTTCGTCCCCGGTGCCTATCTCCGTCCGCATATGCATATCTCTCCCTAGTAAACCCTAACGCACAACGTCCATCAACACTATTCATTCCAGGACTAAACGTGCATCCGTGATGTGCAGTTTTTACCACAAAATCAACATCCGAGTTTATTGTAATTCCGCCAATAGCATCCACTAATTTCATGACAAAGTTAAAATTCACTCTCATATATCTATTTACTTTCAAACCATACAAATCTTCAATTGTTTTTTGTGATAGCTCGACCCCTCCTCTTGATCCCGCATGAGTCAATTTGTCTTTTAATCCAGTAGTTCCATGGATCATCACGTATGAATCTCTCGGAGTAGAAACCAATAATATTTTTTTCGTTTTCGGATTAACCGCCATTAAAATATTCACATCAGATAAAGAACGGTATGGCATTGAGTCCGTTCTAGTATCAATTCCTGAAAAATAGACTAAAAACGCATTTTTGTTCAATTTATTATTCGAAGCTTCAATCTGTTTCTTATTAATTTTAATTTTAATCGTCCCTAAAATTCGCACCGAATTTTCATATTTTTCATTCGCATTAAGATATGCTCCATAAGTTCCTGCATTCACTAATATTATTTCATCAGACTTCTCGACTATTCGTTTCATTGTTTCATCCAATTTATCAGAATATGCGATCTTTGTTTCACCAATTTTTTCTTTAATTTTTTCGGATATTTCATCTCTAGTAGTCTCTTGATTAGGCTCATCATAAACCATCAATTCTTTATTTTTTAGATCTGACAGTCTTTGGTATTTGGCGTTTTTGTTGACTAGAATATTATAGATGGAATACTGGCTACTATTAGTCGTAAAATTCTTATCTAAAAATTCAAAAGCTTCTGACATTTTTACTGTCGCAAAAATCAATCCACATATAACAAATAGTGATAAAATATTCCATACTATTGAAATAACCTTAAAAGTTCTTTTAAATAGTGCCAAAAAGATAGTAATTAAGTTAAATATTACTATCCCAGAAATTATCATCCAGTAATATTTCGTCGGTAAAATCCTCGCAAAAGCTAGCTTTACTACAAAAACACCCGAAATAACTATTATCAGAAATGACATAATTCGCGAAACGATCGCTTTTTTTGGCGATCTTTTTTCATTTTTTTTAGATTTTTTCATCATAAATTCTTCTGCCAGTTTGTCTTGCTCCAGGTCTAAAATTTTGTCATATGCATCACACTTAGTCACTCCATCGACATATTCTAATTCTTCATCATCGCACTTATTACTAACCGTAGGTTTCTCATCATAGAAATCATCTTCGCCAAGAACTATTTTGCTATTACTTATTTTGTTTGGCACAAAATCCATCGTTTGATGCTGAAGTTTTTTACTACTCTGGTTTTTAAGGCTATTTTCTTTTTTTATCATTTTATTCAATATTATAACATGTAAGTTTCTAAAATAATGTATGTATATATACTATAATTCAGCTAATAAAATTTATACATCATTTTATTTACTATAATTACGTTTATGCTTTCTAAAAACCCATTTTCATGTTAATATTATACAAGTTAATAAGTTATCCGCTTTCATAAGATGAAAAAACATACCAAAAAAAGTTCTTATTTCAAGGTAAAGCGATCGCTAGATTTCTTTTTTGCTATTATACTTTTCATATTGACATTTCCAATATCCATCATTATAGGTATTCTAATTAAGCTGGAGGACGGCGGTCCAATTATTTTTAGCCAAACTCGCACTGGGAAAAAAGGAAAAAATTTTAACCTTTACAAGTTTCGAAGCTGTATAAAAAATAATGAAAAAGGTCATAATGAAGATAAATATACAAAAATAGGGAAAATAATACGCAGCTCTAGTCTAGATGAATTACCACAATTAATTAATATTATCAAAGGTGATATGTCTTTTATCGGTCCACGTCCATGGGTTCCAGAATATTATCATAGCATGAATAAAAAACAAAAATATCGTTATGAAGTTTCTCCCGGAATAACTGGACTTGCTCAAATCAACGGCAGAAATAACTTAACTATTTTTGAAAAAATTAATTATGATCTTAGATATATTGAATCAATCTCATTTCTTAATGACATAAAAATTGCATTTTCCACTATATTCAGTGTATCTAAAGGGCATGGGATAGATGCCGGAAAGAATTATATAAACCAAGAGCTCAAAGTTCTACAAAAAAACAATCATATACAAGACAAATTTCTTTTTTAAAATATCATTTTATTTTTTAAAGAAATCATTTATTTTATTAGCTATCGAATAGGCATATCTCCTCATAACTGTTTTAATATTAATATTTACGCCAGTAATAGCAGTTTTTTTCGCTCGCCACCATTCCATCAATGAAATTTCACCATTACGTAATAACTTACATTCTCGTATTTCATCACGAAATCTATATTTTTCTTTTAATATCAACTTATTTTTTTCTTCATCGCTAATTTCTATACCTAAATTATATTTTACCCATAAATAAATAAAGTTAGCTCCTGCTGCCGTTAGTGTATAGGAGATTCCACTATTTCTAAAATTTATTTCATTAATATAAAATTTATCTCCAACTCTAAAAAGTTCAATATCAAAAAGCCCATTATACTTATTTTTTTTCAATACATCAAATAATCTAGATACCGTCTTATCCAAATTTCTATTTTTATACAATTGCGCTGGAGTTACCTCCGCCAAGCTCGTAGAGCCCTTTGATGTTGGACAAAGCCTAATTTTTGTCACTACACCCGGCATTACAACAGTTTCCCCCAAAACACACCCTATTACACCTATCTCCTCATCATATTTTATAAATTTTTGTACGATACATTTTGAGTATTTTTTTTGCACTAATTTTTGCAACGTTTTTTTAAATTCATCTTCATTTTTACAAATAGCAATATCATCTTTATCCCCTTCAGCACTGATCGATGGTTTTATTATTACTGGAAATTTATCTTTCTTATTTAAAAAAAGTTCTTTTTGTTCGTCTTTATCGGATAGAGAGATTTGCTCAGTGTGAATCAATGGCAAATTATACTTAATTAACCATCTATTCTGATTATATTTATTCATTAGATTTACAATAGCACCTTCACAATCGTCCAGAGACTGTAATATAAATTTTTTCCTCAATTCATTAAGATGCTTATCCATCACAAAAGCAGCCATATCAGAAGTAGGAATAAGTAAAGGTTTTGTATTTTTTCTCCTAATGCACTCAATAGCATTTAATATTTCTTTTTCATTATTCCCAACCACTATAGAATCGTCTAGGTATTTACACTTCGTTAGAAATACGTATTTTCTATCACATATAATAACGGCACTAATTCTTAACCCTTTCTCTTTCAGAGAATATATTACGCCTAACATATTATGGTGATTTCCCCCAACGATTATGATTTGATTGTCCTGATATCTATTCACATACTTCCTTTCTCAAAATCATCATTTTCCAATATATAACAATTATTGCCTGCACTAATAACGATAAAACCATCGCAATAAGTCCAAGCTTGCCAATCAATACATAGGACACTAATACATAGACTACGTTAGCTACAAGGCAGATAATGGTAGATTCTTTTGGATGTCTGACCAAAGAAAAAAGCGGGTGCAACGCAAAATATGATGAACAAAAAGATTGTACTAATAAATACATTAAAAGAATTAAAAAATTATCAGCGTATATTTTTCCAAATATAATCATAAGCCAATATTGACTTGTTATTCCAAGGATAAACGAGATTAAAAGAAATCCAGGAAATAATAAATTTCTAACCTTAAGCATCATGTTGTAACCTTCTTTATGATTATTTTCTGCTATCATTTTCGCAAATTTAGGAAAAATAACTTGCCTAATTGGACTCACTGTTTTATTTATAATTCCTACAATTTGTTTGAACACCTTAAAAATTGATACTGTTTCAGTTCCTAGTATCGAAACAATAAATACATCAAAGTATGCAATAGGAATATCCACGGCTTCTCCAGTGGTAGCCCATAATGCATAATTAACAAATGCTTTTAGTTTTTTAGGCATTTTACTGTTTATAGTTTCTCTTAAGCTAAATTTTTTTCGGTATTCTCTTATTGCAAAAAATATTAATAATAAGTTACTTAATATATTGGCTCCACAATATGCCAATACGACCAAACTTAACTTTGTGGTGCCAGTTAAAAATATTATTAAAAATACAAAAAAAATAGCTGAACAAGCAGATATAATTTTTTGAAACATGATTATTTTATATCGTTCAAATATCATTAGGATAGCTGTCGCAGTTCCAGATAAATGAAAGAAAATAGTAATAGTAAAAATTTTTGCACATATTATCAAATCCAGACCCCACCCCATGAAACTGCTTAATATATTGACAGACATATAAGCAATAATTCCGCCAATGAAAGCTGTTGCTACATCTAGTATAAAGCCAGCCTTTGCATATGACATAAACCCGTTTTTGTCATTACCTATTAGAGCCATTTGTCCGTATTTTATAACACTTCTCCAACTCTGGACATTAAGCAAAGTGTCAAATATAGACATGTATGACTGAGACAAAACAAATATGCCATTTGCATCATTGCCAATCATTTTTATTATCATCATAGATATCACAATTCCTAAGATAGAATTTGATAATTCACCTATAAAAACCCATGAAGAGTTTCGTATAGTTTTTTTTGAAAAAATACGGAATATAATCCCCCCAAAATACCTATCAAACATACGCAGACTATTAAGATAATTATTTTTTCTACTACTTATTTTTTTATCTTTTTTAATCATTTCACACGCTCATTAAATAAAATATTCAGCTATTCAATCAATCCGCAGTAAATAGTAAATAGTCCCAATAATATTATACCCTTTTTTCTTATGTGGTATAAAGAGTTTTTTAATAATTTTCTCCAAAACAATCCCTATTCTCAAAGTCACAACATTTAGCTTGGTAAGCCACTTCTCAACAACTCTATTTTTATTTATTTCAACAATGTCAAAAATTTCTAAATTATCTTTTAAAAAAATTTTAATCTTGCCATGAGTATTTTTATTCATCTCAATTATATTCCTCTCTCTTTTATATAGAAATAATTCTGATAAATCATATATTATATCCCCATGTAATCCAGGCGTAATATAATACCCCATATTATATTTTTGCATTTCTTTTTCATTTACGCAAAAATCTTTTGTAAAAACATCGTTCAGGGTAAGCTTAATTAATTTTACATCTTTAAATTGACTACTCTCAAAAACTTCAATTTCGGAGAAACCATTCTGTATCTTCGTATCTAATATTTTTATTTCTATCTCATTTACGATTAAATCTTTATTAAAGCTAATAACACTAATTTTATTATTATAACCGCATAGTTCACTAAGATTGTATTTTTTACTCAAAATATTTTTTTCCCCCTTAAGGACTAACTCTATATTTTTAATATGAGATTCCGATTTTAAGCCATGATAAAAAAATATAGATGATATTTTTTTAAAATTACTAAACGTTATTTTGATAGTGGCATTGACGTCATCGTGGCTAGGTTGCCAAATGCCTAAATCGTAAATGATTTTTTTCTTATTTCCATGCATAATATTTGAGCTATCACACAATAAAAAATCATTTAAATACCTTGGGTCTCCAGAGCTTGCCGAAATATCTACATCCGACAACAATAATAAACTATCTATTCTCCTTTGAAAAAAAGGATGGTCATTATTTATGATGGATTCTGTAAATGACATAAGATTTTGACTACGATATTTTGATATAGATTTAAAAAACGGGTTAAAAAGTAAATTAGAAGAACAACATTTTTTATTTAATGGAAGTCTTATTACGTCATTAATACGATAATAGGGGTTCGATAATATCTCTCCATTTTTAGATAAATTAAAATGCGATTGATTATTAAAAGTAAAGAGGTCTTTTTTCCCATAATAGCTATGTTCATATGCAAAAGCCTTTAATAATAGTGGACGATAATCTTTATCACATTTTATGATTTTTCCTAAAACTTTTTCCAAACTCAAAGACATCATTATATGGTCTGGATGAAAATCTAAATCAATACTAAAGATTACGTTAGGCCTTTTCTTATCTATCAATTCCATCAAATCATATTGTAAATTTTCAATAAAATAGGTTCTGTGTTTTTTATGTTCCAAATAGCACCATTCCTTGTTTCTCTTAGAACCATAAGTTCTAATATGTCCTGATTTTGATAAAAAAGGCTTCTTTTTATCATATGTATACATATGTGCATTCTCAGTGTATGACTGATCTGGGTAACCTAAAAAGTAAATGTCATTTTTATCAATTCCAAATACCTTCATCGCCTTTATCGCCTCGGAAAATCTAGTCGCTACAAAATTATAGTAATCTCCGTTAACCCCATAGACAACAAACACCTTATTATTTTTAACTAAAGAAGGTAATATTCCTCCAATAATATTCAATTCGTCATCCGGATGAGGCACAACTATCAAAATTGTTTTTCCTCTTATTTGCCAGCTATTCATCCTCTATTTTTCCTACGCTTATAGGTTATCGATAAGAACAGCAACGACGCTATAATCATGCCCCACATCACCGGATTCAATAACTTAGGGATAAAATAGTCTGGTTCCGATCTTGGAACTTTCAATAACGCCATAAATAACGCCATGCCAACAATAAATAATATATAATTCTTTGCAAAATTCTTTTGTATAAATATAATTAACGCAATATAAATTATATTTGCGATAATCACACCTAAAAATCCCAAATCCAAATAAGATGCCGCTACATACGAAGATCCTCCACCATGCCCCTTCAAATATGCATTCTTATACATAATAAAAGATAGTCTGTCAGATAAAGAAGTATGCAATATGGCAGAATCTTCGCTCGAAGAAGCAATTGCAGGTATCAGCCCTATTCTAGACATATTTTTATCTACGTATGAAATAGTCGATGACAAAGAATACGGAACACGATAATATACTTTATGGTCACTTTCTATAACGTGCTTTTTATGTTCTTCAATATCTTCTAATTGCCTGCTATATTTAAAAATGCGTTTAGGTATATTACTACTCACTCCTTGGTCATAAATAAAATCAGTTATAAAATGAATAAAAGATTGGCTTTTATCGACTTTAAGACCAAAACGTATATAATTTAACGCTGAAAGTCCCATAATAGAGATTAGTCCTATCAGCCCTATAATTAAAACCTTTTTTACATTCATCCATGTTCCGACAGTGCCGTTTTTTCTATCGATAAATTCTCTTAAAAATAAATACGCTATTAGAAAAACAATCCCAATTACAAAATCAAACCTTGCACCAATGAACACGGTTACTATCAAATAAATTGCATAAAGTATTGTTGGAATAATTATTTTCTTTTTTTCTGGCAATGTACCTAACATCATAATAAATGACATTGGCATTAAATCTCCTATTTTTTTAAGAAAAATATTAACTTTAATATAATCCCCAACGTATAAGCTAGCATATCCATTTTTTGACACATATATTATCGTTAATATCGCTACGATCATGGCAAAAGGATATGTTATATAAAAAATTTTTTTAGAAAAATTTAAAATTTTATCATCAGAATTATCATGTCTTATCAAAAAATTAAATTTGTTTTCATTATTTTTTTTATTTTTCTCCCGCCTATTTAATATTTTTTCTATTAACAAATATCCATAAACTAACGTAAAAATCGCAAGTAATATTATTTTTTGGCCACCAATAGACTCATTGTTCATATAGGCATATTCTTCGGGTCTTATTCCGAAATATAGTAATAAACTTCTACCTATTAAAAAATTAAAAAAAGCAATTAAAAAACAGAGGAATAAGATTCTATCTTTTATTTTTCTTAAGCAATACCAACACCCACAAATAAAAACAGTTAATATTGCAAAAATATATTGGTTTTCTGTTTCACCTAAGAAAAATATAAAAGTAGGAAAAAATATGGAAATAAGATTTATTATTATAAATAAAAGCGTGTTTATACTCATTTTATTTTTATTTCTCAAATGTACTTTTATCATTAAAATGCCTTTTCATGCTCTCATTAATCATTTCCATTATTTTTTTAATTGAGTCAGAATTCTTTTCTTCAATATGATCATTTATACATATAGCCTTATATCTACCACGATCAATACATTTAGCCGCAATTCTAGCCTCATTAACATCTTTAATAAGAAAGCGTTTCCCAAAATTAACCGTCCTAGGATAAAATTTGTTTTCCGCGATTTGCCATTCTTTTATAAGATACTGATTAACATCCATTTTAAAGTTTCTTATTTTATTTCGGCAAGTATTATCTAGGACTTCTGGATACTCTTCCCAAATTTTCTTTAACGCCCTTCTTGTTAGCGATGATGGCAAGTGTTGTTGAAGAAGACCTGGAAAATTAGTCCAAGGAATAAATAGTAAATTTAGAATATTTAACATACCATAACGAGGATTCAGCCAACCTTTTATATTAGACAAAAATACTTGTTTTTTTGAAAATTTTTCATTAATAAGTCCGATATTATTTATTAATAAGTTAGATATTGTATTATATCTAACTGGCACTATCGGATTAATAATAGCAACATCTCTCGGAAGATCTTTATAAAAGAAATCCTTGGGCACTGTTTTTTTCAATAAGAAAGTATCGTCATTAAAATATATAAATTTTTCAGATAATCCGTCTATTCTATGTAGATTAAGCTCTATAGTATGTGAAGAAAAAGTTGGCAGATATTCTTCGGGAATATAGTCTTCATGTTTAACTATAACAATTTTTGGATTATTGATATTGAGAAAAGACGGAATATGTCCAAACGTAACAAAATAAATTTTATTCACCCATGGGGCATATCTTTCGATGCTTCTAAAAACATATTTTAATAAGTTCCAGTCTCTATAGTCTTTTAGTTCTAATTTAGCTCCAACATTTTTTACATATTCTTCTTGCCAAAAAACATCAGTTGAATCTACCCACGGTATAACTATATCTATCTGATCTTTCATATTCTCTCACCTAATAATATCTTGATACAATCAGTCGTTGCATTTCCTCCATACTGAACATGTTTCTTTTTAAGATTTGAAACTTTTTTACTGGCCTCTTTATAATCTATCGTTTTTATAATATTAAGAAGCTGATCATCTTGTCGTATCACTCCATATGGTAATTCTTTATTCAAATCATAATAAAATCCTCTTTTTTTCTTATACTCATCGTAGTCATATCCAAAGCACAGAAGGGGTTTCTCTAAGACAGCATAGTCATAAATAATTGATGAATAATCCGAAATTAAAATATCAGCAATAATTAGTAATTCATTGATATTTGGATATTGCGAAAAATCTCTCAAGAAATCATTAAATTCAACGTTCATTAATTTTGTTGTATACGGATGTGTTCTTAGAAAAAATATATACTCATCACCCAACTGTTTTTCCCATTTTTTCCAATCAATAGGCGGAGTAAGTTGATAGTTAGATCCAAAATCGGTACTGTCTCGCCATGTCGGAGCATACAAAATTATTTTTTTATCTTTTTTTATATCAAACTTATTTCTCAATAATTCCCGTTGATTTTTCATCTCTTTATCTGTCATATATAAACAGTCGTTTCTAGGTAATCCAGTAGGAATCATACTGCTCGCTCGGGCCTTAAAAGTCTTTTCATAAATTTTTATCTCATTATCATTACTATAACAAATATAGTTAGTTTTTTCCCAATTAAAATCATTTCTATCTTTCACCAAATTCCCCATAAGATTTATAGCAATACCGTGCCATGTATTAAGAAAAATCGTATTTTTCTTTTTAAAGCTAAGTCCTCGCTCAATATTAACACTTGCAACCCAATACTTAGATTTCATAGCGTATGTAAAATACCTAAAAGTATCCTGTTTTACCTCTATATGTTCTCCAGGAATATTATACGCTCCCAACTCACTCACCCCCCATACGTAAACATATTTATTTCTTAATGTTTTATTCAATTGTATTTTTTCATATATAGCTTTTGGAGAGTCATTATACCCTTTAGAGTTTGCAGTGAAAAAAATCATATTTTTTTGAGTTTTAATAAATACTCCAATGACCTTGAAAAACAACGAAAAAACCTTGCGATAGACAAGCAGTATAACTCTGTTATGTTTTAATAAGTAGTCAATATGTTTCTTAAAATCACAATCCAACACTTTTATATCACTTTTACACAATAGGTGACATCACGCCTTAATTCCATCACCCTTATTCTAATAATAATTAAATTACTTCATTATATAAATTACTTCATTATATTATCATGTTCAAGTTGATATATCAATAAAGGCTTTATCGGAATATGGAATATATACGTCAAACGATTAGATATATATTATTTTACTTGCCTCACTAAAGGTTTTCCTTTTTATTTATATGAAAAAATATATTTCTATGCTATAATATCCTTATCTGGTGGGATTAGCTCAGATGGTTAGAGCGTCTGATTGTGGTCCAGAAGGTCGTCGGTTCAATTCCGATATCCCACCCCAGAGTACATCTATTTTATGCGAGTGTAGTACAGCGGTTAGTATGCAAGTTTTCCAAACTTGAGATGAGGTTTCGACTACCTCCACTCGCACCAAGATATGTCAAAGAGAGGAAGCTCTCTATTTTTAGGCTCATTTTATAGTGTTACAAAATAACTTTTATTCCCTCTATACATTTTTTAGATTTTGTGTTAAAATAACTAGTAATCATGTCAAAGAAAAGTAATACAAAGCGTAAACTGGTCGGTCTAGTATCTGAAGAATCTGGACTTCGTTGCTATTACACTAAAAAGAATACAATGAACACACCAGATAAACTCAGTCTTAAAAAATACGATCCAGTTCTTCGAAAACACGTTGTTTTTACCGAAACGAAAAAGAATCTCGGTAGAAATGAAGCAAAAGAAAAGAAACGCTAAAGAAAAATAACTCCCAAACGGAGTTATTTTTTCATTATTATATACATGCTATAATATTCTTAGTATGAAAACTGCTAAAATTGTCGTTGCTACCCATAAAATATATTCTTTTCCGGACCAAAAAATATATCTTCCACTCTTAGTTAATGCTAAAAACTTAAAAAAAGATCTTAATATTACCGATATCCAAAAGCATAAATCTTCTCCTGCTAATATTAAACTTCTTTCGCTCTACACTAATGACGATACTAAAAAAAATATTTCAGAAAAAAATCCAACTTTTTGCGAGCTAACAGCACTTTATTGGGCATGGAAAAACTTAAAAGAAGATTATATTGGACTAGTTCATTATCGTCGCTATCTTTCAAATAAATCTCGCAAACATTTACGTAGTGTTAAAAATCGATTACAAACAGTTTTAACCACAGAAGAGTTAGACTCTTTGATTAATTCAAAACATCCCTACGATCTTATACTACCTAAACCCAGACGCTATTATATAGAGACGCTTCATTCTCACTATCAACACACTTTACATATCGAACCACTTAATGAAACTCGAAAGATCATTGCAAAAGTCTCGCCAAAATATCTCAAAGAATTCGACGAATTAAAGGTTCGTCGTAGCGCTCACATGTTCAATATTTTTATCGCCAAAAAAGAACTCGTAGACGATTATTGCAGTTGGCTCTTTCCAATTCTATTTGAATTAGAAAAAGAGTTAAAAAAAGAAAAGCTTACATATTCCAAGTTTCATCAACGTTTTTATGGTAGAATTTCTGAACTTCTATTTGATGTTTGGCTTTATACTAATTATCCGAAAAATTCTTCCACTGCAAAGAAAATTAGAATTAAAGAATTGCCCGTAATTGAGATTGAACATATTAATTATTTAAAAAAGATTGTTAGTTTTCTAGTAGCAAAATTTTTACATAAACGCTACGAAAAAAGTTTCTAAAATATGATGAATGATTTGATTTCAATTATTGTTCCAGCATATAATGTAGCACCTTTTATTAAACGTTGCATAAATAGTATTACTGCTCAGACATATCAAAATCTTGAAATTATCATTGTTAATGACGGTTCAACCGATCACACCCCAGAAATTATTAGCCAACTACAACAATCCGACCCTCGAATTCAGATCATAAACCAGCAAAACTTTGGCGTCAGCACTGCCAGAAATACTGGTGTCAAAAACGCTAGTGGAAATTGGCTTGCTTTCGTTGATGCAGACGACACCATAGAAAAAGATTTTTGTCAAAAAATGTTATCTCATGCAATTTCCGAACGTGTAGATTACGTTTGTTCGGGATATTGTCGAATTTTCCCACGGCACACTGAAGTCTATAACGTCTCACATAATCAAAAAGTTCTTACAACTTCTCAATTCATCAAACTACTATTATCTCCACAAGCTGGTTACGGCTTTGTCCATATGAAATTAATTAAAACGAAGATTGCTAAAACAGTGGCTTTTGATCAGTCCTTAAAAGTAGGAGAAGATACCCTATATAATATTCAATTAGTGTCAAGGATAAAAAAAATCGCCATCCTAGAAGAGCCTTTATATAATTATTTCGTCAATCAAAACTCTGTCGTAAAAAAATGGGACCAGAACTATATAGATAAATATTTATTTGCTCTTCAAAAAACTCACAATTATCTCCTTCAATCATTTGGTCGTCAATACCTTCAAGCAAGTTATAATTATATTTCTTATCATGTTTTTCTCATTTTAGTCAACTATTGCTGTCATCCAAATAACAAGCATCATTTTTCCTCTATTCGCACTATTTATAAAGATTCATTCTTAAGAACTGCTATCAAAAAATCTAATTATCAGAATCTCTCATTATCTCGAAAAATTACTCTTCTTGCATTAAAACTAAAACTATATCCAATCCTATTCCTTATCGGTCATATCCGACAAAATATGTCTAAAACATGCTAAAATATTATATATGAACTTCAAAAGCAAGTTTATTCCTAGTGCCAAAAAATATCTCAATACCGATTTAATCTTTTTTTTAGCAATTTTTTTATTACCTTTTGAAAATTTCTTTTTTGCTCCCAGTTCAGGTTGGGCCGCCATCTCTCCTCTTGTTTTAGCCTTGTATCTTTTTCTTAATTTAAAACTAACTTTTCACGAATTTTTCCGTCAACGAAAAATCTTTTTTTGTTTTATCTTAGCGATTATTATTGCCTCCGTCACCGCATCTTTTTATCAAGCTAACATTATTGATTATTTTTCAAGTTTTATACCTTTAATTATTGGCGCAATCGAACTCTTAGCATTTGGTCTTTTCTATCGAAAACATAAAAATCTCCATTCTGTCGCTAATATTCTAGTTATAACCTATTCTATTTGTGCCGTTATCGGTATTTTTCAATTCCTCGCTCTAAAGTTCGATAATATTTCTTTTATTAATTTTTTCTCCAATTTGGCTAAACGTGATTATCTTGGTCAGGGAAGAGTGCAATTTTTCTTCA
Organism: uncultured Candidatus Saccharibacteria bacterium; assembly: GCA_963545945.1. Taxonomy (GTDB): domain Bacteria; phylum Patescibacteriota; class Saccharimonadia; order Saccharimonadales; family Saccharimonadaceae; genus Nanosyncoccus. The sequence continues at coordinate 111,439 of CAUUKA010000001.1, read as the reverse complement.
CCGAACCATCATTCATTGGATTGCATCTTTTTGGCATCTTACTACCAATTTATTGGCTTACAAAACGAAGAGATCTTTTATTCGTTCTCGGATTAATTTCACTCGAAGCTGTATTCTTCCAGTCAGGAATTCGGGTCGCACTTGATATTATTATTGTTTTTTCACTCTGTGCATTTTATTTTATTCTTAAAAATCACCACGCTAAATGGCTTCCATTAATCTTGCTTACTATCATTCTAGGTTTCAACTATGCATATAATTCCAGCAATCGCATTCAAAAAATTATAGATGGAGGAGTTTATTCCGATGGGTCTCTCGCTTCACGTTTCTTCAGAATCGACGCAAGCATTGAAGGATACAAAAAAACTTTCCCCAAAGCATTACTCGGCTTTGGTCTTGGAAATTCCATTCATCCAATTCATCTTGGATATCATGAAGCCGCCTCTCGCTACACTAACGACTATACAAAAGAAGTTGAAGAGTATGGCAATTTAACTTATCACGATGACAGTGCTTCTTATAGCCTCTATACCCGCATTATTTCAGAATATGGCATAACTCTTTTTATTCTTAGCTTTATTTACTTATTATATATCACTCACAAAAGTACTTTTCCAGCTAAATGGTTATACTTGTCAATTATTTTATATCTTTATCTTCAATTTGAATCTTGGGGATTCTATGCTTTATGGCTTTTCATTTTGATTATGCAAAATACTACCAATAACTCTCTATTATCTAATGATCTTAAACAATATCACAAAAAACATTCTAATTCTTCAAAATCCAAGATCTTAGTTTTCGGTATCACTGATAAATATGGTGGCGTAGAAAGTGTTATTATGAATAATTATCGTAATTTTGATAAAAATAAATTGCAACTAGATTTCTTATGTAATACTAAAAAAGTTGCCTACGAAGAAGAAATAAAATCTCTTGGCGGGAAAATCTATCGCATATCATCACGCTCTAAACATCCGTTAAAATACTATTTGGCTCTCAATAATTTTTTCAAACAACATGCCAGTGAATATGACGCAATATGGATAAATGTCTGCAGCCTTGCTAATATCGATTATCTAAAACTTGCAAAAAAATATCATATCCCTCGTAGAATCATCCATAGCCACAATTCAAAAAATATGGACTCAAAACTTCGTGGTATCATTCATTATCTCAATTCTATCGAAATCGATAAATATGCCACTGATTTTTGGGCTTGTTCAGAAAATGCAAAAAAATGGTTTTACAATAATCTCAAACATCAAAAAATAAAAATTATACCTAACGCAATCGATCTTAAGAAATATCAATACAATGCGCATAATAGGGTTATTAAAAGAAAAGAGTTAAATATAGACGATAAAATTATTATTACTAACATTGGTCGGCTGAATCATCAAAAAAATCAATTTTTCATTCTTGATCTTATCAAAAATTTTTCAAACGTCCTATCTCAGTATCTTTTTATTTTTGTCGGTGTTGGAGAAGATACCGAAAAAATCAAAACATATATTAAAAATTATCAATTAGAAAAAAATGTTTTGCTTTTAGGCTCAAGAAATGACATTCCTGACATTCTCAGTGCCTCAGATCTTTTCCTTTTTCCATCTGTTTTTGAAGGATCGCCAGTTTCCGTCATCGAAGCAGAAGCTAACGGTATCCCATCTCTAATATCTCAAGAATCCTATACCGAACAAAGAAAACTGTCCAATACAGTATCTATATTAAGTCTAAAAGAAAATCCTGAAAAATGGATAAACATTATTTTAAAACAAACATCAGAAAAACTTTCTGATAAAAACAGATTAACCAATTCCAACACCAATATTTCATACTTATCTGACAATCATCTTGATATTATAGAATCATCACATATCTTACAAAATTATTTATTACAAAAGGGACAAAATGCGTAATATTATCTATTCAGTTTCTCATAAACTCTTCAACAGTCCAACTTCATCTCTTTACCAAAAGATCTATGTTGGCAACAATAAACCTACAGAAAAAAATGTTTTTTTCGACAATACAGGAGACAATATCGCTGACAAAAATTCTAGCTTCTGTGAGTTAACCGCTATCTATTGGATTTTAAAAAATGATAAAACTACAAATAATATCGGCATCTCCCATTATCGTCGTTATTTTGCTAATAGTAAAACCGGTTATTTTTTCAAACAAATACTAACAGAAAAGAAACTCGAGAAATATCTGCAAAAATACGACATCATTGTTCCTATGCCAATGTTTCTTTCTTCAAAAACTACCGTCTTAAAACAATATAAGCAAGCTCATCACGAAAAAGATCTCAAAAAATGCAGAAAAATTATTGCTCAAAAATATCCCGATTACCTATCCTCTTATGACCATATTTTGAATTCCCATCATTATTCTCAATTTAACATGTTAATTACTTCAAGAAAAAACTTCATTTCTTATCATCAATGGCTTTTCAATATCTTATTTACGCTCGAAAAAGACACAGATATTTCACATTACGACAATTACAATAAACGGTTATACGGTTTTTTGTCTGAAAGGCTATTTAATGTTTGGCTAGATCATCAAAAATTTCAAGGATTACGCATTAAATATCTACCAGTTATTAGCATTGAAGAAGATATTTCTCCACTACGTAAACTTTATCGACTTTGCCGATTAGCTAAAATGTATATTTTTAATAAATAATTATCCCCATGTTATTATATATTTATGTCTCATCCTAACAAAAAAAATAACGATCTAAAAAAACTACAGACTGAGCTTCTTTCTTTCTTAAAAGAACTTATCGCCCTTTTAGACGAGTATCATATTAATTATTCCGCCGCTTACGGCACAATGATTGGCGCTATTCGTGAACATGGTCTCATTCCATGGGATGATGACATTGACTTATTTATGGATTTCAAAAATTATGAAGCTTTTTTGAATCTAGTAAAGTCAAATCATAACCAATTTGGAAAGTTTAGCGTAATCAGTGGCGAACTCGGCAACACTCGACTTCCTTTTTGTAAAATATTTAATAAGCAAAAACCTTTAGCTGATGCAGGAATTGTCGGTGATGAAAATTATCTTTTCATTGATATTTTTCCATTATATCCCGTTCCAGATAATAGCAACGAGAGAAAACTTTTTTTCCAAGAACTGGCAAAAGCCCGTCAGCCTATCATTATTGATCGATATCAGTATCGCACCCTTTTCAAAATTACTCAGAATAAATTAAAATTAATTCCAAAAATTATCCTAAAAATATCAATCGCCATCACTGGTCGCAAAAAAATGATGCAAAATTATCTTCGCCTTTGCAAAAAATATCAAGATAAAAAAACAACTTTCTTAAATTGTACCGTGTGGGATGACGGAGAAAAAGGAAACATTCACGCTAATCAGCTAACTACTTTTTCCGTTCCATTTGAAGATATTAAAATAAAAATCTACCAAGATTATGATTTTCAATTAACTTCAATTTTTGGCGACTATCTACAACGCCCAAAAAATATTTCTGATCAAATTTCTCATCAAATTAAATTAATTTAACTATTTTTATGAGATATTTAATCTAAATTGAATATCTCTTATTGCATTCATAAAATACATAAAAGCATCATATGGTGAATCATATGGTGAAAAGTAAGCATGCACATCGCCATCATTCCAATATTTCGTACACATATAATAGGCATGATCTGAAGTTGTCAATTTTCGCCAATCTTCCATTATTTTCTTATCGCCCGAGTTTAGTACCTTTGGTCTTAAATCATAGAGTATCGCCATTGCCTCTTCCTGCATTGAATTTCCTGACCAAGCAGATAAATCTCTCTCCATATCTGCCCATGTTACCGTCTGTGGCATTGAAATAGTATCTACCGGATCTTCAATCATTAAAGCCTCTGATGCAGTTAAAAACTTATTTTCAAATACTCCCAACCATCTAGAAATTAATCCGTCTATAAATTCAAAAATACCAGTATCTTCCCATTGATTTTCACCAAAAGTTTCAAAATCCATAAATAAATTAATAATATTTCCTCTCAAGCAGTCCATATCTAGCCAATTTTGATATTTTTCAACCGTCAACGGCCATTCTTTCCAGTTCCTATCAGAAAATCTAAAGGCAATGTCATCCGATAATCGATAATTTTTCAATAATAATTTTGTATTTTCTGCTTTCGGTGCTTTATAAATATGGTTTGGCGAACGCCATCCTAATATTTTATCCCATCCCTCAGTCAACATTCCCGTAAAGCCGAATCTCGAAAATCCGATCGTATCCAACCATCTTCCCAGATTGTCATTATAGGCCAATTCAGTATTTCTAAATACTTTTGTCGAAACACCAAATAATTCTTTAATTCTATTTTGGTGCTTTTCAACCTGCAATTCAAATTCTTCCAAGTTATAAAAAAATGCTAAAGAATGATAATATGTTTCGCCAATAATTTCCACTTGTCCAGTTTTTATCATTCTTCTAAGCTGTTGAATTAAAGAAAAATCCCAAGCTTCCGCCTGCTCTAACCAAGTCCCAGTAATTGACAATGAAATCTTAAAATTCGAGTTTTTTCTAATATTTCTTTCCAATAAATCAAACATTGGGTGATATGATTTTTGTGCCACTTTCTTAAAAATTCGCTCGTTGCTTTGATTAGAATCATAATCCGCTAAAAAATAATCATGCGTTTTTGCTACATCAAAAATCGAATAAGTTTTAATTCGGTATGGCTGGTGAATATGCAAATATAAACAAATCGCACGCATTAAAAATTATTTTTCTTATGTTTTCTTACTTCATCATAAGTCTTTAGACATTTTTTCGCAATATCACCCCAAGAAATTCTTCGATATTCATGCTCGATTCCTTCATGCAAAACTTTCCTTAATGCTTCTGATTTTGATATTGCTACAATTTCATCCGCCAATTTCTTCTCATCCCAAAAATCATATTCCATCACCGAATTTAAAACTTCTGCCACGCCAGATTGTTTTGTCAGAATTAAAATATTGTTATGATGCGCCGCTTCCAACGCTGTCAATCCAAATGGCTCAGATACTGAACTCATCACAAAAATATCCGCAACCTCATAAATATTTCTTAATCTCTGTCCTCTAATAAATCCTGTAAAAATTACATTTTTTGAAATCCTCAATTCTGCAGCCAACTGTACTAACTCATCACGTTCTTCACCATCTCCCGCAAACACAAACAATAATTTAGCTTCTTTAGAAATTGCCCGTGCCGCCGCTCGCATCATATGTGATAAACCTTTTTGAATCGTAAAACGTCCAACTGTCAAAACAATCGTCCATCCTCTTTTTTTCATTTCCTTAATATATTGATACTGATCTGTTTGAGATTCATAGTCCGATTCAACAAATCTTTCATCCAAAGAATTATACATCACTGTAATTTTATCGTTTGGAATTTGATATTTCTCATGAATTATTCGTTTCGTGGCTTTTGAAACTGCAATAATTTTATCTGCCAACATTAAACCTTCCCGCTCAATTTCATGCACTAGCTGGTTCCCACCATTCATGCCAGATCGATCATATTCCGTAGCATGTACATGTGCCACCAGTGGTAATCCATAATTTTTTTTCGCCAAAATCCCGGCCTCAAAAGTCAGCCAATCATGCGCATGCACTACTTCAGGCTTAAATTGCATTAAATATTTTTTTACAAAATCTTGATATTGATATTGAATTTCTCGAATTGAAATTGTTTTTTGCCCATTCAAAAATATCTCATCTTCAATTCTGTTTGAATGATACGTGCTAATCCCATATCTTAATAATGGTTTAATTTTTAATGCCGAAACCACGTTCATAAAGTCTATTTCTTGAGTTTTTGTAGAATAGGGAACAATAAAATCAATCTGCGCCCCTTCTTTTGCCAAAGCTTTTGATAGATTAAAACAAGCAACACCAAGCCCACCACTGTTATGTGGTGGTAATTCCCATCCAAGCATCAAAATCTTCATTTTATTAATTTTAACATGTTTACGCTTAAAGTCCAATCCAAAAACTTAAGATTTTATGCTATAATCTCTCACATAGGGGAATAGCTCAGTTGGTAGAGCACCGGTCTCCAAAACCGGGTGTCGTGGGTTCAAGTCCTGCTTCCCCTGCCATTTTATGGTAAAAATAAACTCGATTAAATTATTTTAATGTCCACAATCAAAAAAAATTACATCTATAATACCCTCTACCAGATTCTCCTTGTAATTCTTCCTTTAATCACTACTCCTTATATTTCCAGAGTACTCGGCGCTGATGGCGTCGGGATTTTTAGTTTCACTTATAGTATCACCTCTTATTTTATATTATTTGGAACTCTCGGTGTATTTGCTTATGGCCGACGAGAAATTGCTTTTCATCAAAAAGATAAAGCAACTCGCTCTGAAATTTTTTGGAACATCAATATTATCAAATGGCTAACCATGTCCATCGCCATTCTTATTTATTTTTTCTTTTTCTCTAATTCTGAACCAAACGGTCTATACTACAAAATATTCGCAATTGAACTTTTAGCCAACATGTTTGACATTTCTTGGTATTTTCAAGGTCTTGAAAACTTTAAGCCCATAGTTATGCGTAATATTATCATCAAGTTAGTTTCTGTAGGCTTAATTTTTACCTTTATCCATCAAAAATCCGATCTAGGACTCTATATTCTAATTTTCACCGGCTCTACTCTTATTAGCAACTTATCTCTCTGGCTCAGTGCTAAAAATACTCTCCAAAAAACAACTATCAAACTCAAAAATCTCAAACCTCATCTTCTACCTATCTTATCAATGCTTTTACCTCAAATCACCATCGAAATCTACACCGTGCTAGATCGCACTATGTTAGGCGTAATCACCAACAATATGCACGAATTAGGAATTTATGAGCAATCTCAAAAGATTGAAAAAGTTTCACTTAGCGTCGTTACTGCACTTGGCCCAGTTATGGGAGCTAGAATCGCTAACCTCTACGCTCAAAAAAATACTCAAATTATTAAACAAAATTTGCAAAAATCTTTTCATTTTATTTGGCTACTTGCTACCCCGATCGCACTAGGACTATTCAGTATTGCTGGCAATCTTGTTCCGTGGTTTCTAGGAGATGATTTTTCTCGTGCAGTACCAGTAATTCAAATAGGCACCCTACTTGTTTTTGCGATCGCTATTAGTAATATTATTGGTTACCAATTCCTTATCCCTACAAATCGCCAGAATGCGTTAACTCTCAGCTTACTCTTTGGCGCAATCATTAATGTAATTGGTAATGCTACTTTGATTCCTTTCTATGGTTCAATCGGCGCAATTATTTCTTCAGTCGCCGCCGAATCAATCATTGCTCTAACTCAAATCGTCCTCGTTAAAAGGGAATTATCCGTTCATCTCATTTTCAAAAACTCACCAAAAATCATTTTTTCCGGTCTCGTTATGTGTGTCGCCGTTTTAATTTTATCTAACTTTCTTACCCCTTCACCATTTTCTACCCTTATCGAAATTATTGCTGGCGCAATCGTCTATCTTATTTCTCTACTATTACTTAGGGATAAACTTTTCCTATCTGAGCTTAAAAACATTAAGTCAAAGTTAAAGCCAAATGTTTGAAACCATAAAAAAAGTCGATCATATCTGGCTACTCATTTGGTGCTTTATTTTCTTTAGCTTCATTACTCTTGATTTATTCTTTCAAATATGTTATAATAATAAGACCGTCTTTTATGATTTTCTTTTTTTCGGTAAAATTATCCATTTACCGGTTATCCAGTCTGGCACTTTTATCGGTGTAACTATTCTAAAATATATTGGCGTCGTTCTGAATCTTGTTTATGCTCGTATTAAGTTCCCTAAAGATTATCTCCTACAAATTGCCCTACTTTTTACCCTTTTAGCAGACACTATTCTAACCATCAACTCCGTTGATACTGTCGGAGTTTTAGTTTTTTGTTTTGCTCAGTATTTTCATCTTTCTCGTTTTGCCAGTATGCGCCCCTCGTTATTTTTAGTCTGGAACTTTTTTATTGTTCTTTTTTTAATTTTTGGCCAAATCAACGGTATTAAAGACATTTATATTCTCGCTGGCATCTATCTTTTTTCCATCATTAGTAATTTTATTTTATCTTACCGCTGGACCCACCACGCCTCATCTTTACGCGAAGTAATCGCTAGCCATTGCGCACTTTTTGGTTTCTTCTTGTTTATTAGTTGTGACTTTCATGTAGCTATCTCCTATCTCTCAGTGATTAATGTACTTCCAGCTTTTCTAGTTACCCCAGCTAACTTTTTAGCATGGTTTTTCTATTATCCATCCCAAGTTCTTATCGCCAATTCTAGCGTTTTATCTAAATCCTCCACAACCTCTCAAAAAAGTTTGGTGCTTTAAAAAATCTGTGCTATATTATAGTTATTATGGAAGGTACTAAGAGAACAAAACCACGTGCTATTTTGGTATTCGGTGCTCCTTGTAGTGGGAAAACAACTTTTAGTGAAAAATTTTCACGTCGTTTTAAGGCTCCGTATTATAACTTAAAACAAATGCGTGACGAAGCAGATTTCACAGAAAAACAAATTCACGTTGTATTAGAAGCAATTTCGAAAACAGGGCAAAATATTATTATCGAAGGTGGACTTGACACTGAAGCCGAACGTGACGGAGTCAGAAAATTACTAAAACTTTGCGGTTATAATCCTACTTTAATTTGGATTCAAACTGACATCAATACCATTAAAGCCCGTCTTAAAATGAAGCTTAAATCTGTTGCTCATGCCAAAGAAGAATATGATACTCGTATTCGTGCCATGGAAGCTCCTGCTGAAGCTGAAAAACCAATCATTCTCTCTGGTAAACATACTTTCGAAACTCAACTTTCGCACGTTTTATCACAATTAGCTTAATGATTATTCAAGATAAAGAATTTGGTGAGGTTCTTATTCGTAAGAACGCATTTTCTTCTATTGTTAAGTTCTCTATTGCAACTTCTGGTCGTCTGCAAATTTCCGCCCCAACCCACCTTTCCAACCGACATATTCTAAGGGTATTAGAGTCATCTCGTAGTCAAATAAAAACTAAACTAAATCCCAATAACCCCCAAACACAGCGCGCAAGAGATGCTAAGAAAAAACTTCTCCTAAAACAAGCAAAGGACTTTTTACCATATAGATTAGATTATTTTGCCAAACGTTTTGGCTATCATTATGATAATTTTCGCGTGTCTCACGCCAGTACCCGTTGGGGGTCATGCACTCATCATCTTAAAACTGGCAAAACTACTATCTCTCTCAATATTGGCTTAATGCAAATTCCCGAAGCATTACGCGATTACGTCATTATCCATGAATTAGCTCATCTTAATCATCCAGATCATTCGCGTGCCTTTTGGGCTGAAGTCGCTAAGCATGACAAAAACTATCGTTTTCATGACCGTACTCTTAAAAAGTATAATCCCGGCGTCGGCTATTCAAATCAGCCCTGATTTGTGTTAATATAATTTTAAGAAGGTATTTATGGGAAAAACTAACCAAAACTATCTCAAACTACTCAATCCATCCAAAGTACACAACAGTGTTTTTGACCGAAAGTTTATGTATCTTTCCGACATCATCGACCCAATCTACCATGAATACGCAATTAAGCTTGAGCGCTCTGGACATACTTTAGATTTAGACATTATGCGTCGACATCATCAAATCGAAAATTATGACAAAATCACCAAATTACTTGTCAGTTATTTTGATTTTGCTTGCACTAGTAACGAAAAGGGTAATATTGTCATTTCAATGACAGCTCAAAAAAAGAATACTTTAACAGATCTTTCTCCTGTTGAATATTATATTACCATTAAAGACACCTCTGTACTAATGAATCTTGAACAACGAGAGAAATTTGCTATTTTAGGAGCCAAAATTCGTTCCCGACTCGGTTTTGGCACTATTCTTCAAATTCCTGTAGTTGAACCATACGATCGCATTTAATCTCAAGAGATAAAAATACGTTTGCTAAAACTGTGAATTATTGCTCAATTATTGACTTTTTATACTTTTTATGCTAAAATAATAAGATAAATTAGGTCATTTGAGGAGAAAATGTGAAAAATCGTCTCAAGTTTGGATTTTTATCCATATTAACTATTTTTATTAGCTGTTTCAACCTTTATCCAGAGTTGGCTCATCTTTCTGCTTATGCAACTAGATCTACCGTAGCCTCCATAGAAGAGTATCAAGTTATTACTCTAAAAAACTCTGACCACCTATCAGAGCAACAAGTTTATCTTAAAAATACCCTTAATTCGCTAGCCTCTTCCTCCAGTAAGTCTACAAATCAAGCCCAAATAAAGTATCAGTCTACCCCTATCACCACTAAAACTACCAGTGCTACACCTTCATTTAAACAACATTTTGATTACACTAATCATCACTACGCTAATCTTGGCGTTGGTTCAAATATTACTCTCCGTGAAATGGGGAATAATATCGGAGAATATCGCTATTGTAAATATTGCAAGCCGTTTCTTTACGCCCATAATCGCACTAATTTATTTCAAAATCTTGCTCGCTTAAAACACGGCGATACTTTTTCGGTTCGAGTCAATAACCAAATCAAAACTTATCGCGTTATTACTAATTTTACTCTAAATCTTCGTTTATTAAATCCACCGACTGATACTCCAGTAGCTTCCAACCTTCGTGCTAGTCTTTATAAATCCACTTATGGTGGCAAATACGACATCACTCTTCAAACTTGTGCTGGACCTAATGATTCATTACGTCGTTATATTCAAGCAATCGAACTTAAATAACCATTAACTTTTCTATTCTGCTTGTGCTATACTTAAAAGTAGCATGGGAACAAAATTTAAATTACCTAAACGAAGGTTCAGTTTGGTTTTTATATCTATTTATTTTATTGCCATTACTGCCTTAACCTTTTATCTTTTTATTCCGAAATCGGTCGATGCTAGCTCTGATGAACGCTTATTTATCCCTGCAATTGGATTAATATCTCGTGTTAAAAATATCTCACGCACAAACAATTCTCTGGAGGTTCCAGATTATGATGCTGGAGCTTATCTCCCATCCTCACGAAAAACCGTTCTAATCGGACATAGTAGTACTGTTTTTAAAAATCTACACCAACTTCGGCTTCAAGACGAATTAACTTTCGATTCAGTCAACTACCAAATCAAAAAAATTGAAATCCTCGACAAACAAACTGTCGATATGCAACGCATCGTTGCAGACACCAGTCATAAAACCTTAATTCTCATGACTTGCTACGGAGATCCTCTTGGTCACCAAGATTATTCTCATCGCCTCATCATTACCGCTGAGGAAAAAGCCCAGTGAGACTTTTTGATCGTCTTTTTTTTCATCGTCCAAAGCTTGATCATGAACAAGTCATTACTTCGCCGAACGGTAGAATCTCTTGCTTTATTAAATTAAAACTTGGTAAAATTACTTACTCTGTTCGTAAAGATAATAAAATTATCATTAAAGAATCAAACCTTGGCATCAAATTACAAGGAGAAGAACCCTTACAGCAAGGACTAATGATTGTCCGTATTCAAAATAAAAAGTGTGATGAAGCTTGGACCACTCTTGTTGGCGAGCAAAGAATTATTCGCAACAATTATAATCAAACTACTTTTTATCTCAGCGAAACCGATAATAATGGACGCCTCTTAACTTTACGTTTTCGTATTTTTGATGATGGTATTGCTTTTCGCTATGAGATTCCTGCTCAACCTCGTTTTCAAAGATTGATCATTACTGATGAATTATCCGAGTTTAATATTGACAGCAACGCTAATGCCTGGCGTATCCCCGCCTATCAACCCGATCGATATGAATACAATTATGAAAAACGCTCGATCTATACTCTTTCTTCCAGCGTCCATACTCCGCTTACTATCGAAATGCCACTCGGCTCCTACATTTCAATTCACGAAGCCTCTCTATATAATTACGGAGCTATGAATCTTAAGCTTAATTCCAAGAATATTCTTCAATCTGACATCACTCCTCTTTCAGACGGTATGCGCGCATATATCGACCTACCGTTTAATACTCCTTGGCGCGTCATTATGATCGCAGATTCGCCCATTGAATTAACTACTAATCATATTATTCTTAACCTTAATGATCCGCCAAAACAGGATTTTTCTTGGGTAAAACCTATTAAGTTTATTGGTATTTGGTGGGCAATGTTCGTTGGCGAATGGACATGGGCAAGTGGCGAAAGACATGGAGCAACCACTGAACATTCTAAAACCTACATTGAAGCTGCCAAGCGATTAGGTATTGATGGTGTTCTGATTGAAGGATGGAATAATGGTTGGGACGGGGATTGGCTACAAAATGGATCTTCTACCAATTATACTCACTCTACTACAGATCTAGATCTCGATGAAGTCGCAAGCTATGCCCAAAAACAGGGAATTGAATTAGTTGGTCATCATGAAACCGTCGGGTTTATTGATAATTACGAAAACCAAATTGAAGATGCTTACCAATATTATGCCGAACGAGGAATCCACTATGTCAAATTAGGTTATGCTGGATCAATGATGACGGTTCAAGGACGCAAAGAATATCATCATTCACAAATTGGCGTTAAGCACTATCAAAAAGCCATTGAATTAGCCGCCAAATATCATATTTGTCTTGATATTCATGAGCCAATTAAAGGTACTGGGATTGAACGTACTTGGCCAAATCTTCTAACTAGAGAAGGTGCGCGTGGACAAGAGTATGAAGGTGGCGCAATTAGCCCTTCCCATGCCACCATTCTACCTTTTACTAGACTTTTAGCAGGAGGTATGGATTATACTAGTGGTATTTTTGATGTAACAAACGCCACCAAACGCCTCGCCTCTACACTTGCTCGTCAATTGGCTTATTACGTTGCAATTTATTCTGGCATGCAAATGGCAGCTGATCGCCCACGTTTTTATGAAGAGATAAATCCTGATGCCTATAATTTTATTCGCAATGTACCTGTAAACTGGGAATTAACCTTACCGTTACTTGGCAAAATCGGAGAATATTATGTCGTAGCTAGACAAGCGCGAGACACTAAAGACTGGTTCATTGGGGGCGTAACAAACGAAGAAGCTCATCGTGTCCGGCTTAATCTTGATTTTCTTGAAGAAGGCATCAACTATACGGCTGAAATCTATCGTGACTCTGATACTTCTCATTATCGCGACAACCAATTAGAGATAACTATCGAATCTCGTAAAATTAGTCACGCCGATTATTTAGATCTATGGATGGCTCCAGGTGGCGGTTTTGCAATTAAAATCCATAAGGAAAGGTAATTTTTAATGTCAGATCAAATCCCAAATCAATCAAAAGTATCTATTTTAAGCCCCAAAAAAATAGCTCTAGGCGTCATAGGAGCGATTCTAGGCGTTATCGTGATTTCTGCCTTGATTATGCTTATTCTTAAGCTTACTGCTCCCAAAAAGCCTTCAGAGCCCACTAAAACCGTAAAGAATGGGCCAATTATGCTCACTCAGCCAAAACAGATTGATTTTCAATTAACTATTAATCAGTGGCTCGCAAACCAACCTAACAAAGATAACTCTAGTGTTCTCATCTATGATTTAGATAATAATGTGGTCGTCGCTCGACATAACGAAGATAAAGTCTTTCCAATCTCTAGTCTCAGCTCTATGTTTGCAGTTTATGAAGGATATTATCGTATTGATCATAATATTTGGAAATCAAGCGACCAATACCCCAAAATCCCAAAAGATTATGCCAAGCGACCTTATACAAAGATCCTTTGCTTACTTGATATGGTGCGTTTTTCTCATCAAGATTGTCAAAACGCTGTAGAATCCGAAATCGGACTAGAACAACTGCAGGCTAGTTACAATGCCCAAGGTTTTTCTAAAACTAGCCTACGAGAAAAAACTTCTACCTCATCCGAGTTGCTTAAACTTTACCAACTTTTTTGGAAGCATTCCAATCTAACCGCTAAATCTTGGGAGCATATTCAAGAATCTATGCTCACTCAATCCGCCGATACTATTAACCCCATTTATAATCAAAATTGGCGACAAGGACTACCATCAGGTTTTGTCAAAGCAGAAGTTTATAATAAATCTGGCTGGATTACAACTCCTAATAACACTAATACTTATCAATCTCTTAATCATGCCTCATTCATTGTTTTTCCTAAAACTATCGACAAAGAAAATAAATATCTTCTACCTGAGCGTCATTTTATCGTAATTGCTCTCACCAAAGATACACCTACAGCCGAATTAGTCAAATTAGGCAGAAGTATTGAAAATACCGTACGATCCAACGATAATTACTAACCATTCTATGCTATAATTTGATTATAAAAGGAGAAAATTATGGCAGATTTTAATAAGATTTTAGATGCCGGAGATTATCAAAACGGAGAAATTAATGTAGTAGTAGAAATACCTACTGGTTCAAATCATAAAATTGAGTGGGATCGTCAAAATGCTTGTTTTATGCTAGATCGCATTGAGCCAATTACTTTTGCAAAACCATGCAATTATGGCTTTATCCCACAAACACTTGATGAGGATGGTGATGAGCTCGACGCTTTAATTATTACAGATCAACCATTAACTACTGGTATTTATCTCAAAGCTCGCGTTCTTGGCGTAATGAAATTCGTTGACAGTGATGAAGTGGACGATAAAATTATCGTCGTACCGGTAGACGATCGTAATAACGGAAACATATATAAGACTCTTTCCGATCTTCCGAAACAATTAATTAAGCAAATAGAATTCCATTTTAATCATTATAAAGATCTAAAGAAAGCTGGAACCACTACCGTGAAAGGATTTGAAGATATCGAATCCGCCAAAACTGTAATTAAAGATGCAATCGAACGTTGGAATAATAAATAATCGTCAACCACTTGCAGAACGGATGCGTCCGACTAAACTTTCTGAAGTTGTCGGACAGTCCAAGATAATTGGTGAAGGAAAAATCCTTACCGAAATAGTCAAAAAAGGTCAACCCGTCAACTTGATTTTTTGGGGTCCTCCAGGCACTGGTAAAACTACTCTCGCTCGCATTTTAGCCAAAGAATATCAATCTGATTTTGTTGAATTATCAGCTGTTATTTCTGGTAAAAAAGATATTGAGCAGGTAATTGAACGCGCAAAACAAAATTGGAATCTTAAAATCCGCACTATTCTTTTTGTTGACGAAATTCATCGATTCAACAAGGCACAGCAAGATGCTTTTCTGCCCCATGTTGAATCTGGATTGGTCACTCTAATCGGCGCTACAACTGAAAATCCTAGCTTTGAAATCATTTCTCCTCTTCTATCCAGATCTCGCGTTATTGTATTAGACCCTCTTACCAAAACAGATATTATTGCCGTTCTAAATCGTGCAATCGAAACCGAAAAAGTCTCACAGAGAGTAGCTACAGAAGCAATCGAATTTCTTGCTGAAATCTCTGGTGGCGACGCTCGGTCCGCCTTAGGAGATCTTGAACTTGCACTAAATATTTCTCAATTTATAGATAAAGACGCTATCATTAAAGCTATCGGCACTAAAACCCCAAATTACGACAAAAATGGTGACCATCACTACAACAACCTTTCTGCCTTTATTAAATCCATGCGCGGTTCTGATATCGATGCCACTCTCTATTATCTCTCACGTATGCTCCTTGCTGGAGAAGATCCGAAAATTATCGCTCGTCGAATGATTATTTTTGCTTCTGAAGACATTGGATTGGCAGGGAATGGCGGACTAAATCTAGCTATCTCTGCCTTTTTAGCCGTCGAGCGAATTGGTATGCCAGAATCAGAAATTATCCTTTCTCACGTTGCCTGTGCTCTTGCCAAATCAAAAAAAGATCGAACCAGTTACGATGCCTATTATCGAGCAAAAAATATGGCAGAAAAATCCATGAATTTACCAGTTCCTCTTGGCATTAGAAATGCTCCAACTAAATTAATGTCTGAACTTGGTTTTGGTAAAGATTATAAATGGGAAGCCGGTTTTCATGGTGATATTTCTTATCTACCAGACGAAATCAAAAACGAAAAGTTTTATTTTCCGCCAAAAGACCAAAAATAACCAAAAATCAATCTAGTCACTAATACCAAAACAAGGCTAGGATTATTTATTTTTATCTAATTCAGCAAATTTTTCTTGCATCGTAATATTTCCCTGAACTAGTCTTTTAATAGACAGCTCTTCCGCCTTATTATTAGCTAGTCTTAAATTATTTTCCGAAGATAGCAATGCCTCACGTGTCTTTTTTAAGTGATCAATTGTTTTATCAATTTCTTCTATCGCTGTCTGAAACTTTTTTGACGCTAGTTGATAATTTCTTGCAAAGTTGCCCTTAAAGTTTTCAATTTTTTCCTCAAAATTTGTAATATCGATATTTTGGTTTTTCATCTTTACTAGCTCTTTTTTATATTCCAAAGATTTCAATGATGCGTTACGTAATAACGTAATAATAGGAATAAAAAATTGCGGACGAATTACATACATTTTTGGATGACGATATGAAACGTCCACAATTCCTGAATTATATAATTCAGAATCTGGTTCCAGCATCGAAACCAACACCGCATACTCACAGTTTTTTTCGTTTCTATCTTTATCTAATTCTTTCAAAAAATCTTCATTTTTATGTTTCTTCTCAGTCTTATCCATTTCATTTTTCATTTCAAACATAATAGAAATATTTTCTATTCCATTTTCGTTTTCTTCACGAAAAATAAAATCACCTTTCGATCCACGTCTAGAATCATTATCCTTTTCAAAATATGCCGTAGGGAAAGCTGTCGCTCTAATTTTATTAAATTCATCCTGACAGAATCGCTCTAGACTTTCGCCAACCATTTTTGTGCTTTGTTTTATTTTAAAATCTTTCAGCTGTGCAATTTGTTCATCTTTTAACTTTATTTCCGTTTCATACTGAAGTTTAACTGCGTTAATTTTTTCTTTCAATTCATTTTCTACTAAAATTATTTTATTCTTAGCTTTTTCTTCATCTAGATTTAATTTATTTTGCATTTCAATTAATTTTAGTTTCATCTGATTATTTTGTTCAGACAATTCTTTTTCTTTTTCAAGTTTTGCCTTTTCGATCGCAATTTCTTTTTCATTTTTCAAAATTGTCAATCTAGATTCCAAATCATTCGAAAACTCACTGTCTCTAACTTGACGAACAATTTCTGCATATGAGTTTTCATCAATTTTAAAAGTCTTCCCGCAATTTGGACATTTTATTTCTGACATTTTTCCTCCTTTTAAAAATTATATCACTCATTCAAAAACAATATATTCACTATCTTTTTTCTCTGTTTTATATTATACTTAAGCAATATGATGGGCAAAAAAATAACTAGTCTTTTTCATCGACTAGATAATATCGAAGATGTTGACGAGTTTTATCAAGCAATCGATCGTAGGCACCTAAACAAATCTCTCAGCCCAGACCGGCCGTATACTTATTGGACTATTGAACTTTATGATAAAACCAATGGTATTCGTGGTGGCGGTGGCCTTGGAGTATTAGCTGCCGATATTCGTCGAATTGCTGAAAGACAACAAGTCCCATTAACGGTGATTACTCCATTTTATCCTTCCGAATCACATCAAACTTATACTAATTTCAAAAATGATACCTATCATGAATCGGTTGATTATACAAAATATGGTTTTAATTATATTGATACCGTCAATATTAAAGCCAATAATCAAATCTGCACTCTCGATGTAATTGAAAAAAATCTCGGCTCTACTAAAATACTTTGTATTACTGAGCCAAACTTCGGCGAACTATATTCCGGAGATTCTGGAGGAGATCATAGGTTATACCAAGAAGTTTCACTTGGTTTTGGTGGCTATCAGGCGCTAAAATTAACAGGCTTAAAACCTGCCATCATGCAATTAAATGAAGTTGCAACTTTTTTTGGAGCACTAGCTAGATTGGATGAACTCGTTAGTAATGGTATGGATTTTTACGAAGCCGTTGTTTATACCAGAAAACATACTCTATATACGAATCACACTCTAGTTCAAGCTGCCGAAGCTAAGTTTAATTATCAACAATTTGAACAATACGTTTTTCCAAATCTAAAGTCAAAAGCCGTTAAAAAATGGCTGAGCGACAAATTCGATAACAACCAAATTAAATTAAGCACCGTTACAATTGAAATCGCCGAAATGCGTTCAGGCGTCAGCAAATTACACGCTCGTGTCGCTGATTATTACGACCTAGCTGGAGAAAAAGTAAAATTCAAAGCCATTACCAATGGAATTGATATTCCTACTTGGACCTTGCCAGAAACTATTACCAAATTAAAATCCTGTAATATCCTTGACAAGTTTTATCTTCCGTCTGAAAATTACAAAACTCATCTTTCAAAAATCAACGCTGCTACTATTCGCGAGTTAAAAAATCTTGGACGCATTGGATTAAACCGCGTCCTGTCCAATCATTACGATCAATACGGCATTCATCCGACAGTTGAAAACGATGCTTTAATTTTTGATTTTAAGCGACGCTTTGTAGATTATAAAAGACCTCTTCTACCATTCACTAATCCAGAAAGACTTGGTGATATTCTTGAAAAATATAACATTCAGTACTTCTTAGCTGGCAGAGTTCATGAAGGTGATGAAAAAATGAATCAAAAGCTAAACTTTTTGATTGATCTCGTCGATAAAAATCCCAAACTACGCCATCGCGTGCATTATCTCCCAGATTATGATGAGGAACTAGGTCGAGCTTTATCTATTGGTTCTAATGTTTCTATTAACACTCCAGTAGTCGGATTAGAAGCTTGCGGAACTAGCTGGATGAAAGATATTATCAATCTTGGTATTTTAATTTCCACGCATGATGGAGGTGTCGCCGACTGTTCTTCTGACTCCTATCTGAGCATTTCTGGACGAGACGAAACAGAAGAAATTGAAAATCTTTATCAAAGGATAGAAGAATCTGCCTTAATTTGGCGTAATGATTTCGATCTCGAGACTACAATTCAAAAAGAATTAGAAAATTACTTACCAATCATTTCTGGCACTCGAATGCTACGAGATTATCTAGATTATCTGTTGGGCTAGTTGACGCTATAAAAAGTCGACTAGCACTTATTTGTTCTGCAACTCGACTTTTTTCCAGTTTTTTGGTACAATAAGCAATACCTTGGGGATTCGCCAAGTGGTAAGGCAGTGGGTTCTGGTCCCACCATTCGGGGGTTCGAATCCCTCATCCCCAGCCATAAGAGCCTTTTGACAAGTTTACAAGCTTATCAAAGGGCTTTTTTAAATTAAAAATCAGCTTTTTCTAATTGGAAGTTAGAGAGTACTAAATTGACAATTTGGCGTTTTCATTTATGTCTGCAAATTTAAATATTTTTAAAACATACTGAAAGATTGCTAATAAATAGTTAATGATAATATAGAGCTAATTGATGTTATCAAATAGCTCTATGATACAATAGGTATATGAGTTTACATAAGATGAACTTACAACCAAAATATTATGATTTTATTAAAAATGGAACGAAGCGAATTGAACTTCGCCTTTACGACGAAAAGCGTCAAAAGATTAAACTTGAAGATGAAATAGAATTTTCTAAATCTGAAACTGAAAAATTTAATGCGAAAGTCATAGGGTTAATACATTATAAGTCTTTCGAAGATCTATTTAAGGATTTTCCAATTGAAATTTTAGCCGATAAAACAATGACAAAAGATGAATTACTCAGCATCCTTGATGAATTTTATTCAGAAGAGAAACAGCGAGAATTTGGCGTTATAGGCATAAGGATAAAATTAATCTAAGATAATTTTTAGAAAATAAATGCCCCCTTAGTAGAGGCACTTTAGATTATTTGACTAACCATTAGATATATGTTTTTATAGGTGACTGCTGTAGTAGTAATTTTTCAAAAATACTAGTTTCTTTCCAATTATGTCTCTTAATAATTCATAACACACCAATTGACTTATTTCTATTTTTATGTTATTATAGAAGTATGTTCATGCACAAACAAAAAACTAAAAAAATTATCGGTCTTACCGAGTATGTTTCTGTTGCCAATATTAAAAAAATACCTGCAAAAATTGACACTGGAGCTGATTCTTCCTCTATTTGGGTTTCCAATATCACTATCGATAAAGATCATAAGCTATCTTTTACCTTATTATCACCAGAACATAAAAAATATACTGGCGAAAAAATCACCGTCGAAGACTATAGGGCAATAAATGTTCGTAGCAGTAACGGACAGGAAGAAATTCGATATCGCACAACTCTGCCAATCAAAATTGCTGGAAAACAATTAAATACTCAATTCAGTTTATCTAATCGCAAAAAGAATATTTTTCCAATTCTAATCGGCAAGAAAACCTTGCGAAATATTTTTTTGGTCGATCCTTCTATTTCAAAAATAAAAATAAAGTCTAAACATAAAAAACCTAACGATTTACTTGAAATCTTTAAAGAAAATCCCTATGATTTTCATCAAAAATATATTAAACATCGTTTAACACAGGAAAAAACATCATGAGAATCGCCATTTTATCCAATGGAATCAAAAATTATTCCACTCAACGTCTCATTGAAGAAGCGACAAAACGTGGACATGAAACCAAAGTTATAAAATACAAAGATTGCTACTTATCATTAGACGAAAAGCACCCTGATGTTTTTTATCAAGGTGTTAAGCTTAGTAAATTTGATGCAATTTTGCCAAGAATTAGTAACGGTATGACTCGTTATGGTTGTGCTATTATTCGCCAATTCGAGATGCAAGGCACTTGGACTGCCTCAAGCTCAATTGCCATTATGCGCGCTCGGGACAAACTAAGATCTGCGCAAATTCTCACTAAACATGGTATCGATACTCCGAAAACCTTCGTTTCTAGGAATAATACTGACATTGATGCGCTAATTGACCATGTTGGCGTACCTATAATTATTAAACTTGCCACTGGCACACATGGCAATGGCGTAGTTCTTGCTGACACCAAAAAAGCTGCCAAATCTGCTCTTCAAGCTTTTTATCTTTATAACGAAGACGGCACAAATATTTTATTACAAGAATATATTAAGGAATCTGCAGGAACCGATATTCGTGCTTTTGTTGTTGGATCAAACGTTGTGGCTTCTATGAAACGTGAATCTCTTGATGATTTTCGCTCAAATCTGCATAAAGGCGGAGAGGGAACTATTATCAAATTAACCGACGAAGAAAAGAAAGTTGCTATTCGCGCAACCAAAGCAATGGGCCTTCATATTGCTGGGGTAGACCTTATTCGTTCTTCTCGTGGTTTACTAGTTCTTGAAGTTAACGCTTCTCCAGGATTTGGTATCGAAAAAATCACAAATCGCAACGTAGCTCTTTCTATTATTAAATACATCGAACATAACGCAACTCGTAAAAACAGTAAAGACAAAATTGGCGCTTAAGTGTTATAATATACTTATGCTAATCATCCTGTCTTTTATTCTACTTTTTATACTATTTTTCTTGTTCAAAAAACATATTGGCTCCGCCACACTTGCCACCATAGCAGGCATTACTATTCATAAAGCTTTTCATTCCGAAGTCATTCATTTTTTATCTCCCCTTACTCCTAATATTCCATCAAAAATAACTGACATCATATTTTTTATTCTCCTAGTTTTATTTTTCCCAATTCTCATCTATCTTCGTTCTCGCCGAAATAAGCTTTTCGGTATTTTTAGAATTATCGAAGCATTATTGTTTTCCTTTTTATTAACCTCTCTTTGCGCTTGGTGCATACCGCATTTTATCGCAATTGATCCTTTTGGAAAATCTATTCTTAACTTTATTAATTCACATCAGAATGTTATCCTAGCTTCAGGCGTCGTTATTGCTTATTTTGATATCCTCTTATTTCGTAATAACTAAAAATTATTATCTTTTAATACTTCCATATATTTATATTTTCTAAGTCATGCCAATTTTTTATCTTCTGTATTCTTTTTCGTTGCTCTTTTTTCCAAACATATAAACCTATCATCAGAAAAATAAGATACAACATTAGAATCCAGGTCATTTTCTTTGGTACTGTCAGATTAAGTTCTGTTTTCTCATATAAAAAGTTTACAATTCTTATTTGCCATCTTAGTACCCCATCTGTTAATCTGCCAACAATATTAGCCAACAAATCTATACCCAACATCCCCCAAAATCCCGTCATAAAACTATTTAACATTGCCAATGGAATGGTCGGCAATATCAATAAATTTGCTAAAATTGCTCCTATATTAATATTTCCAAAATAATAAATTTGTAGTGGCAGACATAGACTCATCGCCGAAATACTCGCCATCATAATATTGCCAATTATTTTCGGCTTATCTCTCCCATAAAAAAATTTGATCATCTTTGGCAAAATCAATAAAATACCCACATATGCCATTATCGACATTTGAAAGCCAATTTCACTTATTAACCAAGGATCTATTATCAAACAAATTCCTAACGTTAATATTATTATTCTCGATGGTTTATATTTTCTTCCAAAAAACCACGCAAATAATCCAAAAATTGCGACAATAGATGCTCGCAGGATAGAAGGAGATAATCCTATTATTCCAACATAAATAATTAATCCTGCGAGTGAAAAATATAAAGCAAGAAATCGAGAAATCTTATTAAAAATTTTCCGGATAGACATCATGATTATCGACAAGTGTGTTCCAGATACTACTATAATATGCGCTAAGCCAACTGTTTTAATTTTTTCCTCTAAGCCATCTTCTAAAGCGCTCTTATCGCCCAATAAATAACCTTGCGCCAATCCACTTACTTCCTCCGATAAGTTATTTTTCAGTGAAGTAGTAAAACGCTGAGATATTTCTTTATTAAAAATGCTAACATTTTTATCATCTTTTTTTACCTTATTAGGAATCAAAATATTCATCAAAACAGAAACACAAATTATAAGAATCATCACGAAAATTAAGAAATCTTTTTTCAAAAAATAAGAACCTCTCTTTTCTGCCTTAGTATTTTTATACTAAATCAACAGTCATCATCAATCAATCATAAACATAATCAACTGGAGATATATTTTTCTTAAAAAATCAAATGCCATGTTAAAATAATCTCAATGAAAAAAGCAAAGGTCAAAAATATCGAAATTTCGTTAGATACCCCTCTTTTAGTTGAGCGATTAACGCCAACCGGACAAGGCATCGGAACCATCAAAACTGGTGATTATGCAGGACTTAAAGTTTTCTTATGGAATGCGCTACCTGATGAAACCATAGAATCTTTTCGTCTCGTTAAGAAAAAACCTCATTTTATAGAAGGCATTGCAACTAAAATTATTCATCAAAATAATGAAAGAATTTCTCCAGTTGATCAACAGTTTCTTTCAACCTCACCTTGGCAAATCATGACTGATGATTATGAGATTAAACAAAAATTAATTGTTCTCAAAGAACTTTTCGCTAAGATCTTACCAAAAGATTTGGTAGATTCCATCATTTTTCATCAAAGTCCAAAAACTTTTTTCTACCGCAATAAAATGGAATATTCCTTGTATTACGATACGCAAAAAAATAAAATTGAATTAGCCGTCCATGCTCGTGGCAGTCATCAAAAAATCCCTATTTCTTCCAGTAGTCTTGAAATGCCAGAGATTTTTTCTCATGCAAAAAATCTAATAAATGATCTTAATCTAAAACATGAAGAAGCTCGAAAATATCAATCACTAATCCTAAGATCTAACCAAGATGGTGAAATTTCCGGTGGATTTTATGAAAATTATCAGCCACATCCACAATTTAATAATTTGACTGATCAGTTATTAGGAAAAACTTACTCCTATTCACCAAATGGTTTCTTTCAGATTAATCTACCAATCTATGAGCAAGTACTCATCAAAATAAAAAATTATCTTAAAGATTCTACTAAAATTCTTGATTTATATGCCGGAGTCGGATCAATTGGCTTATCCGTGGTTGAAGATCAAAAATTAATTTCTGTAGAAGTTGATCGTTCAGCATATCAAGAGCTTCAGCAAAATATTAATAATCGCTTAAAATCCCAACCCGAATTGGACCTAACCCCAATTCTCGCGAAATCAGAAGAAATTCTAGTTTTTATTACTCAAGACTGCTCGGTTATTCTTGATCCACCACGCTCTGGTTGCGATAAAAAATTAATAGAAAAACTTGCTGAAATTAAACCCGAAACAATAGTTTATCTTTCTTGCAATCCAGTTACGCAAGTTAGAGATTTAGAATTACTTTTTCAGAAAACTTCCGATTACAAAGTAGTAGATATCAGTGCATATAATTTTTTCCCTCAAACGCCTCATATCGAAAATCTCGTAATTCTTACACGGGTTAAATAATTAGTAATATACAAAACAAAATCTTAAATCTTATCACGATTTCCGCCACACAATCATATTACCATAATCAGTAATACTCAAAAAACGCGTGTTATAATATATACATGAAAATAACAGTTTTTGGTGCGGGCGCTTTTGGTACAGCCCTCGGCAATATTTTAAAAACTAATAATCATCAAGTAGATTTTTATGATCCTATTAAATACCCTAACCAAGGCTTAACGTCAATTATTGAAAATAGTGAAATTAATGTTTTAGCCGTTCCTTCCTCTGCCGCATCAAAACTCTTACTTTTTTTACCACAAGATCGTCCATTAATTTGTGCTAGTAAAGGCTTCTTGTCTATTGCCTCTTTTTTACCTTTCAAACAAAACTTCTCAATTCTTTCCGGTGGAGCGTTTGCGGCAGATTTAGCAAAACAAAAAAACTCGACACTCACTTCCACTTCACAGATCATCGATCAATTATTTTCTGCGCCATATATTAAATATGATCACACCGATGATCTCTTAGGAGTAACACTTTGTGGTTCATTTAAAAACGTTTATGCAATTGGAGCCGGATATTGGGACCTCAAATATGGCACTCTTGATTTTGACGACTTTATCAATTCCAGTCTTGACGAAATCCGTCGTATTCTTATTGCCAATAATTGCGATCCGAAAACCGCTAACTTATCCTGTGGAGTTAATGATTTAGTCATAACTTGTGCCTCTCCCGCATCTAGAAATTACGATTTTGGCGTAAAACTCAAAACTAATTCAGATTTTGGCATTAAAGTTTTAGCTGGTGATATTAAAATAGAGACTACTGAAGGACTCTCTACGATTTCACAATTAGACAAAACCCCTAGCTTCATTAAACCAACCAACACGCCAATTCTCGACCGCATTGTAGCTCTTTCACTAAATAAAACTACATCGGAAAAATAATATGCCTCTAAATCCACAGCAACAAAAAGCTGTACAATATTTGAATGGACCACTCTTGGTTTTGGCAGGACCAGGAACTGGTAAAACTCAATTATTATCCGAAAAAGTAGCCCATATTTTACAAGTAACCGACGCTAATGCTGATAGTATTCTATGTCTCACTTTTACTGATGCTGGGGCAATGAACATGCGAGAACGATTACGATCTATGATCGGGCCAACTGCGAATTCCATCAATATTCACACTTATCATTCTTTCGGCGCATACCTTCTTAATCGATACAAGAATTACACTTTTAAGCCAATTCGTAATCTAGATACTCCGATCGATAACGTAACACAATTCAAAATTTTACAAAAAATCATAGAGAGTCTTCCGCCAAACGACATCTCAAAAGACACTAAGATTGATCTTTTAATTGAGCTTCTTTCAACAGTTAAATCTGCAGGACTCAATTCATCAGACCTCAAACTTATTGCCGAAACAAACATTCTTGACTCCAAAGAAATATCTAAAGAAATATCACCGATTCTTAATAATATTCCTCCTCGCATTAAATTTGATCTTGGTGTAGATTTTTATCGTCAAGCTGGTACTATTCTTGCTTCTTACACCTCATCTGAGCCTATTGTCAAAAATATCCCGCGAGAGGCTAATGAACTCATCCTTGAATTAAATCATATTATCGATCAAGAGTCAGCCAAAGAAAAGCCATCAATTTCCCCTCTTACAAAATGGAGAAGAGATTACTTCGAAAAAACTACAAATAATGACTATCGATTAAAAGATTTTGTAACCAATCACAAGTTATTGAGTTTATCCCATATATTACAATTTTATGAACAAAAGTTAAAAGAAAATAATCTTTTTGATTTTGCTGATATGATCCAAGAATCTATCAATATTTTAAAATCTGATGATGGTTTTCGTTATACTATGCAAGAACGGTTTCAATACGTTCTCCTTGATGAGTTTCAAGATACTAATCCATCGCAATTCGAATTGATTACGTTAATCGCTGATCCCAAAAAACAACCAGATATCATGGCGGTAGGAGATGATGATCAAGCAATTTTTGCTTTCCAAGGCGCAAACGCCTCCAATTTAATTGATTTTCAAAATACTTATAATGCCGAATATCTGGTTTTGACAGAAAACTATCGATCCACAACCGAAATATTGGATTTATCAAGAAAAATTGCAGACCAAATAGATAGCAGTTTTGCCAAACATCGAAATATCAATAAAATCTTAACCTCTGTGCGCAATTCAGAAATTCTCTCTGATGTAAAATCTGGAACATCACAAATCGTCAGACATGAATTCAAATCTTCTGATGCCGAATATAGTTGGGTCGCGAGTGAAGTTAATAGACTCATCCAATCAGGAGAAAAACCGTCAGAAATTGCCATTATTACTCCAAAACATAAATTTGTTACGCCACTTTTGCCATACCTTCGTGCTTATAAAGACATCAATGTCTCTTACGAAAAACGTGAAAATATTTTTGAAGATGAAAGAATCCATGAATTAATCACCCTTGCACGCTTTATTTACGAAATATCTCAGGAAAAAAATCCTTCTCATCGTTTAATTGAAATTCTTACATATCCATTTTTCCAACTGCCAACCACTGAAGTCATCACCGCTTTACAATCCGATCATCATTCTCCTAAAAACGCCTTCGAATATTTATCATCTAGTAATAATCATAATCTTAAAAAAATTACAGATTTCTTCTCTTTCTTAGTAGCGAAAAGCTTCAACACTCCCTTAGAATTATTTTTAGATTATCTAATTGGCAGTGTCAAGATAGAAGAGCTTAACTACACCTCTCCTTTTCTTGACTATTACGCCAAGGATAAGCTCAATTTTAAATCTTATGAATTATACGATCATCTTTCCGTATTAAAAGAACACTTAAAGTCTTACCTTAAAATCGATAAGCCTCGTCTAAAAGATTTTATTACTTTTCTAGATGATTACGATTCAGCAGGTCAAGCCATCATCAATACTTCTCCCTATCAAGACAGTACAGATTCCGTCCAAATTGTTACCGCACATAAATCTAAAGGGCTAGAATACCGTCATGTATTTTTAATTTCAGTCGATGATTTAGCTTGGGGAAATAGTAAAGGCAATAACGATAAGTTTGCTTTGCCTATAAACCTTCGCAGCGTTCGACACACCGGAGATACTGACGACGAATGCCTGAGACTTTTTTTCGTTGCAATTACTCGCGCCAAAAAATCATTGACTCTCACCAATTCTATTCAAAACTATAGTGGCAAAGCCACCAACCGACTCGCTTATCTTGGAGAATATGCAGTCAATGATTCCGAAATTGCCTCTCCATATCTACCAAACACAAATATTGTCGAACATTACGAAGATATTCCTGATGAGCAACGTTTATCTAATGTAAAAAAATATTGGTTATCGTCTATCTTAGAAGATAAAAACAATATTCAGTCATTCCTCGAAAAACATATCAAGAATTATCGCATGACCGCTACGAAATTATCCTCCTTTATCGACATTACTTATGGCGGACCACTTTCCGTGTTCGAGAACCTTTTAAATCTTCCTGTCGAGCCATCGAACTTAAATGTTATTTTTGGCACCTTAATTCATACCATTTTTGAAAAAACCACTAATCAAAACTTATCAATCGAGGAAGCTTTAAAACTTTTTGAATCAGAAATCAATCAACTCGATCAAACCGATCAAGCCAAAGCTGAGATCATAGAACGTGGTAGAATCAGCATTGAACATAGTCTAACTACTTTTTCACATATTTTGAAACCAACTAAAGAATCTAGTTTAATCCCAAAAGCTGAAATTAATTTTGCTTCTGAAAATCTCTTTTTCGAAAATATTCCAATTACTGGAAAAATTGATCATATCAATATTAACGAGCAAGAAAAAACTATTGAAGTTTACGATTTTAAAACCGGTGCATTCAAGGACAAAAAATGGGACTCAGATTCCACCCTATACAAATACGCCCTTCAACTTGGTTTCTATAAACTATTACTTAATACTTCTCCGACTTTTAGCAAATATAAAGTAACTCGCGGACACATTCTTTTTGTCTCACCAAAAAACAAAGATTTGATTCAAGAAAAAGATCAGTTAGTTTACGATAAGGTTTATGACTTTAATCTTAAAGATGAAGAATTTTTAAAGACACTTTTACGTTCTGTCTATACTCACATCAAATCTCTAGATTTTATCGATAAAGATTCACCCCTCAATATCTTACCTGACCCAAATAAAAAACTAAAAGATATTAAGGATTTTTGTCAATTAGTTATTGACACTGTAAAATAAACTCTACCCTCAAAAGCAAGTTTATTCCTTGAAAAATAGCTATTTTTCTGTTTTAATATATTATATGGTCTGGGAAAAACTACCAAAACATTTTACTTGCCTTGCACCAATGGAAGGTGTAACTGATTGTGTTTTTCGGCAAGTCATTACCAAGGCAGGTCGTCCAGATTTATTTTTTACAGAGTTTACTAATGTCTCCAGTTTTGCCTCCGAAAAGGGAAGAGAGAATGCACTTGAACGCTTAAAAGTCGTCGAGACCGATGTTCCAATTATTGCTCAAATCTGGGGAAAAAATCCAGAACATTTCGCCGAAACAGCAAAAAATCTTGAACAGCTCGGTTTTTCTGGATTAGATCTGAATATGGGCTGTCCAGACAGGCACGTTAATAAGGCCGGTGGAGGAGCTGCAATGATCCGGACGCCAGAACTTGCAAAAGAATGCATCATTAATGCAAGAAATAATACTAATTTACCCGTCTCCGTCAAAACCAGACTCGGCTTTACTTTCATCGAAGAATATCAAGACTGGTTATCTTTCCTCTTAAAATTAGATCTTTCAGCACTCACCGTTCATCTCCGCACTCGTAAAGAGATGAGCAAGGTTAACGCACATTTTGAATTAATTCCCGAAATCATCAAACTTCGCAATTCTATCTCCCCTCATACCAAACTTATTATTAATGGTGACATCAAAAATAAATCCATGTGCGAACAACTTGCTACAGAATATCCTGATCTTGACGGCTTTATGATTGGGCGCGGAGTTTTTCAAAATCCTTATTGTTTTGCACATTTTACACCAAATAAAAAATCTTTACTTAACCTATTTTTATATCATTTGGATTTATTTGATGACTACACACAACAGACGCATTATCCTTACGAACCGCTCAAACATTTTTTCAAAATCTATGTCAATACTTATGATGGTGCGAGCGAATTAAGATCAAAACTTATGGAATGCACCAATACTGCAGAACTAAGAGAAATCATCTATCAAGAGTTATCGTCTTGCAATTGACTTTAATTTAATTGCTTCTCTATATATTTCCTCAAATCGGGCTAATGTTCTCTTTAGGTCATGTTTTTTAGAAATTTCAATCGACCCTAGACTGTATTTTTTGTGTAGTTTTTCGTCATTTAATATCTTTAAAATCGCTTTTGCCATTCCAGCAATATCTCTAGCTTGACACAGCTCACCATTTATTCCCGTTTTACACAGCTCTCCTACCGCTCCTGCATTTACCGCCACTAGTGGTAATCCCGTAGCCGCCGCTTCAATTAAAACTATCGCCTGCGTTTCAGTTTCCGAAGCAGTGACAAATAATTCACCTGATCGATAAATTTCTACTAAATCCGGCAATAATATCTTACCTAAAAATTTGACTGATTTTTCAATCTCAAAATCTACCACCTTCTTCTTTAATCTCTCCAAATCAATTCCATCCCCTACGATCACAAACTCTAATTCAGGTTTTATCTTTAAAACTTCTTTAAAAGCTAAAATTGTCCTTAAGATACTTTTTTCTGGATCCACTCTACCAATATAAACGATCCTTTTTTTCTTTGGCTCCAATCCATATTTAAGCAAAACTTTTTCATCAGGCGAAGCAGGGTAGAACTCCGTCAAATCTACGCCATTAGATAAAGCTTCAATGGTTACATTAAAATGCTTTCGATTTTCTGGTATTAAATCTCCAATCGCCATTTCCGTTGGCATAGTCGCATATTCTGCATGTTTCAAAAAACTTGACATATAAGCCCTCAAAGCTACATCAGCAGTTTTTTTAATTATTTTTGGCTTAAAAATTTTGAATTGCCCCGTTATATTATCTGGGTACGCATGTCCAGTTGAGACTAAAGCTACATTATTTTTCTTCACATATCTCATTATTGCAAGAGCAATCGTCTCCGCAGTCTGCAAATGGATAACATCTGGTTGGAACTCATCTAAGATCTCTTCAACTTCCTGCCAAGGATTTACCGACCACCAAATCCCATTTTTATAAATTAATCTCGGCATTGGCAAACCAAAAATTGTTCTTTTTTCTGACACTTCATTAATTTGATCTGGATATAACGGAAATCGTGCCGATTTTAAATAAGCAGTTTTTATACCAGTTACATGATCTTCTTCTATATGGAATTTGCCGTTAAAACTCGGGCAAATTACCAATACTTCATGTCCAGCCTTTGCCAATCCGTTAGCTAGATTATGTGCAAAAACAGCCACACCATTAGTCATTGGATAATAGATATCAGAGGCAATCACAATTTTCATATGTTATACTAGGATTATATCACGAGAATATTCCATGAAGAAACAGGGAAAGAAAAAAGACCGAAAAGACCACATAGCAATTAACCGTCGTGCATCTTTTGATTATCATCTAGGTGAAGAAATTATTTGTGGTATTGTTTTATTTGGCAACGAAGTGAGACTAATCCGTGATAATCACGTCCAATTAAGAGGCTCTTTCGTCACGATCCGTAATAGTGAACTTTGGCTCAATAATTTAACTCTTGGCACAGACACCGCTCGTAATTTAAAATTATTAGCTACAAAAAAGCAAATTATTAGCCTTGAGCGTGCAAAAATAAACGGTATGACTATCGTACCAACAAAAATATTTGGGGGTAAAAGATATATTAAAGTTACTATTGCCCTTGCTGAAGGTAAGAAAAAATACGACAAACGTCTCACTATTAAAAATCGTGACTTAGATCGCGAGAGGAAACGTAATCTTTCATGAAAATCTATTCTTGGAACGTTAACGGCATTCGCGCTGTTATTAAAAAAGGCTCATTCGAACAATTTTTATCTAGTGAAAAACCAGACATTTTTTGCCTACAAGAAATCAAAGCAAAAAAAGAACAAGTCAAAATAGATTTACTAGATTATCAAGACTTTTGGCATTCCGCTATTCGTCCAGGATATGCAGGTACTGCTATTTTCGTTAAAAAGGATCTTAAAGTTCTGAACGTTTATTTTAATTTTGATAAATTTCTCTCAAAATCTACCCTTTCGGAAGAAAATACCTCTCATAAAGAAGTTAGCAAGGACAGTGCCACCGTCTCATTAACTATACCAACTGATAATTTTGGCGATATTTTTGAAGAAGGCAGGATATTGACTCTTGAATTTGAAAATTTTTTTCTCATCAACGTCTATGTCCCTAACTCTAAGCCAGAGTTATCTCGCTTAAAACTTCGCCATTCTTCTTTTGATCCTACTTTAAGAAAATATCTCAAACAGCTTGAATTAGAAAAACCAGTTATAATTTGTGGCGATTTTAATGTTGCACATCAGCCAATTGATCTTGCTCGTCCTAAACAAAACGAACGTAATGCTGGTTACACCATTGAAGAAAGGGAAGGCATAGCCAATTATCTATCTTCCGGATTAGTTGATAGTTTTCGTTTTTTACATCCAGATGAAATTAAATATACCTGGTGGTCTCATTGGGGTAAAGCTCGAGAAAATAACATTGGATGGAGAATTGATTACTTTTTAGTTTCTAAAACACTTCAATCTTGTCTAATCTCTGCTGAT
This sequence comes from uncultured Candidatus Saccharibacteria bacterium, assembly GCA_963545945.1. Lineage (GTDB taxonomy): Bacteria > Patescibacteriota > Saccharimonadia > Saccharimonadales > Saccharimonadaceae > Nanosyncoccus. The sequence continues at coordinate 79,249 of CAUUKA010000001.1, read as the reverse complement.
ATTCATGATGATATTCTTGGTTCAGATCATTGCCCAATTTCTATCAATTTAAACATTAATAAGGCTTAAATTGTGGATTATTGGCAAAAAATTAACAAATCTCTCATAGAAGATTTTCTTTGGAATATTCCTGAACAAAAAACCGGCAAATTTCAAATAATTGGTGGTAATATTAATAATTTTTCAAATGAAATTAAAACTGCAGAATATCTCTCAAAATTTAATTTGCAAGAAGTCAGACTTTTACTTCCCGACGCTTTAAAGTCAAAGCTCCCACCAATTTCCAATATCTTCTTTTCACCCTCCACTGAGTCTGGATCTTTTGCAAAATCAAGTGTCATTCAGGCGATGGTTGACTCTTCCGATCTAACACTTTTTTCTGGTGATTTTTCCAAAAACTCCACCACTACTATCGCAATCCTCGATACTCTAAGGACAACCACAACCCCCTCCATTCTGACTCGAGACACCATCGACTTAATCATTAATGATCCGACTAAAATTATTACCAAAGACAACCTTCTGTTTTTTGCCACTATGCCTCAACTTCAAAAATTATTCAGAAGCTTACTCTATCCAAAAATGATTATCCTTTCTAATCCAATCATCTCAACTATTGAAACCTTACATAAGTTTACTCTAAGTTATCCTTTGACAATATTAACATTTCATCAAGAACAAATAATTATTGTCAAACATGGCAAAGTTATTACTATTTCAATAAATGACACCAGCTACACCCCAATCCAGTTATTCATTGGTGATCTCGCTGCTAAAATTTCCGCTCTAAGTCTCTGGAATCCAAATCAACCATTTGAAACTATCTCCACTGCGCTCTTTTGGCAGGTCAAATAGCTTCTTTTCTGCTATAATCATCTTAATGAGGAAGGCATTATATCGAAAATATCGTCCAATTTCGCTTGATGACGTTGTTGGTCAAGATACTACCGTTAAGGTTCTACAAGAGTCTATCAAGCATAGTGCTTTCTCCCATGCTTACATTTTTACTGGTCCACGGGGATGCGGCAAAACTTCCGTTGCTCGTATCTTTGCTCATGAAGTCAATTCTTTTCAATACGAACTTGAAGACAATTACATTGATATCATTGAAATAGACGCTGCCTCAAATACTAGCGTTGAAAACATTCGCGATCTACGCGAAAAAGCCATAATTGCTCCTAGTGAAGGAAAATACAAGATATATATTATTGATGAGTTTCATATGCTCTCAAAATCTGCCTTTAATGCTCTTCTTAAAATCATGGAGGAACCGCCAAAACATGTCATTTTTATTCTCGCTACCACAAACCTTGAAAAAGTCCCTATCACTATCACTTCTCGTGCCCAGATTCTCACTTTTAAGCTCGCGACACCAGATGTTATGCTGGCTTTTCTTCAAAAAATTACCACTTTAGAAAAAATCAACATCGACGAAACTGCTTTGAAAATTATTGCTGAACGTGGTGGAGGATCTTTTCGTGATACACTCAGTATTCTCGATCAGATCTCTACCCTCAAAACAAGCTCTGATCTCATTTCTGCTGATGATGTTAATACAGCACTTGGCCTCCCCGATGAACAACTATTAAAGCAAGTTCTCGATAGCTTTAATCACGAAGATATTACAACCACAATTAACCTTCTAAAAGATCTCTTAAACTCTGGGGTTTCCGCTTCTAACATCTCCGGTGAACTTATCAAATTGATTATAGAAAACCCTACTCAAAAAACTTTAGTATTAATTAATAAGTTATTTTCTGTCGATTATCCTTTTGCCGAAGCAAAATTATTAGTTGCTTTTCTTGATTCTGCAGATGTTGTAAAAAATACAACAATAACATCTCCAGCAATTTCACCTAAACAACCTTCTGAAATTACCCCAGCAACTCCTATTAATCTTCAGCCTAAAACTCCTATCGCTACTTCATCTTCAAGACGAGAAGAATTACTAAAACGTATTAATCGCTCTAAAATTTTAGAAAAAACTAGACACGAAGAAATTAAAAACGAAGAACCACCAGTTGCAATGTCATTAACCGAATCAGTCATTAAAGCTGGAGAATTAGACCTAAAGTCTTACCTTGATGATGTAAAAAATACAAATAGTATGCTTGGAGCCACACTCGAAAAATCCGATTTTGTCATCAAAGATCAAGAATTAACTATTTATCCTATTAATAAAAATTACGTTTCAATCCTAAAAGCTAGAAACAATATTACAATTTTGAAAAAATCCGCACCAGGTTACAACATTTGCATTCTCGATCCTACAGAAAATATTATTCCCAAAAATGCAGTTCATTTTTATCAAACTGAAGAAGAATCTCCAGCCAACCCAGAACTAGAAAAGACCATCAATAGCCTTTCTGATATAATGGGTTCAGGCATTAAAAATATCAACCTAGATAATCCTTTTTAAAGCATGCAGGAACAAGGCAAAATTACTCCACAAGACATTGAGGCGGAACGCTCGCTTCTTGGTGCAATTTTAATTGATGAAACCAGTTTTCCCGATATTCTAGAAAAACTCAAACCCGCTGATTTTTATGACAAAAAACATGCCAAAATCTATCAAGCCATGGTTGCAATTTATGAACACAATCAGCCAATCGACCTTTTAACTATTACTTCAGAATTACGAAACCAAAAATTATTAAAAAAAATTGGCGGTGCAGTTTATCTTACCGAATTAACCAATTCTGTTCCTACGGCCTCACATGTTAATTCATATGCTAATCTTGTCGAACAAGCTTCTATTCGTCGTCGCTTAATTAAGGCGGGTACAAGCATCGTTGAAGGCGCATATGATGGCGGTAAAGATGTCGGCGACTTGCTTGGAAAAGCAGAAAAAACACTTTTTGAAGTTTCCGATAAAACTATCAAAAGCGATTATATTGCCCTTTCCGATTTATTGGTTGAAGCTTTTGATCGTATGGAAAATCTACACAAAAATCGTGGCGCACTAAGAGGGCTTAAGACTGGGTTTTCCGATCTCGATAACAAAACTGCCGGACTTCAAAAAGGTGATCTTATTATCGTTGGAGCACGTCCAGCAATGGGTAAAACCACTCTTGCTCAAAACTTAGCTTATAATATTGCCGATATTAATAAACGTGGCGTTTTATTTTTCTCAATGGAAATGGCCAAAAACGAAATCGTTGATCGTATGGTCGCTCCGGTTGCAGGAGTAAAAAGCTGGGATATTAGAACTGGCAATATTTCCGATGACGCTTTTAGTCGAATCGGCGATGCATTTGGAGAAATGAGTGAAGTTCCAATTTATATCGACGACGCTTCGAGCATGACTATTCTTGAACTTCGCAATAAAGCTCGTCGTGCCGCCCATGACCATGACATAGGATTAGTGATCGTCGATTACTTACAGTTAATTCAAGGTTCGGAACGCTATGCAGGAAATCGCGTGCAAGAAGTAACAGAAATCTCACGTGGACTAAAAACTCTTGCGCGTGAGCTAGAGATTCCCGTAATTGCACTCGCTCAACTTTCACGCAATGTTACCGGAAGGGATGATCCACGTCCGGTACTTTCCGATTTACGGGAATCAGGCTCTATTGAGCAAGATGCCGATCTCGTAATGTTCCTACATCGCGTAGATTATTATCATCAAGAAGAAGGCTACGTACCTACCAATATTACCGAATTACTCATTGCTAAACACCGCCATGGGCCAATTGGTAAAATTAAACTCTATTTTGATAGTGAATTAAATCGTTTTATGTCAATTGACAATAGTCATAGCACTGATGACGATTGATTCTAGTTATGTTATACTAACATAAGTGAAAAAACGAACAATTTCAAAATTATTTCTTTATCGACACCGTTTTGGTATATTTTATTCAATTCTTACAATTTCTTTTCTTGCAACTCTTATTTTCTTACCATTAATCGCTCCCAATGGCCTAAGTTCCGCAGAAATCGAATCTGTTAATATTTCTTCTTCATTGAATCTTAAATCTTTATTTTCTGATAATATTGCCAATTTACCGTATCATCTTCTTCAAAAATTATCACTAACGGTTTTTGGATTAACTACCTATGGCATAAAATTACCTAGCATTATTTTTGGAATATTTCTCGGATTATTTTTTATCTTATTATTAAACCGTTGGTTCAAAAGCAACGTTGCTACAGTCTCTAGCATTCTTGCCGTACTATCATCTAGTTTTCTTTATATCTCCGGATCAGGTACCCCATTAATCATGACTGTATTTTGGCCAACCATTTTACTTTGGCTCGGCAGCAAAATACAGGGCATCAATAAACCCAACCCTTGGTTCTGTTTCATCTTTGCCATATTTCTACTCCTTAGTATTTTCACACCATATATGGTTTACCTATCACTCTTTATTATCTTATATGTTTTGTTACATCCTCATCTTCGTTTTACAATTAAACACCTCCCTAAAGTACCTCTATTCCTCACAGCATTAATTATCTTATCAGGTAGAATTTTTATCGTAGTAAACATTCTAAAGAATCATAATACAATCACACAGTTGTTATTTACCTCTAATTTTTCGTGGAACCATTATTTCAATAATATTAAAAATGCTATGTTGCCTTTTTTTCATTGGAGTGGAGTCGTTGAAAGTACCTTCCTTGCTCCTTTAATCGGTCTAGCTTCTTTGACCCTTGCGGTCATTGGGCTTATTTCAACTTATCATGGATTTTTCGCTTCACGTAATTCAATCGCTCTTTATTTAATAATTTTCATCACCGCTATTTCTGGCTTTTCTACATCTTTTTCAATCTTATTAATCTTACCGCTCGCAATTCTTATTGCTCACGGTCTCCGTTATATTATCAATAAATGGTATAGACTCTTTCCCAAAAATCCCTACGCTAGAGTTTTTGGCTTTATTCCAATTTTTATTTTTCTATTCATTATAGTAATTAGCGATATTTCTCATTTTATTTTTGGGTATCGTTATAATCCAGCAGTCGCCAATCAATTCAGCACCGATCTAGAATTAATCAACCATCATATTCAAGATCAGACAACAATCATCACAGAAGAAGATTCGCTTTATCATTTTTATAAATTACTTGAGAAAAAACCTCTTTTAGGGCAGAGAAAAACGGTTTATATCGCAAAAAATCTATCACTCCTATCACCAAAAATTGCAACTTTTAAGCCAATTTCCAACGATAACTACACTTTATTTCGCATTATCACAAACTCAAAAGCTCAAAATTCTGATCGTATCTATCTTTATCAACTAAAATAATCCTTTCAATATGATATAATGGCTTCTATTAAGGAGTACTTATGGGAAAAGCAATTGATCAAATGAAAATGTTAAACGATTTACGTAAAGCGCAAAAAGCGTTAAAAAATGAAATTGTCGAAGTTGAGGCCGGCGATGGAGCAGTTATAGTCCAAATCACAGGCGAGTTAAAAGTGAAAAAAGTTTCTCTTAATGCTGAGAAAATTGATCTTGAAGATTTATCAGAACTTGAACGTTGGATTGAAAATTGTTTCCGAGATGGCTATGCAAAAGCTCAAGAAATTGCTACTACCAAAATGCAACCTCTCATGTCATCTCTTGGTGGCGCTCTTGGCAATATGGGAATGTAATGATTCCTCATGCATTAGCAGACGTCATTGAGGCTCTTGGTCATCTTCCAGGGGTCGGAGCAAGAACGGCGGAACGTTACGCCTATTATCTTTTTCGTTCCGATAAAAACCTTAGCATCACTATCGCTGAGACTTTAGCCTCTCTTCATGATAAAGTAAAATATTGTCCCAAAACTTTTGCTCTTATTGATAACGATGAAGAATATTCAAAGTTTTATACTGATGAAAAAAGAGATAAACAGACAGTATTAGTGGTTGAAGAACCTCTTGATATTTATGCTATCGAACAAACCAAGTCTTTCACTGGGACTTATCATGTATTAGGTGGTGTAATTTCTCCCCTCGACGATATCACACCTAATGACCTACACATCAAAGAATTAGTTGAAAGGGTTAAAGCAGATCAAGTTGAAGAAGTTATCATTGCCACAAATCCATCAGTGGAAGGAGAGAGTACTGCACTATTGCTTCAAAAAACTTTATCTGAAAAATATCCCGCCTTAAAGATCACTCGTTTAGCAAGAGGACTACCGCTAGGCGTAGATTTATCTTACGCTGATCAAATTACTCTAAGCACGGCATTAAATAATCGTACCGACCTCTAATCATGATATAATTAACCTGTATGTTAGATATTTTTACAGAGTTCATTAAAGATAAAAACCACATTTGCATTATTCAAGCCGAAAATCCAGATGGTGACTCTTTAGGATCCGCATTAGCCCTTGAAGGCTTACTTAAAGACCACCATATTACTTTATATTGTCCAGTCTCTATCCCAAAATATCTACATTATTATACAGGTTGGTCAAGAGTTTCTAGCGATTTTGACTTTAAGGCCGATGGATATATTATTGTCGATACCGTTGCTAATGTCCTAATTTCCAAGTTACTAGATGACCCAGTTATTAAAAATATTCTTAATTCTAAACCAGTTCTTGCGTTAGATCATCACGAAACGCCAGATGATTTCGAATTCAAACATCAATCAATCATCCAAACCTTACCGTCTTGCTGTTCATTAATTTTGAAAATTGTTCATCAATCTAATCTAAAAATTACTCAAGAGGTTGCTGAAAATCTTTTTAGTGGATTATTATCTGATACTTTAGGACTTACTACTGCCAGCGTTACCGCCGAAACTTTCATTGATGCCTCTACATTAACTTCTCTAGGAGCTAACATTTCCGAACTCGAAGAACGACGTCGTGAATTTATGAAAAAATCCCAACGTATATTGAATTACAAAGCTGACTTAATTAAACGTGTAGAATATCATCTCGATGGCAAAATCGCTACAGTTCATATCCCATGGGAAGACATTAAAGAATATTCAGATGAATACAACCCGAATACTTTAATTCTCGAAGAATTAAGAATGGTTGAAGGGGTAGAGCTTGCTGTAACTATTAAAACTTATCCTGATGGTAAATTAACTGGTAAAATTCGTTCCAATCGTCCAATCTCCGAAAAAGTTGCTAATTATTTTGGCGGTGGAGGACACCCCTATGCTTCAGGTTTTCGAACTTACGATATCGATTATCGAAACTGTGTCAAAGATATCATTCAATGCTTTTTGTCACTTAAAGATGAGGGAAAATAAATGTTAAAACTTTTTAATACACTGACACGAAAAATTGAAAACTTCATTCCCCAAAATCCACAAGAAGTCAAGATTTATACTTGTGGACCTACAGTTTATGCTTATCCTCATATTGGTAATTTTACCAGCTATATTTATTGGGATCTATTACAGCGTGTCCTAATTAATAATGGTTATTCTCCTAAAAGAATCCTCAATTTAACAGACGTAGGTCATCTTTCTTCTGACGCCGATGACGGAATTGATAAACTCGAAAAAGGCGCTCAAGCTGAAAATAAAACAGTTTGGGAAATTGCCGAGTATTATAGTGATTATTTTCTCAGAAATTACCGTAAATTAAACTTATTAGAACCTGCTAAAATCTGTCGAGCCACTGATTACATTGATGAAAATATCTCATTAATTAATCTCTTAGCAGAAAAAGGCTTTACTTATGAGCTTTCTGATGGTATTTATTTTGACACCAGCAAATTTCCTCGTTATGCTGACTTTGCAAAACTCGATCTGGAACATTTAAAAGCAGGTGCAAGAGTTGATTTTAATAACGAAAAACATAACGTTTCCGATTTTGCTTTATGGAAATTCATTAAAGACGGCGAATCGCATGCCATGCGCTGGAAATATCTCAACCGCTTCGGATATCCAGGATGGCATATTGAATGTGCCGCAATTATCCATAAAGAACTTGGTGAAACTATCGATATTCATACTGGAGGTATTGATCATATTCCAATCCATCATACTAACGAAATTGCTCAATCCGAGGCAGCATTCGACAAAAAACTATCAAATTATTGGCTACATTGCAATTTTATTACTATCGATAATGAAAAAATTAGCAAATCGCTAGGAAATACTTATAGAATAGAAGAATTGGAAGAAAAAGGATTTTCTCCTCTAGATTTTAAGCTGTGGGTTTTACAAGGACATTACCAAAGTGCTAGAAATTTTAATTTTTCCGATTTATCTTCAGCCAAATCTCGCAGATTAAATTGGAAAAATAAAGCAGCTTTTTCTTTTCAAACTAATTCAGAAACGCCCCCATTCGTCATAGATGATATCACTAACGCTTTAAACGATAATCTCAATTCTGCCAAAGCATTCAGTATTATAGATAATAGCAAAATTAGTTTTTCAGATTGGGAAAAACTTAACACTCTTTTTGGACTTGACATTACTGATACTATTTCAAGTCTGCCATCTAATATCCAAAACTTAATTAATGATCGCGAGAAAGCTCGCCAAGACAAAGATTTTAGCACCGCAGACCATATTCGTAGCCAACTTGCTACTCATAATTTGACAATAAAAGATACGGAATTTGGTCCAGTTTGGGAATACCTTTCCTGATGTCATGTGATATAATTTCATTAAGAAAAGGAAATTATGCATAAAACAATCGACGTCGACACTAAAACTTTTATTCGTTTTTGGCTAGTCATTTTGGGGTTTGCATTAGGTGGATTATTAATTTGGCGAGCAAAAGATGGTCTAATTATTATTTTAATCTCTATCTTTTTTGCCATTGCACTTCGTCCGCTCGCCAATCGCATTGACAAAATCGATAAAAAACATATTCGAAAAGATCTTTCCTCTATCCTAGCTGTTATTATTGTCGTAATTGCCATTCTGACTGTTTTTGCACTAGTTGTTCCGGTAATTCTCAGCGGAACTTCTCGTTTTCTTATCAGCATTCCGGAACAGATAAATAAATTACTCCAAAATGGCACAATCGATCGAATCGGAGAATCTCTCGGTATCATTGATCTAAAGGCTCAGATTATAGACATTGCTCGTAATTCGTCACAATCATTCCTTAACGGTTTAAGCAATCTTACTTTCTCAAGTATTACTACTATTGCTAACGCTGTTACCGCAATCATTCTAACCGTCGTATTAACTATTCTCTTTATGCTACAAGGACCTAAATTGATGGATATGCTCTGGAATACACTCTCTGGAAAAAATAAGTCCGCTTCAAAAACCTGGAGAAGAATCTTCGACCGTATGTTTAATGTGATTATTAAATATGTTTCTGGACAATTTCTAATTGCCATCCTTGATGGTAGCGTAGTAGCCGTTAGCGTTCTCCTGCTTAGTATACCATTTAATTTTTCTGCTAACCTCGCAATCCCGATGGGACTTATTGCCACATTTCTTTATCTCATTCCAATGTTCGGACCAATCATTACCGCTACTATTGTTACATTAGTGATTTTACCAAATAGTCTTCTTGCCGCCGTGGTATTTCTAATTTTCTACATCATCTATGCTCAGATCGAAAATAACGCCATTTCACCAAAAATACAAGGAAAGGGAATGGATCTTCCACCGCTTCTTATTTTAATAGCCGTAACTATTGGCATCTATTCTTTTGGACTTATTGGCTGTATTGTAGCCATACCTATTGCTGGTTGTATTAAAGTACTAATTGAAGAATATCCAAATATTAAAGAGTTAAAAGAAAGTAATTAATGGAAAAAATCATCACTGCACTTTCTGGGGTTTTTTATCTTGCAACTTCAGAAAACGACCAACCACATGTCAGACCATTTGATAATGCCTGCATCTACAATAATGAGCTATATATTGGCACGAATAATAACAAATTAGTTTTTTCACAATTAAAAAATAATCCTCAAATCGAAATCTTCGGTCTTGAGCATGGCACAATTCGCTTTACTGCCACCGCTACCGTCATTGAAGATGAAGAAATTAACAAAATAATTTACGATTTATTAAATAAAGATTATAATGACACTTGTATTGCTGTAAAGCTTAATAATATCAAGGGGACCCTAACAACTACCATGGGTCAAAAAATAGATCTTAATTTTTAATTTTATTATGCATAAGACAGAAAATTTTTCACCAATTCATTCGTTATCTAGCAAAAAAATATCTATCCTAATCTTTTTAGCTTGCATCAGCTCTGGTATTTTATTGATCTCTAATCTTTCTGCAATAAAGATTTGGAATCTTTTTGGAATACCCGTTGATGCTGGCGTGCTCATTTTTCCGCTATCTTATATCATAAGTGATATTATTATTGAGTTTTTTGGCTCAAAAATTTCAAAAACAATCATCTATTCCGCATTCTTTCTCAATGTTTTAGCCGCCTTTGTTTTTTGGCTTGCAATTTTATTGCCATCATTTCCAGGCTGGGAACTACAGCCAGACTTTACCAATATCCTTGGATTCACACCCAGAATTATTTTTGGCTCTCTTTTAGCCTTCCTTACTTCTTCACTTTTAAATATTTCTTTTTTCGAATTTTTGCGCAAAAAAACCAAAGGGAAAAACTTTATCGTTCGCGCACTTGGCTCATCTGCTGTAGCTAGAATTATCGATTCTTTAATTTTTGAAACCATTGCTTTTATCGGAGTTTTACCTTTTTCCGATTTTATTAAACAAATATTTTTTGCTTATTTTTTAGGCTTAATTTTTGAAATTATTTTATCCCCTATTGAATTATTAATTGTTAATTTTCTGAAAAAACATCAGTTTTTCTCAAATTCTTAATATGCAAAACAAAGATTTTAATTTTACAATTACGAAAAAAATTGTTGGCAAATTAGGTCGTGCCGGAGTAATCTGCACACCTCACGGCAAAATTGAAACTCCTGCGTTTATCTGTGTCGGCACTACTGGTGCGGTCAGATATCTTTCTCCATCGGACCTGAAGTCTATTGGCGCACAAGCTATGCTTTCCAATGGTTATCATCTTAGAAATAAAGCTTCTGGCATTGCTGAAAAAGGTGGGCTTAGTGCATGGTCAAAATGGGATAGACCCACCATTACAGACTCTGGAGGTTTTCAAGTTATGTCCCTTGGCTCAGGCTTAGGTAAGATTGTAAGCATGAAACGTGAAAATAATGTAAAAAATACTGCTCACAAAGAAAGGTTAGCAAAAGTAACCGAACTTGGTGTATTTTTTAAAGATCCTTTCCGCGGAGAAGATTTTACTATTTCAGGAACAGAAAATCTTACAAAAATTAAAAATATCAAACCACATAAATACGATCTTTTTAGCCCTGAAAAATCGATGAAGCTTCAATGTCTTATCGGCGCAGATATTCATATGGCATTCGATGAGCTAACTTCACTTGCAGACACCTATGAATATAATAAAAAATCTCTCCGCCGAACTGAACGTTGGGCTAAACGTAGCCTAAAAGCACATCAGAAATACTGTAATATTTTAGGCTATCATCAATCGCTTTATGGTGTAATTCAAGGTGGGCGTTGGGAAGATTTAAGACGTAGTACCTGTAAAAAACTTGGCCAAATGGATTTTGATGGTTATGGTCTAGGCGGTGCGTTTCTTAAAGAAGACTTGGGTAAAATTCTTTCTTGGTGCAATGAAGAACTACCAGAAAATAAACCGCGTCATCTTCTTGGTCTATCTCATCCTGATGATATTCTAATCGGCACAGAGATGGGTGCAGATACTTTCGATTGCGTCGCTCCAACTCGCGAAGCTAGACACGGTAAACTTTATACACGTTTTGGTAATATTAATTTGCGCAAACATGCTAATGATAATTCTTCAATTGATATTTCTTGTGATTGCCCAACCTGCCGTCAGGGAATCACTCTGAAAGAATTGCGCCAACTTTGGAAATCAGAAGATCAACTCGAAAAAGTTCGTTACTATCGTCTTGCAAGTTTACATAACCTTCGTTTCATCATTCGCTTAACTGAACAAATCCGAGAAGCTATCTTAGAAGATCAATTCGACACTTTTAAAAATACTTTTCTAAATAATTATTATTCTCAATAAAATCATCAAAATAAAAAATACCTATCAAGCTTGTGATAATATAGTATATATGGAATCTAATAAACTCACTTTTTTCCAACGCCACCCCATAGCGAAAGATATTTTAAGTTTACTTAGTTTTATTTTTTGTATCATTATTGGTACCATCATATTAAATAGTTTTGTTTTCCGTTCTTACAACGTTATTGGTGCCTCAATGGAAAACACTTTACATGAGCGAGATAGAGTCATCGTAAATCGCCTAGCGGTGTCCCTTGCACATCTTCAAGGGAAAGAATATGTGCCAAAAAGAGGAGATATCATTGTTTTTGCTAATGGTCCAGCTAATGGAAAACTAACTTGCAATATTGACACTACTATTAAGGATCAATATATTATTAAGCGTGTTATTGCTTTTCCCAATGAACGAGTTACTGTTAAAGATGGACAATTAAAGGTCTATAACACCGAACATCCTAATGGCTATAGCCCTGATGATGATACTAGAAAATCTGATATCGATGGACCAAAAAAGAATGTTTCAGGAGATGTAGATATGATCGTACCAGAAGGAGAAATCTTTGTTGCTGGAGATAACCGAGAAGGCACACATTCTTACGATTCTCGATATGGCCTCGGCACTGTGCCATATTGTCGAATTATCGGCCCAGTATCACTTCGACTTTTTCCGTTTAATCAAATGCGTTTCTTCGGCGTATTTTAGGGCATGTTATAATAAATAGTACATATGTCAGATTTTGTCTTTATTCGCAAAAGTCGCAATATCCTCAGCTCAATTCTACACATTGTGTTTAATTTTATTCTTGCGTCAGGTTCAGTCTACCTTACTTTTTTAACTGGCAATTTCGTCGTCGGTCTAATCTTAGTTATTCTTAGCAAATGGAGAATGTTCGCAGTTCGCCCTAGGTTCTTACTCTTGAATCTTAAATCAAATCTTGTCGATTTAATTGTTGGTTTTTCTTTTATTCTCATTACTTACTGCTCTGGCACTAATCTATTACCCATCCATATTATTCTAGCCCTTCTTTACATTTTTTGGCTCATAGTTCTAAAACCAAAGTCTACAGACTTCGCTACAAATCTACAATCTCTTTGGGCTATCTTTTTTGGTAGCATCGCTGCAGTCTTAATGTCTGCAAGTGCTGGTTCAATCTTTCTTACTTTTAGCTGTTTTATTATTGGCTATAGCGCGACTCGCCATGTTTTATCTCAAAATGACGACAAAGAGTATCCTTTGCTTTCTATCATAGCTGGTATAATTACCTCTGAAATCGCCTGGTTGAGCCATTCATGGTTAATAGTTTATAGTTTCACTAAATTTGGCATTATTATTCCTCAGCTGACCATTATTCTTCTACTTCTATCTTATCTTTTTGGTTTCTCCTATAAAAGACTTATCGATAGCGAAAACAAATCTAGTTGGAAAGAGATAATTATGCCGGCAGTCTTTATTATGCTAGTGATTTCGATTATAATTATTTGGTTTAGTAACCCAATCTTTAACGTATAATAATTTGAAAGGATTTTTATGGATCAAGAAGAAAATAAAACAACCCGCAAAATGCAACAAAAATCAACAAATAATTCTATCAACATTTTTACAATTATCATCTTATTAATCTCTTTGGTTAGCCTAGGTTTTAGTGCCTATAATTACACTATTAAAAAGAATCCTATTATTAATTACCCTCAAAGCAATGGTAATTCTGCAACTTTTGCTTCGGGTTCTATTGCCGAATTAGTCAATAAAACATCCGATAGTGTAGTGTCTATTTCTATTACAACTGAAAGCGAGGCACAATCTTGGACTGGAACGAGTTCGCCATCTCGCGCCGCTGGAACTGGCTTCATTCTCTCAGAAAATGGTTATATTATGACGAATAAACACGTCGTAAATAAAGCTAAGGACGTTAACGTTACCACAAATGATGGAACTGTCTACGAAAACGTAAAAATTATTGGACTTGACCCCTTAAATGATACCGCAATTTTGAAAGTCGAAAATCCTAAAAACTTTAAACCTGTTACTCTCGGCGATTCAAAAACCATCACTCCAGGTCAGCAGGTAATCATTATCGGTAACGCTTTGGGCGAATATCAAAACTCTGTCACTTCTGGAATTATTTCAGGTACTGGTCGTAGCTTAACCGCCGGAAACTCATCTGGCACATCTTATGAACGTCTCACCGATATGATTCAGACAGATGCTGCTATTAACGGCGGAAACTCTGGAGGACCAATGCTTAATGCTGCTGGTGAAGTCATTGGTATCGCAACTGCCTATGCTTCCAGCTCCAATACCATTGGCTTCGCCATTCCAATCAGTAGTGTCAAAGGAATTATTAAAAACGTTCTCGAAAACAATACCTATGCTCGTGCAGTTTTGGGAGTAAGCTATCTACCGATTACCCCAGCTCTTGCTAAAGAGCATAACTTACCAGTATCTGCCGGAGCATATTTGAATAATAATGATAACTCTAGCATTTTCTCCAAAAATAGTTCCGCCGAAAAAGCAGGCTTGAAAAAAGGAGATATTATTACCGCTATAAATGGCGTCAAAATCAATAAAACTTCCAGCCTTAGTACCTTAGTTGGAGAGTATAAAGTTGGTGAAACTGTCAGTGTTACTGTTATCCGTAATAGTCAAGAAATAACAATTAACGTAACTCTTGACGCCTATCAAAAGTAGTCTCTGTCGTTACCAATGAAAATCTCACTCCCTCTTTACTTTATAACCATAATCTGATATAATTAAGGTAATTATGAGTAAAAAAGAATTACATCCTAAAGATTATCGTTTTGTCGTTTTCTCTGACGAAGCAGCCAAATTTTCTTTTCTCACTCGTTCAACGGCCAAAAGCGAAGAAACTATAAAATGGACAGATGGGAATGAATATCCATTAGTAAAAGTCCAAATTTCCTCGGCATCACATCCGTTCTTTACTGGTGAAGAAAAGATCATCGATACTGAAGGCCGTGTTGATCGATTCAAGGCTCGTGCCGCTAAGGCCGCAAAGCTTAAGGAGCAACTTAGCAATAAAGCAAAAAAAGCCGAAAAAGAATCCGAAAAGAAAACTTCTAAAGACAATAAATAAAAAGTCTCCCGCAAAGGGAGATTTTTTAATAATGAAATTTCAAGATAAAATCTCGTTTTTCATCTAAAATAAACTCTAATTGTTCCGCGAATGCAATTATTCGCTCATGTTGAGATGGATCAGCTTCCAAAAATATATACCTCTTAGGTTTTTTGTCCCAAACACTTTTTCCAGCTCCGTCAAAATCCTTTTGTTTTCTTTGATGAATTTGGAATAGCAGTTTTTTAATTAATTTCAGGCCATTATCCTCGGTATAAAGAGCTAACATTGGTTCATATATCAATTCTTTCGAAGTCCAATCCCAGCCTCTATCGACATATGGTAAATTTGCCGTAATAATATCTGGCAGAACTTCTATTTCACTCAATAAATCTGCATGCAGAAATCTTACTTTATTTTTAAAATCATCTTCCGCCTCAGCTAATACTTGATATTTTTCTGCATTATCTTTCGCTACTTTCAATGCTGATTCAGATATATCAAGGCCAATTATCGATATTTTTTGATCCATCAGCTCTAACAATAATGTAATTGGAATACATCCAGACCCAGTACCGACATCGACAATTTTCTTATTATAAAGATTATCTTGCCAAAACAATTCTTTTATCATCGTAATCATTGTTTCGGTTTCTGGACGGGGAACTAAGACGTTTTTATTAACCTTAAAATTATGACCATAGAACTCTCTAAATCCCAAAATATATGCCATTGGCATCCCTTTTAGTCTTTTTTCAAGCATTTCATCTACTTTTCTAGTTGGAATAAGATCATCCGAATGAGATACCAAAAAACTCCGATCTGAAAACCCCAATCCATACATTAAAATCAACTCGGCATCTAGCGAATCAATTTTCTCTTTAGCTCTTGTCAACCATTCTGCAATTTTGACTGCCACCCATGCACTCCAATTATTTTTCTTTCATGAATTCGCGTTCATTTTTAGCAAGCTCTAAAATAATATCTTCAATATCGCCATTCATCACTGCATTAATATTCGATCGGCTATAATGTATCCTATGATCAGTTACACGATCCTGCGGAAAATTATAAGTACGAATCTTTTCCGATCTGTCTCCAGTACCAATTAAAGATTTCCGCTCAGCACTAGCACTAGCCTGTTCTTCCATTTTCTGTTTTTCTGCCAATCGACTCCTGAGTACTGTCATCGCCTTTATTCTATTCTGTTGCTGAGAGCGCTCATCCTGCATCGCCACTACAATACCAGTTGGAATATGCGTGATACGAACAGCTGAATCAGTAGTGTTTACTCCCTGTCCGCCATGTCCACCAGAACGATAAATATCAATTCTTAAGTCTTCTGGCTTAATTTCAAAATCTGCTTCTTCAACTTCTTTTAGAACTACTACTGTCGCCGTCGAAGTATGAATTCTCCCTTGAGATTCTGTAACCGGGATTCTTTGTACTCTATGTACCCCACCTTCAAATTTTAACTGCCCATAAGGTTTATCCCCAGTAAAACGAACTATTACCTCTTTAGTCCCGCCAGCTTCATTTTCATTTTGTGATATCAATTCCGCCTTCATATTATGAGTTTCAGCAAACCTCAAATACATTCGATATAATTCACCTGCAAATAACGACGCTTCATCTCCACCTGCACCCGCCCTAATTTCCACTAATGCTGGCTTTTCGTCGTCAGGATCTCTCGGCAACAATTTTTCCTCAAATATGGTTTTTAGTTCCATTATTTTCGTTTGCGTTTCTTCATAATCAATTTTTGCCATTTCTCCAAGTTCTGGATCGTCTAATAATTCTTCAGTATCAGCTAAGTTTTTCTCTAAATCATTTATCATTCTACCCAATTCTATTAATTCAGAAAGTTCTGATAATCTTTTTGATTTTTCAGCAAAATCCGGCTTCGCATACGCATCTGGTTGCGACAAAAAACTCTGTATATCCGAGGTTTCTTGCTCGAATTTCTTTAAGTCAAAATTCATATATGGTAAAATTATAGCATAGAAATGATATTCTGTAATTAATGGTCCCTTAGCTCAGTTGGCTAGAGCGTACGATTCACATTCGTAAGGTCGCTGGTTCGAATCCAGCAGGGACCACCACACACCATTGATTTTTTAGATCATATCTGTTATAATTAAATAGTTATCAACTAAATGAAACAATCTCGCAACGTTTTCCTGAATAAAACTGCGAGATGAAGAGAAAGGAAAACATGTCCATATCTATTGACATGAAAGCTTTACTAGAAGCAGGTGCGCATTTTGGGCACAAAACTAGTCGTTGGCACCCAAAAATGGCGCCATATATACACAGTAAACGCCAAGAGGCGCACATTATTAACCTAGAAAAAACTGTTGAAGGCTTAAATAAAGCCCTCCCAGTAGTAACCGATATCGTTAAAAATGGCAAAAAAGTTCTCTTTGTAGGCACTAAAAAACAGCTCAAAGATATTGTTAAAGAAACTGCCGAATCTGTTGGAATGCCATACGTTACTGTCCGTTGGGTCGGCGGAACTTTGACTAATGTTGAAACAATTAATCGCCAAATCAAAAAAGTTCAAGATTTAGAACGTAGAATGGCTAACGGTGAACTCGAAGCTCGCTACTCAAAACTCGAAGTTCAACGTTTTAATGAAGAAATTGAAGCCTTAAATGAACGCTATGGCGGGATCAAAGATATGACCGAACAACCTTCGGCTATCATCGTTGTTGATGTTCCTGAAGATAAAAATGCTATTAAAGAAGCTAAAACTCTCAACATCCCAGTTATTGCACTTTGTGATACTAACGTTGATCCAAGCGAAATCGATTACGTCATTCCGTCAAATGATGATTCTGTAAAAGCCGTTAAATTAATTCTCGATTATTTTGTTGAAGCTATTAAATCTGGAAAAAATAAATAAGGAGAAAAAATGGCAAATATTGACATTGAACAAATAAAAAAATTGAAAGAGTTGTCTGGTGTCGGACTAACAGATGCTAAAAACGCCCTCATGGAAGCTGACGGTGATTTTGATAAAGCTCTTGAAGCTATGCGTAAAAAAGGCTTAACTAAAGCAGAAAAAAGAGGAGACCGCGAAACCCGTGAAGGAATTATCGACTCTTACATTCATGATGGTCGCATTGGTGCTATCGTTGAAATTAACTGCGAAACTAGTTTCGTTGCAAAAACCGATGAATTCAAAGATTTAGCACATAAAATTGCCATGCAAATTGCGTCAATGAATCCGCTATATGTTTCCGAAGAAGATATTCCAGAAGAAGATCTAAAAGCAAAGCTAAAAGAGCTTGAAGAAAACTTCAAGGGGCCAGAAGCAATGAAAGAGCAAATCTTAAATGGTCAAATCAAAAAATCTTTTGCCGACAAAGTGCTTCTAAATCAGCCCTATATTCTTGATGATACCAAAACTGTCGCTGAATTTCTTAAAGATAATATTGCAAAAACTGGCGAGAATATTACAATCAAACAATTTAAACGTATCGAGCTCGGTGTAACCGAATAATAATATTATTATTATCTTAAAAAATATCCGGAGACAAACCGGATATTTTTTAAGCGTAACATTAAAAATCCTGTTTATTTATGCTACAATATTTTTATGCATTTATTTCTTGGTATCCTTATCGGGATTTTAGTTTTAACTTTTGTCGTCACAATTCATGAATTTGGACATTTTATTGCTGCTAAACGTAGTGGTGTAAAAGTCAACGAGTTTGGCATCGGCTTCCCACCTAAAGCCAAAGCCTGGCTACACATTCCAGCAAAAAAGGCTAAACATTATTGCAAGATATTTCAATTCAATGAAAAAACAACTACAAAAATCCTCAAAAGAGCCACTAAGAAAAATCAAAAAGATTTTATCTGGATTCCTTTTCCAAAATCTCAATGGTACAAGAAAACCGATGGGGGAATTGAACCAAATCCTCAAGAATATTTAATCTTTAGCCTAAACTTTCTACCAATTGGTGGTTTTTGTGCTATGGATGGCGAATCTAGCATTGATCCTCGACCAAAAACTTTTGGCCATACAAGTTTTTGGAATAAAACTAAAATACTTTTCGCCGGAGTTACCATGAACTGGCTACTAGCTATTATTACTTTTACAATTCTTGCTTGGACTGGATTACCAAAGCTATTACCTAATCAATTTACTATTCCTAGCGACACAAGAACTAGTTTCTCGCCCGTCGAAGTGATCGATGTTGTAAAAGATTCACCCGCTGAAAAAGCCGGAATAAAATCTGGCGACTTAATTCTAGGAATTAAATCTAATACCGAAGTTATTCAAATCGATTCACCCGAAAAAGTCATCGACTTTAATAAAAATACCCCTTCTGAAAAAGTAACATATCTCATTAGTCACGAAAAATGTCCTCAACCATGCAATATCGAGACTCTAGCTACCAAAGAAATCGAAATATCGTTAAACCCTCAAGACTCAAAATATCGGCTAGGTACTACCATGGGGCAATCTTCTAATACTTTCCGTTATTCCACCTGGTCTGCACCTATTGTGGGTATTGCCTTAACCGCTCAATTGACTGGTGAAACATATCGTGGTATTGGCACTCTCTTTTCCAACATTATCTCCGGTATTTCAGCTCAGTTCAATTCAGATCATGCCACACGTGAAGCCGGAAAAACCAAAATCCAATCTGCTGGCGATGCAGTATCTGGACCAGTTGGTATCATCAGTGTCATATTTCCCGCCGTAGCAAACACCGGATTAACCAATATTCTTTGCCTCATGGCGATCATTTCCATTTCTCTTGCATGCATGAATATTTTGCCTATTCCAGCCTTAGATGGTGGCAGATGGCTTCTAACTGGTATTTTCAAAATACTCAAAAAACCTCTTGCTCCAGAAACCGAAGGTAGGATAATCTCTCGAGCTTTCATGCTATTATTGGCTCTCGCTGGTTTTATTACTATTTTAGACGTATTTAAGCTTTTAAGATAACATGAAAAAAATCTCTAAAAAATCTCTTCTATCAATTACAAAACTCCTATTCTATCTTTTTTGGGTTGGAATAATGATTTATTTTTGTCAATTCATCGTTGCTTTTCCACTTATCAAAATTCTCGATTCCAGCACGCTTAATTCTCCTATTTTTACCACTATCTATTCCGCAATAACCTATACGCTTAGTGCAGCTTTAATCATTATTATTCCTCAAAAAATTAAAAAACACTTAAAGACTAATCGAGAAGAGCTAGGTCTTTTCGAATTACCAACTTTTACTGATATCGGTATAGGTATTATTGGGCTAATCATCACTATCATCATATCTAGCATCGTTACTGCAATTTTTATGAATTTCAGCTGGTTTAGCCCTCACGAAGCTCAAAACATTGGATTTTCTAATCTCACCTCTTTTTCAGATCGACTTGTTGCATTCTTTGCTTTAGTTATTTGTGCACCACTTGCTGAAGAACTAATTTTTCGTGGTTGGCTCTATGGAAAACTTCGAAAGTTCAATTCAGCTATTATTGCAACTGTTTTTTCTTCCTTATTATTTGGAGTTTTGCACGGGCAATTAAATGTAGGTATTACTGTCGGCGTCATGGGTGCTATCATGTGTCTTGAACGTGAACTCACCGGAACAATCTATGCCGGAATTATTACACATATGCTAAAAAACGGTATTGCTTTCTATCTGCTTTTTATCTTAAACATTCAATAATTATTTTCTAAAATATTTTTTCAAAATTTTTTCTTAGATCTTCATAATCTCAGTTTCTTTTTCTTTGAACAAAGTATCTATCTTATTATTAAATTCCTTAGTTAATTCATCAATCTCTTTTTCACCACGTTTTATTGTATCTTCTGGTAGTTCAGAACTCTTTAATTCTTTTCGAGCATCTTCACGTATATTTCGAATATTAACTTTAGATTCTTCGACTTTACTATTTGCAGTTTTTACAATTTCCCTACGACGCTCTTCAGTCAATGGCGGTACCGGCACTCGCACTACTCGTCCGTCATCTGCAGGATTTAATCCCAAACTTTGGTCAGCGCGAATTGCCGAACAAATATTTTGAATTGTAGACGGATCAAAAGGAGTAATCAATAGCATCGTCGCATCCCCAACTGTAACATTTGCTACTTGATTTAACGGCATATACTGTCCATACGCTTCTACTTTGATTGAACTCAACATGTCTGGATGGGCTCTACCAGTACGCACTTTTTGCATTTCACTCTTAAAACGCTCCACAGCTTTTTCCATTTCATTTCGATATTCTTTTGAATCAAACATATCTCTCCTTTTTCTTCATTTTAGCACACTCTCAAATACATCTCATCTCAAAAAAACAACCTTTCACCAAAGGTTGTTTTTCCAAAAAATACTTCTTTAACTAATTTCGACAATTTCACCCTTATTGCCATTCGGCAATTCAAAGCCTTCTCCTGCTTTCTTACCCTTAATGGCAAGTCCAATCGGTGAAGCATCCGAAATCTTTCCATTTAACGGGTCGGCTTCAACCGGACCAACTATGGAATAAGTGTTTTTTCGTCCACCAATAAGCACTGTCACTGTTGCGCCAATCTCTACCTTTGTGTGTGTACCACTTTTTATAATTTGTGCTGATTTTAAAATCTCTTCAATTTCTAAAATCCGATTTTCAAGCTGTTTTTGTTCTGCTCTAGCAGAACTATATTCTTCGTTTTCGGAAAGATCACCAAACGCCCGTGCTGTTGCAATTTTTTCTGCGATCGCTGGTCGCTCCGCAATTAAATTCTTAAGTTCGACTTCGAGTTCTTTTTTACCGTCTTTAGTTATATTAACTGTCTTTTTCATAACATTAAAAATACCTTAGTCCCAAACTATTGTCAATACGGTTATCTCATCTCTGTTTTTTTCATCCCCTCTATGGTATAATTTATTAAAAATAATTACTAAGGAAAAAATGCGTCTAAGTAAATCTTTTATCAAGACTTTTCGCGAAGCAGGGAAAGACGAATCTGCCAAAAATGCAGAATTATTAATTCGTGCTGGATATATTAGCAAAGAAATGGCTGGAGTTTATGATTTTTTACCCCTCGGGCTCAGAACTCTTGAAAAAATTAAAACTATAGTTCGTGAAGAAATGAACTTGCTCGGTTGCGAAGAACTTTCAATGACTGCTTTACAAAACTCCACTTCATGGTCAAAAACCGATCGCTGGAACAGCGAAAAAATGGATATTTGGTTCAAAACTGAACTTGCGAGTGGCGGATCATTAGGTCTCGCCCCAACTCATGAGGAGCCACTTACGAGTCTAATGACTAAATATATTTCTAGTTATAAAGACCTTCCGGTTTACGTCTATCAATTTCAAACTAAATTCCGTAACGAACTTCGCGCAAAATCGGGCATCCTTAGAACTCGTGAATTCCTCATGAAAGATCTCTACAGTTTTTCACTAGACGAAAAAAGCCATGCTGATTTTTACGAAAAAGTTAGTAAGTCCTATCTTAAAATCTATGATAGACTCGGACTTGGTAATTGTACTTATCGATGTTTTGCTTCTGGTGGAGTTTTCTCAAAATATTCCCACGAATTTCAAACCTTTCTTCCAGTCGGTGAAGATACCGTATATTATAATGAAGATCGCTCAATTGTATTAAACGAAGAAGTATTAAATGACGAAGTACTAAATGATTTAGGTGTCAAACGCGAAGAATTGACAAAAACTACTGCCGCCGAAGTTGGTAATATTTTCACTCTAAAATATAGGTTTTCTGAGCCAATTGGATTGCAAGTTAACACTCAGTCCGGAGAACGGGAATCTGTTTTTATGGGATCTTATGGTATTGGTGTTTCACGCGTCATGGGAGTAATAGTGGAAAAATTCGCTGATAAAAAAGGCTTGGTCTGGCCAGAAAGCATTGCACCATATAAATATTATCTAATTGGTATCGGCGAAAAAGCCGAAAATGTAATCAAACAACTCTATCAGACCGCTACGGAAAATTGTATCTTTGATGATCGAGACATAAGACCAGGAGAAAAATTCGCTGATGCTGAATTAATGGGCATCCCGTATCGTATCGTTATATCCGAAAAAACATTAGAAAGTAATCAAGCTGAAATTACCAACCGTATGACAGGAGAAGCTAAATATATTAACTTGGAACAATTAATCTTGGAGAAATAAATGGCAACTTTAGAAGATTATCGCAACGAAAGATTACGAAAATTAGCAGAAATTAAAGCTTTAGGTATTGATCCTTATCCAGCAAAATCTCATCGCAATACTAAAATTGGCGATATTCTCGCAGATTTTGATACTTTTAACGATAAAACGGTCATCTTGGCTGGTAGAATTACCGCTATCCGTTCTTTCGGTAAACTTGTTTTTATTAAAATTCGAGATTATTTTGGCGAAATCCAGATTTTCATGAAAGATAGTAATGAAGAAATACGACAAAATCTTCTCTCTGTCCGTCAAGTTAAGCTTCTAGACGTTGGTGATTTTATTGAAGTGGAAGGAAAAATCGGTAAATCACAAACTGGAGAAATTTCAATCTTCTCTAATCATGTACGTATTTTAACTAAAACATTACGCCCATTACCAGGCAGAGACGGCTTCACAAATAAAGAAGAGCGTTATCGGCGTCGTTATATTGATATGAACGTCAATCCAGAAGTTCGTGAACGTATGGTTCGTCGTAGCAAGTTTTGGCAAGCTACTCGAGAGTTTATGATTGATCATGGTTTTACTGAAATAAACGTGCCAGTTCTCGAACATACCACTGGTGGAGCCGATGCTACTCCTTTTGAAACTCACATTAAGGCTTATGATGAAGATTTATATCTTCGAATTTCTCACGAATTACCTTTAAAGAGATTGCTTGGAGCAGGATTCGAGAAAGTTTTCGATATCGGTCCACGTTTTCGCAATGAAGGTGTCGACGAAGAACATTTGCCAGAACATATCGCCTTTGAATCATACTCTGCATATGACGATTATCAAGATGGCATAAAACTTTACGAAGAAATGATTAAATATGTTGCACAAAAAACTTGGGGAACTCTTAAGTTCACTGTTAATGGATTCGAGATTAACCTAGATCAGCCTTGGCCACAAATAAAATATGCCGATCTTCTCCAAGAAAAATTTAATATTGATGTGTTTAATCCTGATCGTCAAAAAATCATTGAAATATTAAAAACCAATGGCGTCAATCTAAAAGATGATTTACCTACCCCTCGTCTATTAGACAATCTCTGGAAGATCATTCGTAAGACTTCCTCCGGTCCATATTGGCTAGTTGAAGAGCCTCTTTCGCTAAGTCCGCTTTCTAAAGTTTTGCCAGAAAATCCAGCCGTAACAGAACGTTTCCATCCTATTATTGCTGGAACCGAGATGGGTAATGGTTATTCAGAATTGAATGATCCTGTTGATCAGCTTCATCGATTCGAAGAACAACAAGCGTTACGTGATGCTGGAGATGATGAAGCACAAATGCTCGATACAGATTTTGTCGAAATGCTTGAGTATGGCATGCCCCCAGCTTGTGGATGGGGAAATAGTGAGCGCAACTTTTGGCTACTTGAAGGAGTATCTGGCCGAGAAGCCGTACCTTTTCCACTTATGAAGCGTAAAAATCCATTAAAGGAGGACTAATCAATGTTAAGTATTAATTTTATCCGTGAAAATCAAGCCCTTGTCGAACATTCTGTTAAAGAAAAAGGCTATAAAAATATTGATATTAGTGCAATCCTCTCTCTTGACGACAAAAGAAAAAACATTTTACGAGAAGTAGAAAGCTTACGGCAAGAAAGAAATACTATCTCTACAAAAATGAAAGGGAATAAACCATCGTCAAAGCTAATTAATCAAGGAAAGAAAATTAAGACTATTCTTTCAGATAAAGAACATATCCTTTCCACAATCGAAGAAGAGCTAAATCAGAAATTAAAATCCGTCCCAAATATCATTTTTGAAGATGTTCCATTAGGAGGAGAAGAATGCTCAGTTGAAATAAAAACTTGGGGTAAACCAAAAGAAAACGGTATTGATCACCTTGATTTTGCGCTCAATCGCGATTGGGTCGATTTTGAGCGTGGAGCCAAAGTTGCAGGTGCCAAATTTTATTACTTAAAAGGCGACTTAGTACTTCTCGAAAATGCTCTAATTCAGTTTGGGCTTTCTAAAGTGCTCGAACATGGTTTTACCTTAATGGATGTACCCGATATGGTTTCATCAAAAGTACTCGAGGGAGTTGGTTTTGCACCAAGAACCTCGGAACAATCCGACGAATATTTCATAGAAGGCGAAGATCTTGCCTTAATTGCTACTGCAGAAATGCCAATTACCGGATATCATATGGACGAAATTATTGACGAAGATAAACTTCCTCTTCTTTATGCTGGATTTTCCGCATGTTTTCGCAAAGAAGCTGGCGCTTATGGAAAACATACTCGTGGTCTTTTTCGAGTTCATCAATTTAACAAGTTAGAAATGTACGCTTTTTGTCTACCCGAAAAATCCAAAGAAGTTCATGAACAAATCCGTCAAATCGAAGAAGAGATTTGGCAAGAACTAAATATTCCTTACCGCGTGATTAATATTGCCGCTGGCGATCTTGGTGCTCCAGCCGTTAAAAAATACGATATTGAATATTGGTCACCAGTTGATAAAAAATATCGCGAAATCACTTCTTGTTCAAATTGTACTGATTTTCAATCTCGCTCTCTTAATATTCGTGTTCGTCGCAAAAATGGTACGATAGAAACTCTACACACCTTAAACGGTACCGCTATTTCTCTTGCTCGAACCATGGTCGCAGTTATTGAAAATTATGCTAAATCCAACGGTAAGCTTGAAGTCCCTCAGGTCTTAAAAGCTTACTTAAAAAATAAAGAAGAACTTTAATGTTATACTATAAAAAAGGAGTTTTATGATTGAAAAAGTTGAATTAAGTGGAAGCAATAATTACAAAATTAATGATAACTTTAGAAAATATGCCATTAAACGAATAGCCAAGCTTGATCGCTATCTTCCAAGAGGAAACAAAAAAGATGTTATCGCTAAAATTATTATCTCCGAAGTCAATCGCGAACATGGCAACAAATACGAAATTTCTACAACTCTCGAAATCACTGGTGGCAAAGTCATTTTTGCCAAAGATGAATGTTCAAATGTTTTCGCAGGAATCGATATCCTTGAAGCAAAACTAACTGGTCAAATTCGCCGTTTTAAAATTGAATCCACACCACATCTTCGCAGAAATCCTCTTTCGTTTTTGCGCCGTAAAAAATAGCTCCACCCTTTATTAAACCTTTTACCTGTGTTAATATAATTAATATATTATTATCCTGATTTGGAGGTTTCATCCGTAATGTCAAAAGGGAACATAAGAAAAATGAAGACGCCTAAAGTTAAGAAAACTGTAGAAAAAAAACCTAGCAATAAGTTAGCTGATAAAACTTTAATGACAAAGATTCTGCAGGGCGTTTTTGGTGATGCTCAAAAAAAGATTCTTGTTCGTTACGCTAAAAAAGCTAACGAAATCAATAGGTTAGAAGAAAAATACCAAAAACTGTCTGACAAAGAGCTATCCAATCAGACCAATATCCTACGTCAAAAAATCGATCAGCTAATGAAGGCTGAACAGAGAAAAATTATTACTGATAAATTAAAACATAAAAAACAACAAAACGACCAAAAAACTACTAGTAAAACCGAAGAAGAAACTATCGCAAAGACTGAAAATAAGATTTTAGACAAAATCCTTCCTGACGCTTTTGCTATTGTCCGTGAAGCCACTAATCGTAAATTAAAAATGCGACATTTTGATGTCCAGTTAATCGGTGGTATAGCACTTCATGAAGGAAATGTCGCCGAAATGAAAACTGGTGAAGGAAAAACCCTTGTTGCTCTACTTCCTGCTTATCTCAATGCCCTCTCAGGTAAAGGCGTCCACATTGTAACTGTTAATGATTATCTTGCTCAACGCGATGCCGGATGGAACGGTCCAGTTTATGATTTTCTAGGTCTTTCGGTTGCTGTTATTATTGCCGAAGCTAGTTTTATCTACGACAAAAATTATAATAATGAAGAACATGAAGATGAACGTTTTCGACATCTAAAGCCTTGTACTCGTAAAGAGGCTTATAACGCAGATGTAACTTATGGTACTAATAATGAATTTGGTTTCGATTATCTTCGCGATAACATGGTTAATGAACTTCAATACCTAAGACAACGCAATCTTAACTTCGCAATTGTCGATGAAGTTGATTCAATCTTAATTGACGAAGCGAGAACTCCATTAATCATCTCTGCTCCAGCTGGTGACAATCCAGATTCTTATTATCAATTTGCAAAAATTGCTGGAAAGCTTGGGTCTGAAGATTATGTTTTTGACGAAAAACGTCGCTCAGTAACTTTAACGGATACAGGAATTGACAAAGTTCAATCAATTCTAGGCATTAATAATTTATACTCCTCTGACAACACTCGTCTCGTCTATCACATTGAGCAAGCTCTCAGAGCCGAAGTAGTCTTTAAGCGCGACAAAGATTACGTCGTCACTAATTCCGGTGAAGTAATTATTGTCGATGAAAATACTGGTCGCCTGATGCACGGTCGTCGCTATAACGAAGGTCTGCATCAAGCAATTGAAGCCAAAGAAGGCGTCGCCGTCAAAGAAGAAAGTATGACTTTGGCAACAATTTCGTTCCAAAACTTTTTCCGTCTCTACAACAAGCTCTCTGGTATGACTGGTACTGCTTTTACCGAAGCTGAAGAGTTTCAACAAATCTATGCTCTTGACGTTGTACAAATTCCGTCAAATCGTCCCGTCATTCGCGTTGATAAAGATGACCTAATTTTCCGCACAGAAGATGGAAAAATGCGAGCAATCGTAGAAGAAATTAAAAAGTTTCACGAAAAAGGGCAACCAGTGCTCGTCGGATCCGCCTCAATCGTCAAGAATGAAAAAATTGCAACCTATTTAGATAAAACTGGCTTAAAATATAACATTCTAAACGCTAAAAACAACGAAAAAGAAGCTGCTATTATTGAAAAAGCTGGAGAAAAAGGAGCTATCACTCTTGCCACCAATATGGCTGGTCGTGGTACTGATATTAAATTATCAGACGAAGTAAAAAATCTCGGGGGATTAGTCGTCATTGGTTCCGAAAGACATGATTCTAGACGTGTGGATAATCAGCTTCGTGGACGCGGTGGACGTCAAGGAGAACCAGGAATTACTCAATTCTTTGTTTCTTGCGAAGATGATCTCATGCGTATTTTTCAAGGCGATCGCATTGCCGTTCTCATGCAAAGACTAGGAGTAGACGAAGACACTCCGATCCAAAATCGCTCCGTCACTAAAACTTTAGAGTCTGCTCAAAAACGCATTGAAGGCTTTAATTTTGACTCTCGCAAAAACGTTGTTCAATATGATAATGTTATTAATCGTCATCGCCGAGTCGTTTATATGATGCGACGTAGAATTTTAGAAGGCAAAGATATTTTCAATGAAATAAAACGCCTTATGAAAGATTCTGCAACCGATCTTACTATTTTTAGTTCCAGAATCAATAAAAATTTTACAAAGAACTTCAAAGCCGTTTTTGATTTTGACGAAGACTTAATTGATGAGATTGGTAGACTTCGCAAAGAACAAGATCGTGCAAAGTTAGCTTTAACCGCGATTGAAGAATCATACGCCATGAAAGAAGCTGATTTTGGCTCCGATACTATGAGAAAAGTCGAACGAGAAGTATATTTAAAAGTTTTGGACGAACTTTGGATGCAACATCTCGAAAATATGCAACATCTCCGTGAAGGTATTCACTGGCGTTCTGTCGGACAAAAAGATCCTCTTGTTGAATATCGATCGGAATCACAAAAACTTTTTGATGGACTGCAAAAAAATCTTAGAGAAGTCGTCCTTAAAATACTCTTAAATTTGACTATCCATGAGGCAAACGAAGCTAACCTTATTGACGGAGACGAGTATGAATCAGAATTAACCAAAATGGCAGAAAGTAGTACCGAAAAAGGCGTTAATGAAATTTCCAGCGGTATTAAGAATATGGATAAAGAGTTTGATAAAAATCAAAAAAACTCTAATAATTCTAGCAAAAAATCCAAATCTTCTATTAAGAAAGCTAAAAAATTAAAACGTCAGAATAAGAAAAAAGGCAACCGCCGTTAAGATTTCATGAAACATTCAGTCGAAGAAGTTGAATTAAAAAACGGCGCCAAAGGACTTTTAATTGATGTCCCCAGTGCAACTGTTATGGTCACTAAAGTTCATTTTCGCGGTGGCATGCGTTACGCAAAATCACACGATATTTATGAAATTGCTCACGTCGTCGAACATTTAAGTTTCGGATCTAACGCCAAATATCGTGATGAACAAGCCTACGAAGCAGATTTTACTAAAAACGGCGCCTATCATAACGCTTGGACTTCTGACTTTTCTGTATGCTACGAGACAGAATGTGCCGACTTTGAATGGGAGCGCATTCTTGACCTAAAAAGTATCGCTATTACTTCACCAAAATTCAATGAAGCAGAATTAAAAAGTGAAAAAAATAATGTTCGCGCCGAATTAACTGGTTATATGAATGATTACTCACGTCTCTTATGGCCAAGACTCCAAAAAGCTATTGGGGAAAATATCCTAGATTTAAAAGAAAGACTTTCTACTCTTCCAAATATTGAGCTAAAAGATATTCGCGAACATTATCGTCGAACTCATACCGCAAAAAATATGCGCTTCATTATCGCCGGCAAAATCAAACATCGAAAAAAGCAAATCCTCAAAAATCTTGAATCATGGGATCTAAAAGCCGGAAAACGCTTCAATACGCCAACAGATGAATTACACTCTTCGAATTCAGTCTTAATTAAACGTAAAGACGCCAATAATTTAACCTTTGGTTTTTCTCTTGTTACGCCACGTCGCCTATCTGATATCGAATCGCAACCACTAAATATTCTAAATCATATTTTAACTGGCACTATGAATTCACGTATTTTCGGAGAGGCTAGACGTAGAGGTTTGATTTATGGCATGGGCTCAGGATTATCCCATAGTATCAATTATTCCAGTTGGGATTTTGACGGCGAAGTCAATGAAGATTCCGCTGAAGAACTTTTCGCGCTAATTCAATCCGAAATGATAAAAGTACTAAATGGAGATATCTCTGAAAACGACATTGAATCAGCCAAATCTTACGCCCTAGGTAGATATCAAATGGGCGCTCAAACCGTTAATCAAATTTCCGATTTCTATGCTAACGATTATTTTTCAACGGGAGAAATCAATGATTATTCTGGTTTTCCTCACCTTATCAATAAAATCACCAAACAAAATATCGTCGAAATTGCCAGAGAATTTGCAGCTTCTAACATTCATGCTTTTGTCGCCGTTGGTTCATGCGAAAAGGCTCTGATTAATTCGCTTGAAAACTATCTCAAATTTTAGTAAAATAGATCCATGAATATTGCGGTTCTTGGAGGTGGGATCGAGGGAAAAGCCCTAAAATCTTATTTCGAAGATAAAAAAAATCACGTTCAAATTTTCGATAATTTTCAAGATTCTGATATCCCTACTTTTAATTTAGAAGATTACGACCTAGTTTTTCGTAGTCCTTCCGTTCGTCCACAGTTTAGTCTAGACCCAAATAATCGTGGAAAGTCGCAGAATTGGACTTCAATGACAAAATTTTTCTTCGAACATTGTCCAGCTAAAATTATCGGCGTGACTGGTACTAAGGGAAAAGGCACAACCTGTACCATGATTGCAACGATCCTTCGTGAAATTATAAAAAACTCCGAATGGCCATCGCGGAAAGTTTTTCTTGTCGGAAATATTGGCGTCCCATCAATCTCCGTACTCGACGAAATTTCCCCAGACGATTATGTTGTTTTTGAAATGAGCAGTTTTCAACTTTGGGATTTGTCATCCTCTCCACATATTTCTGTTGTTTTAAGAATTGGAGAAGATCATCTCGATAAGCATCGCGGAATTGAAGATTATATTAATGCAAAATCAAATATTACTCGCCATCAAACCACAGAAGATTATTGCGTATATTGCAAAAATAATACCGTATCAGAAAAAATTAGTACCTTTAGCCCAGGTAAAATTTTATCCTATCCGCTCGATAAAAATACTTCTCTTACTGAAGTTTTATCTTCATTAAATATTCCAGGAAAACACAATCTTGAGAATGCAGAAGCAGCTCTAACTGCTATTTCCTGCATTTTTCATCTCACTCCAAATGAACTCCTCCAAAATCAAACTATCAAACAATCTATCATCAAAGCTCTCAAAGAATTTAAAGGTCTTCCTCATAGAATCCAATTCGTTCGCAAGCTAAATGGCGTAGAATATTATGACGATAGTTATTCTTCTGCTTTTCCTGCTACTGATGTTGCCATCAAGACGTTTGAAAATCTACCTCTGTTTTTAATTGCTGGTGGAAAAGATCGCGGATTAGATTTATCTATAATTAAAAAACGCTTTTTTTCCGCTAAAAACATCAAAAAACTCATCCTCATTGGCGAAACCAAAGAAAAAATAGCAGCAAACGAGGATCCAGAAAAATATGTTTTAGCTGAAACCTTAGAAAACGCCGTAAATATCGCTAAAACTTTGGCAGAAAAAGTTTTTACGGATTTTACCTCCAATTTTGATCTTTGTATTCCATGCACCGAATCCGCCAAAACAGGTAAAGAAGCCCCATCTCCAGTCGTACTATTAAGCCCAGGTGCTGCTAGTTTTGATATGTTCAAAAATTTCGAAGAGCGTGGTCAGATCTTTCAAGATATCGTAAAGAATTTAAATTAAAGGTATCGTTTAAAGTTAAAATGAGCAACACGACATCTCCAATCAGCAACAATTCATTAGAGTCCAAAAATATCTTCAAATTTCTCAGCTATCACTTCGATAGAACCTCTTTTTCTGCTACTTTTGTTTATCAAGGAATAGATAATACTATTTTTACTGAAAATGTTACTTTCGACAAACATTCAGACACTAATCATAAACGTTTTAACCCTCTAAATAATCCCGAGCTAGATAAACTCCTCGATCACGCACTTTTTCTTGCTTTCGTTTTACTTGGCACCAGCTATTACAAATCCCACCCCACAACTCTCGTCAGTCTACCTAAAAAAATAGATAACTGGCAAGCTAACTTTTTCAACAAGGTTTATCAAGAAGGACTTTCTCAATATGCCTTTGAGAATCATTTAACACGCAAACAATTAGCTCATTTCCAACCAACTACCACCATATCAGATCATCCAATCGATTATCAAGGTTACGGCGTTATTAGTTTACAATCTGGTGGTAAAGATTCACTTCTTGTCGCTTCATTATTAAATGAATCCCAAATTAATTTTACGCCATGGTATGTTTCCAGTAGTCCTGATGGTAAGCATCCAGAAGTAATCGACAATCTTTTTCCGCAATTGATCAAAAAAGATGCCAGCATTGCAATTCGCCAAATCGATCAATTTCATCTACAGCAAACTAAAGGATTAAATGGACATGTTCCAGTAACTTACATTAACGAATCTCTCGCAATCATCCAAGCAATTCTCAACAATCAAAATATCATTCTGGCTGGCATCGGACAAGAGGGGACTGAACCGCATTCTTACATCGAAGATCTAGCAGTCAACCATCAATGGTCAAAAACTTGGGAAGCAGAGCTTCTTCTCGCAGAATATGTCAAACGTTACATTTCCCACAATATTCATATCGGTTCACCTATTCGTAAGTATTCTGAATTGCGTATTGCCGAATTATTCATTAATAAATGCTGGCAACGATATGGCTATCAATTCAGTTCCTGCAATAATGCCAATTATCGTCAGAAAACAGACAATAGCCGTTTAACTTGGTGTGGTACATGTCCAAAATGTGCCAATACTTATCTTCTTTTCTGTCCATTCCTTCCTCCACACTTACTTCAAACTTTATTTAATGATACCGATTTATTTCAAAAACCATCTCTAACTAATACTTTCAAGGGTCTACTCGGTATTGGTCAAGAAACAAAACCTTTTGAATGTGTTGGAACATACGAAGAACTTCGTTTTGCCTATCATCATCGAATAAAAACTGAACCAAACTCTCTGTCAATCAGCCAAAATCCATATCACCGTTCAAAAAATATCACTGATCGTCTCATTCAATTATCAGAAAATCTTGGCATCAATCGTTGGTTTAAGAAAGCTTCGTCGCAAAAATCTCAAAAAAATAACTCTTATCCGCCTTTTTATGCTGATTTACCGTTTTTAGTACCAGAAAGTAATTTTGACTACGCAAAAGAACATAATTGTCAAAGCTTCTTTAATAATTTCTTTGAAGACTATAAAAAAGACCACTCAACTAAGCAGTCTTAAGTTACCCCTAATCTAAAAAGCCCTCTGACAAGCCCATAAACTTATCAAAAGGCTCTTCTGGCTGGGTCGGCAGGATTCGAACCTGCGGATGACGGGACCAAAACCCGCTGCCTTACCACTTGGCTACGACCCAATACTCTCACTATTTTACCATTACTTTACGGATCGTTCAAGCTACAGTATATTATTACTATGAACGAAAAAAGACTACAGTCCCTGACCGATTCATTACTATCTACTTGGGAAAAATTAAAAATCGATCAAAAGCTAGAACAACAAGCTGAATTAGAATTAGCAGTTGCTAATCCTGAAATCTGGCGTAATCCTGAAGACGCAAAAAATAAAAATTTAGAATTAGCCAGACTTTCTGAAGAAACCCATGCATGGCAAATCCTAAAAACTCAATGTCAAGATTTAAAAGAATTACTAGAGCTATCTAGCAGTGATTTAGAAGACGAATTTAGCACACAACTCGATATGATGGAGCAAACTTTTAACGATCTTAAAAAAGCTTTACGTTTTACAGGCGAGTTTGATACTTCTAATGCTATTTTAAGGATTACTGCCGGTGTCGGTGGTACCGAAGCAATGGATTGGGCAGGTATGCTTGAACGAATGTATCTACGTTACTGTGAAAAGAATAATTATACCACAAAATTAGCAGAACGTCAAGTAGGTGAAGAAGCCGGGATCAAAACTGCAGTTTATGAAATATTTGGAGTCAACACTTATGGCACTTTTAAGTCCGAACATGGAGTCCATCGACTCGTTAGACTTAGCCCTTTCAACGCTGATAATCTCAGACAAACCTCTTTTTCGCTCGTTGAAGTTCTCCCTATTATCAAAGATGACAAAAGTATTGATATTAAAGAAAAAGATTTGAGGATTGACGTTTACCACGCTTCTGGACACGGCGGACAAGGAGTAAACACTACCGATTCCGCCGTTCGCATTACTCATCTGCCCACTGGTACTGCTGTAGCCATTCAGAATGAACGTAGTCAGCATGCCAATAAGGAAACTGCCATGGAAATCCTTCGCGGCAAATTAGCTCAATTAAAGCTTGAGCAACAAGCAGAAACTCTCGGAGAATTACGTGCAGGCGAATCAGCCAAATGGGGACAACAAATCAGAAATTATGTTCTACAACCCTATAAGCTCGTAAAAGATACTCGCACTAAATACGAAGAAACTGACGCAGATTCGGTTCTTGAAGGTAAGATCCAAGGCTTTATTGATGCCTATCTTGAAGATTTTTCCATCAAATAGCTCTTACATTTTCTTTTTATTCTTCTTATGCTATTATTAAAACATGATATTATTCGATCATGTCTCGAAATCATATCCTAAAGACCCACGTCCAGCGCTTGACGATATTTCTTTTCATGTCGAATCAAATGAGTTTGTGTTTCTAGTTGGAAAATCTGGTGCCGGAAAATCCACTCTCACAAAAATGATCACTAAAGAAGAGATGCCAGATACCGGAAAAATCATCATTGGCGGGATCGATCTAGAACATGTAAAAAAGCGTCATATTCCACGTTATCGCCGTCGAATTGGGGTGGTATTCCAAGATTTTAAACTTCTCCCAACTCGTACTGTCTACGAAAATGTAGCTTTCGCTTTAGAAATCGCCGGGCTATCCAATCGAGAAATCGACCGTACCGTACCTAGCGTACTTGAATTAGTTGAACTAAGTGATAAAGCCTACAAATTTCCTGATAATATTTCGGGAGGCGAAAGACAACGCGTCTCGATCGCTCGCGCTGTCGCTCGACAACCTAAAATCCTTATTGCAGATGAGCCAACCGGCAATCTTGATGTTGAAACAGGTCGTGAAATCTTAAATCTTCTTCAAAAAATTAACGATTATGGTACGACCGTATTAGTCACCACTCATGACGCTAATGCCGTTAATCATCTCAAAAAACGCGTCATTACTCTTCGCGACGGCAAGATTGTTAGCGATCAAAAAAACCATGGTATCTATCGACTTGACGGCGATAATGACGGAATCTCTCTACCTCATCCAGGGCATCTGCATCCCGAAACTTATCTATTAAATCAAAAACCAAAACGTTCAAAAGTGAGATTAGTCCAATGAGTAAAAAGCCCCAACAGCAAACTACTAAAAAATCAACTTTATTTTTCCGCAATCTAAGCCGTATTTTCAAATATGGTATTATCGGCTTTGGACGAAATATCTGGCTTTCTCTTACTGCTACTATCGTAACTACCATCACTCTTGTTTTACTCTTGGTTACTATCGTCGCAGGAGTAATTCTTTCAGATACTGCCAGTATCATGCGCGACAAAATCGACATCACAATCTTTTTTAATCCAAAAACCACCGCTTCGGAACTTAATACGCTTGCTAATATCATTAAGCGAGATAATAACGTTAAATCCGTTAACTATGCCACAGGAGAGCAAGAATATAATAAACTCCTTGAAGAAACTAAAGCTCGTAATGACACTGAACTTCTTACAACCTTAACTGACGAGGTTATGGGAGAAATAATGCTCAAAACCATGAACTCCACTATGCGCCTCAAAGTCTATAATGCCGATGACTTGTCCAGTATCAAAAATATTGTTCATACTAATGAAACTTTCAAAAAATATCTCGATACTACAAAAGAACCTACCTATAACACCAATGATAGCGCCATTAAAACCATTTCAAATTGGGCGAACACTGCAACTCAGGGTGGAATTGCCCTCTGTGCTCTCTTTCTCGTTATTTCTATTTTAGTCATTTTCAATACAATTCGTATGGCGATTTATTCTCGTAGCGAAGAAATCTACATGGAAAAATTGGTTGGTGCAGAAAACAGCTTCATCCGTGGACCTTTCTTAGTCGAGGCTGGACTATCTGGGATTTTAGCTGGTATTTTCTCTCTTATTATCAGCTTTGCAATTTACAACACTGCTCTACCAAAACTCAAAAGCTACGATATCAGTGTTCAGATTATTAGCAACTTTTTAAATTCAGTAGAAAATATTATTTTCCTTATCGTTATACTCATTTTTACCGGTATTATTATTGCCCTCACTTCTTCTCGTCTCGCTATTCATAAATACTTAAGAAAGTTCTAAAAATGAAAACAAAAAATCGTAAAAATTTCATCTTTATCCTCGCCATACTAATTAGTAGTCTCTATATTACAAGTCCTAATATTTACGCTAACGTTTGGTGTCGTTCAGAAAAATGTCAGCAAGCCGCCGAAGCGGAAAGATTAGCTTCAGAAAAAGCTAGCAATGCTTCGTCCGCTGCAGCAACATTAGAAGGCGAAGTTGAAAGGTTAAATCAAGAAATTGCCATGTATGAAGCTAGAATTTCAGCAAACGAAGCCATTGCCGAAGATCTTAAGGTCCAAATCGAAATTAATAAAGCCAAACTCGAACTTCAACAGCAAGCACTTGCTAATATGCTAGTTAATATTCATTTTGAAGGTAAAATTGATACCATTATGGTACTTGCAAGTAGTAACTCAATCTCCGATTTTGCCGAAAAAAAATCACGCATTGACACCGCAAAGACACAAATAAATCTTTCAGCTCAAACTATTAAGACTTTAAAAGAAGATCTAGAAAAACAAAAAACTGAAGTTGATCGTATCATTGCCGATCAGCAAATTCAAAGGAAAGCAGTTGAGAATACTAAAAATCAGCAAGAACAATTAGTCGCCACTTATCGCAACAATGCCGCCGCATATAGCGCCGAAGCTGCGGCTGCTAGAAAAATTAAAGAACAAGAAATCGCCAATGCTATTGCCGAGGCTAATAGTTCTGGCACTATTGGTAATGGCACTAATACTTATCCTAAAAGGGGGAATTGCCCTCGCGATAACCTCGCATACACATATACTGGCGGATATGTCTGCCAATGTGTTAGTTATACTGGCTGGAAAGTCAAAGAACGCTACGGTATCAGCATCACGACTTGGGGCAATGCTAAAGATTGGTATAGTTCCGCTAAAAATCTTGGTTATCGCGTAGATCGCGTTCCAGAAGCAGGATCTGTCGCCGTATCTACCGCCGGTTTTTACGGTCATGTTATGTGGGTGGAATCTATCAACAGTAATGGAACTATTAATCTTTCAGAATATAATAACCCTTATTCTTCTGCCTCTCATCTTCCAGGTGATTTTGGCTATCGTATTGGAGTTTCCACGTCCGGACTTTGGTTTATTCATTTCCATTAAAGTGTTATAGTATATAAATGAAACAATCACAAAAACAACCTCTCATTAAGCTTAGCTACACTATTTTTTCTGTTTTTATCGCACTTGGAGTCGGCTTTGGTATTGGTATCAATTGGAATACTTTAGTTAAAAATTATAGCCCCTACCTTGGGCTGAAAACTGATAATAATCTGGATTTTTCCAGTGTTAATAATCTTTATACCGTATTAAAAGACAATTACGATGGCGATATTGATACTCAAAAAATTATTGAAGGCGCTAAAAAAGGCCTAATTGAGGCTGTTGGTGACAAATATACTTCCTATATGACTTCCGATGAAGCTAATGATTACAGAGCATCTCTAAATGGCGATATTGAAAATGCTGGAATTGGTGTCAGTATCGCTAAGCGCAATAATTATGTTACCGTATTGCGTACCCTTCCCAATAATCCAGCCAGAAAAGCTGGTATTCTCGCCGGAGATATTATTTATGCCATCGACGGTAAAGAAGTTTGGTCAGAAGATGCCGATTCAATTGCCAAAAAGTTGCAAGGCAAAATTAACACCAATCTATCCTTGACCGTCGTACGTGAAGATAAAAAAATAGATTTTCAGTTAAAACGCGAAAAAATTAATAACGTCGCCGCTGATTACACCTTCAAAGATGATATTACTATCTTAAATATCTACCGTTTTTCCAAAGACACTGGCACAGAAGTCAAAAAACTCGCAAAAGAAATTAAAGAGAAAAACCCTAAAGGTCTCATTGTCGACTTAAGAAATAACGGCGGAGGATATGTTAGCGCTGCCTGTGAAATTCTTGGGCTTTGGCTCGACGGAGACACTGCCTTAATTCAAAGATCACGTATTTTTGGCAATTCATCTATGAGTGCTACTAGAAGTTCTACTATTTTTCATGACCTAAAAACTATCGTATTAACCAATCATGGCACCGCTTCAGCATCTGAAATTATGGCAGGGGCATTAAAAGACCACAAAAAAGCCACTATCGTTGGCGAAAAAACCTATGGAAAGGGAGTAATGCAATCTCTTCTCGATATTTCTGGCGGTAGCTTATTAAAAGTGACCTCTGCGCATTGGTACACTCCTCAAGGCACTAGTATCGATAAAGCGGGCATAGAGCCAGATATTACCGTCGAGCGCTCCTACGACCAAATAAACGCCAATATCGACCCTCAGCTAGATAAAGCCCTCGAAGAACTGAAAAAATAGATCAATTACGCCAAAAACTCCAAACCAATCTCACTAACAGAGAAAACTTATATTTACTAATTATTTCAAGAGTTCATTTGCTCGTCGGATCATTTCTTCAAACTCATCCGTACGAATTACCCAGACTGGTTTTGAACCTTCACTCGCGATATTGGTATGCCTCTCTGGCATTTCTGAAGCATTTTTAGTTTCGTCCAGAGCAAAACCAAGATATGCCAATTTCTGACAAACCATCCTGCGAATCTCATCAGATCGTTCGCCAATCGTTGCAGTAAAGACAATAGCATCAGCTCCACCAAGGGAAGCCGCCATCTGCCCAATCGCTACCTGAATTCGATAAACATATAATGCATGAGCAAACGTACCTAACTTATCACCTTCATCGCGTAGCTTGATAATTTCACGCATATCGTCACTTTTACCCGAGACTCCAAGCAATCCACATTTTTTATTCAAATATTTCTCCAGTGCCTCTTCCGAACGAATCTTAATATTTCTCTTTAGAGCTAAAGCGGCCGCAACATCAATCGATCCCGAACGAGTAGACATCATTAGTCCCTCTAGAGGCGTGTATCCCATTGTTGTATCATGGGATTTTCCATCAAATACCGCAGTCAAAGACGAACCTGATCCAATATGACAAACTATTAATTTTTCTGGTAAAATCTCTTTCGATTTCATATATTCAACGATTGATCCAACCGAAAGTCCATGATAGCCCCATCGTTTTAGATCGTATTTTTCAGCAATTTCTTGATCAATAGCATAAGCCTTCATTAACTCTGGACGCGAAGCATGAAAAGCTGAATCTGAAATCGTCAAAATTGGCGTACCCTTAAATGAACTTGCAAAATGCTCAATTTCCCCTGCTACTACCGGAACATGGAGTGGCGCTTTTTTCTTCGCCGCCTCAAGTTCTTTTAGACATTTTTCATCAACAATATGGTCGTGTGAAAAGTATTCACCAGGAGCCGCTACTCGTGCCAAAATTGCATCAATTTTCGACATTCCGCCTAGATATCCCTCCGCCGTCAAGATCTCTTCGATATTCGCCACTGTCGAAGTTAAAGCCTTAAAATCAGTTTTAATCTTTTTCTTTGTATCATCCGCACGCTTTAAGGTACAAATAATTTCTTTGCCTTCAAATTCAAAATGAAGCGAACAAATTAATTCTGAGCCTTTATATAAAGCATATTTTCGTGAAGAACTGCCAGGATTCGTAATCAGAATCAGACGATCTTTTTCCATCATTACTCCTAAATTATTTTCTTAAATTATACCTCAGAACTTCATTTCTTAAAAGCCCCCATATATTTCTTAAACTCTAGCACTCTTGCATTTTGAGTGCTAAGGAATTATAATACTTGCATGGTTTCAAAACGTGATTATTATGAAGTTTTAGGCGTAAACAAAAACGCATCTGATGATGAAATTAAAAAATCTTACCGTAAGCTTGCTATGAAATATCACCCTGATCGTAATCCAGGGGATAAAGAAGCTGAACAGAAATTTAAAGAAGCAACCGAAGCTCACGAAGTTTTATCCGATAAGCAAAAACGCGCGCGCTATGATCAATTCGGACACGCTGGAGTAAATGGCGGAGCAAACGGCGGAAATCCTTTTGGTAACGCTTCTGGCTCTTATAGTTACAATGGTCAATCTTTTGATTTCGGCAACATCGGTATCAATCTTGACGATCTTTTCGGTTCCGTTTTTGGCGGAGGTTTCGGTGGATTTGGCAGACAAAGAAATCGTGGAGCCGATTTGCAAACCTCTATTTTAATTACTTTTGAAGAAGCCATTTTTGGCACTACTAAGACCATTTCCGTAAAAGGCGATTCTATTAAAATTAAAATCCCAGTCGGAATTGAAGACGGAATGAGAATCAAGCTCGCCGGTCGAGGTGGCGAAGCTCCAACCCCTGACGGAACTGCTGGTGATTTATATGTCGAAATACGCGTCAAATCGCATAAGTCCTTTATGCGTGAAGGTCGCTTCATTCTTTCCGAACAACACATCTCAATGATCGACGCAGCACTTGGTGGTAAAGTTAATATTGATACGATTGATGGTGAAGTAACGATGAAAGTCCCTGCCGGGACTCAATCTGGCACTCCTTTTAAGCTTAGTGGACACGGCGTCCCAATTCGTAGTGATGGCGATCGTGGCCCACACATTGTTACGCTTATTGTTGACACTCCTACCAAACTGACTAAAAAGCAAAAAGAATTACTTGAAGAGTTTCGCAAAAACTCAAAACGCCACGGCTTCTTCGGATAAAATTCATCTCTTTCTGTGACGATTCATAATATTAATCTGCTATAATTAGCTCATGAGAAAAAAACAAATTCAGATACTCTCGAGGTTCGCACTATCTTTTTTCTTTATCTTATTTTTTTCTTTTATATCCTCAAATTCTTTCGCTGAAAACAGCTCGGAACCCTCTAGTGAAAAATTATCCTCTATTAGTCAAAATTGTCCGCTAATTAAGCAAAACCTCAAAAAATTAAAAAATACCGACCAGAACGCTCGCATTCTGCTCGGACGAATCTATCAAGATACCCTATCTACTTACATTATACCATTAAATATCAATTTAGTCAAGATAAGCCAATCTAACTCCTATCTTATGTCCCTTCAATCCAACTTTACCCTCCATAAAGAATCGTTCAATCGTGATTTTATTTCTTATAGTCAAGAGTTCGAAACTTTAATAAATATCGATTGCACAGAAAATCCAACCTCTTTTTATCAGCAACTTCTAAAGACCAGAGAAAAAAGAGAAAAGCTCGCTGAATCCGTATCCACGATAAACGATCTAATATCCCGATATTTGAACTTTGTTCCTTCCTTAAAAGGGGAAAATCATGGACAATAATTCTTCCAATAAAAAACCCTCCAGCAAAAATCTTGTTTTACTTGGTCTTTTTTCAGTTTTTATTGCTATAGTTTTTGCTTCTATTTCGATCTATCTTTATCATGAATCAGGTGATATTTATCTAGACTGCTCACTACCAGGAGCTGATTGCCCTAACGCTCATAATAACAAAAACACCACTAGTAGGGAAAACTCCTACACTTTACCCAATTTCGACAAACTAGATGACAAGATTCTAGACGATTATCTCAAAAATCTTAAAAAAACCACTCGTAAACTAACTGACGCCAATAACTCATTCAACACCGAACAACTCTCCGACGAATCACTCGGATTTTAGACTTTAGCATTTTTCTTTTGATTATTATTGTGTTATACTCCCTATAAATTGAGATAAATTATGGAGTTTATAAGAGAAGCATTACTGCGCAATGGCGTTTTAATTTATAACGATCTAGGAGAAGATCTGACTATTGAAAATGGCTTTGGTTCTTATTTATTGGTCAGGAACCGTTCCGGAATGGCACGTTATCGCATTCGTTCCGCCGAACTTAGCAATAAATTAGTTGTCGAAGACTATTATAGTGGCTCCATCGTTAAATATATCGACATCTTTTAGTTTTTAGAACTACATTTCTGCTATACTATTTACATAAGCATAATCAAAAGTATGGTATGAAAAAAGATACTACTAATAAAGTTATGATTGTCGGAACTGGCAATGTAGGAATGAGTATTGGTTTTTGTATGATTTCTGGCAAAACTCCCGTAAATGAGTTAGTTTTAGTCGATATTAATACCGACGACGCTGAAGGCGAAGCAATGGATCTTCGCAATACTCTCGCCGTCAGTGCCAACTACGTCAATATTCACTCTGGTAGTTATGAAAAAGACGCTAAAGATTGCGACATTATTATTATTACTGCAGGCATTCCTCAAGCTAAAGGCGGGGAAACACGTATGGAATTATTGCAAAAAAATGCAAAAATCATTCAGGAAATAGTTAGCCCTATCATGCAGACCGGCTTTAATGGTATTTTCCTAATCGTCTCAAATCCAGTAGATATCATGACTTATTTAGTCTGGAAGTATTCTGGACTATCAACCGAAAAAATTATTGGCTCCGGCACTGTCCTCGATTCTGCTAGGCTCCGCTATAAAATCTCCGAAAGACTTAATATTTCTCCAAAATCTATTCACGCTTATCAAATTGGTGAACACGGCGATACTGAACTTACTCTTTGGAGTACTGCTTCACTTGGCGGTATGCCTCTTTATCGTTTTTTCACCAAAGAAGAGCAAGCTATCATTGAATCTGAAGTAAAAAATGAAGCTTACGAAATTATTAATAAAAAAGGTGCAACTTATTATGGTATTGGCGCCTGCGTTACAGACATTATTAATAACATCTTATATGACGAAAATCGTGTTATGCCGGTTTCAACCTACGATGCTTTCACTGATACTTTTTTTGGTTTTCCATCAGTTATTAATAGAAATGGCGTAGTAAAAAGGCTAGAATTAACTCTCGAAGAACAAGAAAACATTAAACTACAAAAAAGTATCAATGCCCTAAAATCCGCTATCTCTGAAATTAAACTATAATTCAATATCAATAAAACTTTTTAAAAACATTGTTATCTGCTTTATAAAAAGTATATAA
Organism: uncultured Candidatus Saccharibacteria bacterium; assembly: GCA_963545945.1. Lineage (GTDB taxonomy): Bacteria > Patescibacteriota > Saccharimonadia > Saccharimonadales > Saccharimonadaceae > Nanosyncoccus. Next base: position 35,849 of record CAUUKA010000001.1, on the reverse strand, counting down.
TATACAGTATGAAACGCCTAAAATCTTTCATCTTTTTTGTGATAATCGTTTTTGCAAATTGCCTAAGCATTATTCCTGTTTCCGCAAATGCCAATGATTTTTATTTTGACGACATTACGATCGACTATTATTTAAGCAAAAATCCTGACAATACATCAACTCTCGAAGTCGTCGAAAACTTAACTGCCATTTTTCCTGATCGTCACCAAAATCATGGCATTGAACGAAAAATCCCATTTTTGAACCAGCATGACACTAACCTGATTACTAAAAATATTAATCATTTCAATATTGAAGTAACAAGAAATGGCTTATCGGAGCCCTATGTCATCAATAATGGTTCTTCTGCTTTCAACATTCTCATTGGCGACCCAAACCTTTACGTCAAAGGAAAACAAATTTATACTCTAAAATATAAGTTTATCAATATCATAACCAATTTTGATGTTTCAAAATACAGCGAAAATCCTTATCAAGAGCTATATTGGAACAACACTGGCTTCAATCAAAATATAAATCTAATCACCGCAAAATTACATTTTCCTCCCGATACTTATCAAAATCTCAAAACCGTCTCCAATTTTTCCAATAATGCCGACTATAAAAATAAATCAAACCTTCACCCAAATAATAAAACTAGTCGCCAGCTCGCTAGTTGGTGCTATGTAAACGAAAATCAAAATCGTTGTCAAATTTCCGATCTTTCAGACGGCATACAATTCCAAGCCAAACACCTAGGTCGAGACGAGGATCTAATTTTTATAACAAATTTCAACCACAATTATTTTCATACTACAGAAAATAATTTTATCAAAAATTTGCGTATTTCCAATTTAAAAGCTGACTACTATTTGTCAAAAGATCAAGATGGTTCTTCTCAATTAAAAGTCAAGCAATCTATCACTATACTTTTTCCCACTCAAAATATCGAAAAATCTTTCGATTATCGTTTACCTTTTGTTAGCTCATCAGGGCATAATTTTACTCTTGATCCAACTACAAATCCCGACATTCATTTTGATTTTGACGGCAATGTTGACATTACTCATAAAATTCAAGGCAACAGTTTTGTTTTTAACCTTAAATCGCCCCAAAATTATTTACACGGCAAACATCTTTTATCTACAGAATACACTTTAAAAAATATCGTTCGCAGTGAAAAAGATGGGCAACTTCTCGCTCAGACCATTACCAATTTTAATTGGGACGCCACACCAGAAAATATCGAAATAAATATTCATCTCGCGGAAGATCTCAAGTCTAATCTTAAAGAACTTAAAAAATCTCAAGAAAAAGATGAGCACGCAAAAGCTTGGTGCACTATTCTTTCTTCCTCCAAAAAAACTGTGGAATGCAACATGAAAGAGGCAACAGACGGATACAATTTATCTATTTCCAACATTCAAAAGAATGAAACTATCAATTTTTACCTAGGATTCAATAATGACACCTTTGTCTTGCCAAAACCAAATCGTAATTATTTTTATTATCATTTCGCCATCGTTACTTTCTTACTTATTTTTATCATTAGTTGTATTTTCTATTTTTTAGTTTATCGGAAAAACAAAACTATCAAAAAATATTATCAAAATCTCTCAACTACCCCCAACTATCTTCCGCCTCAAAATTTTACCGTTGCTCTTGTTGGTAAAAATTATCTCAAAAAAGTCCAAAATCTTAAATTAGCTACTATCCTCGAACTTATTATTTCTAAAAAGATTTCTTTTCATTTAGACGACAAAAAACTCTTCAGGCAATCAAACAGTACAATTACTATTAATAATCTTGCTGGATTATCCCCAGAGCAATCAGACATTCTAACCATCCTCAACCACGGATCAAATAACTATTCTGCTGGCAAAAATATCAAGATTTTTGCTCAAACTTATTCCAACGAATTAGAAAGAGTATCTTATCTTTATGATCAGCATCTTTTATCTCTCATAGCTCAGCACAACCTTACCAAAGCCAGAAAAACTCATCATCGCTCACTATTCTCGACGACTATTCTTATTCTGGTTTCGTTTAGCTTATTAATACTTTGTTGTTTCTCCTTGCCTATCGTCTGGAACGGATATAAAATTCTAACAAATTTCACCCCATTTTCTATCTATGAAGGTAAGTGGTTATATCCATTCATCATTATTTCGCTTTTAGTCTCTACCATTATTTTTCCGCTACTTTACATCAAAAATATTAAACTTAGGTGCTATACAAAACAGGGAATTAATTTGTCCGTTTACCTAGATGGCATAAAATCTTATCTTAAAATGGCCGAACAAGATAGAATTAGTCTAATACATGATAAATTGGGTAATGATATTACGAACGAAAAAATTATCAAATTATACGAAGATCTTTTACCTTACGCTGCTTTGTTTGGTCTAGAAGACTATTGGGTAAAAAATATTCAAAAATACCTTATCGCGAATAAGGTCAATTATTCTACGACAATAGACATCAAGACATTAAAGACTATTCGCAATATTATTCAAAGAGGTTTTTAATTATGCGCATTGCCATTTTTTCCGACCTTGGCTTCCATATTTCTGGCGGCATCCCATCTTCTATTTACGCTCAAAAAGTAGCGCTCGAAAAACTTGGGCATTCAGTTACCATTTTTTATCCCGACAATCAAAAATGCTCAGATAAATCCATTGTTATTTTACCAACTCATAAATTCCTAAAAATCAATCATGCACCAATCGCTAAGAGTCCAGCTAAACTTATTCAATTCATTGACGATAATTTTCCCAATTTTAATCAAGATTTTGATCTTATTCATGCTCACTACGAAGCCAGTGTCAGTATTACCGCTATCATCTTAGCTAAAAAATACCATCTGCCACTTGTCCAGACTATGCACGGTAGGGAAGATCAAGCCGTTGCCAAGAATGTACCCCATCCATTTAAAAATCTTGTTGGAACTCTTCTTAATAATCTTCATCGAAATAGCCTACATAAAAACTTATCTTCTTTACATCTTCCAACTATTAAAGAGCAAATCATCAAAAAAGACCACTATCTTGCAAAAACTTCCGCTACTAAAAATATGTGGGAATTAATGGTCAGACAGGCAAATTATGCCGATATAGTTATTGCACCGTCAACACATTTTGCTAAAAAACTTCAACATTATCATGTTATAAAACCCATTATTCCAATCTCTAACGGGGTATCCGATGAATTCTTGACGAAAATTACATCAACTCTTCGTACTTTTCAGCCGACTAAAGAGCCACTAAAAATTATCTGGTCTAGCCGTGTATCTCATGAAAAACGCTTTATTCCTTTTCTCCAGTCTTTAAGTCTCCTTCAAAAAACTACTAATAATTTCGTTTTAACTGTTCTTGGCGACGGAAATGAATTAAACTCCGCCAAACTTTTTGTAAAAAAACATCATCTTACTGACAACGTCGTTTTTCTAGGTGCAATGCCTCATCAAAAAGCTCTCTCATATCTACAAGAACAACATCTTTCAATCACTAACTCTTATGGTTTTGACACCCAAGGATTAACCCTTCTAGAAGCAGGCGCAGTCGGCCTACCAGTAATCTACTGTGACAAAGATATGTCCGAAGTAATACTTGAAAGATCAGGATTATGTGCCAAAAATTGTACGCCAGAAGCCATGGCAGAGTTAATCAAAAGTATCTTCAATAATCCTAACCTAATTGAACAAATGAGTCATCATGCTCTTAAAAATCAAAATCAAGCACTTCAATCGACTCAAATTACTAAACTTATCGATTTGTATAAAACTTTGTTAACTTAATTTTATCAATCAGTAAATTAATTTTTTCAGACCTTTTAATTTTATTCACCATCTTTTTAGCTATCGCAAATACCGGAAAAGCTAAAACCATAGTCAAGCCAAGTATCCCCCACCCAATGATATTAAGGCTAAAATGTACAGCGAATAGATTTTGTAAAAACAGGCTACAAATTATAAAGCCAACAACACATAATACAACAATTCCAGATTTTATTTTATCCATTGGCTTACAAATATCAATTAGATAGACCCCGCCGAGTGTTGCCCAAACTACTGTACAAATTGTGGAAGTAATTTCAAATCCAAGATGGAGCATATTTCCCATAATTGCCGCATTGATAATTAAAACGAGGTTCGCTATTGAAGCAGGCAATGCAGAAAAAATAATATTTTGCATGAATTTACCCTGAATTATTTTATTAGTAGGAATCTGCGCTAATAAGAAACTCGGAATACCAATCGTAAACATAGTTACTAACGAGACTTGCGTTGGTCTAAGTGGGTATTTAACTGTAAATAAAATAGCTACTACCGCCATTAAAAATGAGAACATATTTTTCACAACAAACAACGAACCTGAACGTTGTAAATTATTTACTACTTGCCTACCTTCGCTAACAATTTGTGGCATTTTAGCAAAATCCGATTCAAGCAATACCACCTGAGATGCTTGCACTGCCGCATCTGCTCCCGACGCCATCGCAATAGAACAGTCAGCATCTTTTAAAGCCAAAACATCGTTGACACCGTCACCTACCATTGCCACTGTTCGACCAGCTTCTTTTAGGATATTTATAATTCTGCGTTTTTGACTCGGCGTTACTCGTCCTAAAATCACATTCTCCAACACTCCTTTTTTGAAGTCCTTACCTGAACCAAGAATCGTTATGTCCACAAATTTATTTGCTCCAATAATTCCAGCTTGCTTCGCCACTTCTGACACAGTTTCTGGATTGTCTCCAGAAATAACTTTAATCTCCACTCCTTGATCAACAAAATATTTAAATGTTTCCATTGCCGTATCGCGAATCTCATTCCGCAAAATAATCATTCCAAATGGAATTACTTTCGCCGTTAATGCCTTCGCTTGTGGTTTTTCTCCCTCCTGAATCAACCGACTATTATATTTGCCAAAAATTAAAACTCGAAGACCTTTTTTTGTGTACTTTTCAATTTTTTCCTTATACTCAATATAATTATCTTTTAATACAAACTCTGGCGCACCTACAACAAAAGCCGCTTTTTCAAATTGCACTCCCGAATATTTATATTGTGAAGTAAAACCAATCGAACCAACGTATCCACTATAATTATCCATCTTAAAGGCTTTTATCCTCTTAAAAGTCCTTTTCAATGCCGACATCGTTTCATTATCCGCATTTAGATTTGCCACCACTTCTCCGATCATTGCCGGCAGCAATTCTTTATTTTTTTCTTCACTACCCAACCAAATAGTCTCAACAACATTCATTTTATCACTAGTAATCGTTCCAGTTTTGTCCACGCATAGCATATCTACTCTCGCTAAAGTTTCAATACTTTTCATATCATGAAGTAGTACCTTAGCCTTCGCCAAACGCATTACAGACAATAATAACGTTATTGAAGCTAACAAAAACAATCCTTCTGGTATCATGCCTAATATTGCAGCTACCATTGACTGAACCGCAATAATTGCTGGTGCCTTATCGAAAAAGTATTGTTGTAAAAATAACAACATTCCAATTGGGACTATTGCAAAACCAGCCAATTTCACAAAACCATTTAACGATCGAATAATTTCAGATTGTTCACCATGTTTAATTGCTTTCGCTTTCATAGTTAGCTGTGAAGCATAAGAATCTATACCTACTTTCGTCAAACGAGCATAACATTCGCCATAAACTACAAAACTTCCAGATAACAAATCATCTCCCCGCATCTTTATTACTTCATCCGCTTCACCAGTCAATAGAGCTTCGTTAACACCAACTTCTCCCTCCAATATCTTTGCATCTGCCGGAATCTGATCTCCACTTTTTAATAAAATCACGTCATCTAGAACCAGCTTTTCAACATAAATCGCCTCTTTTTTGCCATCCCTAATTACTCTTGCTTTTGGTGAGTTTAGCACCGTAATTTTATCTAACACCATTTTTGCTTTAATTTCTTGAAAAATACCGATCAGGGAATTAATAACCACTATCGGCAAAAAAGTTAAATCCCTAAAAGATTTAACTAAAATTAAAATGATCGCAATTATCAAAAAAACCACATTAAAATAAGTGAAAATATTTTCAAAAATAATATTTTTTATACTTTTACTTGGTTTTATCGAAGTAAAATTGACCAGTCCTGCCCGTCGACGCTCTCTCACTTCTTCATAAGATAAACCTTTTAGCTCCAAATTCATTTTTTCCCGCTCTTAAACATATCGCCTTGTATAGCTTTTCTCTTATTTATTAGGTTAAAAAATAATAATACAATCACAATCTCCCCCACACCAGCACCAATCAACGTCCAAGTTTTATGTCGCACTGCATTTTTTATACTGTCATAAGTACCGTTTTTTATATTAAAAATCTTTGCTTCAATGTCTCTAATTTCACCATCAATTGCTGAAATTTCACCAGTTTTTCGATAATATTCGTCCGATAATGCCGTTTTTTGATAAATTTCCTCTTGCTCAATCTTCAAGACTTTCATCTTATTCTCTAATTTAGCAATATCTTCTCTTAATTCTTTTTCGGTCTTAATTCCTAAGCCAGAATAATTTCCATTCGCCCCATTTTTCACACCTATTAAAATCAAGCTAAATCCTAATATTAATCCAACCAAAGCCCAAACTAATCTAAACCGAAAAATAACACTTTCTTTATTTTTTGTTTGTTTCATTTTCACCTCCTGATTGACTTTGGTGGGCGAAGTGGGAATCGAACCCACACTCCATTGCTGGAACTAGATTTTGAGTCTGGCGCGTCTACCAATTCCGCCATTCGCCCACATAAAAACAGATTTTCAATAAATCTACTTTTAAAATACCATATTTTTAGTGCTTTCTCAAGATAAAAAGTATTATCCCAGACACTAAAATTGTTATTGCTCCAATAACCAGTCCAGGCACAATACGCATCAATTCACCAAAATTCCTTGGGTTATTAAAACCCGTCTCTTGCATATATCTACTATTCGTCGCCCGTGATATTTCTGTACTAATTTTCGCCACTTCATCATTTATTCTAAAATATTCATCAGAAAAACCATTTTTAACATATTCTTTATCACGTTCTTCTTCTTTTTCCGTCATCTTTTTGGCTTTATCTTCAATATCCGCAGATAGTTCAGTTACGTTTTTATCACCTAAATCATGTTGTATTCTACAAATTTTAATAATTCCAGCCATCAACATACCAACACTAAAGAAGAACATAAAAATCATCGTTAATCGAACTAGGATAATCTTATTATTTTTTGGTTTTTCGATATCAACTTTAGTCATAATCTAATTTTAACTCATCACTCTTAAAAAATAAAAGACATCTCTCCTCAAAACTACACCCTCCTTCATCATAATACTTTTGTCTAAAAAAGTTAGCGCCGAGTAAAATCTCGACGCTCTTAAAATTATACTTGGATTCTTCTTTGATTTATTAGGCTACGTTTCAGTTTCTTTTTACAGTGTTTATAATATATCTTGACTCGATCAAGTCTGTTTTTAGCCAATTTCCGCTCAGCTTTACACTGCTCATAATCAGCTCTCGCCCATTCATATCGCACCTTGGCTCCCGTAAACTCATATTCCAGGTGTTCAATGAAATTATTATCATAATGGACACTAACATTTTGCAGTTCTTCATGCACCTTATTCAATTCCTCCTTTGCGTACATAAACTTTTCCTTAGCGCACTCCATATTGCCGTACGCAATACCAGTACGAAGTCTTGCAGAGGCATAATTAAACCAAGCTGATTGTTTATCATGTAATGCCTTCTGCTTTTCCGATCTAAGTTTAGTTATTTCGGGACTCATAGACATAAGATCACCCACCTTTCTAAAAGTACAAATTACTCCAAGTATCTACCAAAATTATACTATAATAACAACTCAAAAACAAAAACCACGTATTTTTGCTTCCCCTAATATCCTAGTGTATAATATATATTATGAACCCAGACACAGGTGGGCTGTCCTCTGAGGAGCGTCAACGCCTTACCGCTACTGAGATTGCCCGTAAAAAAGTTCTCGAATCTTATTCGAATAATATTTTTTCATCCACAAAATCTTTACAACAGCTTTCTGAAAATTCAAATTCCCAGACCACCCCAACTAACTACAAATCATCTCCTTTATCTACTAATTTTGATCTCTCAAAATACCATTCCGCTTGGCAAAATTATTATCAAAAATACTACAACGATTACTACACTAAGGCAGCTAAACAATACGTTGAATCAGAACGCCAAAAAATTATCAATTCAAAACCAGACGAATCAAAAACAAATTCTTCTTTTAATGCGCATATCTTGAATCCAGAAGCCACCGATAATACCACTATTATCAGTACTCTACGAGAAAATATTCAAAAAAAAGCAAATTCACGCTTCAAATTAAAACGTCATTCAAAACATCTTCCTCTATTTTTAGGAATTTTCGTTGTTTTGTTCCTTCTTTTCCTACAATATAATCGATTAATTTTTGCTCCAATCATGGCTTACATTGCTCCAGGAAATAATAAAGGCAATAATATCACTGCCATTGACCCTACCGTATCTATTGCCGTCTCTGATCAAAATAAATTGATGATCCCTAAATTAAATATTGACGTTCCTGTGCATTTTGGCATTAGTAATGATACTAAAACCATCAATGATGCCATGAACAACGGTGTTGCACATTTTGCAATCCCAGGAGCAGAGGCTTTTCCAGGACAAATCGGCAATACAGTTATTACTGGGCACTCTGCTGGCGACATCTATAGCTTCAATCAATACAAATTTATTTTTTCTGGGCTAGAACGTTTAGTAGAGGGAGACCTAATCTATATCGATTACAATAAAACTCGCTACACTTATAAATTAACTAAAAAGGAAACTGTTGAACCCTCAAACGTAGATGCACTAATTTATGATACCAAAAAGCCTATGCTTACTCTTATCACCTGTTGGCCACTCGGTACCACTCGTTATCGCTTACTTGTTACCGCCGAACAAATTAGTCCTATTCCGAATACTATCACCGAAACCTCCTCAAAAACCGCTACCGAAAACACTAAGACTGAATTGCCAAAGAACGAAAGCTCCTTCTTCGAAAAAATCTGGAACTTTTTAGTCGGAAAATAAAGTGATAAAATAGTAAAATATGGACGAATTTGAAAAAGCAAAGCGCATTCGTTTTATCAAAACCATTCTCATCGATATTTTCTTTGGTGTATCCGTTATCATACTCTTCATTATTTTAATATTGGCAGTTAAAGGTTGGCGATTAAACTCTAATTTCCATATTGAACAAAATGGGTTACTTTCCATCCATGCTTTTCCTAGAGATGCTAGGATTTCCGTCGACAATAAATCAGAAACAACAGTTGCTAATTTTTCTAAAATGCTCTCTTCTGGAGAACATCAAATAATTATTAAAAAAGATGGCTATGATACTTGGAGCAAAAAAGTTAAAATTTCATCAGGTTGGTTGACTAAATTATCTCATCCTAAACTCTTCAAAAAAGAAAGGGAATCATCTGCTGTAAAAACTTTTGAAAACGCTCACGCATTCTTTCTTTCACCTGATCGAGAATATGCCTTCTTCTATGAAAGTGAGCCTACCCGTTGGACTTTAATTAATAATTTTAATTCTACGCCTACCGTTTCTTCTATAGATCTTGGCTCAATATTCTCTACTAAAAACACCTATTCTAATTTCTCTATCAGTGCTTGGAATAAATCGAACACAAAATTTATCCTCCAATTCAATCTTAATAATCATCCACGCTTCGCTTTAATTGATCTTAAAAATCCATCAAAAAGCTTCATTCTTCCCGATCAACCTTATAAAAAAATTGCCTTCCAAACCGATGATGGCAAAAAATTACTTGTCTTAATTGACACTACTCTCTATAAATTAGAAAACGATATTCTAGAAAAAGTTGAGGAAGATATTGAAAACTTTGTTCAACACGAAAGTTTTATTTTAATACTTACAACCGCGAAAGCGGTCAAAGATGATTCCGATAATGCTAAAAATCACCCGATAAAATATTTAATCGCTACTCGAGATGATTTCGACATTAAGACCACTGTTGCAGAACTATCAGTTGACCAATCACCGATATTCGACATTCGAGTCTATCACGATTTCAAATATCTTGTTTATACTATAGAAAATGTCCTATATCTCTACCGCTTCACCGACTTACAATCAGACTCCTCTAACAGTCTTGAGCTAATTCTTAAAACGAATCTCAATTTTAGCCCCAAAAATATTCTTTTCTCTAATAATAATTCGTTTTTCATTTTAAGCTCAGATAATCATCACGCCTCAGTTGAATTTGAAGTAGAAGAACCAGTTGAATACAAAATTACCTCTCCAACTGGTTTCATTGACGACTATCTCTTATATAGCTATAGTTCTGATTCTAAAAACTTATTAATTTCAGATTTCGATGGCTCCAATCAGCGAACGATTCTTTCCAATAAAGATCTTTTGCCAACCAGCATTTTTATCAGTAAAAACAATAAATACCTCTATTATTTAGAAAAATCTTCATCCAGTATAACTTTAGTTCAAGAACAACTTTAACTCTTGCGTTTATATTACGCTACAGGTTATAATATGAATAAGCTTTTTAGGGTTATTCATGTCAAACGAAATTAAAGTAAACATTATTAATAGACCTCCACATCGTCGGCTCGAAAAGTCAACGACCCTTAATCGTCAATATGTAAAAAAACCTCAAACTTTGACAACCCCCAATCCTCATATCTCAACCGCAAAAGCCCTAAAAGAGGCCGCAGTCGATCGTGCTCTCCGGGAAATGCCTGCCCCAAAGCTTTATTTAAGACGCTCTAAAGGTAGAGGGAAACGCCTTATTATCGCTTTTATTGTCTCTACAACAGTTATGCTGGTTCTTGCCATGTTCGTTCGGATTAATCTGCCAAATATCTCCGTAAGAGTTGCCGCTGCTCAAACTGGCATTGAAGCCTCTTATCCCAATTTTATTCCTCGTGATTTTTCACTTACTGGCGTATATACTAATAACAATAATTCAGTAGTGATTGATTTTAAAGGTCCAGACAATAAAGAGTTTACCTTGTCTGAAGAAAAAAGCCCTTGGGATAGCACTGCTCTCCAGAATAATTATGTCAAAAGTGCTTATGGTAAAAATTATGATACCATTCGCGAACAGGGAATCACTATTTATATCTCACATAGCAATGCCGCTTGGGTCAATCGCGGTATTTTTTATAAAATTACCGCCACTCCTAACACCCTCTCCAAATCTCAGATTAAACACATTGCCACCTCCCTTTAACCTATCGTCTTCTTAGCTCTTTTTTATGTTATAATTTGTTCATCATGAAAATTATTAAAACTCGTTTTGCGCCAAGTCCAACTGGCTATATTCACATTGGGAATGTCCGCAGTGCAATCTATCCTTACCTCATTGCAAAACAAACTGGCGGAAAGTTCATTTTGCGTATTGAAGATACTGACCAGGCACGCTATGTGGAGGGTTCAACTGAATTGATTGAAGATACGCTAAAATGGCTTGGGCTAGATTGGGACGAAGGACCTATCGTTGGTGGCCCCGCTCAACCTTATTTTCAATCAGCACGCAAAGAAATCTATCAAAAATGGGCACAAAAACTTATCGACTCTGGCCGTGCTTACGCTGATGATACTCCTTCTGAAAAAATTGAGGAATATCGCAAAAATGATTACGCTAAGAAAATCCCTTATCTCTATCGCAACCATCGTCCAAAAAATCCTCCAATTTGGCAAGAAGGGATCGCTCTTCGCTTCAAATCCGACCCAAAACCCTATTCATGGCATGACGAAGTGATGGGAGACATGAATACTGGGCCTGAAGTCTGTGATGATATCATTCTCATTAAAAAAGATGGCTTACCGACTTATAATTTCGCTCACATCGTAGATGATTATGAAATGGGAGTAACTCATATTGCACGTGGAGTTGAATATCTTTCCAGTACTCCAAATTATCTTTCATTATATGAAGCGCTAAATATTGAACCACCAAAGTTTCTTAGCCTTCCTCATATTCTCGCCACCAACGGCAAGAAAAAACTCGGAAAACGCGACGGAGCCAAATCCGTGACCGAATATCGCGCTGATGGTATTCTGCCAGAAGCTATGCTCAATTATTTAGCCTGTCTTGGTTGGAATGACGGGACAGAAAAAGAAATCTACTCGAAAGAAGAGCTGATTCAAGTATTTTCTATCGATCGAATCTCTAATTCCGGTGCTCGTTTTGATGAAGTAAAAATCTATTGGTATAACGGGCAATGGATTCGTAAAATTATGCAAGAACAAGGAATCGAAGAGCTCTACCGTAGAACTCTAGACTTTTGGCCAGAATCCGCCAAATTTGAACCTGACACCTATAAAAAGCAGGTCCTATCTATCATTTATGATAGATTAAAAACTCTTTCCGATTTACGTTCTATGACAGAATACTTTTTCGCTGACCCAAAAATCGATCTCTCTCTAATCACCAAAAATAAGTTTCTTCAAAAGCTATCAGAACAAGAATTAATTGATTTACTATCTCTAACAATAACAACTTTCTCAAATCTATCCGAATGGTCTGAACAAAATCTCCAAAACACCCTCAATGCACTGCTTATTGAAGCCACTAAAAAACCTGCTGAATATTTTAGTCTCATTCGAATTTCTGTTTCTTTTGCACCTTTTTCTCCTGCATTACACCAAACTCTTTCCGTACTTGGTAGAGAACGCACTCTTGCCAGACTTAACGCCGTTCGCACCGCCTTATTTGCCGAACAAAACTAAGATTTAATCCTTAATCGGTATTTACTCTAAAGCTAATACGGCCCTCTTGCTTTTTTATGCATTTTGTGCTATAATATAAGTAATTCTTAAGTTATATGGAAGCTTAAGAAAAATACTGATACCGTCATTTACTCATCGCACATTTAAAAAGGAGAAAACACCATGAAAAGATTTTTAGTATCTATCGTTATTTCGTCGTTAATTATTACCACTACTGCTTGTAGTAGTACGTCGTCAACAAATGTAAAACTGGACGATTCGTCTTCACTTGATACTTCATCAAAAACAGAAGACAGCTCGACCATCGAAGCAACAAGCACTGAGAATCTTTTCGAAGAACCTCAGCCCGTTACCAATGTTGGAGTTAATTCATATACTCCGATCGATTTCACACCAGAAGATCTTGAGGTAATTCTCACAAGAACTGATATAGATCCATACAAGACCGTAACTGAATATGTAGGTTACGCTCCTGTTGAACTGGGATTTAACACTTACGTTCCGGAAGATCAGTTTTATATCGGTGAAGATTCATTCGACATGGATGCCTTTTTAGCCGCTAATGGTTGTGAAAGGTACTTTCTTTCAGGAAACGATTTCTTAGAAACCCCTGTCGACAAAGAAGATCCCTATCTTCCCGGCTATTTAATAACTTGTTGGTACGGTGGAAGATGGAGGGTAATACTTCCATTAGGTACATGTGGGCAAATCGATTGTGGTGTATGGAATAGTACTGGTTATTACGCAGTAAGATGCAATATCTGGACAATTCCGAGTCAAGATAGTAAATACTATTGGATGGATGGCTACACACCTATTAAACTTGTTGGGTATGATGAAGGTTATACTTATACTAAAGCAGCATTACGCTTATTTGCTGAGACTATTCACTGTATAAAAAGTAATCCAGAAAACGTTCTTCCGTATTATTATATGGCACCAGGTGAAGGACTAAATGCACTTATCGATATCGATTATAGGAACATTAAATAAAAAAGGACGCAATTTTATTGCGTCCTTTTTCATGCAATCTGATTTTTCGATCTTAAATCCGCATAATAGATTTTTTTATTTGCAACATGGTCAAGCAAGTTTATACCAAAATTAGTTTCTTCCCATAAATAATTTTTCGTTTTAATTATCCCTTTATTTATTCCAATCTCATCTTTTATTATTTGTTTAGTTGTTTTTCTTTCTGGACCTCGACCCGTTGCATCATATTTAGCAATATAATTTAAATACTCTACCGTCTCTAGAGTTGCAATAACTTGCTTCTTTGTCATTCCTGCATATCTTGCAATAATTCCTTCTTTTGAATTATCAAGAGGATTTTTTTCGTAAAACTTTTCCAAAAACTTGGATACAGCTGATTTTTCTATAATCCCCATCGATTCCATCGTTCTTTGATCATCTGAATATCTTGAATAATTTAGTCCCTCTTCCGTCAAACACGATTGTCCAGTCGCCCAACCAAGATTTTGACCTTCCGCCAAACTATTCTTAAGATCGACTAGATTTCCAATAACCGGAATCATGCTAGTTCCAGTTTCCAAAATATTATCTACTGTACTATTACCGGTGTTGATTAATTGCACTGAAGCCATAATATTAGGATCAACTACACCAGGCTGAGAATCTCTTGCCGCACAAGCAACCACCCATTTACTCAGTTCTGACCCAGGATTTATTTCTGGGTTGCCACCATTCTCTTCTACATTATCCCATATAAAATTGCCATTTCTTCCTTCTAAATCATCCTTATTCATAGCATCCTCCATTACCGCCGATGGTTCTTTATCAATCGTCGACATATCCGTAGTGTAATACGGATTACAAAAGGCGTCGCCAACTAACTCCAATTGTGAAAGATTCGGACAATCATAGTTAGTTGAAGTTTGCGCTTTGTTTAAATCTTCTGTATTAGACTGTTCAGTATTCTCATTAGTTTGTTCTGCTTTGCCAGAACCTTCCGCATAACTCTTCGGTAAAATTTGTTTAGTCATTTTACCAATAGTTTTTGTTGCTGTAGACATCATCGCTAGCGGGGAATTAAACACATTGGCTATCGGCATTAACGAATTGACAATATTCCCTAAAAACGTATTTTTACTCGTAATATCAAAAGGACTTTTAGTCAAACGCTCATATTTTGCTTCATTTGCAATAATTTCGTTCTGCGCTTTCTGGCTAGCCGCCAGTCTTTTTGCATTTGCCGGTAAACCGGAGCTCATTTGCGTTTGCTTACCCATATAAATATTCCAGCCCGAATTAAGCGCATAAGCTTTATCGACACTCGATGCTCCGCTAATTAAGTCCATCTTTAGCCATTGCGCAATATGTGGAATTACTGCCTGTATTACTGCACCAGTCACAATTGCAAAACCCAAAGCTTTTACCGTTTTCGACTCAAATAAGCTTTTTACTGCCCCCTTCAGCGTACTTTTAATTACATTACCAACACCACCTGTTGATATCAATGTAGTAACATCCAATAGTAGACTTGCAATCTCAGTTGCCATTCCTGCAATCGCCACGTTTCTTTGCGCCGTTAAACAATTCTTATATGCCTGTATATAGCCACCCATTTTTGCAATACTACCAGCAATCAGATTAGCCCCTTCCCCAGATACTAATGTTTTACCACTGATTGCTTGCTTCATCACATATTCTTTATTAAATTTCTCCGCCATCTTATCTTTAGGGTCTACTTTCACTGCTCCTGAACTAAAAAATTGATTCCATGCCGTAGTCATAAATGCATTTTTATTTTCAATGATATTACCTTCACTATCTTTCGTTGTACCCTTTCTCGTCAGATCATTCATATAAGTTGCTAGTTCGGCTTTTCCCGCATCACCTGCTTGTGTCTTATTGATCGCTTCTAGAAAACCTGTTGTATAATTCAAAACGTTCGCAATATGCATTCCGGCTACAATCATATCGATTGCTGAATAGATCTTCATTGTCGTACATGCCAAATTCGTTACATTACCTGCCGCTCCGATAGCTAACTGTGCCTTATTTCTAATCTTACTTTCAACGGCAGTATTCACTTCATTATCTTGTTTAAATTTAACCTCATCTTTTTTTGTCGCACCAAGATCTCCTTTTTCAAGATCTGCCGACGATTTGCCATCATCCGATACTTTCGGATTATCCTCTTCAGAATTACCACCGTAATTGCCGTCCTCCCCAATCAAATCTTCACTTAAGCCCTGGTCTTTTTTTCGAGCATTTTCTCTCACCTCTTCCTCATCCGCTATTTTCTTAGTATCGCGTTGTTTATTTCTCGAACTACCAATCTTTTTATGCAGAAGTTTGGACAAATCATCGAACCATCCAGCAATATGCCCCTTGATTGTTCTAGTCGCCTTGTCAAATGCTCGAAAGAACCCGTCTATCGAGTCAAGTGCATCATCTAACTTAATTTTATGGTCAGTTTCAAAAAAAACTTCTTTCAATACTCCGTCTTCGCCCATGATTTTTGCCGAATCTGGCAATTTCCCCACATCTGCATCGTTCGTTCCTATTGCAAAATATTTTCCAGTTTTTTCATCTTGATAAGCCAAAAATCTCACCCCGCTTGGATTATCTGGACTAGTATCCACAAAATGGATTCCTTGTTTTTGCATTCTAGAACTTAAACTTTTTCCAATCTTAAATTTTTCCTTACCAAAGATAGTCGCCCTAGTTGCTCTAACATTTCTCTCTGAATTAAACGAATAACGCATAAAATAAGTCGAACGTTTATTAATTAGCTCTCTCGTATGATTGAATTGATTAAGCCCATTCATTAAAAAAGCAATCGGAGCAAGACCTTGCGCCCCAGATAGCAACATCATGAATAAAGTTAAAATCCCTAAAATAATCCCCGTCGGCAAATATTGTTTGAGTTTCGATTTTATTTTTGCGTTTGGCGATAACTTCGTTGACGCCCCGCCTTTAACATTGTTAATAATCCCTGATTGCGATTTTGCCTTTTCAGCTTCTCTCGCCTGCATTAACGACGACAATCCATTACCATTGCCTGAATTATCACCGGCGCCATTTTCCGCCTGTCTTGCTAGAGATTTTGCGTTCTGTATTTTATTCTGAATCGCATTCCCCCATTTATTTTCTGACGACGAAGCACGATCGGATTCCCGATTGCTATTAAGACCACCGTTGAATATCCATCCGTCATCCGTCGCACTCATACTGCTTATAATTATATCATATATAAAAAAACTAAATTATTATCAAAGAACTATCTTATTTTTAATACAAATTGTTAGTATAAAAATAGTGGACCATTGCGATATTTTGCAAAAACTCTATCTCTATGTTAAAATAATCTCATCCTTTTTGGTTCCGTCGTCTAGTGGTCCAGGACGTCTGGTTCTCATCCAGAAAATCGCGGGTTCGACTCCCGCCGGAATCACCAAATAGAACAAATAAATCAAAAATGCCTGTAAAGGCATTTTTTGTTTTAATTATTCGACAATTACACTTTTGTATTTTTATAGAAACTATGATATAATTATATAGATATGTCAAATAACAAAATCATCGCCCTCATCGGTCAAACTAATGCCGGAAAATCTAGCCTGCTCAACCGCATGGCTCATAAAAATATTGCAATTGTCGCTCGAGAAGAAGGTACCACCAGAGACAACGTCATTGCAAAAATCGACGATGCTTTTTTGTTGATTGACACCGCTGGACTTAAAAATCCTGAAGATGATTTTGAAGCTTCAATTCAAGATCAAATTAACGATGCTATCGCCTCAGCCGATTTAATCCTTCTCACTCTCGACGCCACTAAATATCCTGATCAAAAAGACAAAATGATTGCAAAATCTGCCTTAAAATCAAAAAAACCAGTTTTTCTTGTCCTAAATAAATCCGACCTCGGCGAATCCCTATCAGATCACGAATTCTTAAAATTAGGTATCAAACCTACCGAAACTCATCGCACTTCCGCAATAACCGGACAGGGAATTGCAACTCTAAAATCTCATATCGCTAAAATCCTAAATATTAACTTGCAAGACTCTCGCAAAACTATAAACAACGAACACATCAGCACTCAAAAAACCATTAATCTTGACGAAAATGGTAATCCTTTAATTAAACTTGCCTTAATTGGTCGTCCCAATGTCGGAAAATCCAGCCTTTTTAATAATCTCGCAAAAAAACAGCAAGCCATAGTTAGTAGTCGACAAGGCACCACTCGTGATATTAATCGCGTCCGCATTAGATACAATAATACTTCCATTGAAATCCTCGATACAGCTGGTCTTCGCAAGCCAGGAAAGCGAGAAGTAGGAATTGAAAAGTTTTCCGCTATCCGCACCTTTGCTGCCATTGAGGAAGCTGACGTTTGTGCTCTGCTTATTGACAGCAAAGATACTCACTCAAAACTCGACCAATCACTCGCTGGACAAATTATCGAATCTGGCAAGGGAATTATCTTTGTTCTCACTAAATCCGATTTGCTTGACAACTCTAGACCATTTATTTCACAATTTTCTGATCACCCCAATCATCAATCTAAAAAAGATCGATCAGCAGAGAAAACCGTCAATTATACCGAAATCGACCATCTTCTAGATAGCTTAGAGCAAGATTTTAATTTTTTACCTTTTGCACCAGTTTTAATTACTAGCGCTAAAACCGGCAAAAACGTGACAAAAATTTTTGACCTCGTTCTCAAAATAGACGAAGCCAGACATCATGAACTAAAAACTTCCGAGCTCAATAAGATTTTGAGTGATGCTATCCTCTCGCATCCTCCAGCTGGCCTAAAAAACACTCATCCGAAACTTAAATATCTTGTTCAGACTGACACATGTCCGCCATGGTTTGTCATTCATGGTCGTGAAATGGAACTTCTCCATTGGTCTTATAAACGTTATCTTGAACGCCAGATTCGCAATTTTTATCCTTTCCTTGGCACACCTATTAAATTTAGCTTTCACAACGACCGCAAAAATGGTAAGCGTAAAAATTATTCAAATAGATACAAAAAAGATTAGACTATTCGTCCTACATCTACTATAATAAAGACGTGGGCAATTATGCTCACATTTTTGTAGTTGACGTCTCTTGAGTTTAGTCTCTTTGACGCCATTATCGTACCTTAACAAGGAGGACATAACCATGTCAAAACGTAGCCAGTATACCTATACTAACCGCGGAAAAAGATATTCTCTTTCGCAGATTCCATCAAGACAGTTAGGAAAAACTTCCAAGAATAATTTCAAAGAAAATATTTTTAAGTCACCAAATAATAACGATAAAATACCTCCAAGAACTAAAACAACACCTTTTTTCGTGCTTGACACCAATGTTTTAATTACTTGCGTAGATATTTTGCGTGATTTAGATGACAAAAATTGGCATCCGCCACTTGATTTTCAGCCTGACATTAATCAGGCACATTTAATTATTCCACTAACTGTTATCCATGAGTTAAATTGTCTTAAAACGGAACGTTCTTTTAGAGGCATGAGAGCAAGAACTGCACTTTCTCGTTTGGATAAATTACTTAAAAGCGCAAATTGCTCCATGATTGACGTTTTGTGCCTAAAAGCTCCCATCGAGCTTGATCGGCAAAAACTTTCAATTTTACCCCTACCAAAACACTTTCTAAGTAATCTTCCTTGGGCGATAGACAGTGAAGATAACGACACTAAAATTGCATTAACTGCTCTTTATGCAAATGTTGTAAAAAATACAACATTTGAAGAATTGCCTACTATCCTGCCAGCATTAGGTGAGCGAAGACCAATGCCGGATGACAGTGTTTTGATTACTAATGATACTGAGCTTCGGGCAATTTCTGCAATTTATGGTGTAAGAACTGTTAATTTTACTTTTAAACCCACGTCAAACTACACTGGCATCCGCAAATTAACTGTTCCCACAAAACTTTTTAAGCAATTTTACTACGACGAAAAGTTGAGCGAAGAAGATTTTAAGAAAATCTTACCTGATGAGCCGTCGTTAATCGATAATGAGTTTATTGTGATGAAGCCTCAGGATGATATTTATCCGCGTTCTTATTTCGCAGGCGATCAGTATGCCAATATAGCTAGATATCACAAAGAAAATCATACTTTTTATCCTTTAAGATATCTCAAACGTAGTGGCGTCATCGCTCCTAATTCCGGCATTGCATCCTATCTCGACGCCCTGCATGATAATAAGATAAAAGTCGTCATCGCCACTGGGTCAGCTGGCACTGGCAAATCGTATCAAGCTATTAACTACGCCATCCATGCCATCAAAAAAGGTGAGTATCGACGCGCAGTTCTCGTCACTACCGCTAGTGCTAAAAATCCACTTGGCGCTCTTCCTGGAGGAACCGAAGATAAAATGGAGCCTATGGTTGCTTTTGCTAAAGAATGTATTGAAGCATTTCTCACTAACACGCCCGAATTTAAAGAAAAACGTAGAGAACTCCGAAGATTTGGCGATCAAGATTTCCCTAGTGCATCAATAGAAGATTATCGAAATAGCCAACAGGACAATCCATTTTCGTCAAACAAAAGTCATTCAAAGTCTCGTTCCAAGAAAAAACGTACCAAAAATGTTGATTTATTTAATATGGTAGATGAATACAGTGATTTTATCGCTAACGATTTTGAAGAGCCAAAAAGTAATAAAACCAAAACTTTTTATCCTTCTAAATCCGAAAAACAATCTTCCAATCCACGCGTAAGATATGAAGCAATGTTAACTTCTCAAGTAGATTATATCTACAATAATTACTTCATCAGCGTGCCATACGAACAGGTACAGGGACGTTCTTTCGAAGACTCCATCGTCATACTTGACGAGTTTCAACGCGTTAAAATCGATGATGCCGACACTTTAATTACGCGTCCCGCCAAAAACTCCAAGTTAATTATTTGTGGTGACGTCGATCAGATTCACGACAGTACTCCTGAAAAATGTTTTAGCAATGGACTTACTTATGCTCAACTTTTGTTCTTTGACTGGCAAGGATGCGCCAATATTCACTTAACAGATAATTTACGCAGTGATATCGCTGGCATCTCTACTGCAAATCGCAACGAAGCTCGTCGTCGACTCGGTCTATTATAGACTTATCGCTCACTATGAAGTCTGTTCTCCCAATTTCACAGAATAATACTAATTATTCGCACTTTAGAGGGACGAAAGTCCCTCTTTTTTTGCCTTCCTATATTATAATAATATTCATGAAATTAGTTGTCGGATTTGGAAATCCAGGAGACCAATACAATTTTACTAGACACAACACTGGTTTTCTAGCATTAGATTTTTATGCAAAAGTCAAATCTCTCAGTTGGAATCAAACTGAAAAATATTCTGCTATTTTTTTAAAAGCAGACGATGTTATCTTCATCAAACCTCAAACTTTTTATAACGACGTTGGTTCTGCCATTATTGGTTTTAGTCATTTTTACAAAATCCCTCCCTCTGATATTCTAATTGTTTGTGACGATTTTAAGCTTGACTTTGGTACGCTACGTCTTCGTGAAAAGGGAAGTGCAGGCGGAAATAATGGACTAAAATCTGCTATTCTTAAACTGGGGACTGAAGTTTTTCCTAGACTTCGCATCGGTACCGCCAATGATATAGTTCGTCACAGAATTGGCGACGCTGATTTTGTGCTTGGATGTTTTACTCCATCTGAAAGGGAACTTCTCCCAACCATCCTCCACCAAACGGTCGAAAGAATTGATCAGTGGATTAAAAATTAGCACAATATCCATAGATTTCCACCACCTCTTTTTATCACTCCTCTAATTTCTAACGTTGTAATACTTATGTTAAATCTCGAGATATTAAACTCTGGGTCTGTTATTTTTAATTCTTTTAATATTTCTTCTCCATCATAGACGCCTCGTTTCAATAACTTTATAATCTTTTTTTCGTCTTCTGTGTTACCTAAATCAACTTTCGTTTGTTTTATTTTTCGAGTTTTTCCTTCAAATAGTATCTTCAGGATATCTTCCGACGAAGTGCAAGCTGAAGCTCCTTTATTAAACAAACCATTACATCCTCTCGACATTTGCCTGGACCAATCTCCCGGCACTGCAAAAACTGGTACTCCCTGCTCTAGCGCATGACTAGCGGTATTAAGTGAACCAGACCTTAAATCTGCCTCTACAATCACTACCGCGTCCGAAATTCCAGAAATTAATCTATTTCGATGCAAAAAACTGTTCGCTTTTAATCTCATTCCCAATTTTTCACCAGGCGGATACTCTGAAAATACTGCTCCATGAGACGTAATTATTCTTTCAAATAAATTGATATTACACTTCGGATAGATATTATCAATTTCCGTCCCTAAAAACGCTAAAGTTTTTCCACCGCCAGCCATTGCGCCTTCATGTGCCATCGAGTCAATCCCTGTAGCCATTCCAGATACTATTATTACTTCATTTTCAGCCAATTCACGTGCTATCTTATAAGCAATATTTTTACCATACTCTGTCATCTTCCGTGAACCCACAATTGCCACAGTTTTAGGCCTACCTATTTCTTTTGGAAATCTAGCCGAACCTTCATATCCTGCATTATTTTCCGGCAATTCACCATAGTAATATAATTTTTTCGGAGGATCTTCTAAAAAATCTAATCTCCTTAAATAGTCCGAATCACTAGGTCTTATCTTCTTAATATCCATACTATTCTCCTTCTTTTTCGAGTTATTACGCTAATGGCTTTTTTCTCGAATTATTACATTAAAGTTGCTTTATAACAAAATTAAGTACAAAGTGTTGACTTAATTTTTCCTATATGATATAATAAAGAGTAGTTAGAGGTTTGTAAGTGAATCAACAACAAAAAGATCCCCTCCTCTATACCGCACCTAAAAAAGCTATAATTTCTGTTTCCAATATAACAGAAGTTGCATGTTCTTAAAAGACCCCTTTCAACCTATAGATTTGTCTTCTTAATTTATTTTTCGTCTAATAGGCTATGTAGTAAACCTCCACTATGAAAGGAATCATCTCTTAAGGGCATAGCAACCCCTATAACCGGCGGGCCCCGTGTGTGAGGGTGGGTCACGCTACCGGGGTTCTCCCGGTGTCGAAAAGAGAGATGAGTTATAGGGAAAACAAAGAGCCTCTGAATGAGGCTAGGTGATGCCCACCCTTACCTAGTCTCATTCAGAGGTTTTTTGTTTTTATTCAAAAATCTCCCGTATTAGTTACAGGAGATTTTTAGACTGCTTTAATGCGGTCATAAGAAAGGGTTTTTAGTAATAAATATTAAGAACAAGAAATAGTAGAATCATGCAAACAGAGCACTGCTTTATCGCTATTTGAAATTGCTGTCAGCAAAATTGAGCCTTTATAGCTACCTGCTGGTAAGGATAAATCGCCCGTCGCTCCGATCGTTAAATCTGACTCTTCATAATTACTTGTTCCACCAGAAATCGTAGCTTCCGTGCCTTTTTTAAACAAAGTTTTTACCGTACTAGAATGTTTTGTCCCAGTTGGCACTATCGGATTAAAGACTGTTCCATCTGCACTCCATCCCCAAGAGTTTTGAGTGTCAAATTTAGTTTTCCCACCAGTAATACTTTCACTAGAAGAAATTGTTCTAATTTTTGCATTAATCCCAGTATTCTCATGTTTCAAATCAGTCGAAGCTGAAGATGAAGTTAAATATACAGAATATCCAGCAATATCATTAGTTGAGACCTTAATCTTGTCTTTTCCAGATACAAATTTTCCATCCGCCGTCGGTACACCAAGATCAACGATAATTTTATCTGGTGCACTAAGCGAAATAACTGATTTCACTTTTACTGTTACTTTAGTTTGGGTAGTTGCAGAACTATCAGCATAAGTAACATTACGTATACAGAACCCCAAACCAACAACGGTTAAAATTGCAAAAAAGGGAACCAATATTTCCTTATAAAAATTTTTATTTTTATGACCGATTCTCACGGTAATTCCTTTCTTATTACCGCCAAAACAGTCCAAACTCTGCCATTATTTTAACATTAGCACTATCTATCGTCAATAGTTTTTATGCTTGATTTTCTGTGATACCATATATATTATATGTCAATGAAAAAAAATCTCGTCATCGTAGAGAGTCCAGCCAAAGCCAAAACGATCGAAAAATATCTCGGCAAAGATTTTCGGGTACTTTCTTCTGTTGGCCATATCAGAAAAGATATTAGCGTAGATGTCGCTCACAATTTTGTTGTAACCTATGAAGTTGATCCTGAACATGAGCAAATCGTCAAAGAATTGAAAAAAGCTAGTCGAGAATCTGAAAAAATCTGGTTAGCAACCGACGAAGACCGAGAAGGAGAATCCATTTCTTGGCATTTGCTTGAAGTTTTAAAATTGCCCAAAAACACTAATCGCATTACTTTTCACGAAATCACTAAGTCCGCCCTTGAATCTGCCATTAAATCTCCTCGCACCATCAATATGGATATGGTTAGCTCACAACAAGCTCGTCAAACACTTGACATGTTGGTTGGTTACGGACTGTCCGATATCGTCCGCAAAAAAGTTCCTGGGGCTAAATCTGCTGGCCGAGTACAATCTCCAGCTCTACGTCTTATCATTGAAAGAGAACGCGAAATTGAAAAATTTGACAAAAATTTCAGTTTTAAAATTACTGGCAAATTTAGCCAAAAACAACAAATTTTTGACGCTACTTTAGAAAAATACTCACCAAAAAACTCAGACGAAGCCAAAAAACTCCTCACTGAGCTAAAAGGTAAGATTTTTAAAGTTACAAATATTGCCAAAACTGAAGGTACTCGCGCAAATCCAATTCCACTAACTACCGCTGCCCTTCAAATCGAAGCAAACTCTAAATTAGGCTTTTCATCTTCCACTACCATGCGTGCTGCTCAAGCACTCTATCAAGCCGGCCTCATCACTTATCATCGAACGGACTCCCTCTCTCTGTCAGAACAAGCCATCAAAAGCATCGCGGACTATATTGCCAAAAATTTTGGTGAAAATTATTTGCATTCTCGACATTTTAAAACCCAAGACGCCTCTGCTCAAGAAGCTCACGAAGCAATCCGTCCAACCAATATCACTACTGAGTCCGCAGGCAAAAATTCTTACGAACAAAAATTGTATCAGCTCATTCGTTCCCGTACTCTCGCTACTCAAATGGCTAATGCTATAGTTGATAAAACCACTATTTCTATTTCTCCCGAAAAAACACCTTATCTCTTCTTAGCTAAAGGTGAGATAGTCATTTTTGATGGCTTTCTTAAAGTTTATGGTAATACTAAAGATATTATTCTACCAAAGTTATCTTTAGGTGATGAAGTTAAAATGCAAAAAATTACCGCCCGCCAAAGCTTCGCTAAACCACCTGCTCGCTATACTGAGGGTTCTCTCGTTAAAAAACTTGAAGAACTTGGAATTGGCCGTCCTAGCACTTATGCTTCTATTATTTCTGCCCTGCAAATTCGTAATTATGTTAATAAAGGGGAATCTGAGGGAACTGAGCGTAAAATTATCGAAATTATTCTTCATGGTGAAGATTCCATTTCTAGCGATATTGTCCCCAATTCCATTTCTACTACCGAAGTTACTGAAAAAACTGGTGCTACAAAGGGTAAACTCGTTCCGACTCCAATTGGTGAATTAATTTCTGATTTTCTTTGTGAAAATTTCAGCGACATCGTAGATTATGACTTTACAGCTGATATTGAAGAACAATTGGACAAAATTGCCGACGCCAAACTCACTCGCTTAAAAATGCTCAAAGATTTTTATGGACCGTTTTCTAAGTCAATTGACCAAGGCGCCCTTGTTGGACGTTACAATGCTTCAGTTGAACTTGGAGTCGATCCAAAGACTCAAAAGAAAATCTATGCCAAAATTGGTCGCAATGGTGGCTTCATTCAACTGGGCGAAAATGAAAAAGAATCAGGCGAAAAACCACGTTTTGCCCCACTCCCATCTGGTAAAACCGTTAAAACCGTGACTCTTGAATTAGCCTTAAAACAACTCGCTCTTCCATCACTCCCCCGCTCTTTAGGTTTTACTAAAGACCAAGTTGAGTTAATCGCCGCTAATGGTCCATTTGGTCCATATCTTATTGCCGGACCTTATAATATTTCTCTTTCTAAAACCGATGCTTCTCAAAATCCTTACAAAATTACTTTCAAAACCGCCGAAGAACTCTATAATAAGAAAAAAAGTTCTATTATTGCCGATTGGGGCGAAATAAAAATCATTATTGGACCATATGGACCTTACATCAAAGGAACTCCAATTAAACCCACTTCCGGCAAAGGTCGTCCACGTCCAAATAATGCCAAAATCCCTGAAGGTAAAGACCCTAAAACTATTACTCTTGCAGAGGCTAAAGATCTACTCGAGAACAAACCAAAATCTACTTCACGCCACGCTAAACATTCTACTATCAAGAAAAAACGTTCTTCTGCTAAAAAAGCCAAAAAATTATAAAATAATTACGCTTATTTTTAAATTTTCATAAAACTTTTTATACAAACTACAAAAAATATGCTAGAATAGTGTTATAAGTACAAAAAATTCAAATTTATACGAATTATTTGACACTAGCACAAAAATATGTTATATTTTATCAAATGATTTATTAACTGTGGTGGAATAAAGGAATTATAAAAATGAATCAAAACGGGGCAACAATCGCGAAGGCGGTTGATGGTAGTTTAGACATTATTGAACAAGACCGTGAAAAAGAAATTATCTCTCGTCGTTTTGGCTTAAATAGTCCAAAAGAGACTCTAGAACAGATTGGAGATATTTTATCTATCACCCGTGAACGTGTTAGACAGCTTGAAAAGGCGATTATTATTCGCCTTCGTATTAATGCCGAAGATAATAAAATTGACGGGCTAGCAATGGCTGAAAAAATCATCATTCGTAACCTTACGGAAATGGGTAGAATTGCCAAAATCCCAGATTTAGCTAAAAAAATCTATGGCGAAAATGCCACTGAAAAAGAGTTCTCTATCCTTAATTTTATTGGTGAAATCTCAACAAATTTAACCGTTATTGAAGATAGTAATAAATATTATAATGCGATTGGCATTGCTGAATATGGCGACGAAAAAACCGTTCGTACTAAAATTGACGAAATTGTCAAATTAATTAAACAAAATAAATCACCCTTGAGTATTGACGACCTTGACAATACTTTAAATTATGAGCATCCAGACCATATTAAGGCTATTGCGTCAATTTCAAAGCAACTTGCAACCCTAAATAATCTTTGGGGGCTCGCCAAATGGCCAACCGTTAATCCTAAAAATATTCGTGCCAAAATCTATGTGGTACTTGAAAATCAAAAAGAACCGATGCATTTCGAAGAAATTGCTCAAGCTATTAAAAATTCTGATTTTCGTCGTAAAGATGTTACTGTTCAAGCTATTCATAATGAACTAATTAAAGACGAGCGTTTTGTCCTGATTGGTCGTGGCATTTACGCCCTAGATTCTTGGGGCTATAAAAAGGGAACTGTCTCCGACACTATTCAAGATGTTTTGAAGCAATCCAAAAAACCTCTTTCACGCGAACAAATCGTCAAACGCGTTCTTGCTCTCAGAAAAGTCAAAGAAACTACTATTCTTCTCAATCTGCAAGACAAAAAACTTTTCAAAAAAGTTGACAAAAACTCCTATACTGTTAATGAATAAATTACTATTTAACCTCTTTTATGCTAAAATAACTATAAGATGTTAGCTTATCTTTTACATTTTATCTTAATGCCAATTTTTTGGATTCCGTTAATCAGTATTCTTGTTTTTCTCACTTATCGCAATTATAAAAAAATCAACCAATTAAAAATTTTGAACGTTGACTCCATTCTTTTAATGCTAGAGATTCCTCGTACTAACGATAAAAAAGAATTAGCTGCTGAACAAATGTTTGCTAGTCTTCATGGAATTTTGCGAGACGCTAATGATTTGAAAAAATCCAGTGGTATTCAAGAACATTTGAGTTTCGAGATTGTTAGTACTGACGGAAAGATTCAATTTTATATTTGGACTCCTAAAAATCTTCAGAACTTTGTTGAGGGGCAGATTTATGCGCAATATCCAAGCGTTCAAATTCATGTCTGCGAAGAAGATTACGCTAAAAAAGGGAAAGACGATTATCCTGTTATCCATACTGCTGAATTAGGACTTTCCGCAAACGAAGCGTTGCCAATTAAAACTTTCAATACCTTTGAAGTCGATCCCCTAGCTGGTATTACTGGTACTCTGGCTAAATTAGGCACAGGAAACAAGGAAGAGCTTCGGATTCAAATACTCGCTCGACCAGTTCCAGATTCTTGGCATAAACAATCCGATCATTGGATTTCTTATATCAAAGCTGGCGCTAAAAACTTCAAATTATTTGGGATTGACTGGGCATGGCTAATTCAAGCATTAAGCGCGTTATCACAACCGCCGGTTGGGGGAACTAATTCCGATGCTAAAGTTGAACTCTCTGAACGTGCAAAAACTCAAATCTCAGCCGCAGAAGAAAAAGCCACAAAATTAGGTTATCAGGTAAAAATTCGTCTAGCCTATTTTGGTCAGGATGAAATTTCTGCCAGATTAAACATGCAGGCCATCGTTGGTACTTTTAAGCAATTTAATTCCACCAATCTCAACGGTTTTAAACAGATTAATAGCTCTTTCGACAAAAACACTTTCGATAGCTACTATTTGCGCAAATTCGAAGATTCAGGTTTTATTCTTAACATTTCAGAACTTGCCTCCGTCTATCACTTACCACATACTTCAGTTGAAACACCAAATATCGTTTGGGCAACTTCAAAAACCGCTGAACCTCCAGCAAAACTACCTCTTATCACCGGAAGACCAGTCGAAGATGAAAATATTTCCGCTTTTGGTCTAACTAATTTTCGTGGAATCAATCATCAATTCGGCATGCTTCGCCACGATCGTTCACGCCACGTCTATATTATTGGGCAAACTGGCGCAGGAAAGAGTGGACTGCTTGAATTATTTGCCTTATCTGATATCTACTACAATCAAGGTTATTGTATTATTGATCCTCATGGCGATTTTGCGATCAATAATCTTCGTTTTATTCCCGAATCAAGAATTAAAGACGTCATTTATTTTAATCCTTCAGATACCCAATTCCCAGTCGCCTTTAATCCATTAGAATTATCAGACATCACCAGAAAGCCAAACATTTGTTCCGAAGTCATTGGCGTACTAAAACGTATGTTCGGCGATTCTTGGGGACCTCGTTTGGAACATATTTTAAGATATACCTTACTCGCTCTATTAGATCGACCAAACACCACCCTGCTCGACATCTCGCGTATGCTTACCGATAAAGATTTTCGTAAAGAAACTCTCAATTATTGTCAAGATGTTACCGTGTTACAGTTTTGGAAACATGAATTCGGACAATGGAATGATAAGCAGGTTAATGAGTCTATTGCCCCAGTCTTAAATAAGGTTGGAGCTTTTACAGCTAATCCAATTATCCGTAATATTATTGGACAACCTAAATCCAGTTTTGATGTTCGCAAGATTATGGACGAAGGAAAAATCCTCGTCGTTAACCTTTCTAAAGGCTTAATCGGTGAAGACAATGCCGGTATTCTTGGGGCTTTTCTAGTTACAAAAGTACAACTCGCCGCCATGAGCCGTTCAGACATTCCCAATGTAGCTGATCGTCGTCCTTTTTATCTTTACGTTGATGAGTTTCAGAATTTTGCTACCGATTCTTTCGCCGTGATCTTATCGGAAGCTCGAAAATATGGCCTAAATCTTACTGTTGCAAATCAATATATCGCTCAGATGACTGATTCTGTCCGTGATGCTGTATTTGGCAACGTTGGAACTACTATTAGTTTTCGTGTCTCTGCTGACGACGCACCAATTTTATCTAAACAATTTGAACCTACTTTTGAAGAATCCGACCTCATTCAAATGAATAATCGTCATTTTGTCATTTCAATGATTATCAACGGGGAAAAGGTACCAGCTTTTTCCGCTACAACCTTAAATATCCCAAGTACACCAAAAGATAATCTTGATCTCATTATCGCAAATTCTCGCGATAAATACTCCAGACCTCGTAGTGAAGTAGAAGCTGAAATTCGTGAAACTATTGAACAGAGTGAGAAATACAAAAAAGAATTATCAGATTCCGGTAGACAACCCTCTGCCCCTATTCCTGCGGAATTAACCGACAATAAACAATCCCCTTTTACCCCCGTAATACCTCTTAAGAATGATAAAATTAAAGCTATTTTTAGTGGAAAAGACCCTATTTTAAGCCTGAAAAAAGCTAAAGTTTCCCCTAATGCACTTCTTGGGGGCTCCTCCAGTAATGATCTAAAAAATCTCAAATCAACAATTAACGCCAAACTTCCTCAAAGTTATGAAGAAATTCAGGGAATTACTCTAGAGAAAAATCCTTATAAAATCAAAGAGCGCAATTTTAATCATAATCGTAAAAACAAGCATAAGAACAATGCCCTACGAAGCCTTGAGAGCCACCAGAAGCCGTCTTTCATTAGAAATGCGACAAACTATGCATCAGACTTGCATGATGGCGTTCCAGGAGTTCCTACAAGCAAAAACCTTCCAACTCCTCATACTAATTCATTAAAAAACGCAAAAAACAAGAATGATGACAATGATTCAAGCTTTCTAGTCATACATCACTAATTCATTAAGGTCTAAGCCTCCAAATATCAAGTTTTTGATCCAATCAAAAATAATTATCATGAGTTAATTTACTCAAAATGCAAAAAGTCTTAATGTCGCACAATGACCATTTTACGACATACCACCTACGAGGCTTGAGCATATTTTACCAATAACTTTTCTTAACCCCCAGCCTTTGGAGGGGAGACTCTTCCTCCGTAGCTTTCTCAAACTATTCTTTGCTAATCCTTACATGACGCTATCCGTTTTACTGCGAAAATTGTCAAAAATTATACCTAAAGTAGCCTCTTAAAAAGCCATAAAAGCATCAAGAAACGATCTAACCACAACTTAGTTTATAAATAAATCCTTAAACAATAAAGTTACATAGTTCTAATCACCAAGCTACATACCCCTAATCGCCAAACTACTAAAAATACGCTGAAATAGGCATTTTAGCTCCTCCACCCCTGTTAATTTATTTGACTTTTTTATTTTTTCTTGTGAAATATAATTTTTACCTCATATTTCACAAGTTTTCCACAGATTTTTCAAATTCTTTAGTTCTCTTTTCTTTTCTTTATTCCCCCTTCCACTTCTCACTCCACCCTTACCAAAACGTCCTCAAAAATCACTTTTTATGTCTATTTTAAAAACCCACAATTCCCCTTTTACCGAACAGAAACCGAACAAAATCTTACAAGAACAAAATCTTACAATTTCTTTTTTCTCAGCTCTCTTGTAAAGAACTTAACTCTATCTTCGAGATTAATTACTAATTTCTTCTCTAATTTAAACGAAATACCACCAGTTTCCCCTTCAATCAATTCATCTACAACCATCTTTTCTTTTTGTAATGAATCAACTTTTACTTCTCCCACTAACGCTTTTTCATGATAAACCCGTCCAAAAACTTCCAAGGCAACACCGTTACTCGTCACGGTTTTTACCACTCTTCCAGATAACACTTCACCACCAGCGATTATTGACGATTTTTCCGTCCTAAACACTCCCTTGATTTTCATTTCACCGATCTCTTCCTCAACTATCTCTGCATCAAGTAAGTTTTCCATGGACTTCTTAACGTCGTCAATCAGTTCATATATCACTCGATAATTTCTAATTGATACGCCGTCTCTCGCCGCTATTTTAGCGATATTCGTCGGAACTGAGACATTGAAACCATAAACTACCGTATTGTCGCCTGCCGCCATATAAACGTCATTCTCCGTAATATCTCCTACACCAGTTGCAACAATATTCAACGAGACTTCACCATGCGTATCGATCATCTTCAAAGAATCAACCACCGAAGTAACTGACCCTAATACATCACCTTTTACTATTACGTTAAATACTTTTGAATTATCCGCAACATTCATCATTCTCAATAAATCCGACGAAGTTACATTCGAAGTTACGTCTGAAACTCCCTGTGCGTTTATTAGCGCTTGTTTCCTTGCAGTTTTTTCATCCGCCACTTCAACAAATCTGTCACCAAAAGTTGGTAACTCTTTAAATCCAGTGACGATTACCGGCATAGATGGTAAAGCTTTACCTTTTGGTTTTCCCTGAAAATCAACCATAGTTCTCACTTTTCCGTAAGTTGAACCAGCAACGATAAACTCACCTGTTTTCAACTCTCCACCCGTCACCAATAGATTGACTACTGACCCTTTCCCTACTTCCATATGAGATTCGATTACCAAGCCTTCTGCTGGTATCTCAATATCTGCTTTTAATTCTTCAATTTCCGCAGTTAATAATATCATTTCTATCAGTTTATCAATGTTATCACCTCTTTTTGCCGAAATTGGCACCATTACAATATCTCCTCCCCACTCCTCAGGTTGGAGTCCATGTTGCGACAAATCTGCCATGGTTCGCTGTATATCCGCCCCTTCACGGTCAATCTTGTTGATCGCCACAATAATTTTCGCATTAGCACTCTGCGCAAACTTAATAGCTTCAATCGTCTGTGGTTTTACTCCATCATCCGCCGCCACCATAATAATTACAATATCAGTTAGCATTGCTCCGTGTTGTCTAATCGCCGCAAACGCCTCATGTCCAGGCGTATCCAAAAAAGTAATTTTTTTACCTTCGTGATCTAATTGATAGGCCGAAATATGCTGAGTAATTCCTCCCGCCTCTGATAAAGCGGTTTTTTTACCGAATAAAGTATCAAGTAATGTTGTTTTTCCATGATCAACATGTCCCATTACTGCTACAACTGGTGGCCTTAAAACTGCTTTTTCAGATAATTCCCTTCTGACTTCTGACGTTTTCGTTGCTGTGTTTTTCTTTTTTAAGCTTACGTTTTTAACCCCCAGTTCCTCTATAATCAAACTTGCCGTATCAAAATCCAACCGCTGGTTAATTGTTGCAACAATTCCCTGCTTGAATAATTCCCCAATCAAGGTCGTAACTGACAGACCAAGCTCATTTGCCAATTCATCTACCGTAATTGATCCAGCAATCTGTATTACTTTCTCTTGTTCCATCATCGTCCTTTCTGTTTATTTTTATCGCGAAAAACACCATCAAAAGAACACTTTCCACGAAAAAATCCCTATTGCCCTAATTATACTATCAAAACAACTACCTGTAAAGCACAGCCACTCTTCCCAAAAAGTTATCCTCTTGGTGGTTCACCCTCAGGCTCATTCAGCAATTTTTTCGATTTAATTTCATAGCGCTTTCCATTTACCGGAGAAACATAATAATCCTCATTCAACAAATTAACAAACATTGTCAAATCTTTATCATCCATAATAATAATCGAACCATCATCATCCGTCATCAATTCCAGTTGCATCTCATCTGAATATTCCACCAACTGCTTTTGTGACATTTCCTCTTTAATATCCATCGCCTGCAATTTTTTTACTAACGGCTTCTTATCCTGCAATAATGCGTTCAAAGTTAAACCTTCTGCAAACGATAACTTATATTTCTCTTCCAACTCTTTCGCTTTTGCCTCTGCAATCATCTGGGTTTTGTAGTCATATTGGAATAATCCTTCAAATTTAGATTGATTAAAAATTACTACATTTCCGTCGATAATCGCCACTTGATTATCTTCTGGCATCTTAATCGCAATTTCAGCTGCAAAAGGCTCAAAGCTCTCACCGTTTAGTTCCCAACTAGTTGCACCTTTTAGTGCTGAACTGGCAGCAATACCTTTAGCGATGTAAAATACTTTCGTCCCATCTTCACCTCCAGGATAAGAAAACTTCGCAATAATCCCCTTAATTTTCTTAAACTCATTTCCCCCATCACTAAAGTATTCAATATCTTTATATTCTTTTTCAATCAGTTTAATTAAGCTTTCAGCTCGTATCACATTCGCTAAGTCTGTTCGATAAACAACTTTATCTTCTCCATCGCTCTTTTCATACTCTCTCTGTTCCAAGCCCTTATCAGCCTCTTTAATTACATAAGAAACCGCCTCCATCATGAACATCGCCTTAACTGACGCCGTCAATTTATCTGAATATCGCACCTTATATGGCGTATAATTTTTATTGAATAAGAACAGCTCAACCGAAACGTTATTTTTCATCTCATCGATTTCATTTGCCCATAAAAACACATCAAAATCAGTTAATTTCTTAATTTCAGCATTTGTAATTTCCGCCATCTTACCTCCAATTTATCTTGCTAGTTTACTTTTCTTCTAATTCTTTGTCAAACTTCATGTTCTGCATAAGTATCAGTTATTATCTTATCTCTACTCTGTCCAAAATCTTCCATTCTCAAAATCATTTTTTCTCTCATTCTCTCAATCGACTCGTCATCTGATATTTCTCGCTCCATTTTCCCAAAATATCCCGAAATATTCTCAATTTTTTCCATTGTTAGACTTATTTTTTCATCAATTTCTACTTTTTGCCTTGTTGATGCAATTTCTTTTTGTAAAACAAATCCTAACTGAAAAATTATATTTGCCACTTCACTATAATCTCTAATTAATGTCGTCTCAACGATATCAATTCCCGAATCTTCAATATGTCGCCTCAATTCCAATTCATATTTCGCTGGCCTATCGACTGCTTTCATTTCTGTTCGCAAAATCAGCCTTGGATATGAATTGTTTTTTCGATAATTCTTCGGCACATAAACTCTTTCATGTTGCCAAAAAGGTGGCATAAAATCAAAACCCTCTTGTTCCACTCTTTTTTCAAAATCATCTCTATTTTTTAGTTTATATTTGATGATAATTTTCTTCATTTATCTTTCCTCTACTTCAATAATCTCTAAATCAGCAAAGCTAATCCCCTCTCTCGCCTTGTTCGCCCATTCATCTGCCAACTCATTCAATTCTGTCCCAACATGTCCTCTCGTCCAAGCCAATTTCGCTCCAGTCTCCTGAAACTTATTAAATAATTCCTTCACTAATTCCAAATTTTTAATTGGGCCATTTGCCTTTTTCCAGCTATTTTCTTCCCATTTTTTCGCCCATTTTGTCAAAACATTAATCCAAAACTCTGAATCGGTATAAATCTCCACTT
Source organism: uncultured Candidatus Saccharibacteria bacterium (assembly GCA_963545945.1). Taxonomy (GTDB): domain Bacteria; phylum Patescibacteriota; class Saccharimonadia; order Saccharimonadales; family Saccharimonadaceae; genus Nanosyncoccus. The sequence continues at coordinate 907 of CAUUKA010000001.1, read as the reverse complement.
CAGGAATATTTTTCATTGCAGCAAGAATTGCTTCCCCCTCCATTTTTATATTCGTGGTATTCTTTCCACGTCCTAAAATCAAAGGTTTTTTACTAATACTATCAATCACCGCAAACCCTCCAGGACCAGGATTTGGCGACGCAGAACCATCAGTGAATACTTTTCTCATATTTTCAATTATAGCAGAAACGTTATTTTATTTTTTTAAATCTTATCGCGCAAGACAACGGACGGCAAACCCGTAACGTTTACTGCAGGCATGCAGAAAATTGAAGCTCGAATCATATAGTCCGAAATAATACGAATTAACATCGCTACCAACCGTAGAAGACCAATAGCTACCACCTGCACCAGATTCGTTAAATGAATTTTCATATACTTCACCAGATAGCACAAAGTTCGCCGGAGTAGATAATATAGCAGAAGCGGAATTATTATATTGATTAGAAAGAGCTCGGAGATCACCATTATGTCCAGTTGGCAATCTCCATCCCTTCGGACAGATTGAAGAGGCAGCATTCTGTCCATTAGTAGATACTGCAGTTGTGCTGGTTCCTGCGGTAGCAGTGTACCAGTTATAGTAGCCACCATAAGATGGGTCTATATAAGCATTAGAAACATTAAAGGCATCAAAGCCAGATAATGATGATGCAGGAATAGTATAATTTGTCGTCACATCAGAATCCGCTGGAGTGATAGTTTTGTTGATGATTCTTAGATTCTGTGTCATCCAGCATTTGCCGTCTTTTAGTTTAGCTACAGTATAAATATTATCGTCTCTTATGTCTCGTAACCTCTTAGTTTGCTCCATACCTAAAGTCGAACAGTCAAAATTTTGTATTGGAGGAAGAATCCACTTAGCCTTCAATGTTACTTCCATGTCGTTATTGGGGTTAGGATTGATGTT